>JAAFIF010000140.1 GCA_013298625.1 Myxococcales bacterium
GAAGCACCTCGATCGCCGGAGCCAGCTCGTCTCGCCACTGCTCGTCCGTGTGACACACGCTCATCGGCTGGCCGACGAGCTCGCGCTGCTCCCAGCCGTGCATCTGCGCCCACGCGCGGTTGACGAACAGAAGCAGCCCCGCCGTGTCTGCGAGCGCGATCCCCTCCGCGGTCTGCTCGATCGCCGCCTGCATGAGCTGCAGCTCGCGCTCGGAGCGCTTTCGGTTCGTCACGTCGCGCCCAGCGCAAAACAGCGCCGGCCGCCCGTCCCACTCTGTCGCGTTGACGACCAGCTCGACCTCGAGCTCGCTGCCGTCCTTGCGCGTCCAGCGTCGCTCGATGGTCTCGGGCGCGCGCTGCTCGCCGTCGCGCCACGCACCCAGCGCGCCGTCGGGCAGCGCCTCGTGATCCCAGTCGCCGAGCGACAGCCCCGCGAGCTCGTCCCTCGAGCGCCCCAGCGCCGCCGCGAAGCTCGCGTTCGCCGCGATCAACGAGCGGTCTTCGCCGAGCACATGAATGAACTCGCTCGCTTGCTCGAAGAGCAGCTTGTGCCGCACCGCGAGCTTGTGATCCGCCTCGCTGCGCACGCGCGCCTCGTGCTCGAGCGCGAGCAGCGTCTGCACCCGCTCGACGAGCGCGTGCTGCGAGACGACCCCCACGAGCGTCCCCGCCGCGCTCACCACGCCGACGTGGTGCACCCTTCGCGAAGACATCAGCATCGAGACCTGAGAGAGCGGCGTGTGCTCGGGCACCAACGCGATCGGGCTGCGCACGAACCCCCGAAGCGCTGTTGCGTGCAGCGCACGGTCATCGACGATCTCGGCTGCGATGCGCACCACGTCGCGCTCGGTGATCACGCCCACCGGGCGCCCGCCCTCTTCGGCGATGACAAACGTCGCGTTGTCGCGCGCGAGCAGCTCGATCGCTTCGGAGACCGGCGCGCTGCTCTCGATGCGCGGCACCTGACGATCCATCACGCTTCGCACGTCGTCGAGCGACCGAAGCGCCGCCCTCGACAGGTGGACGCGAAGGTCGGACTCTGTCGCGAGCCCCACGAGCCGCTGCGCGTCGTCCACGACGACGAGGTGCCGCACTCCGCGCTCGCTCATCAGCCGGGCCGCTGCAGAGAAGGTCCACTCGCTGTTTCCCGCGATCAGCGGAGACGCCATCACTTCGCGCGCGGGCGTGGCCCTGTCGACGCGACGCGCGGTGAGCCGAATCACGTCGCGCTCGGTGATGATCCCTGCAGGGCGCTCGCCGTCCACGATCACCACGCACGAGTGCTGTTGCGCAGCGAGCCGCGCGGCGATCGAGCCCAGCGATTCGTCGAGCGATGCGACATCGACGCTGCTGGTCATGATGTCGCCCAGCGTGAGCTCCGCAGAAAGGCCGACGTCCGAGATCACCACGACGCGCCGCGCTTCGAGAGCAGCTGATGCATCGCGCTCGACTGCGCTTCGACCGACGCCGCGCTGTCTTTGTATCGCTCGCTCACCTCGACAAACGCCGCGCGGCGCCGCACGAACGCGTCCACCACCGCGGGGTCGAAGTGCTGCGCTCGGCCCTGCACGATGATCTCCGTCGCGCGATCGACGGAGAACGGCTCTTTGTACGGCCGGCGCGAGGTCAGCGCGTCGAACACGTCGGCGAGCGCCATCAGCCGCGCGGGCAGCGGAATCGCCTCGCCCGCGAGCCGATCTGGATACCCTGTCCCGTCCCACTTCTCGTGGTGGTGCCGCGCGATCTCCTTCGCGAACGCCAAGAACGACACGCTCGTCGCCTCGTCCGCCTCGACCAACGCGAGCGCGTGCCACCCCAGCATGCTGTGCGTCTGCATGATCTCCCACTCGCTCTCGCTCAGCTTGCCCGGCTTGAGCAGAATCGAGTCCGGGATCCCCACCTTGCCGATGTCGTGCAGCGGCGCGGACTTCGCGAGCAGCTCGATCGCCTCCGACGTGAGCTGCGACTCGAACCGCAGGTCCCCGCGCAGCTCGTCGCACAGCAGCCGCACGTACGCCTGCGTCCGCCGCAAGTGGTTGCCCGTCTCGGGGTCGCGGATCTCCGCGAGGTGGCTCACCGCGCGAATCGCGATGTCCTGCGTGCTCTGCACCTCCCGCAATCGCTTGCGCACTTCAGCCTCGAGCACCGCGTTGCGATCGGTCAGCCAGTCCCGCGCCGACTTCAACTCGAGCTGCGCTCGAACCCGCGCCAACGTGATCGCCGCCTTGATCGGCTTGGTGATGTAGTCCACCGCGCCGAGCTCCAGCCCGTGCTCTTCGTCCGAGCTGCCGTCCATCGCCGTCACGAACAGCACCGGAATGCTCGCCGTCTGCGGGTCGCCCTTCAGCCGACGCAGCACCTCGTGCCCGTCCATCCCCGGCATCATCACGTCCAGCAGAATCAGGTCGGGCCGCGGCGTCGACAGCGCCGCGCGCAGCGCTCGCTCGCCCGTCGTCACAGCGCGCACCTGGTAGAGCGGCATCAACAGCTCGCTCAACACCGTCAGGTTCTCCACAGCGTCATCGACGATCAGAATCGTTGCCATCGAGAGGCACCCTCCGTGAGCTTGTATTGCTACATAGCCCACGAGCATCTGGCGAACAAGAGCCGCGCGTCGCGTCGCCGAGCGCGGCTCGCGCTGACACAAATCGGTCCCGGCAGCCGCAGGTTAAGAGGAGGCTTCAGCAGCACAGCGAGCTGCGCGACGAGACGCAAGCTCTGCACGCAGATCGTTCGAAGGCGGGCTGCCGGTCGACAAAGGTCGACGCCGCAGAGCACCGCGGCGCTACCATCGCGCACACCATGACAACTCGCTCGCGCGACCGCGCGCTCGCGACGCCGCGGCCAGCCCGCATCGCGCTCGCGGTCGCGCTGCTCGCCGCGGGCTGCCAGCGCGCGAGCTCACCGCTCGACGCCGACGCTCGCGACGAAGCCGACGGCAGCGCGCGCTTCGATGACGCAGCAGGCCCCGACGCGGACGCGCTCGACGCGGCCTCGCCCGACGCGCTCGACGAAGCCGAGAGCCCGTCGTCGTTCGAACAAGAGGTCGACGCGTTTCTCTCGAACGAACAGAACGCCGCGACGCTGCTCGATCAGCTCGACACGCGCTACCGCGACCGCTCGTTCGCAGCGACGCTCGACGCCGTTCGGCGAGCCCCCGCCGGGCGAGCCCCGCGCCCCGAGGGCGCGCGCGCGTGGCGCTGGACCAACCCCTTCACAGGCATCGAGAGCTCGTGGTTCAGCTACGTTCCACCCGCGGTCGCGAGGACGCCCGACACCCCGGCGCCGCTCGTCCTCTTTTTGCACTGGGCCGGAGGCAGCGGAGACGCCGTCGTCGCTGACCCCGCGTTTCGCGCGACCGCCGACCAGCTCGGCGCGATCCTCGCCGCCCCGACCAGCGAGCCCCTCTGCGACTGGTCCGGCAGCGAACGCTGCATGTCGCAAGCGCTCTCTGCGCTGCGAGCCATCAAGCGACAGTGGCGCATCGACGACGCGCGCGTCGCGCTCTCGGGATTCTCGATGGGCGGTCGAGGCGCCTTCAGCACCGGCGTCGCCTACCCCGAGCCGTGGTGCGCGGTGCTCCCCGTCGCCGGCTCGATCGGCGCCATCGTCAACAGCACCGACGTCGCGCGGCACCAGAGCTATTGCTGCCCCCACGCAGAGAACCTCCGCGACGCGCGCACGCTCCACACCATCGGCGGCGCCGACCTCGCCATCGCGGTCGCCTTCAACCAGGGCTGCGCCGCTTGCTTCTCGAGCCTCGGCCTCGACGCCCGCTACGCCGAGCCGCCCGGCGTCGGACACACCATCGAACCCGAGCCCTGGCGATCGTCCGTCCAGTGGGGACTGTCGCGACCGCGAGAATCGTACCCTCGACGAGTCACGTACAACCTGCGCCCCCACAGCTCGTCCATCACCGCGGGCGGCGTGTACTTTCATCAGCTCCTCCGCGACTCGCTGTACTGGGTGGCGATCGAAGCCCGCCGCGACAACGCCCTGCCCGCGCGCATCGACGCCCAGACCGACGGACGCGAGATCACCATCGCCACCGCCAACGTCGCGCGATTGACCGTGTTTCTCGCGGACGAAATCGTCCCGCTCGATCAGCCCGTGCGCATCACCGTCGACGCAACGCTCGCGCACGACGCCCTCGTCGCCCGCGATCGCCGCCTCTTGCTCAGCGAAGCCCGCCGACGCGCAGACCGCACGATGACCTTCGCCGCCGCGGTCTCGCTCGCCGTGCCGTGAGCGAGGCTCGGCGAACGCAGCGTGCGTCGCGCGCGCCATGCATCGCAGAACCTCGCCCAATATCCACACGATCGCGCGGCGACGTTCGACTATGCGCCGCGCGTTTACAGTCGCATCGCGCACATATCGCTGGTCGTACGCCGCAGCGCGCAGCGACGCGTGCTCTGCTGAACGAACGGTGAGCACACAACACGAAGCGCTTCATGGCTGGAGCGGAGACGAGCGATACGCCGCCCGATCGATCCTCGGCCGCGGTGCAAACGGACTCGTCGTCCTCGCCCGCGACCGCCGAACCGGCGACGACATCGCCGTCAAACTCCTTCGGCGGCAAAGCCAGCGCGCCCTCCGTCGGATGCGCGCAGAGTTCGACGCCATCGCCTCCATCGCGCACCGCAACCTCGTAAGCCTCTACGAGCTCGACGCGCGACGAGACCCATGGCTCCTCGTCATGGAGCCGATCGACGGGCGCCCGCTCCTCGAAGACCCCCGCGATGACCAACGCCGCGGCCATGCCCGCAGCACAGCCGCGCCGAAGCGACCGAGCGCCCAAGCGCAGCGAGACGACAGCCCCACGCACGCGACGCAGACCGGCACCCGCGCGACGCTGGCCAACCTCGCGACAGCGCAGCATCGACCGCAGCGCATCGCAGACGCACGCCCAGCTCGCCCCGCGCTCGACGCGCCCGGGCTCGCCGCGATCGCGCGCCGATTCATCGAGCTGTGCGACGGCCTCGAAGCGCTCCACGCGCGCGGCGTGCTGCACTTGGACCTCAAGCCCTCCAACGTCCTGCTCGAGCGCGGCACCGAGCGCGTCGTGATCGTCGACCTCGGCCTCGCTCACCAGCACGAAGACGCCTCGTTCACCCTCGCCGGAACCCCCGCGTACCTGAGCCCCGAGCTGCTCGAGCACGCCAGCCCTACCGCCGCCGCAGACCGCTACGCCATCGGCGTGATGCTCTTCGAAGCGCTCGCGAAGCGCTGGCCGTTCGGCGGCAGCGCCCCCCAAATCCTCGCGCAGAAGCGCTACGAGCGCGCCCCGTCGCTGCGCGCCACGATCGGCGACGGGGCCGTCGCACCAGCGCTCGACGAGCTCTGCGCCGCCCTGCTCGAGCGCGATCCCGCCGCGCGCCCCTCGCTCGATCACGTCCGTCGAACGCTGCGATCCCTCGTCGCGATCGCCCCCGACAGCCAGCTCGTCGTCGACCCCGGCCCGCCTCGTCGCCCCACCCCCGACCTCAAGACACCCGACGGCCGAGGCCTGTGCGCCACGCTGTTCACCAGCGAATCTCCGCACGCTCGAAGCGCCTCGGCCGCCGCGATCGCCACCCAGCTCGAGCGCGACGGATCGCTCGTCGTCCACGCCCGCTGCGACCACAACGCCCGCGTCCGCTACGCGCTGCTCGATCGCGTCGCGCGCGGCTGCGTCGCCATCGAGCGCGACGACGCCCTGATCGACGCGGTCGACGCGCTCGTCATGCGCGCCGTCGAGGACCCGCCGGCGCTCTCGCGCGCCGTCATCGCCCTCGCCGCGCTCGTCGATCGCATCGGCCGAAGAGCACCCTTGGCCTTCGTCGTCAGCGAAGCCCACGAAGCCGACGTCGAATCGACCTCGATCCTCGGCCAGCTCGCGCTTCGAACGCGCGCCCACACCCGCTGGTTCTTCGCCGCCCACCCGTGCCTCGAGCCCCTCGAGCCGCTGCGAGCCGCCCTCGCCTCGGCGCCGTCCATCCGCTTCGTCGAACGCACGCTGCCCGACGAGCCCCGCATCGATCCCGCAACCACCGTCGCCCGCCGAACGCCGCTCGAACGCGAGGTGCTCTCGTTGCTCGCGTGCGCCCGCGGTCCGCTCGCGACCACCGCCCTGTGCGCCGCCCTCGCGCGGCCGAGGGGCTACCGCGCTGCCGTTCGCGCGCTGCAGCTCGAGGGGCTCGTCGTGCGGTCCGCGGCCGCGCAGGACGACGAAGGAGCGCTCTCGCTCGCGTACAGCGCGCTCGCTCGCCCGCTGCTCGATCGCCCCGAGCGACGGTGGACCGAGGCCCGCCTGCTGCGCTCGCTCTCGAGCGGCGCTGATCCGCTCGCCCTCGCGCGGGTGCTCGCAGCGCGTGGCCATCGTTCGAGCGCTCGGCGCGAGTTCGAGCGCGTGGCAGCAGCCCGCAGCGCAGAGGGCCGCTTCGTCGAAGCCAGAGCGTGCGCCCGAGAAGCCGCCCGCCTCGCAGACGACCGGGCCGAGCGCTCGACGCTCGAAGAGCACGCCGCCGCCCTCGACGCGGCCAGCGGCCACGCGTCAGCGGCAGGCGACGCCTACGGGCGCGCCGCGGCGCTCGCCATCGAGCCCGAGAGGGCGCGCGCGATGCGCATCCGCTGCGCCGAACAGCGCCTGATCGCCGGTCGATACCGAGAGGGAACCGCGCTGCTCAGCGACGTCGCCGATGAGTGCGGCGCGCCCCTGCCGACCTCCGCGCGCTCGGCGCTCGCAAACGCCGCCCATCGGCTCTCTCGCGTGCAAGGCGGCGTCGACGCGCGCGCGCGGCTCGAAGCAGGGCTCGTCTACGTCGCTGGGATCGGGATGATCGACCCGCTCCGCGCAGCCGCGGCGCACCGAGAGAACATCGCGCTCGCCGAACGCGTCGGCGACGAGCGCGCCTTGATCGCCGCGCTCGAGATGCAGGCGATGTTCGACGGCGCGATCGGCGCGCCCCGGGCCGCCGCCGCTGCGCGGTGCATCGAGCGGGTCAGCGCGCTGTACGAAGCGCTGCGCACCCGCACGCGATGCGACGTCGAGCGGCGATCGCTGCGCGCAGCAGAGCACCGCGCGAAGGGCGTGAGCGCGATCCAGTTCGGACGCTTTCGCGAGGGCCTCGACGAGTTCGATCGGGCAGAGCGCATCCACCTGCCGGCGGCGCCGTGGTCCTGGCATCGCACCGTGACCGAGCATTTTCGGCTCTGGGCGCTCTACTACTGCGGCGAGCTTCGCGCGCTCGGCGACGCCGCGCCGGCGCGATCGTGGCGCGCGCAGCAGCGGGCGGATCGCTTCGCAGCCCTGGATTTTCGCACGCAACACGCGATCTGCGCGTGGCTGCTCGCCGACGACGCCGAGCGCGCGGCAGCGCAGCTCGACGAAGCGCACGCGGCGCTCGCCGACGAGAGCGGTCCCATGCAGCGGCGCGACTTCGTCGTTGCGAAGGTCGAGGTCGAGCTGTTTCGTGGCGCGGCGACGCGAGCGCACGACCTCGTCCGCGCGAAGCTCGGCGCGACTCCGCTCGCGGACGCCTCGATCCCAGAGGGGATGCGCGTGGACTCCCTCGCGCTCCGCGCTCGCGCAGCGCTCGCGGCGCTCGCGGCCGGAGACCAGCGCGCCTCGGTGAAGGCCTCGCTCGCGCTCACGCTCGCCGCGCTGCGCGCCGAGCGCGCGCCGTGGGCAGGCGCGCTGTTCGAGTACTTCTCGGGCCTCGCGATGATGGCCGCGGGACAGCACGGGATCGCGCGGCGCGCGCTCGGTCGCGCGGCGGACTCGTTTGGCGCGGCGTCCATGCGAGCGTACGAGCGCTGCGCGCGGGCCGCGCTTCGTTCGATCGACGCGTCTGCGCCGCCCGATGAGTCGCTCGAGTTCTTCGCGAGCGAGGGCGCGCGGGACCCGCGGGCGATGCGGCGCGTGTTCTGGCCGGGTGCGCGATGAGCACCCGCGCGTCGTGGACGCTCGGCGAGACGTTGGCCGACCAGGCGTCGAGCGAAGGGCGACCAGAGGCACGATTGCCTGGAATTGTCCTGGTTTTCTGCGACCGCGCCCCGACGCTGCTCGCCCGCGCGCTCGGCGAAGGACCGCTTCGCATCGGGCGCGACGAGCTCGCTCGCGCTGGGCTGCGCGACGACCGGATCTCCCGCGAACACGCTGTGGTCCAGCGCGAGTCGGACGCCATCGTCGTGCGCGACCTCGGCAGCCGCAACGGAACGTGGGTGGACGGCGAGCGCCTATCGGCCTCGAGCGACGCCCGACCGCTGCGCCGCGCGTTGCGCTGCGGACGGTCGCTCTGGATCGCCGTCGACGACGTGCGTCCCTACCAGCGATCGGCCGTCGAAGAGCGCGGAGGCTTCGTGCTCGGGCCGCGGCTGCGCAGCGCGCTGCAGGAGATCGAGTCGCTCGCGACGCGCTCTTCGACGCTGTTCGTCCGCGGCGAGAGCGGCGCAGGAAAAGAGCTCGCCGCTCGAACCTTTCACGACGCGAGCCCTGGCCGCGCGGGGCCCTTCGTCGCGGTCAACTGCGCCACCGTCCCCGCCGCCCTCGCCGAGCGGCTCTTCTTCGGCGCGCGCCGCGGGGTCTACTCCGGCGCACACGAAGACACCGCAGGCTTCTTTCAAGCCGCCGACGGCGGAACGCTCTTTCTCGACGAGGTCGCCGAGCTCGACCTCGGCACGCAAGCCAAGCTCCTGCGCGCGATCGAGACCCGAGAAGTGATCCCCCTCGGCCAGACGAAAACCAAATCCGTAGACCTCCGCGTGGTCGCCGCCACGCTCGCGCCGCTCGAGCGCGCCGTCACCGAAGGACGCTTTCGCGCGGACCTGTACCACCGGCTGGCTGCTCCGTCGGTGCGCGTTCCGCCGCTGCGCGAGCGGCGCGAAGAGATCCCCTTTCTCGTCCGTCGCGCCCTCGCCGCGCTGCAGTGCGAGCGCGCCCTCGACGCCGAGCTCGTCGAGCAGTGCCTCTTGCACGACTGGCCCGGCAACGTCCGACAGCTCTTGCACGCGCTCGCCCAAGCCGCCAACCGCTGGAGCGTCGAGCCCTCGCGTCCGCTGCGCTTGCCGGACATCGAGCAGCTCGACGGCGACCCGCCGATCGACACCGCTCCCACTGCGCGGCCCCGCCCCGACCGCCGCGTCGCGAGCGCGGTCACCGACGCCGACGCCCGCGCCGCCGTCGAGCGCTGCCGAGGAAACCTCTCGGCCGCCGCCCGCTCGCTCGGCCTTCATCGCACGCAGCTCCGAAGGATCCTCGCGCGCTCTAGCTCGGCCCCCGACACCGAGTGAGCCCCGCGGTCACATCATCAGGCGCCGCACGCGCACGATGCCCGTGGGGTTGCTGCCCGCAGGCCCGTTGACCAGCACCAGCACGCCGTCCCCGCCGTCGCTGACGATGGCGAACGGCGAACGCTCGCCGAGCCCGATGGGCGACAAGCGATTCATCGCGCGGTCGAAGTGCCACACCTGCTGCTGCGACGCCGAGCGAGTGAAGAGCCACAGCCCTCCGGTCGAGTCGTGCACGACGTCGATCACCGGGTCGATCGCCATCGGCAACGCAACGGACGTGCGCGCGAGCGTTGGCGACGCGCCGTCGATGCGCTGAACGCTCATCACGTTGGCGATCGCCGGCCGCGTGGGAGCGATCAGCTCTGCGCCTCGCACAGAGAGCGAGAAGCTGTGCAACACCGAGCACTGCGCGCCGCACAGGCCCGTGCTGTTGTCCGTCTGCGACTGCGACAGGCCGTTCGCTTCGACCGGGAGCGTGAGCGACGAGAGAACCGTCCCCGCGCCGTCGATGTGCAGCAGCCGCGCGCCGTCCGGCGCCGTGTTGGTCGCGATCAAGCCCAGCGCGAGCGAAGGCTTCAGCCTGCCGAGCGCCCAGATCGCGCCCGGCAACATCGGGTCGGGACGAATCGCCACGCTCGGACCAACCGGCAGCGAAATCGTGACCGGGCCGCTCACCGAGAGGTCTGGGTTGAAGGTCCATCGCTCCATGCGCACGTCGTTGACCACCAACGTCGACCCCTCGCCCACCTGCTGAACCAGCCTGCGATACGCGTGAATGCTGCCGTCCGCCGCGCGCACCACGTCCGGCGCTTCTGCGCGTCCGTCCGGGTTCGCATCGCCCACCGTGTTGCGCCCGAAGCCCGGCGGAACGTTCGCCGTCGCCGTCGCCGTCCCCGCGACGAACGAGAAGCGAAACAGCCCCAACCACGCGTTTCCATCGCGGTCGACCGCGAGCGAGCGGCCAATGTCCAGCGCGCCGAACGCGCCGCCCGACGAGCTGCCCGACGTCTCGACGGTCCCGCCCGCCAGGTTCACGCGGCGAACCACGCCGCCCGTAAACCAATGCACTTTTCCGTCCTGCACAGCGATGTGCCCCGGCTGCGCGATCCGCCCTGTGTTCGTCGCGGGATCCACGATGACCTGCTGGCAAAACGCCCCCGTGCACATCGCCTCGGGCGACACCGTCGTCACCGGCGTGCACGCAGGCTGCCCCGCGCCGCCGCACGCCCGAGCCAACGGCCGAAAGCGCACGCCCGCAGCAGCGACAGTGGCCTCGCGCACTTCGATCGTCACCGACGCGCCCGTCACTTCGACCGGCTCGGTGAGCGTCCAGCCCGCGGCTGAGCGAACCCACACCTTCACTTCGGCCTGCGCGTTTCCTAGCGTCGCGACGTCGGTGGGGTCGTACGGCAGCGTCCATCGCGCAGGCTGCGCGAAGCTCGTCCCCGCTGGATCGAGCTTGAACTGCGGCCCCACCCGAATCGCCCCCGCGGGCAGCGGCGTCTCGTCCACCGTCGGCGAGAGGGTCAGCGCCACCGTCGCGCTGAGCGCGCCCGCGGGGACCACCACCGTCGTAAACCCTGCCGGATCCCGCACCGTTCCGCCCGCAGGCCCGATGCCCGCAGCGCTCGCGTCGCCGTTGTTCGCAGCGTCCGCGCCGCTCGCATCGGGGTTGTTGTTCACCGGAGGCGAGCACGCCGCCAGCGCAAAGAAGAGAGACATCGAGCCCAACGTGATCTTCGTCTTCATGCTCACCGCCTTCAGCACGGCGCGCGCCAGCGCCTGTTCGCCAGTGATTTGCCAGCAATCACGCCAACGACCGACCGCCCTGCGCCGCCCCGCTGCTGGCACCACCGCTGACACGACCGCTGACACAGCCTCCGCCCGTGCCAGCCCAAGCGTGTCAGCACGCAACGCAGACTCGACGGCCGTTGCGCGCCGAGGCGCCCTCGGGACAAACTCGGCAATGCCGTTGTCCACTGTGCGCGCAGAGAGAGAGAGCCGTTTGCGACCCTTGCTGCGCGCTGCCGCTGCGCTCTTCGCGGGAGCGATGCTGCTCGCGCCGCTCACCGTCGCGAACGCGCAGCAGCAGGCCGCGAGCGCGGTGATCGCGCCGACGGTGAACCCGAGGGCGATGCTCGCGGGACGGTACGTTCCGCAGCCGGGCGCGCCCAACACGGCGAACCGAGACGCAGCGGTGTCGCGCTCGGTGGACTCGCTGATGTTTCTGCTTCGGCCGATCGCGCACAGCAGGATCACCGAGGCAAATCCCGTGTTTTCTGCGATCACGATCGCGTTTCCGCCGGGGCAAATCGAGGTGATCTCGCAGCCCGTCGTCGCGCGCTCGCCGGACAACGGCGCCGAGTCGACGGCCACTGGCCTCGACCGCGAGCGCAACCGGCTCACCCAACGCGTCGTCGGCACCTCGCTCGTCCAAACCATGTGGAACGACTCTGGCGCCCGCAGCACGCGCTTCATCCCGACCGCGGGCAACCGCATGATGATCCACGTCGAAGTGACCAGCCCTCGTCTGCCCGTCCCCGTCCGCTACGCGATGTCCTTCGTGCGCACCGGCCCGTGATCCTCGCGACGCGGCGCGGGGAGCGTTGGCGCGAGAACGCACACACGGGGCGTGAATGCGGATCGTGCGGCGAATCCCACGTATCCTGCCGTTCGATGAAGCGCGTTCAACTCCCAGTCATCCAGCCGTCGCGCCGGGCGTTCATCTTCGGCGCGGCAGCGACCGCCCTCGCGGCCTGCGGCAACGCGGTCGATGTCAGCGACGCAGACGCAGCTCTCGATGCGGCCTCGAACGACACAACTTCGCGACCCGACGCTGCATCGCACCCCGACTCGACCTCGCAGCCCGACGTGGCTTCGCTGCCCGACGCCGTGAGCAACGGAACATGCCCTGCCGGCGTCGTGCCGATCGGTCGGCCGGACTCCTTCGCGCTCACCACGCCACGACTCGTTGTTGGCAACTTGTTCGTCGTCCGTGACGCGATGGGCTTCTATGCGCTGAGCTCGCTCTGCACCCACAACGGCTGCGACGTCTCGCCGACCGCCAACGGCTTTCGTTGCCCGTGCCACAGCGCAACGTTCGATCGCAACGGAGCCGTCACCGGTGGTCCTGCACCACAGCCGCTGCCGCACTACGCGATGTGCGTCCTCGCCGACGGCCAGCTCGGCGTCGACACGCTCGCGACCGTCGCGGCCGACGTTCGGCTCGCCCCGTAGCTCGATGACTCACCGGGGGAGCTTCGCCATCGCGTTGGCTATGCGCGTCTACGGACACGCCGGCGCCATCGGCGCCGCGCCACCCAATCGAAGCGTCCCGTTGATGCGCCCGCTGTTGGTAAACCCAGCGCTCGCCGCGACCGTCACGGGCCCGTTGATCGTCCCCATGACCACGACCTGCGCCGACGGAGCGTTGATCACCAGCTGGCCCACGTTGATCGTGCCGACGAAGTTCAACGCCCGCGTCCCCGCCGCCGAGATCACCACCTGTGACGACGGAGCCTCGGCCGTCAGGTTGAACGCCGTCCCGGAATTATCCACGCGAAAGTGCACCGACGGGCCCGACGCCACGACGCGCACCGTCGGCGTCGGCAACATCATCGCCGACGCCCGCGGCCGAATCAGCCCCGCCAACACCGACGCGCGCGCGCCCGTCAGCTCGAGCGCGAGCTGGTCGTCGCACATCTGCAGCACGGACGTCGCGTGCGTGCACGCGAAGGTGAACGACGAGCCCATGGCGCTCACGCCGAGCTCGCGGGCGGCGGCGAGCTGCAGCGATCCGTCGCCGTTCCAATCGGTCCAGATGTACCCGCCCGTGCAGGTCGTCGGGGGACGACACGTGGTCGCCACGCACGTCCACGATGGCGGACAATCGCCGGGGCCAGCGCAGGACGAAGTGCACACGCCTCCGCCTCCGTTGCCGAAGATGCACGCGCCGCCTGTGCACGTCCCGCTGCCCGAACACGACCTGCCGTTGTTGCTCGCGCCGGTGTCCGCACGCACGCCCGTGTCCGTCACCACCCCTGTATCGACTCGCACGCCCGTGTCCGTCACCACGCCGGTGTCCACGCGCCCTGTGTCCGTCGCGCTGTCCATCGCGGCGTCCATCGATCGAGCCGCGTCCATCGTGACGCCGCTGTCGACGACCGGCGCGCGCGCGTCGAGCCCCGCGTCGGACGGAGGGACCACCACCACTTCGGGCTGCACGCAGAGCCCATCGTCTCCGCAGGTGAGCGATCGCTCTTCGCACAGCGCCGCCACCGTGCACGCCTGCGGAGGGACGTTGGCGCACCCCGTCGCCGGCGACCCACAGCGCACGGGGAGAAACACGCGCACCTGCCCGTGCACGCCGCGCGTGAACTGCCACCGCGCCGTGCGCCGAAAGCGCACGTCTGGCTCGCTCGCGGTCGCGCCTCGAAGCACCGCGTCGAGCACCAGCGTCACCCGATGATCGCGCCCCGATCCCGCCGCAGGAACCACCCCGAAGCTCGCAGGAAACTCCACCTGCCCAGTCCCCCGCCCGCGCTCGATCACCAGCGGCTCCCGCGCGTTCGGCGGCGCCTCGGTCCGATACGACAGCACGCTCACCGCGAACAAACGCCCCTCTGGCGCGTCCGTATCGATCGACACCTCGACGTACGTCGCCGGCGTGACGCATTGGCTCAGCGCGATCGCCGAGAGCACTCCCGTCAGCAAACCCGATCGCCCGAACATCGACCGGATCGTACTCGCCCGAAGTCCCTCGGCGTACTTGGTTGCGTTGCCCAACGACTTCGCGTCGCGCGACCGCCCGTTGACCGCGCGCAGCGCAACAAGGCAACGTCTCGACCCGAGCGATGGTCCCCGAAATCAATGGTCAGAAGCCCGCCCTGTCGAGCGCACACAACGGCGCGGTCTTCACCGTGTACCGGCCCGTCGCCGGCATCTACGTGACCGTCGCGGCGGGTCAGGTCGTCGACGCGATGGCCAAGGACTTCATCGCCTACCTCGAAGAGCAGATGAAGCTCGGCGTCACCAACATGTCGTTCTTTCACGACTGGTGGGACCTCACGGCCTACGAGCAGAGCGCGCGACATCGCCTGACCGAATGGCGCCGCGCCGCACCCAAGGGCACGACGAAGGACTCGCACGTGCTCGTGCGCTCCAAGCTCATCGCGATGGGCGTCGCAGCCTCATCGATCGCCCTGCGCATGGTGGGCGTCGACATGCGGGCCTACAACGATCGCGCGGACTTCGAGCGCTCCCTCCGCGACGCCACGCGCGCCCGCAGCGCACGCTGACCCGCGCCGCGCTCCCGTTCGTACCGTCAACGACGACACCAGAGCTGCAGCGTCCCCTGCGCGCCGGTGCGCACGATCCGCGAAGAATCACTGGAAATTCTCAGGACGTTTCCCAACGACGTCGCGATCGGTCCGATGCGCCCGAGGCTCTGTACGACCTCGCCTGTGAGGCCGCGCTGAATCCTCGTCGTCCCGTTGCTCGTCGACGTCAGCAGCAGCGCTTCGTCCGACGAGAGCGCGACGGTCGTCAACGGCGAGCCCGGCACAGAGAGCAAGCTGCGCATGCCCGTCCCGGTGTGCAGCTCGAGCGCGGCGCCGATGCCCGCCGCGACCAACAGCCGTCCGTCGCGCAAGAACGCGCCGTTGCTTCGACTGCGAAAGTTTCCCTCGACGCTGAAGACCGTCGCGCCCGAGCGCAGGTCGAACACGTCGATGCCCCCGCCGAATCCGCCGAACGTCGAGGCCGCGATGAGCGAAGAATCCCTGGACAATCGCAGGTCGAACGTCGGCAGCTGCCTGCGCGAGAGCGCCCACCGCCGCTGCTCGGCGCCGTCCGCCACTGTGTGCAGCGCGAGCGCGTCGCGCCCTCCCGCCACGAAGCGCGCGCCGTCGACGAACGCGAGCGACGCGAGCTCTGCGACCGTCGAAACCTCGCGCGAGCTCCAATCGCCCCGACGCCACAGCGACACGCGCCCGCTGCTCGCGCCGGTGACGATCGTCTGCCCGTCCGGAGAAATCGCTCCCACGCCCCGCGTCTGGTCGAAGCGACGAAGCACGTCCTGCGTCTCGGTCGAGAACAGGTAGACCGAGTCCCGCGTGCCCACGACGAGCTCGCGCCCGTCCTCCGACAGCTCGACCGAGCCACCGCCGCCCCAGCCGAGCGCGCCCGGCAGCACAGCGATCGCGTCGAACGTGCGCGTGGGCGCAGCGCTCGTCGTGGCGTCGAACGTTCGCACCGCGTCGGCGCTGGCGAGCACGAGCCTCGTCCCGTCGCGGTCGAACGCGATCGCCCTGCTCTCTTGCCCGATCGTCAGCCCCGCGCGCCGTTGCCCGCGCGGCAGCCACGCGCCGTCGCCACGGACCGCCCACCGCTCGTAGCCCAGGTGCTCGAACGCGATCGCAACCTCGTCTCCCGACGGCGCAACCCTCAGCGCGTTGACCGAGCGCGTCCCCTCGATCTCGACCTGCGTGGCGCTCGTCGCGATGTCGATCACCCGCGCGATCACCGCAGGGGCCTCTGACCCCGCGCTCGAATAGTGCTGATAGCCCACCACCAGGCTCGACGAATCCCGGGTAAACGCGATCGCGCGCCGATTGCGCATCAACGAATCGCTCACGCTCGGCGACGCCGCGCCGTCGCTCGCACGCAGCAGCGAAATCCCAGCGCCGCTGAGGTACGCCACCGCGCTTCCGTCCGGCGAGACCGCGCTCGCTTCGATGGGTCGATCGACCTGCGCCACCGACCACTCTCGCACGCCGTCGCGCACGCGATAGCGGCTCACCGCGTTGCGCTGCGTCACGATCAGCGAGCTCCCGTCGGGTGCGAATGCCACCGCGATCGGGTCGGACTCGAGCGTGATCGATCGCACCGCAGCGCCGTCGCGCGCGGACCACAGACGAACGTCCCGCGACTCGAAGTCGCTCCCCGCCGTCGCGAGCAGCGTTTGGTCCGGCGAAATCGCCATCGAAGCGAGCCCGTAGCTGTGCGCGAAGATCAGCCCGAGGTTGTGCCCGTCGCTCGCGTCGACGAAACGCACGAACCCCGCGAAGGTCCCGACCGCGATCGCGCCGAGCGACGGAGCAAACTCGACGGCCGCGACCGTTCCGAGGCCAACAGCGCCGCAGAGCGCGTACGGACCGGTCGAGGACGGAGCGCTGACAAACGGCGGCGCGAGGACCATCGCGTCGCTCGCGGACGCCTCGAGGGCCGCGTCGGACAGCGAAGGCTCGACGCGGCTCGCGCAGCCCGCGGTCGCGGCGAGAAGAAAGAAAACCGAGTGACAAAGCAGTCTTTGCATGGCCGACAGCCAACATGCCACCCACCCGCAGCCCGGCGACTTAAGCGAACTTATTCGCGCATCGACGCCGTCACGGGTTGAAATCCCATGACTGCGTCTGCGGAGACGCGAGGTTCTCTGACGGGCACGGCCCCCTCGTCGAACTGCGCCATCGAAACGGGTGTGATTGCGGATCGTGCGGGCGGCGAGCGAGCGGTGCGCGGCCCCCACCCGCGCTACCGCGCGCCCCGCCCCCGCATAGCGAGGGCGGCGGCTCAGCATGCTGAAGCGCTCGGAAATAGACTGGCAGAGTTG
>JAAFIF010000109.1 GCA_013298625.1 Myxococcales bacterium
AGGAGGGCCCACGTGATGCGCAACAACGAGCCCGTTGGGCGCACGGCCAGAGGACAAGTCGCGCGACGCCCAGCAGGAACACCCGTTGAACGCACGGCCAGAGGACAAGCCTCCGGCCTTTGCGCGACGCAGCGTCGCGGATCGGCCAGAGCGTTCGCCTGGCCTAACCGGTGACGCATTGTCGACCGCCATGACCGGCGTCGAGGCGAACGCGGCGATGGTTCCACGAATGGACCACCAGCCCAACGCGGATCGATCGACGCGCTTTGCGAGCGCGATGGAGCGTCCAGCCGCGCGCCACTCGTAGGCCAGGCGAACGCTCTGGCCGATCCGCGACGCTGCGTCGCGCAAAGGCCGGAGGCTTGTCCTCTGGCCGTGCGTCCAACGGGTGTTCCTGCCGCGCGTCGCATGGGCCGCCGTGCGTCCAACGGGCTCGTTGTTGCGCATCACGTGGGAGGGGCGGCGCACGAGCGCAGCGTGTGACCGTCGTGGTGGGGAGGATGATGGCTGCGTTTCGTGAACGACGGAGCGAGCGCCGACGCGCGAAGCGCATCGCAGTGGCGAAGCCATCGCGCCTCGGGACTGGCGTGATTTGCCGACGGCCGAGGCTCTGCGAGGACGGAGGAGGGACGAATTCAGGCCGGTCCCGAAATCTGCGAAGCAAGTCGCCGCACGCGCAGCCGAGAAACGCAGCGAGTCAATCGACTCACTTCGTAACCGTGTTTTCACAGGGCTCACCGTCACCGGGTCCCGGGCGACGAGCGCGCGCTGAGCGCCGTGCGCGACGCGCGCGCGAGCGTCTCGCTTCACCAGCCGCGTCGCTCGCGCGTGACCGTCGCACACCGCAGTGAACGCGCTCTGCTCCGTCCGCTCGTCCGTCGCTTCCCCATCGCCACCCACGCTCACGCCTTCGCGCTCGCGAACTCACGCAGCCCGTCGCGCACCCGCTGGCACAGCGCTCGCTTCGTCGCTCACGATGCGCCCACGATCAGCGCCGCGTTGCCAAGCGCTCGACACCCATAGACGCTCCCACGCAACGAAAGAGAAGCCCATGTTTCAACGCCGTGAAACGTTCGCGCTCGCAGCGCTCTTCATCGCCGCCGTCGCTGGCTGCGACCGCCCGTCCCCCAGCGCCTCGTCGAGCGCCGCCGTGCAGAGCCCCGCGCGCGACCGCGTCGCACAGGGCAGGGCGATGGTCGATCAGGGCGCCACGCTGCTCGATGTGCGCACTGCAGACGAGTACGCGTCGGGGCACCTCGACCGCGCCGTGCTGCTTCCTGTGCAAGAGCTCGAGGGGCGCATGAACGAAGTCCCCCGTGATCGCCCCGTCGTCGTGTACTGCCGCTCGGGAGCGCGGAGCGCCGCCGCCGCGTCCATGCTCGAGCGCGCTGGATACCGCGTGCACGACATCGGGCCCATGCCATCGGCCGCGCGTTGGTCGCGCTGAATCGATGGTCCCTGCCCGTGTCGCCGTTCGCGCTCGCCTGCCGTTAACGGCTGCGACCCTGCCGTTAACGGCTGCGCAACACTGTCACTCTTCGCTCACCGCGACGCCGTCCACGACCTTGTCGCTCGGGTGCAGGACCAGCCGCGCGCCTTCGTCCACGCCTCGAATGATCTGCACGTCCGCGCCCGCGCGCTCGCCCACTTCGACGTCGAGCACCCGCGCGTGGCCGTCGCGCACCGCGAAGACCGACCACCGCTCGGCTCGGCGAAACAGCGCGCTCGACGGCGCGCGCAGCACGCTCGGCTGCTCCCACAGAGAGATCCGCGCAGAGACCCTGTAGCCGTCGCTGAGGGCGCTCCATCGCTCGCGCGGCTCGTCGATGTCCACCAGCACGTTGACGCGCTGCTCTTCGACGCCCAGCGCAGACACCCGCGAAAACGCCGACGGCTCGACCCTGCGCACGTGACCTGTCAGCGCGTGCCCGCCGCCCCATCCCTCGAGCGCCACCCGCGCCCCCTCGCGAACGCGAACCGCGTCCGCGGTCAACACCGCCACCACCACTTCGAACGCCGACGGATCGCCGATCTCGACGAGCAGCGCTCCGGGCGTCACCACCCCTTCGCTCTGCTGCTGCACTCTGAGTACGACGCCCGTCACCGGCGCGGTCACGTCCGTCGCGGCCTCCGAGCGCCCCGAGCCCTGCAGCCCCAGCGCCGCCCGCGCCACTTCGGACTCGTGAACGGCCACGCGCACCGCCGCTTGCGCCGCGCTCAGCTCGCTTTCGAGCGAGCGCTGCTCGGACTCGCTCTGCTCGAACTCGACCTGCGAGATCGTCCCGCGCGTGTGCAGGTCCCGCGCGCGATCGGCGCGTCGTCGCGCGTACTCGAGCGCCGTTCGCACGCGGTCGACGTTGGCCCGCGCTTGCCGCGCGCCGTCCTCCGCTGCCCGCATGCGCGCCTCGGTGGCCGCTCGATCACGGGCGCCCAACAGCGGCTCGGGCAGCGCTTCGAGCCTCGCGAGCACCGCGCCGCGCGCGATGCGATCGCCCGGTCGAACGGTGATGCGAGAGAGCATTCCTGCGCGGGGAGCGGTGACTTGATAGCGGTCCGCCACGCGCGCGCGTCCGTCTTCGTCGACGGTCACTTGCAGCGCGCCGCGCGTGACCGCGCCCACTTGCACGGTCAGCGGCTTCGGCTTCACCGCGCGCGCGATGACCGCGACCGTCGCGACCGCGGCGATCGCCCACACGCCGCGGCGCACCCACGTGGTGATGGCCTTCTTGCGCTGCTTCTTCGCGCGCGATCTCTCGAACTGGGCGCTGTCTTTCGCGAGCGACGGCGCGCTCTCTTTGCTCTCGGTGGTCATGGCGTTGCTTCACTCACGGGTCTTCAAGACCGAGACGAGGTCCAGTTGGTCGATGCGTCGGCGCACGACGAGCGCGCTGAGCAGCGCTGCGATCACCGTGACGACCGAGGCGTACACGTACGTAAACGGCTCGACCGTCAGCGGCAGCCGGTACATCTCGGGGTCGGTCGTGCTCATGGCGGCGTTCGCCAAGAGCTTGCCGAGCCACAGTCCTGGCGGGATGCCGATGGCGACCTGCACCGCCATTTCGCCCAGCAGAATCCCAGACACGTCCGCGCGAGACATCCCGAGCACGCGCAGCGTAGCGAGGTCGCGCTCGCGCATCGCGAGGGCCACGCGCGCGTTGTTGTAGACCACGCCCGCGGCGATGCTCCCGGCGAACAAGACCAAGATCAACCCCGTCGCGCCCATGGACTTTCCGCTCTGCGAGCGAAAGCGCTCGAGCGCCGCGCGCGAGCTCGAGACGCCGCCGACGCCGGGCATGAGCACCACGCGGCGAATCACGTTGCTCTCTTCGCGCGGGTCGACCACGAGCAGGGCCATGTCGACGGACGGCCCCTGGCCGAGCGCTTCGTAGAGGTCGTCGAGCTGCATGTGGCCTTGGATTCCGAAGGGCTCGTCCGTGAATCCTCCCACCGTGAGCGAGCGCGTGCGCCGCTCGCCTTCGAGCACTTCGACGGTGATCGCATCGCCGATGCGCACGCCCAGGATCGTCCCGAGCGGCCGCGTGAGCAGCACCGCGCCGCGCACAGGACGCAGCTCGCGACCGCGCGCGTCGAGCACCCTGCGAAGGTCGGCTCCCGCAGGGTGACCGACGAGCGAAGCGTCCTTCGAGCGCGCGCCGTGACGCATGCGAACCGGGACGGTCCGCTGCGTTTCGACCCGAAAAACGCCGGGGATCGTGCGCAGTACGCTGAGGTCCGACGGCGCGACGGGGCGCGTCAGCCGCACCGCGAGGCTCTCGCGCATCATGTCGTGAAAGATCAGCCGCTCGAGCGCGGGGAGGGCGTCGAACATCGAGCGGCCCGCGAGCAGGATCGCCGTCGCCATGGCGATACCCAGCGACGAGAGCGCGAGGCGCAGCGGTCGGCGAGAGAGCTCCCTCGCGATCATGCGCGCGGAAGGACCGAGGGCGCCGAGCGTCGCGGCGCGGTCGAGCGCGCGGTCGCCGTACTTCGCGGGGGGCTCTGGCTGCATCGCCTCCGCGGGCGCGAGCTTCGCGACGCCACGTACAGCGGCGATGGTGCCCACGATGCCCGAGCCGAAGCTCAGCGCCGCCGCTTGCGCGAGCAGCGACGCGTCGATGCGAACCGACAGGTTGGGAATGCGAAAAAACTCTCGATACAGCCCGATGTACCACTCGGCCATCTGCCGCCCGAGCAGGGTGCCTGCGACCACGCCCACGGCCACGATCACGACGACCATCTCGAGGTAGTGCAGCGCGATGCGACGATCGCTGTACCCGACGGCCTTGAGCATCGCGACCTGCCCGCGCTGCATCCGAACGAGTCGCGCGAGCACGACGTTGACCAAAAACGCGGCCACGCCGAGAAACATCGCCGGCAGCACGGTGGCGCTGCCCTCGAGCTGTTGCATCTCTTGCAAGAGCGTCCGGTGCGACGGGTGCTCTGCGCGCGAGCGAGCGCCCCGCGCGCCGTACCGCGCGAGCTCTCGGTCGAGGGCGTCTTGCGTCGCGCGCGCAGAGGCTCCCCGCTGCAGTCGCACTCCCAGGTCGTTGAAGGCTCCCTCGAGCCTCGCGAGCGGCGCGAGCGCGCTTCGCCGCATCCACATGGCGACGAAGCGCTCGTTGCCCATGGAGCTCAGCTCGACGGACATCGCGACGAGGTAGTTGGGCGCCGTGGCGAGGCCGGTGATGCGCAGGGCGCGCTGCGTTCCGCCGATGATGGCGGTGATGCGGTCGCCGGCGTGCAGTCGATGAGACTCGGCGAAGGCGTCGTTGACGAGGACCTCGTCGTCGCGGCCCGCCTCGGGCATGCGGCCTTCGAGCACGAACGGGGCGTCGAGCTCGGCCTCGCCGTGGTCTGGAATCGAGTGAATGCGCCCCACCGCGGGCTCGACCATCGTGGCCATGGCCACGAGCACTGTGGCGGTCGTGCGCGTCTCGACCCTGGCGACGCCGGGCAGCTGCTCGAGCCGCGGTCGCAGCGAGTCTGGCGCGCGCTCGAGCTCTGCGAACACGTCGGAGAACCGCTGGGCGCGGTAGAAATCATCGGTTCCCTGCAAGAGCGAGTGCCGGGCGCTGCCGAACGAGAGGTAGACGGCCACGCCGAACGCCACGACCAGCGCGATGGTGAGCACTTGCCCTTTGAGCGCGGCGAGGTCGCGCAAGAGCTTGCGATCGAGGGGGCTTACCATCGCAAGGTCTCTGGCGACGCGCGGTCGGCGTTGGGGCGGTCCGAGGTGATCGTTCCGTCGGCCATCGAGACGACCCTGTGGGCCATCGCGGCGATAGGCGCGTTGTGCGTGATGATCGCCGTGGTCGTCCCGAGCTCGCGGTTCACCCGGTCGAGCACCGTGAGGACCAGCCTCCCCGTCGCACAGTCGAGCGCGCCCGTGGGCTCGTCGCAGAGCAAGAGGTCCGGGCGCTTCGCGACGGCGCGGGCGATGGCGACGCGCTGCTGCTCTCCGCCCGACAATTCGCTGGGAAAATGCTCAGCCCTCTGCCCCAGCCCCACCAGCGCGAGCGCCTCGTCGGGCTCGAGCGGATCGTCCGCGAGCTCTGTCACCAGCGCGACGTTCTCTCGCGCGGTCAGGCTCGGGATGAGGTTGTAGAACTGAAACACGAACCCCACGTGCTCGCGGCGGTACCGCGTGAGCTGATCGTCGCGGGCCTCGGTCAGGTCCTGATCCCGATACGTCACGCGCCCCGCCGACGGAACATCCAGTCCCCCAAGGATGTTCAACAGCGTGGACTTTCCCGACCCAGATGCGCCGAGCAGCACGATGAACTCGCCCGCGAAGAGGGACAGATCCACGCCGCGCAGCGCGCGCACTTCGGCGTCGCCTTCGCCGTAGACCTTCCACACGCCTTCGGCGCGCAGGACAGGCGTTCGCAGCTCGCTGGTGTCGATCACACGCGCGGACTGTGCAGCGCGCGTGCCGCGGGCGCGTCGCTCAGTCGCCGCTCAGTTCACCCACTTCTTCTCGTCGCTCTTGCCGCCCTTGATCACGGTAAACGCGCCGCTCTTCGTGCGCTTGCGCGGAGACTTGCCGCTCGATCCCATGCGCCCCTGCGCGTAGAGCCACAGAAAGACCGAGAGCAGCCCGCCCAAGGTCACCACGGCGTTGGCGCTGTGCGCGCGCAGGCCCGAGAGCGCGTTGAGCGCAGAGATCCCGCAGAAGACTCCGGCGAGCACGCGCCCTTCCATCTCGGCGATCCCGAAGAACGAGACCCGCTCTCTGGCGAAGAGAAAGCCCCACTTCACGAGCAGCGCGCACGCGAGCACGGTCTCGAGCCCCATCGCCGCGCTCACGTGGTAGTCGAGCGACAAGCGCGAAGCGATCAGCAGCGCAGCGGCGCCTCCCAGCGTGGCGACCAACCACGGGATCGCGATCCCGCGCAGCCCGTCGCGCTGCTCGATCGGCGTCCCGAAGAACCACAGCATGATGGCCGACCAGATCCCGTCGAAGCCCGTCGGCAGGTCCAGCATCGAGTACGTGAGCACTCGCCACAGCTGCAGTCCGTTGATGGCCTTCTGCGGGATCAGCGCCAGCCACTTGACCGTCGGCAGCGCCTCGACGTGCTCGGGACGCACGACGAAATACAGCACGATGTGCATCGCCCAAAGCGCCACCGCCGCGGTCGCGAGCCGCTTGGACCAACGCCCGATCGGGGGGAGGGTGAACACAATCGACCGCTGCTCTGTTGCCATGTGCAGCGTTTAGCTACCGCGCTGGCTCGCGTCGAGCAACGAACGGGGCGCAACGGCCGTCGCGCGCCGCGCAATCAGTGCACCTCCGTCGTTGACAGCGCTGTGTGTGTGCGGTTCGCTCGCGGATCGAAGCCAAGCCATGCCGCCTGTGATCTACGCGCACTTGTTCTCGTTCTTTCAGTCGCAGCCGCACGCGGGGGCGCAGCGGCACGTTCCGACGATCCCCGAGCTGATCATGCACGCCACGGTGCCCAACAAGCTCGTGATGCTCATGCTCGTGCTCTTCTCGATCGCGAGCTGGTACATCATCGGCTACAAAGCGCTGTACCTCCGGCGAGCGTCCCTCGAGAGCGAGAAGTTTCTCAAGATCTTCTACGACACGAGGCAGCTCAACGTGGCCGCTGAAGAAGCCGCGAAGCTCCCGCGCTCGCCCATCTCGGCGCTGTTTCGCGCGGGCTACGACGAGCTTCGCAAGCTGCGCGCCGCGGCCGAAGCCGGCGAAGACGGCGGCGGAATCGAGAACGTCGAGCGCTCGCTGCGCCGCGCGATGGCCAACGAGGTCACCACGCTCGAGTCGATGACGCCCTTTCTCGCCACGGTGGGCTCGACCGCGCCGTTCATCGGGCTGTTCGGGACGGTCTACGGCATCATGCACTCGTTCTTGCAGCTCGCGGGCTCGCAAGATCAAAGCACGATCGACCGCGTCGGCCCTGGCATCGCAGAGGCGCTCTTCGCCACCGCCATCGGCCTGATCGCCGCGATCCCCGCCGTCATGGCGTACAACTTCTTTCTGCGCAAAGTGCGCGTGCTCACGAGCGAGATGGACTCGTTTAGCAACGACTTTCTCAACATCGTGCGCCGGCACATCCTCAAGTGACATCCGTGAACGGCCTGCAAATTCACAGAGAAACCACGGAGGACCGAGGACATGGCCTTCAGCTCCGGTGACGGCGGCGGCGCGGTCAGCGACATCAACATCACGCCCCTCGTGGACGTGATGCTCGTGCTCTTGATCATCTTCATGGTGACCGCGCCCCTTGTGCAGTCGGGCATCAAAGTCGACCTCCCCAACGCGCAGGCCCCGGCCATGCCCGCCGGCTCGGACGACAAAGTGCGCGTGACCGTCGCGCGCGTCGACGCCAACAACCCCAACAGCGCCGTGGGCGTCTGGGTTGGCCGCGATCAGGTCACGATGGACACGCTGGCCGCCAGGCTCTTGCGCGACCCCGTCGTGCAGCGCGACCACGAGGCGTTTATCCAAGCGGACGAAGCCGTGACGTACGGCGCGGTCGTGCGCGTGATGGGCATCATGCGCGCCGCTGGCGTCAACAAGCTCGGGATCGTGACGGACCCGCTGGTGAGCCAGTGAAGATCCCAAGCTCCCGATCCGTTGTGCGTCGAAGCACTGACGAGCGATGAAGCGATGAGCGCGCACATCTACACCGAGCAAGAGCGCAAGAAGCTGGTGATGAAGGACCGCGCGTCGGCCGCGGTCGGCGTCAGCGCCGCGGTCGTGATGCACACCGTCGTGCTCGTGCTCTCGTTGCGCGCGGGCAGCGCTGAAGGCAACGTCGCGCGCCCGGCGAACACGCCAGAGAACCCCGTCGAGGCTCCAGAAGAGACCCTCATCGAGGGCGCGCTGCTTCGTCAGGGCGGCGGCGGCGCGTACGACCCACGAATTCATCGGCAGGCTCCCGTTCGTGCAGAAGAGAACAACACCCGTCAGCGCGGGCCCAACCACGACCCCAACGCCAACGGCCCGGCGCAGCGCGACCCCAACGCGCTGATCACCAACCGGGACATCCTCGGTCGCGGCAACCAGGACCTCGCCGAGCGGCGCCTCCAGCAGCTCGCAGAGAACGAGGGCGCGGACCCCAACGCTCCGCCGGGCCCTGGCGCGCCGGACGGCAGCGTGTACGGCACCGAGACCAACCCCAATCGCGCGGGCTCCGGCGCGCAGGCGAAGATTCGCAGCTTTCTGCAGCGCGAGCTGCACTTGCTCGCGACCGCGCCCCCCGAAGCGCGAACTCGCCCGTTTCGCCTGCGCATCGTGATTTCGGACGACGGGATGACCATCGCGCGCGGCCGCGTGACGCAAGGGTCTGGAGACGAAACGGTCGACTCGGACATGAACCTGCAGCTCGCAGAGCTGGCTGCGAATCGACGGCCGATTCCCGAGTTGACCGATGAAGAGAAGCTCGCGATCCGCGGTCGAACCTGGGGTGTGGTCTATCGACCCGATTGAGCGCTCGACGGATGTGACGAGCGGACGGCCGAGAGCTTGCTGTACACTGCGGAGGGTTCGATGAAGTTGCGTCTAGTTCGTTCGCTTCCTGTGCTTGTCCCTGTCGCGCTCGTCGCGATCGCCCCCGTTCTGTCGGCGCAGACGCGCCCTGCGGCTGACGCAGGCGCGGCGCGCAACGCCGGCAGCGAGCAGGAGCAAGAGATCACGATCCAGAACTTGGACCAGCGGCTGTTGCCCATCGCGCTGCCGACCTTTGCGGGCGCGGCGGGCAATGACGTCAACGCGGTGGTGACCAACGACCTGCGGTTGTCCGCGCTGTTTCGCGTGGTCGAGTCGTCGCGCTACCCCGCGAGCGCGGCGAGCGAAGGGATGACCATCAACGCGCAAGCGTGGACGACGGTGGGCGCGACGGCGGTCGTGAAGGCGAGCGCGTCGGGCAGCGGAGACGCGACGCGCGTCGAGCTCAAGGTGTGGGAGCCCGGGCGGCCTGCGGCGCCGGTGCTCGATCGCACGTTCGGGCCGGGCAGCCCGCGGGCGGTGGCGCATCAGATCGCCAACGCGTTGATCCGGCAGTACACCGGGCGCGAAGGGGTGTTCGGCTCGCGGATCTTGTTTGCGCGGCGGACGGGACGGGCGCGCAAGGACGTGTTCACGGTGGAGATGGACGGCGCGAACCTGGCGATGATCTCGCCGGGACGAAGGCTCAACATGCTGCCGTCGTGGGGGCCTGGCGGGATCTACTACGCGGCGCAGACGCGCGAAGGGTTTATCCACCTCGTGCGCTCGGCGCGCCCTGCGCCGCAGCCGATCGTGCAGGTCGAGGGCATGGTCGCGGGCTCGAGCTTTTGTGGAAATCGCCTCGCCATCTCGATCAACCGCGAGGGCAACCCCGAGATCTACGTTGGCGCGGCGGACGGCTCGAACCTGCGTCGGCTGACGAACAACACGTCGGCGGACGTCTCGCCGGTGTTCAACTCGGGCTGCTCGCAGATCGCGTTTGTGTCCGATCGCGACGGCTCGCCGCAGGTGTTCGTGATGAGCGCGGATGGCGGCGGGCAGCGACGCGTGACGAGCACGGGCGACTACAACCAGACCCCTGCGTGGTCGCCGGACGGAAGCACCATCGCGTACTCGTCTCGTCAGGGCGGCTCGTACGACATCTTCACGGTGTCTGCTTCGGGAGGCCGCGCGCGCCGGCTGACCGAAGGGCAGGGGAGCAACACGGACCCGACGTTCTCGCCGGACGGGCGATTGATCGCGTTCAACTCGTCGCGGGGCGGGATCTGGATCATGAACAAGGACGGGCTCGCGCAGACGCAGATCCTCGCGGGCGGCGGCGAGTCGCTGCGCTGGGAGCCGCGCTGAGCGACGAGCACGTCGCGCGCGGGGGAGCGATGGCCGCGCAGGGGTGACCGCCGTTAACGGCTGCGAGGCTGCCGTTAACGGCTGCGATGCGCGCGCGCCGGTTGACGGGGTGATGCGGCGGGTTATGTGTCGCGGTGCCCGCTGGTTCCCCCGGCGGCAGGACAACACAATCGCCGCAGGATTTGCAGGCGATCGTGAGCGCTCGCGCGCACGGCGAGCGCTCACGAACGGCGCACCGTGCGAGGCCTTTACGGAGTCATTCGATGCTCAACCGCTGGGATCCATTCGCTGAGATCAACCGTCTTCAGGACCAGTTTCGTCGCAACTTGGATGCGGAGTCGGGGCCTTCGTTTACGCCCGCGATCAACATCTACGAGGATAAAGAGGGCATTCACCTCTCGGCCGAAGTCGCGGGGCTCAAGCCCGAAGAAGTGCACGTCAACATCGAGAACCGAGTGCTGACGATTTCGGGCGAACGAAAGCTCGAGAAGGCCGAGAACAAAGACGGCTACCACCGCATCGAGCGCTCGTACGGAAAGTTCACGCGCTCGTTTACGCTGCCCGACACGGTCGACGGCGAGAAGATCGCGGCGACCATCAAGGACGGCGTCCTGACGGTGCTGCTCCCCAAGCGCGCCGCGAGTCAGCCGAAGAAGATCAACGTGAACGTGGCGTGAGCGCGTTCACTTCTTCGGCTCGTCTTCGACGATCGTCTCGACCTCGGGGGCCTCGGGCGCGTTGATCGCCGCGGGCGCGGGGGCCTTCGGCGCCTCGACTTGCGCGACGGTGACCGAGACGACCTCCGCGGGCTGTCCTGCGGCGGTGGCTTCGCGCACGCGCTCGTTGAGAAATCGCTGGCAGAGCTCGAACGCGTCGGCCGCCTCTGAGCCGCATCCCGCGGCGATCGCGTCGTCCGTCAGCCGCACGCGCAGCGTGAACATGGTCGAGAGCGTCGGGTCGTGCGCGATCACGCTGGCGAACGCGGCGCACACCGCTTGCTTCTTTCGCGCGGCGTCGAGCTTGGGCATCGCGCCGAGCTGCACGGGGTTGTTCGAGAGCGCGTGCGCTTCGAGCTCGGCCCTGCGCGGCGGCGGCGTGATGGCCGAGAGCAGATGCAACAGCGCGGGCCGCGCGGTCTCGAACGGCAACAGCCTGCACGCCGATCGCGTGAGCTCGACGGCGACCTGCGCGAGCTCGCTCTGCCGTTGCTGCGCTTGCAGGACCTCTGCGCGAAGCATGTCGGCTTCGTGCTGAAGCTCGAGCCGCGCGGCGACGCCGCGAACGGCCAGCTCGCGCGCGGGGTCGAGCGCGCTCGCTGCGGCGAGCTGCCACGCGCCGCGCAAGAGGGCGCGGCGGGTCTTGAGCTCGAGCTCGCCGAAGATCTCCAAGTCTTCGAAGGTCAGCGCGCGGCCAGGGCGAACGTGGCTGAGCTCTTCGGCGCTGAGGCCGAAGGAGTTCATGGCCATCGCGACGAGCCGTGACTCATCGGGCGAGAGGGATCGGTCTGCGTTGGCGACCATCTCGAGGATGCGACCGGCGAGCGTGGCGGTCTTCTGGACGCGCTTCTTCTCTTTTTCGCTGGGGGCTTTGGTGAACAGCCCGCGCAGGCCCTTCGCGCCGCCTTCGAGGGTGATGCCCTGCTCGACGACCGCGGCCATGGGCATCCATTGCACGGGCCCGACGGAGGCGAGCGACTGCGCGAGGCCGGCCCAGTAGAGCTCTGCCCAGAGCGTAGAGGTGGGCTGCGCGTAGAGCGTCGCGCGGCGACGGGCGAAGGGCTCGAGGATGTCTTCGAAGTCTTCGCGGGCGCACGCGAGCGCGACGAAATCGCGCGCGGCCAGGTGATAGATCGTTCGGGCAGCGTTGGTCATTGCAGCGCTCGCGACCCTACCAGAAACGCGCGGTGATACGCTCTCGGGTCCAACGATGGCATTGAAGAGAGCACCACGCGCGGTCGTCACGGGAGCGGCCAGCGGACTGGGAAGAGCGTTCGTCGAGCTGCTCGTCGCCGAGGGCGCGATGGTCCTCGCGTCGGACGTCAACGAAGCGGGGCTCGACGAGCTGGCGCGCACGCTCGGCGCGGGCGAGCGCTTGAAGACGCAGCGCGCGGACGTGACGGACCCCGCGCAGGTCGAAGCGCTCGCGGTCACGGCGGACTCGCTCTTCGCGGGCGGCGTCGAGCTGGTGGTCAACAACGCGGGCGTGGGCAGCGGCGGCCCGGTCGGAGAGGTCCCGCTGTCCGAGTGGGAGCGCGTGATGCGCGTGAACTTCTTCGGGGTGCTGTACGGGTGCCACGCGTTTGTTCCGCGGATGAAGCGGGCGGGGCACGGGCACGTGCTCAACGTGGCGAGCATGGCGGGGCTGATTCACGTCCCCGAGATGGGCGCGTACAACGCGAGCAAAGCCGCGGTCGTCGCGATGTCCGAGAGCCTGCGCGGCGAGCTCGAGCAGAGCGGCGTGTCCGTGAGCGTCCTGTGCCCCGCGTTCTTCGAGACCAACATCATGAAAGAGGGCCCAGTCTTCGGCCGCAACGCGGACAAGCAGCGCGCCCTGGCGGCCAAGCTCATGCGACGCAGCCCGCTCGACGCGCAGGGCGTCGCTCGCTATGCGCTCGAGCGCTCGCGCAAGGGGGAGTTCTTCTTGCTTCCGCACGGCGAAGGGCGCGTCGCGTGGCGCATCAAGCGCGCGGTGCCCGAGCGCTTCAACGCGGTGATGCGCCGCGTTCGCTCGGTGATGGGCTGAGAGGGAGAGCGCGCCGTCTTTGGCGCGCGGAGGTCACGCGGGCGGCGCGCCATCAAGATGGCGCGCTTGCGTGCGGCAGAGCCGACAAGCGCTCGGGCACGAGGCCCGAGCTGAGGCACGTGAGCGTGAGCGCGATGGGCGCTAGAGCCTGAAGAGGTGCTGGTGTTTCAGCGGGAGAAAACCGGTAACCGTGCGGGCGCTGATGCCCGCCCCCTTGGGCTGCGGGCCGTTCGCCGCTGTTTCTCCACACAAGATTTGGGTAACCATAAGCCCTTGGGCTCTGGGCCGCTTCGCCACTGTTTTTCCAGGCCGAATCTGGGTAACCATGAGCGCCTAAGCCCAGGCGGATGCCTGGGCGCACGTTGGCTCCGCCACGCGCGAGCGCGCCATCTTGATGGCGCGCGGATGCCACACGCGGATGCCACACGCGGATGCCACGCGTCGTACGCCCCCCCCGATGGTCGCTCAGCGGCAGTGGTCGGGCGCTGCGCACGTCCCGCCGGCGCTGTCGCAGGCGGCCTGACCGCGCCAGGCGTGCTGCCAACCCTGCGCGAAGAAGCGGCAGCAACAGACGGGGCCGGGGTCTTGCTGCGCGGGCGTTGGCTGCTGCGCGGGCGGCGTGCTGGGCGCTGCGGCGTCGGCGGACTGCGTCGAGTGCGCGGCGTGCTGCTGCGTGCCGGGGCGCAGCGGAGAGGTGCGCTCGCGCTCGCGGGTCTTCTTGAAGAGCGCCGACGGGGCAGGAGCGTTGGCGATCCCATCGGACGCATTGGCGAGCGCCTGGCACGCGAACAGCGTCGATGCGATCGCGAGCGTGACGGTCAGGTTGCGCATGGTGGGGAAACTCCTCTCGTCGTCGAAGGGGCGGCGGAGATCTCTTCTCAGGGTCGCGCGTCGCTCTGGCGCGCGCAAGAACAGTGACAGTGTCGTCTCGTTAGCGCCCGAACAGAAGTACAGACGTCGCGGGTTCGGGATTTATTGCACACGGGCGAAGGTTGCTCTGACAGCTGCGAGCCACCGCGCACGAAGTTCGGCGCAGCGGGGTGCGCTCGCGGCTCGGTCGGTGTATGTGCGGTGCGAGAGGTTGAGCGGCGGTGCATTCGATCGGGCGGCGTCTCGCTGCGTTGGGCGTCGGAGTTGGAGCGGTGTTGGTCGTGTGGCGAGAGGTTCGCGCGCAGCGGACGCCCACAGCATCAAACAACGCGACGCGGCTCGTTCAGGCACTACGGCGCTCGACGGCGGCGATGGACGCGGGCGTGCGGGACGCGAGCGTCACGGTGACGGGCCCCGTGGACGCGGCGCACTCGGACGGGCCGCGCTCGGCGCTGCGGTGTCCGGACTCGATGCTGCTCGTCGAGGGTGACTACTGCCTCAACGTCGAGCAGCGGTGCCTGCGCTGGCTCGACCCCGAAGAGCAGATGCGCTGCGCGGAGTTCGCGCCGACGGTGTGCTACGGGCGGCGCCGGCGGCGCATGGCGTTCTGCATGGACCGCTACGAGTGGCCCAATCGGCGTGGAGAATTGCCGACCGTTCGCGTCACGTGGCACACGGCCCGGCGCATGTGCGAGCAGGTCGGAAAGCGCCTCTGCACCGAGCGCGAATGGACCTTCGCGTGCGAGGGCGAGCGCTCGCTGCCGTACCTGTACGGCTACCAGCGGGACAACAACGTGTGTCACTTCGACCACCAGACGCGCCGGCCCGACCGCGCGCGGCTGGCCAACCCTGCGACGGCCAACGACGAGTACGCGCGGTTGTACGAAGCGGTCCCGAGCGGGACGTACGATCGCTGCGTGAGCCCGTTTGGGCTCAACGATCTCACTGGCAACGTCGACGAGTGGGTCGTCAACGAGAGCGGGCAGCCGTTTCAGAGCGCGCTGAAGGGCGGTTGGTGGGGCCCGATTCGCGCGCGGTGTCGCCCCGCGACGTACTCGCACAACGAGAACTTCATCTATTACCAGATCGGGTTTCGCTGCTGCTCGAGCGCCACCGGCGGCGACGCGGGGTGAGCGCGGCGATCAGTACCCGCTCGAGCCTGCGCCGCCGGTGACGATGGCGACGGACGAGCTCGCGCCGACGCGGGTCGCTCCTGCGCTCACCATGCGGTCTGCATCGGCAGCGGTTCGTACGCCGCCAGAGGCCTTCACGCCGAGCTCGGGGCCGACGGTGGCGCGCATGAGGGCGATGTCTTCGGCCGTGGCGCCGCCCGGGCCGAAGCCCGTGGAGGTCTTGACGAAGTGCGCTCCGGCGGCCTTCGAGAGCGCGCAGCCGATGACCTTTTCATCGCGAGAGAGCCCGCCGGTCTCGAGGATGACCTTGACGGTCTTGCCTTGCGCGGCGCCAACGACGCGGGCGATGTCATCGAGGACGAGGGCGTAGTCGCGGCTCTTGAGCGCGCCGACGTTGATCACCATGTCGATCTCGTCGGCGCCGTTGCGGATCGCCTCTGCGGTCTCGAACGCCTTGGCCGCGGGGCTCATGGCGCCGAGCGGAAACCCGACGACGGCGCACACTGCGACGACCGATCCGCGCAGCTGCTCGCGCGCGAACGGGACGTTGACGGAGTTGACGCAGACCGAGAAGAAGCCGTGCGTGGCGGCTTCGTTGCAGAGCTTGCGCAGGTCGTCGCGGGTCGCTTCGGGCTTGAGCAGCGTGTGGTCGATGATGCGCGCGAGGTCTGGTCGCGGCCGCGCTGCGGCTTGTCCAGGGTGCGCGGGCGCGGCGCTCGCGGCGCCAGCGGCGGGCGTCACGGAGCCACTGGATTTGCCCATCTCTTGAGCAACGCGTGCGACGACGGCGTCGACGAGGCGATCGAGGTCACTGGCCATGGTTGAACGGTGCGGGAGGGTATCGCAGAACGGGCCGCGACGGACAGTTGATTGGTTTCTGTACGGACGCGCGCTTGTCGCTCAAACTCCATTGCGCGCACGAAATCGCTGGCACGAGCAGGGATGTCGCGCGAGGCTTCGAGCACACTGATTGACCTGACAGGACCTGCGATGACCAAGCAAATCATGGGCTTTGCGCGCTTCGTGCGCGCCGGACGAGTGCTGGCTGCGACGGCGGTCGCGGCGTCGTTGATGGCGGGGGCGAGCGGCGCGGAGGCGATCCCGTTGATCCGCGGCCTGGGCGGTCCTGCGGACTTTGGTGACAACGCGATGCCGTACAACGACGACGGCTCGTCGTCGGTGATCAACGTGGCGGGCGCGTTTCCGTTTGGGCTGCGCTTCTTCGGGGCGACGTTTACGACGCTGTACGCGAACAACAACGGAAACATCACGTTCGGTGGCCCGCTGTCGACGTTTACGCCCAACCCGTTTCCCGTGGCGAATCAGCGCATGATCGCGCCGTGGTGGGGCGACGTCGACACGCGCGGGATGGGGCGCCCGATGCGCAACAACGTGTACTGGGACATTCGTCCGGGGCAGTTCACGGTCACGTGGCACCTGGTCGGGTACTTCAACACCCGCGATGACTTGCAGAACTCGTTTCAGATGATTCTTCGCCCTGCGCCCTCCTGCGGCACGGGCGACTTCGACGTGGAGTTTCGCTACGAGCAATGCCAGTGGACGACCGGCGAGGCCTCGGGCGGCACCAACGGCCTCGGCGGAACGCCCGCGCAAGCCGGCTTCGACGCGGGCGACCGCGTGAACTTCTTCGCGCTCCCGGGCTCGCGAACGATGTCCGTGCTCAACCTCTGCACGACCTCCAACGTGGGTGAGCCCGGACGATGGATCTTTCAGATCCGCGGCGGAGAGCTGCCGTGTCTGGGCTCTGGTGATCCCTGCTCGACGGGGCTGTACGGGGCGTGCGCGCAAGGGACCGTTCAGTGCCGCGGCGGCAGGCCGTTCTGCGCGCCGGACAACATTCCGCGCGTCGAGCGCTGCGACGGCGTCGACAACGACTGCGATGGGATGACCGACGAAGGCGATCGCATGGCGCCGCCGACGACGCCTCCGCTCAACCCCGACGCGGGCATGTGGATGCCCGACGCGTCGAGCGCCGACGGAGCGACGTCGCTGCCCGACGCGATGGGCGGCAGCGACGCTGCGATGGCCCCGGACGCTGTCGCGGACAGCGGCGTGGTGATCCCGCGGGTGTGCCCGAGGCTCGGCGACGTGTGCGCGCGCGGACGGTGCGTTCCGGGCTGCGTCGAGGGCGCGTGCTTCGGTGATCAAACGTGCACGGGCGAGTCGGTCTGCGTCGAGACCTCGTGCCTCAACGTGAACTGCCCCGCGGGGCAGATCTGCCGCAGCGGATCGTGCGTGGATCCCTGCGTGGGCGTGACGTGCCCCGCTCCGACCACGTGCCGCTTCGGCGTGTGCGAAGACCTCTGCCAGGGCGTGACGTGCGAGCCGCTGCAAGTGTGCCGCGAAGGTCGCTGCGTGGCCGGCTGCCAGTGCGTCGGCTGCGCGGTCAACGAGGTCTGCCAGCCCAACGGAACGTGCCTCCCGCAAGCGTGCATCGGCGCGATGTGCGACCCCGGCGACATCTGCGATGCGCGCGGCCGCTGCGTCAATCCCTGCGCTGGCGCGACGTGCCCCGATGGACAGACCTGCGATCGCACCGCGCGTCGCTGCGTCGACAACGCGCCTCCGGGACCCGAGCCCACGGTGGACTCTGGCACGAGCCTCGGCGACGACGCCGGTGAGCGCGACGGCAGCGCCGGCGCGGACGCCGCGGTGATGGACGCGAGCGCCGATGGCGGAGACCCTGGGCAAGTGCTGCGTCGCGGCTGCGCGTGCCGCGCTCCGGCCAGCGCGCCGAGCGGCAACGGCGGACTGGCGCTGCTCGCGATGCTCGGCGCTGCGGCGACGGTGCTCTCGCGTCGTCGCGCGGCGCGTCGCTGACTCGAGCGTTCGACGTGAGCAAAGGGGGGATGTGCTTCGCGCGCGATCGTTTCGCTTGCGGCGGCACAGGCCGTGCGAGACCACTGGGGTGAATGACACTCCGCATGGATTCGGGCCGCTCTCGCGTCGTGATCGAAACGCGCGCGAAGGGCATGCTTGCGTCGCTCGCGCACGACTTGCGCGTCCTCGCGCCGATCGCTTCCGGTGAAGCGTCGAGCGACGATCGCTGCACGGCGACCTTCGATGTGAGCGCGATGAAGGTCGATCAATCGTGCAAGCACAACAGCGGCGCGTGGGGCGCGCCGTCGCCCGGTGATCGCTCGCAGATCGAAGAGAAGATCGGCGCAGAGGTGTTCAAGGGCGTGCGCACGATCACGGTCGAGGCGCAGCTCACGGGCTCGCGCGCGAAGATCACGGTCACCGCGGGCGCGGGCAAGCAGAGCGTGGACACGACGGTGAGCGTCGAGCGCGCGGACGGAACCGTGCGCGCGAAGGGCGAGGCGACGCTCTCGCTCGAGGCGTTGAAGGCGACGCAGCCGAAGGTTCCGCTCGGGGCGATCAAGCTCGAGGACGCCGTGGTGGTGCGCTTCGACGTGGTGCTCGCGTAGCGCGGTCGACGCCGCGCCGCTGTGTCGCGATCGCGTCGTATGATCTCCGCTCTCGATGGTGATTCCTGCGAGGTTCGAGGCTGCGGTGGCGGAGGTTCGCGCGACGCACGACGCGTTTGCGCGGCGCTTCGCGAAGGGCCCTGCGCCCGCGCTGAACAACAAGCGCTACCAGACGCTGCGTGGGTTGCTGACGTCGCTCGGGCTCGATCGCTGGTCGCACCCCGAGCCCGTTCGCGTCGAAGAGCTCACGGACGAGCAGCGCGCGGTGTTGGTCGCGTTGATGGACGATCGATGGATCTCTCTGCGCTCGGTCGCGGCGCTGCCCGAGCCGTGGCCCATGCGTCGATGGCTGGGCCTCTCGCCGCCCGGGATCCTCGAGGAGCTCGGCGCGCGCGACGAGAGCTCGCTCGACGCGCTGCTGGCGACGGTGCCCGCCGAGCGAAGGGTCGAGGCGTTCTGCGAGGCGTGGCTCTGCAACTACGATCCCGAGAGCGGTGAGTTCTTCGATGAGCTGCGCGCGATCGCCCCTGCCGCGCTCGGGTATGCGCGCGCGACGCTCGCGCAGATCCGCGCGCCGGTGTTGGCGAGGGTGGCGTTGTTTACCGCGTTTTCGGCGAGCGCGACGACGGTGCCCGAGGGGATCGACGCGCAGTTCGCGCTGGCGTATCGATTGCCGGACGAGCCGCTGTCCGAGCCGTGTTCGACGAGGTTTCTGCTCGAGCACTTCATGGCGATCGCCGAGCCGCGGCGCGACGCGGTGTTGACGACGATCCTCAACGGCCGGCGCGAGAGCGGGACCTACGAGGCAGCGATGTTTCTGCTCGAGCGCTGCGGTCCGCTGCCGCGGGCGCGCGCGGCGGTGCAGCGATTCTTGCGCAAGCAGCGCGCGAAGCGGCTCACGCCCGCAGAGAAGCGCGCGAACGCTGCGCTCGCGAAGCGGATGAAGGCGATCGACCCACGGGCAGAGTCCGCGGCGAGCGCGTCCGTGCCGCGGATGTTGGCGGTGGTTCGCGAGCATGTCGCGCGGGACGAGCGAGAGTTGACGGCGCTGCAAGCGCAGCAGTTGGTCGAAGCTGGACGGCGTTGGGACAACGACGCGCTGCCGGCCGCGAGGAGGCTCTCGCTCGACGAGAACGACGAGGCGGCGTTTGGCGCGGTGTGCGCTCACGTGACGCTCGCAGAGAACGGCGAGGCGGCGTTCGAGGCGTGGCTGCACGGCGACGCGGGAGCGTTCTTCGTCGCGGGGACGACGGACGTGGTGGCCTTGCGCGACGGCAGCGTCACGGTGCTCGAAGGCGATCTCGACGACGACGCGCTGCTCGACGCGCTGTCTGCGGTGGGGCTCTCGAAGGCCGCTGTTCGCCCCGTTGAGGCCGTGCGCGCTGCGACCGCCGCGAAGAAGCCGCGCTGAAGTCCGTGGAGCAGACCGCTGCGACGCGCTGGGTTTCGTCGAGCTGACGCGCGACGGAGGCGAGCGGCTTCTGCGTGAAGCAACGGGCGATCGAGCGTCGAGGACGCCGTGGTGGTGCGCTTCGACGGGGTGCTCGCGTCGCGAAGAGGCAGCGGGCGCTGCGCGTCATTGAGGGACGACGCGAAGGCTGTACGCGCCGAGCTCCGTGTAGTCGCCGCGGCTTCGGACCCTGAGGACGTACACCCCGCGCGGCAACGAGAGCGGCTGGTCGAAGCCGCCGAGACGATTGGCGCCCTGCATCACGTCGCCCTCGACGATCGCGCTCGACACTTCGGGGGCGCTCGTCGCGATGGTGACGGTGCCGCCAGACCAGTCGAGCCAGAACGAGTCCTCGTCGCCGAAGCGCTCGATGACGCCGGAGCGTGTCGGGCCGGTCGCGCTCGCGCACAGTCGCGCGGGGGTCGCGGTCGCGAAATCGTCCGCGTGCCATCCATCACCGCGACCGCCCGCGGCGACGATGCGATCACGGATGATTCGGATCTCGTCCTGCTCGGTGTTCGGGTCTCCTTCGTGGCGGCCGCGCGCCCATCCGTTGCGACGGCCCTCGCCGCCGCCGCCCATGATGGGGCCGTAGACGCGATCCCACGCGGGCCAGTCTTCCCACTTGTAGAACGTGCTCCCCTCCCAGACGCCCGAGTGCTCGAGGGTGAAGTTGTGCCCGAGCTCGTGGGCGATGCGTCGGCTGCGGTCGGCGTCGCGCACGGAGGCCGCTCCGCAGTACGCCTTCGCGTTGGCGTTGCGGCCGATCCCGTCGAGCGACGCGCTGCCTCCGCTCGCGTCTTCGGTGACGAGGATCCATCCCCACGCGTTGGACGCGCGACGAACGTCGTCCGAGGTCGTCACGTTGACGTCGAACATCGCGTAGTAGCGGGTGACGTGCTCCCACGATCGAACGATGTCGGCCTGCTCGGTCGCGTCGAAGGTCGCGCTGCTCGATCCGGGGCGGTTGTATCCGCTGTAATTTCTCGGTCCGGACGACGATCCGTAGGTACCGCCGTTGAAGTCGAGGTAGAGCGCGACGGGCGCTCCGGGGTTGCTCTCGAGCAGCGGCAAGCCGGTCGCGTCGAGCGTCGGCGCGGGGCGCGCGGGGCACTCGATCGGGCCCACTTCTCCGGACGGTGCGGGCGCGGGTTCGGCGTCGGCGCGGCTCGTCGCGTCGGTCGCGACGGACGGAGATGCATCCTGCGCGGAGGGCGCGGCGTCCGCCGAGGCGCTTGCATCGGACGAAGGCTGAGCGTTGGCGTCGAGGCCGGCGTCCGACGGCGTTGCGTCACCGCAGGCGACGAGCGCGACGCTGCAAGAGAGAGCGAGGACGAACGGACGCATCATGTCGTTGGCTCCTTGCGATGGGTGAGCGCGCGCCGCGTCGAGGACCGAACGTCCTCTGCTCGATCGTCGCGCGAGCGATTTCATTGCATCGCTCGCGCGCTGCGCCGTCAACGCGGATCGTGACGGCGTCGATCGGCGTCGCGGTGCGTCGCCGTGGGCAGCGATGCGATCGCGCACCTTTCAGCGTCGCGCGGGATCATCGGCGCGGTGGTGGTGCAGCGACGAGCGCCGTGTGTCCACCGGGCGTCGCCGTTGCTCATCTCGTAGGCGGCAGCGCGGCTGGGGGACCGCGCACTCTTCGCTCGCTCACTCCAAGCGCGGGTGAGGGCTGCGGTCATCGGTGCACCGGCGCTCGCCGCGAGCCTCTCTGCGAGCTTCGAGCGCACGCCGCGCTGACGCTCTGGGGGCATCGCTGCGACGCGCTGGGTTTCGTCGAAGAACCGCGGGCGCGGCCGTGATACACACGAGCTCGCCCTCTGGTGACGGAAGCGCCTCGGATCGACGGCTACGACATCCTCCGCGAGCTCGGTCGCGGCGCGATGGGCGTTGTGTACCTCGCGCGCGATCGGTTTCTCGAGCGCGACGTGGCGATCAAGCTCGTGGCCGAGAGCTCGCTGACGCTCGACGGGGTCGAGCGGTTTCTGCGTGAAGCGCGGGCGATGGCGAGGCTCTCGCATCCCAACGTCGTGACGGTCTACCGCGCGGGGGTGTGCGACGGGGCGCCGTTCTTGGTGATGGAGCTGCTGCGCGGGCGGTCGCTCGATCAAGTGCTCGAGCAAGACGGGCCGTTGTCGGCGGCGAAGCTGTTGACCATCGGGATCGAGTCGGCCCGAGGGATCGCCGCGGCGCACGCGCGGGGCGTGGTGCATCGGGACATCAAGCCGTCGAACTTGTTCGAGACCGAAGAGGGCACGGTCAAAGTGCTCGATTTCGGGATCGCGAAGGTGGCGAACCTCCCTGCGACGACCGAGCGCGCGACGGAGCCGACGCCGTTGATCGCAGCGTCCGAGCCGCACGCGTCGGGGCGGATCACGGCGGCGTCGATCCTTCCTGCGAGCAAGTCGTCGCCCGATCAGCGGCCGGCGGCGAGCGACGCGGCGCAGCAGGCGATGGGGCTCGACAAGACGGTGCGGTCGGACCCAAACAACCTCGCGCTCGACGCGACCTCGACGCCCGAGGCGCTGAACGTCGCATCGACGCGCTCGGCCGCTTCGCGCGACTCCGCGGCGGGCACGCAAGTGAGCGGAACGGCGCTCTTCATGGCCCCCGAGGTCTGGCGCTCGGAGGGCGCGGATCACGCGACGGACGTGTGGTCGCTGGGCGCGACGCTGTACATGCTCGCGACGGGGCGGCCGCCGTTCGACGGGCGAAGCATCGCCGAGATCGCGTTCAACGTGCTGACGACGACGCCGGTCGAGTCGCTGGGACCCAAGCGCGCGGACCTGCAGAGCGAGCTCGTCGAAGTGATCGAGTCGTGCCTCTCGAAGAACCGCGCCAGGCGCTTCGCGAGCGCGCAAGAAGTGCTGCTGGCGCTCGAGCGGATCTCGCGCGCCGAGCGGGCGGCGAGGGCGCCGAGGACGGACGCTCCGTACCCGGGGCTTCGTCCGATGGACGCGCAAGACCGCGATCGCTTCTTCGGTCGCGACGACGACATCACGCGGGTGATCGAGCGTCTGCGAGGAGAATCGCTGGTCGTTCTCGTGGGCGCGTCGGGCGCGGGCAAGTCGTCGCTGGCCGCGGCGGGCGTGGCTCCGGCGGTCGCAGAGGGCGCGCTCGGCGAGCTGCGTCCTTGGCGCGTGGCGCGGGTTCGACCGGGGCGCACGCCGTTGCAGTCGCTGGCCGAAGGGATGGCGAGCCTCGTCGGGATCGACGCCGAGTCGCTGGCGAAAGAGCTGTTGCAGCACCCCGATGCGCTGGCGCGCACGCTGCGCGAGGCGGCGACGCGGGACTCGCAAGGGGTGCTCTTGCTGCTCGATCAGCTCGAAGAGCTGGTGACGACGAGCGCGGGCGAAGAGCGGGACGCGGTGGCGTTGGCGCTGGCGCGGCTCGTCGAGGTGGCGCCGCGCGGGGTGCGCGTGCTCGCGACGGCGCGCAGCGATTTGTTCGATCGACTGGGCTCGCTCGGAGAGCTCGGCGCGAGGCTCGGTCGCGCGACGGAGCTGGTGCGACCGCTCGAGGGCGCGCACTTGCGGGCGGCGATCGTCGAGCCGGCGCGCGCGGCGGGGGCGACGTTCGAGGACGAGTCGATGGTGGACGCGATCCTCGAGGAGGTTGGGGCGACCGAGGGCGCGCTGCCGTTGATCGCGTTTGCGATGCGCGCGTGGTGGGACCGACGCGACCGCGAGCGCGTGATGCTGACGCGCGAGGCGTGGCAGTCGTTGGGGGGCGTGCTGGGCGCGCTCGGCGGGCACGCGGACGACGTGTTCGAGTCGCTCGGCGGAGAAGAGCGGGACGCGGCGCGGGCGGTGTTTTCGCGGCTGGTGGCCAACGACGGGACGCGGCGGTACGCGACGCGGGACGAGCTCGAGGCGAGCGCGTCGGGAAAGAGCGCGGAGGTCGCGCGCGCGCTCGAGGCGTTCTCTCGCGCGCGGCTGTTGCAGTGCGAGGGGCACGAGTCGAGCGGCAACTGGACGATCGCGCACGAGTCGTTGTTTCGCGCGTGGCCGCGGCTGCGGCAGTGGATCGAGTCGGGCCGCGAGGACCGCGCGCTGCATCAGCAGCTCTCGGAGGCGGCGCGCGCGTGGGACGCGAGCGGAAAGCGCAACGAGCTCTTGTGGCACGGCGCGCTCTTGCAAGAGATCGCGCGGTGGCGCGTGGTGTACGACGACACGCTCTCGGTGAGCGAGCGGCTGTTCGTCGAGCGGTCGGTGCTTCGCGAGCGGCGGTCGCGGCGGGGCGGGGCGGTGGCGATCAGCGTGATGGTGCTGGGCCTCGGCGGCGCGGCGCTGTGGCAGCGGTCGTTGGCGGTGAAGAGCCGAGCGTTGGCAGAGACGACGGCGCTGGCGTTGCAGCGGGGCGAGGGCGTGGCGCGCAGCGAGGGCGACGCGCGGGCGTTGGCGGCGGCGCTCGAAGGGATGAACCGCGATCCGTCCGCGGCGCTGGCGTGGCTGGTGAGCGCGGCGCGCGCGCGCGGCGAGGTGAGCCCGATCGCGCGGGTGGCGGCGCTGGCGGCGGTCGAGCGCGGGGTGGCTGTGCGCGTGCGCTGCACCACCAACGTCGCGATGCGCGAAGACGGAACCGCGATCGCCTGCGCCATGGACGACGCCCTGTTGTTGATGAGCCTGGGCGACGGGACGGTGCGGCGGATCGAGGCGCTGCGCGCTCCGCGGTCGGTGGCGCTCTGCGATCGCAGCGACGCGCTGTTCTGGATCGATTCGGCGCAGCAGCTGGTGCGTTGGGACGACGCGGGCGGACGCCGTCGGCTCGCGACGGAGATGTCGCGCGGGTCGCAGGTGTTGGCGGATCCTTCGGGCACGCGCGCGATCGTGATCGACCCGGTGGGCGATCGCTTGCTCGTGTGGGACGAAGACCGCGCGAGCGTGGGCGCGGCGAGCGTGGGCGCGGCTGATGCGGGCGCGGTCGAAGCGATCGGAGGCACGGGGCTGCGGGTGGCGCTCGAGCGATTGATGCCGAGCAAAATCGTGGGCGATTGGCGCGCGCACTACACAGTGAAAGAAGCGGTGGTGCTCGCGGTGCGCGGGGACGACGGGTATCGGGTGCGGAGGATTCCGGTCGGGCGCGGGGTCGAGCTGCCGAGCGAGGCGTTGGCGTGCGCGACGTACCTCGTGCACGACGACGCGCTCTTGTGTCACGACGGAGAGGCGCTGCGCGCGTACTCGGTGACGACGGGGAGCGAGCGCGCTCCGAGCGCAGAAGAGCGCAACGTGATCGACTCGCTGCGCGACCCGGACGCCGAGACGGTGCTCGCGACGAGCGGTGATCTGCGGATCGAGCGCGATCGGCGGGGCAGGGCGCGATTGAGAGGGCGGTTTCCCTTTGCGGGGCCGCTCGGCGTCGATGGCGTGGTGGTGCAGAGCGCGGCGATCGACCCGGCGTCGCACCGGGTGGCGATCGTGGACGCCTCGGGCGTGCTGCATTTGTACGGCGTGGGCGCGCTCGAATCGACGCGCTCGCGATGGCTCGACGAGTCGGTGATCCCCGAGCTCGAGCGGGTGCGCTCGACGCAGTCGGGCCGCGCGGTTGTGATGGCGCTGCCCGAAGGGCGCGCCGCGGTGGCCGCGGTGTCGCTGGGCGTCTTCGCGCTCGACGCGCGCACGGGCCGCGATCGTTGGAGCGCGCGCGAGCCCGAGTCGGTCGCGGTCAACGCCGAGGCGAACCTCGCGATCATGGCGCTCAGCGACGGGACGGGCGTGCTGGTCGACCCGGTGGCGCAGCGCACGCAGCGCGGGGCGCTGATCGAAGGCGGCTCTGCGATCGCCGTGGCGGTCTCGCACGACGGGCGTCGGGTGGCGGCCGTCGGAGGTCGCGGCGACGCGGTGTGGCGCGCGGTGGGCGAGAGCGAGTGGCGCAGGATCAACTATCGAGCGTTCAGCGAGTTGGGCGGCGCGTCGGCGCTGGCCGTATTCAACGATCGATTCGCGGTGTCGGGGCGCTGGCTGGGCGTGGTGCAAGAGGGCGGATTGACGACGCTCGCCAACGCGAACACTGCTTTCTTTGCGGATCGAATCGCGCGGCTGCGCTTCGCGTCGAGCGAGCATTTGTTCGCCGCGGGCGAGTCGGGCTCGGTGTGGAGCGGGTTTTGTCGCGACCAGCGCTGTCAGCTCGAGTGGCTGGGAACGGGCGACGACGTGGCGCCGCTGACCGTGGACAGCGCGCTGACGTTCGGCGCGAAGGGGGCGGTGCGGCTGTTGTTGCGCGGGCGCACGGGGGCGCTGGATGTGTTTCCTGCAGGGAGGATGGACGCGTTTGCGCGGACGGGGCCGGGGCTCGGGGCCATTGATGCAGACGATCTGGCGATCGTGATGGCGGGGCCCGCGAGCGATCCGTCGCTGGTGAGGGTGGAGCTGCCGCCGAGAGAAGTGGACGCGTTTACGCGCTGGGTCGCGCTGCGGACCAACGTGCAAGTGGCGAGCGGGGGGACCGTGGTGGTGGGCGGGGTTCCGCTCGTGCTGCCGTGAGCGGGGGCCGAAGTCAGTCGGCCTTCGCGAGCTTCTCGACCATCGTCCACGAGAGCGCGATCACGACGCCGCCTGCCTTGCTCGCGGGGCGCGCAGAGATCCCAGCGGCCGCGAGCTTCGCGCGGAGCGCTCTCAGCCCGGCGTCTCGGCGCTTCTTTCGCGCGCGCTCGGCGGAGGTCACGAGCTTCTCGCTGGCGCTCTTCTTCGCGCGCTTGCGGGCGGCCTTCGCGGCGGCTTCGAAGTCGTCGACGGTGGCGTCCTTGGGGCGCTTCGTCCCGACCTTGTGGCCCTCGTCGAAGATCTCGTCCGCGGTGTCCGCGGCGGGCGTGGCCTTCGCGAGCGAGACCGCGGCGTATGCCTTTTCGACGCCGAGCTCGAGCGCGCGCTTCTTGCTGAGCCCGCGGACGATCGCGATGAGCTTTCGCGCCTGCGTGGGCGAGTAGACCGAGCGCTGTTCGAGAAACGCGTCGAACGACGAGAACCCGTACACCTTGCGATAGAGCTCTTTGTCGCGCAGCTCGCGCAGCTCGTCGCCGAGGCCATAGAAGTCCTCGGTGATGCGCGCCTTGCGCCGCGCTATCGACTCGAGCAGGGCCGTCGCGCGCGCGACCGATCGAGGGTCCGCTCCCTCGACGATTCCACGCTTGTCGACGGTGATCGAAGTCGCGTGGAGCTTCTCTTTGGGCGCGCGTGTGGGGCTGGTGGATGGCTTCTTCGGGGACTTGTTCATGGGGGCGATCTCGCGAGGGGAGCGACGCTCGAGCGTATCGAAATGTCTGAAGAAAAGCAGCCTCGGAGCAGGCCTCGTGCCGCGCGTGGGCAGTTGGGAGCCAAAAACGGCTGAAATTGTGGCCAACAGTCCTGTTGGTTCGCGCGATCCAGTGATTCGAGCGAGATTTCGTCGCGTCGGTCGGGGTGCGTGCTGCTGCGGCGAGGCTCGCGAGCGGTCGGGCGTGGAGGCGAAGAAGCGCATCGATGACGCGCGGTCAGCGACCGCTTTGGGAGAGGGCAGGACACCCAACAGCACACACCGCTCGCTCGAGCGGACGGTGGCGCCATCGGCCGTGTGGTCGCTGCGTGATGACTCTAGACGCGCGCGCCACGCGCTGCGATCGTGCTACCTCGCGTCACGATGAGCAGCGAGACCGACAACTTCGTCGCGCCGAACTTCGCGCTGCCGATCGACCTGGCGGCGCAGAAGCGGCTCGTCCCTGCGGGGGCGACGGTGAAGGGGATGCAGCTGCAGGGGCTGCTCGACGAGCAGGCTCGGCACGGGCACGCGCCGACGGGGCGGTACGTCGCGTTTCGCGATTATCCCGGCGAAGAGCTGATCGATCGTCTGGTCGAGACGGCGGCGCGCTGCCACCCGACGCACCCTCCGCGCGAGGGCCTGCGGCGCGTGGGCCACTCTGCGTACGGAACGCTCTCTCGCTCGACCATCGGCAAGGTGCTCTTCGCCGTCGCGGGCACGGTGCCGCGGCAGTTTCTGACGGTGGCCGCGCAGGCGTACTCCGTGTCGGGCTCGACGGGCGCCGCCGAAGTGCTCTCGTCGGGCGAGGGCGAGGCCGTGGTGCGGCTGACCGAGATCTACTCGTTCGTCGACTCGTGGCACGTGGGGATCTTCGAGGGCGCGTTTCGAGCCCTCGGCGCGCCGTGCGTCGTGCGCGTTCGGCTGCGCGGGCCGATGTCGGCGGATCTGCAGCTGCGCTGGTGACGCGCGCTACTCGTCGCCCGAGTCGCCCCAGTCGCCGTCGCCGCGCATCTCCGATTCCCATTCGAGGACGGCGGTGTTCAAGACCTCGAACCACTCCGAGCGAACGGAGCCGTGCTCGTCGACGCACTCTCCGTCGAACGAAAACGACACGCCGTCGCCGTCGGCCGCGCCCGTGTTGGTGAATCCTACCGACCACTCTGCGCCTTTGCGACGGACGCTGGTGAAGCTCCATCGCGAGAAGTCGCCTTCGTTGAACGTGTCCGGCGCGATCGAGTTGAGGTGCGCGAGGACGATCTTCGTGTGCTCGGGAGAGAGCGTCGACATGGGTAGGGTGCTCCTGTGGTGTGGCGGCGAGGAGGTGTAGCAGGGGTGCGGCAGCTGCTGAAATGATTCACATCGCCTGCGAAATCACAGGCGAAGCATCCCGCAGCCCAAAGGCTCATGGTTGCCCAAGAGCTTCGTGGAGAAACAGCGGCGAAGCATCCCGCAGCCCAAGGGCTCATGGTTACCCAGGATCTGCCTGGAAAATCGCAGACGAAGCGACGTCCCGGAGCCAAGGGCTCATGGTTGCCCAAATCTTGTGTGGAGAAACAGCAGCGAACGGCCCGCAGCCCAAGGGGGCGGGCATCAGTGCCCGCACGGTTACCGGCTTTCTCCCGCTGAAACACCAACACCTCTTCACGCTCTAGCGCCCATCGCGCTCACGCTCACGTGATTCAGCTCGGGCCTCGTGCCCGAGCGCTTGTCGGCTCTGCCGCACGCAAGCGCGCCATCTTGATGGCGCGCCGCACGCGTGACCTCCGCGCGCCATCAAGATGGCGCGCTTGCGCGTGGCACAGCCAACGTGCGCCCAGGCAACAGCCTGGGCTGAGGAACTCATCGTTGCCCAAGTTCTACGTAGAGACGCAGCTGCGAGATGAGAGCACGCCCCCTTGGGCTCCGGGCCCTTCGCCTGTGTTTCTCCACACAACTTTTGGGTAACCATGAGGCCAAGGGGCCGGGCAGCAGCGCACCTTCGGCGCGGTGCGCAGCGGTCTCGCGACCGCAGCTATCCAATGGCGAACCATTGAACGTGCGATGCTCGTCCGCGGTCCACGCTGAAGATTGAGTTTTCGACTCGCTCACGACGATCGCTCGATGCCGAGAGCAGCGACGGTGAGCGCGTCGAGGATTGTGTCTTCAGTGAGGACCGTGGTTCAGGCAACGGGAGTCCTTGCCGAGCTCGATTGGCTAGCTGCGGTCGCGAGACCGCTGCGCCTCGCCCGAAGAGAACACTCGTCACGGTGCGGGCGCTGATGCCCGGCCCCTTGGGCTGCGGGCACTTTCGCCACTGTTTCTCCACGCAGAGTTTGGGTAACCATGAGGGCTGGTCTCCCGGGCGTAGGACTCACGTGTCGAAGACCGCGCTCGGCATCGCCGCGATGCGCGCGAGCGCGTTGGTGAACTGCGCCATTTCGACCGGGCGGAGCTCGGCGCGCGAGCGGACGACCACCACGATAGAGCCGTCGCGGACGCGCACCTCCGTGGCGGCCGCGTTCGTGACCGTCGGAAAGCTGTCCTTCGAGACCGCGCCGATCCGCTGCGCGATGTCCGAGGGCAACGCTCGCGGGCGCAGGGCGAGCTCGGTCTCGCTGTAGCGCTCGGTGGTCGTGCGACGGGTCGTTCCGTAGGTGGTCGACGTGTAGCGGAAGAAGCGCGTGGACTGCAGTCGCAGCGCGACGCCGAGCGCCGAGGTGAGCGAGAGGTCCATGGTGATCCATCGCGAAAATCCCTCGGCGTTCTTCGCGATCTCGCGCTCGAACGCCGCTTCCATCTGCAGCGGCGCGGCCGAGAGCGCCGGCACGAGCCCGCGCACGAGGGTGTGCATCGTCCGCAGCGCGTCCTGCGAGATGTTCTCTGCGATCGACGGGTCGATCGCTCGTCGCTGCCTGTTGACGCCGCCCATCAGCCCTCGGATCAACATCACGCTGCCGAAGATCGTCAGCGCCAAGGCGGGCAACAGCGCGCCCGGCAGCACACCGAACAGCGACAGCCCCGCGAGCACGACCCCGATCGCCGCCATCGCTGCGTACCCAGGCTTGAACACGGACGGCACAGGGGTCTCGACCCACTGCGGCGCGACGAAGGCGAAGTGCTCGATCGCCGCTGCGATCTGCGCCGCGGAGCCTTGGGACCGCAGGGCGTTGTGAGGTCGGCTGTACTGGTACGGGACCGACTGCGGCGCCGCGCCTGCGGGCAGATTCGCGATGGATGGTTGCATCTATTGGTGCTGTCGATGCTGGATCCGGTCGCGGTTTCGACGGGCTTAGAACTCGGTTAGATGCGCGGGGCGCAGAGACGTTAGGGCGGCCCCCACCCGCGCGGAAGCGAGCGAACGACCGAACGAAACGCGGTGTTCTCCACGGCGGGTTGGCAAACCGGCGAAGAGCGACGGAAGAACAAGAGCCCGGTGAACACCCTCTTCGCGCCACGGCGGGTTTGCCAACCCGCCGTGGAGACGACCGCTTCTTCACTGGGTCGTACGCTCT
>JAAFIF010000222.1 GCA_013298625.1 Myxococcales bacterium
CGCGCCATGAACTGCGCCCCCGCCTCGCCCCCGAGAATCACCTGCGCGGTCGTCTCGAGCACAATGGTGCTCGGAGCGCTGTCGGTCGGCCTGGGGCGCCGTACGCGAATGATCGCGCCGCCCTCGAACCCAACCATGAGCTCGCGTTCTCCGGGCGCGCCGCTCGCAGCGTCGATGTTCTTCGCCGCGGGGTAGAAGCCCGGGATCGCGACCGCGTGCGCGAGGTGGTGCCGTCGCTCGTCGCCCGCGTCGCTGAGGTCCCCGTTGCCTGCCTCCCAGTGCCCGATGCCCGTCTCACAGAACACCAAGAGCACCGTGTCGCCCGTTGCGATCGGCAGGTGCACGAACGCGCCGCCGCCGCGCGGGTGGATCACGCGCACGCTGGGGATCAACGGAAGGTCCTCGTAGACCCACTCGCGGCGATCGGTGCCCGCCTTGGGAATCCTGCGACGAATCAACGGCTGCACATCGGCGCGCTGCGTCGCCGGGTCGTAGCTCTCGACGCGTCCGGGCAGGGCGGTGTGCAGATTGTTCAAGAGGTTCTCGCCGAAGAGGTCGAGCACATCGAGCAGGTCGGGCGTTTCTTCTGAGCTCACGTCACGGGGCTCCCTTCAATGCTCGCGGTCCACTCGTCGCCCTGCGTGGCGCCCGAGTACTCCGCCTTGGTCACGCGATACACGCCGCGCGCGTTCGGCGAGCGGACGTCGACCTTTCGGCCTGGCACAAGGTCGGGGATGAGCAGCAATTTCGCTGACAGCTTGCCGCTCTTGCTGGTCGACGCTTCGAGCAGCCCGGTGTCCGCGCTGAGCACGACCGCGAGGCGATCGAGCGACCCGCCCACGCGCAGCAGCTGCAGCACGCCGTCCTGGATCGACCACTCGTACCCCGCGCTCGCGCAGACCCGCGTTAACTCCTCGGCCACTGATCCGTCCACCACGGTGCCCTGCGGATAGCCCCCGCTCGCGCGCCCCAGGCCAGCGCTGACGAGCGCCTCGCGAGCGTTGCCCACGCCCACGCCGGCGGCCTCAGCAAGCGCAGCGACGACGGTGTCGATCGTGGTCGACGGTCCGAACGACCGCAGCACGCGCGCGCGGTTGATCGCGTGCTCTCCGTCGCCCGCCTCGACGGTCGTCACGATCTCGGTGCCCTCGACCTTCGAGCTCGCGCGCCGCACGTCGCCCGAGAACAGCAGCGTCATGCCCGTCGTGTAGCCCGCCTCGATCCGCACCAGATCACCCGCGGTGATCGCCGCGCGCGTGCTCTGCTTGAGGTTGTAGAGCTTTAGCTCGCACGTGTTGGGCTTCGACGCGAGTTCGCGCACGACCTTGAATTCCAGGTCGAAGTCGTCGAACCCCTGGGCTCCGACGCTCACGCGCCACGCGCGGCGAAAGAGCTTCACGGCAGCAGCTCCCCGGGCTCGCAGTACACAAGCCCGTGCCGCACGCCGAGGTCAGCGAACCCCGGATCGATAGACGGGGTCATCGTGTCGATCACTGCGAAATCGCCCGGCGGACGAAGCGGCTCCGTGCGCGCACCGAGCAGCGGCCAGTTCACCACGAGCTTCAGCCCGGTGATGATCGGCGTCCCGTTCGGGTCGTAGATCCCGAGAAACCAATGCCCGTCGCGCTGGTTCCAGTCGAAGCGCAGGACGAAGTCGCGCCCGCTCAGCGACGTGCGCTGCTCGACGTGCGATTCGCCAGCGAATTCCGTGGGCACCACGATCATCGGAACAGCCCTCCGATCACGCGACGCGCGGTTCGTGCGGCGTTGCTGTCGGCCGCCTGAGCCCCGAGTGAAATCGGCCGCGCGGCGTTCGCATCACGCCCCGCCTGCGCGCCGCGGTTCGCGCGGTTGCGGCCGCGACGCTCGGCAGGCTCAGGAACGGTGACCGTCTGCGCCTCGACGAGCCGGGGCTGCACGAGCTCGAGCACGAGGGGCAGCACGGAGCCCGTCGTCGCGTCGCGGTCGACCTTGTACCGCCTCACGATCATCTGCTGGTACGTGCGCAGCGATGTGATCACGTCGACCAATGGGGCCGCGTCGATCATCCACGCGAGCACTTCGTCGCAGTCACGCACGCGGTCGAACGGCGTGGAGAATTGCAGCGTGCTCGCGCCACCCGAGGAGAGTCGCTGGTAGCGCCCGCGCGTCACGCCGCCCTCGGTGATCGGGGTGTTCGAGATCCACCCTTCGAGCGTGAGGGTGTTTTGATTCGCACGAACGTGGTCGGTGATCGACGCGCCGACCTCGACCGCGCGCTCGGTGACGTTGCTGCTCTTCTCGTGGCCCTGGCGCTCGCACACGTCGAGCTCGAGCTGCTCGAGCTGCCCTGGCGCGCGCTCGAAGGCGAGGATCGTCGAAGCCATCAGCGTCCCTCTCTGGTGAGCGCGCCCTGTGCCGCGCGCAATCCGGCGCCCTGCGTCTCGCGCTGGCGCCGCTCGACCTCGCGCGCGACCGCTGCGGGGTCACCAGCGCCGTTGACCTGGATCGTCGTGCTGTTGGTCTGCTGCACGGTCGTCGACCGCGCAGGGGCAGGCGCGCGCGTCGTCGCGGCCTGGTTGCCCGGCGCTGCCGCGCGCGGCCCGCTCGGGATGTTGTAGGCCATGCGGATGTTGGCGCCCATCTCGGCGAACGCGTTGCCGAGCGCGGACATGCCGGGGATGCGAGAGAGAGCGCTGCCGACCGAGCTCAAGAAGCTCCTGAACGAACGCCAGATCCCGCTGAACATCCCGTCGCCGACCGTCGAGAACCAACGATCGATCGAGGCGAACAGATCACCGAACCAGCGCTGCGCACCCGCGAGGTTGTCGCCGAGCTCGCGCCAGACCCTCGAGCCCCACGTGACGACCTCGGCGAGGATGAACTTCAGCGCCTCCCAGCCTTCTTTCAGGCCGTTCACGATGCCGACGGTCGCGCCGGCGCCGAGCATCCCGTCGATGAATCGCCGCGTCGCGCTGTCGCCGCCGTTGACCGTCGTGATCAGTTCGTCGAGCACCAGGATCACCGCGGCCACGATGAGCGCGAGCTTCGCGATCGGCAGCAACACCGGCGCCCACGCGATCAGCACCTTGATCGCGACCGCTGAGGCGATCGCGCCCAGCACGAGCAGCGCGGCTTTCGCCGCCTCGCTCTGCCGCAGCATCCCGCCGATCGTCACCATCCACTCGCGAGTCTTCTGCGC
>JAAFIF010000147.1 GCA_013298625.1 Myxococcales bacterium
CCTTCACTCTTCGCTAGCGGCGGGTTTGCCAACCCGCCGTGGCGCGAAGAGGGTGTTCACCGGGCTCTTGTTCTTCCGTCGCTCTTCGCCGGTTTGCCAACCCGCCGTGGAGCGAAGAGGGTGTTCACACCCGCCGAGGATCGCGAGAGCGCGTGTTGCGCGGGGCGATGCGACGGCGGTAGCGTTGGTGCAACAGCGTCTCAGGAGCCACACGCGGTCTTCCTGCCACTCGACGCCAGTATTGAACGAAGCAAACGGCTCTTTCGATTCGTCGCACTCTTCTCTCTCGTACACGTGGTCGAACCTCCTCGCGCAGCGCGCGCCAGGGCGGCTCACGGCGATCACGCAGGCTGTTCGAAGCAACGCCACGGTGCAGGGCGCGCTCGAGACGCTGGTCGCGCGGGGCATGGTCCCGGACGACTGGCTCGACACGGACCTCGATCGCCGCGGGTTTGCGCCGCTCTCGCTATGCGGCGCGTGCGAGCGAGGGTATCGCCCGGCGAAGTACTCGACGACGCGCCGGCCACCGCAGCCGCAGCGGTGCTTCGTGTGCGATCGCTGCGTGGATCGGTGCGCGCGCGCGGCGCTGCCGGCGCTGCACGATGACCTGGTCGCGTTTGCGCTGGATCCGCAGGGGATCGAGAGCGCTGAGCGGCTGGCGAGCGAGCTGTTCGCGCGCGTTCCCGAGGTCGCGCGTCGTGCGCCGCGGGTGCTGTGGTGGTGCGTCGAGGTGGATCGCGCGGCGGCGTTGCTGGCAGAGCGTCGGCGCGAATGGGTGGAGTACAACCCGCTCGACGAGCTCGGGTGCCTCGCCAACGACCTGCGCGAGCCGGTCGAGCGCGCGCGGGTGGCGCGCGGAGATATTCCGTGGCGCATGGCGTGGCCTGCGTGGCTCGAGACCGCGCCGTCTCGCGCGCGGGAGCACTTGCGGGCAGCGGGGATCCTGCGTGCGGCGCAGCTGCGGCTCGGCGTGCGGCGCGAGGCCGACCGAGACCCGCTCGACGCGCTGATCGACGACTGCGCCGCGGTGCTGCGCGAGGACGTCGCGTGGGCGATCGCGAGCGGGTGCGACGACCTCGTGGCGCTGGCGCACGAGCGCAACCCGTTCGAGCCGGCGATGGCGCTGTGGAAGCTCGGCTTCGGAGTGCACTCCGTCACGACCGAGAGCGTGGCGCTGGTGCTGCCGAGCGCGCGAACGTAGCGGGCGTTGGGTATGCTCGCGCGCGAGCCCACTCGATGACCGAACCCTCCGCCCCCGACGGCCTCGACGAGCGCGTGCGCGCGACGGTGGCGCAGCTCGGCGCGCGGTCTCCGCACGAGACCATCCGCGCAGAGCCCGCGCGGGACGCGTCCGTCTCGTTGCCGCAGCTGGCGATCGAACGGGGAGAGCACGGCGCGACCGAGGCGGCCCCCGTGCGTCGAGAGGCCGTGCGTCGCGGAGCGCTGCTCGGCGTGGGCGGCATGGGAGAGGTGTACGAGGGCGTGCAGCGATCGCTCGGCCGCAGCGTGGCGCTGAAGTTCGTCACGGAAGAAGACGACGCGGTCGACCGCGACGCGCGCGACGCGCTGCTGCGCGAAGCGCGGATCACGGGGCGGCTCGAGCACCCGAACATTGTTCCAGTGCACGTGCTGGGGGTGGACGATCGTGGGGTTCCGGTGATGGTGATGAAGCGGATCGAGGGAGTGAGCTGGCGCACACTTCTTCGGGACCGCGAGCACAGTCAGTGGCGACGGTGGGAGACGCAGCACCGCGACGCGCTCGAAGCGCACGTGTCCGTGCTGCTGTCTGTGTGCGACGCGCTCGAATACGCGCACCAGAAGCGGGTGATCCACCGCGACATCAAGCCCGACAACGTGATGATCGGCCCCTTCGGCGAGGTCTACCTGCTCGACTGGGGAATCGCACTCGAGCGCGACGCCCCGCTCCCTGCGTCCTCGATCGTGGGGACGCCTTCGTTCATGGCTCCCGAGATGCTCGACGGCGCGCCGGACGCAGTGAGCGAGCGAACGGACGTGTTTCTGCTCGGCGCCACGCTGCACGTCGCGCTGACGGGGCGCGCGCGGCACCAGGGGGACTCGCTCATGGCAGTGCTCGCCGCGGCGGCCGCGAGCGAGCCGGTCGCGTACGGCGACGACGTCCCCGACGAGCTCGCGCGGCTGTGCAACGACGCGACCGCGCGCGCGCCTGCCGAGAGGATCGCCTCGGTGTCCGTGTTTCGCGAGCGGCTCGCGGGCTTCTTGCTGCGCCGCCCTTCGCACGCGCTGACGCTGGACGCCGAGCAGACGCTCGCGCGCGCCGTGGCCCTCGTCGCTGCGGACGACGAAGCCCGCGCGGCGCGGTGGAGCGCCCTCGCCGACGCCAGGCTCGGCTTCACCCGCGCGCTCGCTCAGTGGCCGGCGAACCCGCGCGCTGCACGTGGGCTCGGCCACGCGCTCCACGCGATGATCGGCCACGCGCTCGACGCAGAAGACGCCGCTGGCGCGCGCGCGCTGTGCTCGGAGCTCGCGACGAAGGACCCCGCCCTCGACGCCGAAGTCACCGCGCTCGAGGCGCGCGTCGCCAAGGACCGCGACCGCGCTGTTCGGTGGGCGAGCGCCGAAGGAGAGCTCGACGCCAGCGGCTCGCGTCGAGAACGAACGGTGGCGCTCGCGTCGATCGGGGCGCTCTTCGTGCTGCTCACCGCGGCGATCGCCGTGCTGGACCCCGAGGGGCGCGCTCCGCCGACGCTGCAGCAGAAGCTCGCGAGCGAAGCGGTGATCACCGTCGTCACGTTTGCGCTCTTGTACTGGCAACGCGCGCGGATGCTCGCGTCGCGAGGGAGCCGAAGGATCGCGATGTCCATCGCCGCGGTGAGCGTGGCGCTGTGCCTCTCGACGGTCGCGAGCATGGTGGTCGGAGCGAGCATCCACGGCGCGACGGTGCTCACGTTCTTGTTGCTCGCGGTGATGTTCGCGACGATGGCGGCGTCGGCGGTCCGCGTGTGGCCTGCGGCGGTGATCGCGGCGGTGGGGGCGACGCTGATCGCGGCGGCTCCGTCGCGCATGAGCGTGATCGTGAGCGCTACGGCGGGGGGCATCGCGCTGTCCGTGCTCTCGTCGGCGCGCGGGCGCTTGTACCGCGAGCGCGCGGAGAGCGAAGCTCGCTGACCGACGGTCATGCTGGTTTTTGTAAGCTCAATCGATCGCGTTCGTCGAGCGAATGCGGCCCGCGCGTCTGCCCCCCTGTGCGCCATCAACCTTACGCGCGGAGGACTCGCGCGAATCGACCCGTTCGCGCTCGCGCGCCATCAAAGCTGGCGCGCTTGCGTGCGGCGCGGCCGACAAGCGCTCGGGCACGAGGCCCGAGCTGAGGCAGGTGGGCATCGAGGTCACGGGCGCTCGAGCGTGCAGAAGCGCTGGTGTTTCAGGGGGAGAACCCCGGTTGCCTCAGCCCTGGCGGATGCCAGGGCGCTCGTTGGCTACGCCACGCGCAAGCGCGCCAGCTTGATGGCGCGCCGTACGCCCTCGCGCGGTCCTGCTGGAGCGCGGGCGGCGCGCCGTCAAGTCGGCGCGCTTGCGTGCGGCGCGGCCGACAAGCGCTCGGGCACGAGGCCCGAGCTGAGGCAGGTGGGCATCGAGGTCACGGGCGCTCGAGCGTGCAGAAGCGCTGGTGTTTCAGGGGGAGAACCCCGGTTGCCTCAGCCCTGGCGGATGCCAGGGCGCTCGTTGGCTACGCCACGCGCAAGCGCGCCATCTTTGATGGCGCGCGGGGCCACGCGCGCTTGCGTGCGGCGCGGCTGACGAGCGCTCGGGCACGAGGCCCGAGCTGAGGCAACCGAGGCGACGACGCCCGAGCGCGCGGCTCAGTCGATCGCGTCCGTCGAGCGAATGCGGCCCGACGAGACGAGCCACCCCGTGACGACGTTGATGCCCAGCAGGACGGCGGGGACGATGGTCGCTTGTCGCTCGGGCACGAGCACGACGGCGACGGCGCCGGCCCCTGCGAGCGCTGCGCTCACGAAGAGCGCGCGCAGCTCGATGAGCGCGGCGAACGCGAGCGTCGCGCCGATCGCCAGCAGCCGGTGCGCGGACGCCCAGAGCACGGGCCAGCCGAGCGCGAGTCCGAGCGCGTCGACCGCGGTGCTCGCGAGCGCGCACAAGAGCAGCACCGCGGCGAGCTGACGGCCGATGCGGTTGGCGGTGAGTCGACGGCGCAGGGCCGCGATGGCGACGACGATGATCGCGACGATCGCGACGTCGGCCGGAAGGAGCATCGCGAAGGTGGGCGCCGGCGCTCGCCCGATCAGCGCGCCGGCGAGGGCGCAGGCGAAGGTGACCGACGCGAAGAGCCACACGCGGGCGCCGCGCCAGCCAGAGAGGTCTAGCTGTCGTTGCGCTTCGTTGGCGCGGGCGGTCTCTGCGCGCTCTGCGGCGAGGCGAGCGTCGAGCGCAGAGAGCGCGGCGTGGTCTTCGGGTAGCGCTGCGCCCAAGGCTTCGAGCTCGGCGAGCGAGGCGCGCGCTGCGGTCCCGTGGTTGCGCGCGATTTCGCTGAGAAACATCAGGCGAATCGCGCGAGCGAGCCCGTCGGTCGCCTGCGTGTTGTCCGGCCACAGGCGCAGCGCGCGCTCGAACGCGAGCCTGGCGTCGAGGGCGCGGGAGCGTGCGTCGCTGTCGAGCAGCTGTTGTCCGAGCGCGCTCGACGCGAGCGAGTCTCGGTGCGCGAGCCACTGTCGCAGCCCTGCGCGAAACGCAGCGACGCTCTCTGTTCGCTCGCCGGGCGCGCGGCGCATCGCCTCGGCGCAGAGCTTCGCGAGCGCTGGGGGCGGGTCCTTCGAGAAGGCGGGCGGATCGGACGCGTACGCGTGCGCGATGGTTTGAAAGAGATTGGGCGCGTCGTGCGGAGGGCGGCCTTCGAGGGCTTCGTACAGGGTCGCGCCGAGGAGGTAGACGTCCGTCGCGGGGCTCGGAGGGCTGAGCTCGGGGGCGACGAGCTCGGGGGGCATGTACGCGGGCGTTCCGCAGAGGGCGTGGTTGCGCGGCGGGGGCGCGTCGAGCTCGAGGGCGATTCCCCAGTCGAGGAGGTAGACCTCACCGAAGGGGCCGATCATCACGTTGTCGGGCTTGATGTCGCGGTGGATCACCCGCTTCTGGTGCGCGTATTCGAGCGCGTCGCACACGGACAGCAGCACGGACACGTGCGCTTCGAGCGCGTCGCGGTGCTGCGTCTCCCACCGTCGCCACTGACTGTGCTCGCGGTCCCGAAGAAGCGTGCGCCAGCTCACTCCCTCGATCCGCTTCATCACCATCACCGCAACCCCACGATCGTCCACCCCCAGCACGTGCACTGGAACAATGTTCGGGTGCTCGAGCCGCCCCGTGATCCGTGCTTCGCGCAGCAGCGCGTCGCCGCCCGCGTCGCTCGTCGCCATCTTCATGGCGATCACCCTGCCGATCGATCGTTGCTCGCCGGAGTACACCTCGCCCATGCCGCCGACGCCGAGCAGCGCGCGCATGTTCCATTCGGTTGTGGGCGCTTCCGTCGCATCCTCGGGGCGACGAACAGCGACGAGCGGAAGCTCTTCGGTGTGCATCGGCGGCGCGGTCGTCGCGACCCCCACGGGTTCGTCGATCGTCGCGCGCACGGTCTCGTCGGGGCGAGCGCGCTCGGCGTCGCGCGGGCCGAAGGTCTGCGCCAACACGCGCTCGACCACCGCGCGAACCTCGTCCGAGGTCACCGTCTGCGCCGCGCGCGTCTCTGTCATCCGAGCGGCCGACGATAGCAGCAATGGACGAGACGAGTTCGACGGCGGCGCTTGTACGATGGCGCGCCCGCATGCCCGTCATCGAAGAGGTCGCGCCCGAAGCGCTTGCTGCACACGCACCTCCGTCGCCGCCCGCGGCTGCGCCGCGGCCCGATGCGTCGAGCGAGGCGCCCGTCGCCAGCGTGATCTTCGTCGTGGACGACGGCCAACGCGCGATCGCTGCGAATCTGGCGGCGGTCGACGCGTTGCTCGTGCGACACCGCTGGCTATTTCGACAGGACCGTCGCGCGGACGTCACGGACGCAGACCGAACCTGGACGCCTGAAGAGAAGCTCCTGCGCGCGATCTTCGGCGATCTCGCGGACAGCGTCGCGGTCGATGGCCTCGACGAGAATGGCGTCCCCGCGGTGGGCGCGTTGATCCTCCGCGGCGCCGTCGTGTGCTGCGATCCCGTGACGCGCGAGCGGCAGCGCTTCACGCAGGACGTCGACGGCGCCGTGGTCTCTGTCGACGTGCGCGCGGACGGTCTGGACCCGTCGCTGCGCGAGCGGGTCGAAATCCTGCTCTCGTCCACGCGAACGCTCACCGTGGGGGACTCGATCGCGGTCGATGGTCGCGTGCTCGGGCTGGTCGCGGACATCGTCGACGACCGCTCGCCCGAGGCTCGGATCTACGTGCACTCGCGCGTCGCGGTGGCGCCGGGAGCTGCGCGCGCGTCGATCGCGCTTCCGACGGCGCGTCAGCGATCGAGCGCTCGCGAGAGCGGGCCGTACGACGACTTCACGCGCCGACCGACCCACGGCGAGCGCGTGCTTCGGGGGGCGCTGCAGTCGTTGGTCGAGCGCGGTTGTCTCGCGTTGGTGACGGACTTCGCGGCGTTCAAGTTCGACGACCGCGCGCAGCGAACGAGCGCGCAACAAGCGCTCTCGCGAGGCGAGGCGATCGAGCATCCGTGGCGCACGGCTGCGTCGAATACCGCCGCGCCGACGGGAGATATCTTCTCGCTCTTCGATCGACCGAGGGTGTCGGTTCGATCGAGCGCTGCGCTCGCTCGGGCAGTCGTGTACGCGAGGGCGCTGGCCGTGGACTTGTGCGTCGAAGGGCAGAGGCTCTCGTTGCGCGCCCGCCCCGATGCGGCGACGGACTCATCGGGCGAGGTCGAGAAGGACCTCGACGATCCGCGGATCTTCGGCTCCCGTCGCGACGACCAGTGCGAGTGCGGCGCGCTCTCGACGACGCGCGATCGCGGAGCGACCTGCGCGCGCTGCGGCGTCACCGTGCTCGACGCGAGCGCACGCGAGCAGCGGTTCGGGCACTGCAGTCTGCGCGAGCCGTTCGAACACCCGGCGTCGAGCGCGCTCGGGGCGACGCTGGCGGTGGTGCCTCCTGCGTATCGTGCGCGCAACGACGCGGAGCTCGAAGCTGCGTACCAGCGCGTCGTCGCGAGTCGAACCGCTGACGATGCGCGCGCCGTGTGCTCGCTGCTCGTGCAGCGGCTGGCGCGGACGCTCGCGCTGCCTGAAGAAATCCACGTAGATTTCAGCGGCGGCGCCACGGCGATCGTCGACCCCACGCTCGCGCCGGACGCGCTGGTGGTGCCCGTGGACCTCGTGACGACCGTCGGCGCCGCGCTGCTGTGCGCGAAGTGCGAAGAGGCGGGCCTCGCGCAGACGGTGCACAGCGCGAAGGCGCTGCTCGCGAGCGACGCGGCGCTGCGACGGACGCTCGCCCTGTGGCTGCTTCGAACGCGGCCGCTCTTGTTGCAGCGGGACGGGACCGACGGCCCGCTGGTGTCGGCGAACGCGACGGACGTCGACGAGCAGCCGGTGTTTCGCGTCGGCGTGGCGCTGGGGGAGCGGCTCTTCGCGTTTTCGGGCGACCGGTTGAGCGCGCACGTTCCGCTCAGCGCGGCGGCGATTCGCGAGGCAGATTGGCTGGCGAGCGCCGACGAGGCTGCGGTGTTGCGTGGCGCGGCGGCGTCGGATCGCTCGTGGGTCGAGCGGCTCTGCGCGTTGGGCGAAGCGCAACAAGCGGGGGCGCTGCGCGCGCTGGTCGAGAGCGAAGCCGAGGATGCGTGCGAGGGCCTCGACGCCGCGTGGCTGATCGGGGGCTACGCGCTCGACGACGACGCGGGGCTGCTCGACCGCGAGCCGGTCGAGTGCGACCTCGCGGCGTTCTTCGCGCGCGGTGACGCCGCTGTCGATCCGTCGACGAGTCCCGCGCTCGATCGGTCGATCGACGAGCTCGATCTCTCGGTGCGAACGCTGAACGCGCTTCAGTCCATGGGCATTTCGACGGTCCGCGATCTCGCGCAGAAGACCGAGGCCGAGCTGCTGAAGGCGAAGCGCTTCGGCCGTCGCTCGCTGCTCGAGGTCAAAGAGGTCCTCTCGGCGTTGGGGCTCTGGTTGGGCTGGCGCTGACGTCCGATGGGCCGGTGATTCGTCGCTGGCTGGGCCGATGCGCTACCCTCGCGCGTGCGGCGGCGCTCGAACGAGGGCGCTCGCGCAGCGAGAAGGCGGCAGATGGCGGCGACAGGACTGGCAGGGTTTACGGTGTTCGGGCGCAGCGTGGTGGTGCGGGTCGACCACGAGCCGCTCGCGCGGGTCTCGCTGTGGGTCGCGCTGGCGGTGCTGCCCGTGGGGTTGGTCATGAAGTGGCTCGCGAGCGAGGACGCTGCGGCGGCGCACGCGCCGTGGATGTACACGGCGTCGTGGGCGGGCGCGGCGGTGCTCATGGGGCTGCTGGTGGCCTCGATGGCGAGGGGGACCGCGAGGGCGCAGCTCTTCGTCGAAAACGAACCCATGGACACGCTGCGCTGGAGCACCGCGCCCAAGCGCAAGCTGAAGACGACGCTCGATGATCACTCGGTCGAGGCGCAGATCGACACGAGCGGCGACCGAGAGATCAAGCTCTTCGTCGACGGAAACCTCCTGCGCACCGTTCCGGTGGTCTGAACCCATGCGCGAAGGAAAACCCAGCCTCACGGCTTCGATCGTCGCCCTCGGCCGAGCGCTGTACGAAGAGGCGCCGGACGAGTTTTCTCCGACCCGCGACGAGCACGCGTCGAGCGTTCTGCCCGCGGGGATGCGCGCGCTCTCGAAGCTCGCGCGGCCCTTGTGGAGCTCGAGCCCTGCGCTCGCGCGGCAAGCGTTTCGCTTGATGACCTTCGGGCTGAGCGAGCACGTGGCGCTGCGCACGCGGGCCATCGACGACGCGATCGAGCGCGCGGTGCGGGAGGGGTGCGCGCAGCTCGTGACGCTCGGGGCTGGGCTCGACACGCGGCCGTGGAGGATGGACGCGCTGCGCGAGGTGACGGCCTTCGAGGTGGATCATCCGTCGACACAACAATTCAAGACGAAGCGGGTGGACCCGAGCGGCGCGAAGGCGCGCGCGGTGCGCTTTGTTTCTGTGGATTTTACAAAGGATTCGCTGAGCGAACGATTGGCGGCCGCGGGGCACGACGCGAGCGCGAAGACCGTGTGGGTGCTCGAGGGCGTGAGCGTGTACTTGCCGCGGGCCGCGCTGGAGGCGACGCTGGACGCGCTCTCGCAGCGGAGCGCGCGGGGGAGCGCGCTGGCGTTTACGTATGTTCCGAAGGCGGTGCTGACGCGGTGGAGCCAGGGGCAGAAGTCGATCGACGCGGTGACGAGCGCGATCGGCGAGCGCTTCGAGGGGCTTCTCGAGCAGCACGAGGTGCGGGACATGATCGAGTCCCGGCGGTGGTCCATCGACTGTGACGAAGGGACGCGCGAGATGGCGCAGCGGTGGATGAAGGCCGTGGACCCCGACAGCGTGTGGGAGCGCGAGCGCGTGACGATCGCGAGGAGCGTCGCGCCGTGAGCGTCGCCGACGGGTGGCGTCCGCGGGTGGCGGTCGTGACAGGGGGCACCAAGGGCATCGGGCGCGCGCTGTGCGAGGCGCTGATCGAGCGCGGGTGTGCGCTGTGTCTGTGCGCGCGAAGCGAAGACGACGTGGCGCGGGCGGTGCGCGAGCTGCGCGAGAAGTTTCAGGGCGCGCGCGTAACGGGGATGCGCTGCGACGTGAGCGTGTACGAGGACAACGTCGCGCTGTGGGAGCGATGCGAGCGCGAGCTAGGCGCGCCCGATCTGTGGATCACCAACGCGGGGACGAGCAACGCGCAGCGGGCGTTCGTCGAGGTGGCGCCCGAAGAGATCCGCGCGGTGATCGCGTCGAACTTCATGGGCACGGTGCACGGCGTGCGCATGGCGAGCGAGCGGATGCTCTCGCTCGGACGCGGGGCGATTTACACGATGGAGGGCTTCGGCAGCGACGGCGCGTCGCAGCGCGGAATGGCGCTCTACGGCAGCACGAAGCGGGGCCTTGCGTACTTTACGAAGGCGATCGCCGGCGAGCTCGCGGGCACGAAGGTGATCATCGGTTCGTTGGGGCCCGGCGTGGTGCTGACGGACTTGTTGATGGACGTGTACGAGAAGGGCGAGCCCGCGCTGTGGGAGCGAGCGAAGTTTTGGTTCAACTTCATCGCGGACCCGCCGGAGGTGGTGGCGGCGTGGCTGGCCGATCGGGTGATCGAGAACCGAGCGAACGGCGCGGTATTTCGTTGGATGACCATGGCGAAGGCGCTCTCGCGCATGGTTCAGCCGAAGTACCACCGACGCGACCTGGTCGGCGAGGCGGTCAACCGGAGGAAGGACCGAACGAGATGAAGACCTTGGTGAGAAAGAAGTCCGAGAGGAGGACTGCGACGGCGACGGCGACGACGGCGCGGGTGGTGGACTTGCCGACGCCTTCGGTTCCGCCGCGGGTGGTGAGGCCGAGGTAGCAGCCGATCAGGCCGATTTGCGCGCCGAACACGGGGGTCTTCAGGACGCCCGAGAGAAAGTCGCTCATCTCGACGGAGCTGAGGCCCGAGCGGTAGAAGAACTCGGGGGGCGTCCCGAACTGGACGAGGGCGACGAGCATCGCAGCGCCGAAGCCGAGGACGTCGGCGAAGACGCAGAGGATGGGCATCAGGATCGTGCACGCGAGCACCCGCGGAACGACCAGCTTCTTGATCGGGTCCGCCCCGAGCGCGCGGATCGCGTCCACTTGCTCGGTGACCATCATCGAGCCGAGCTCCGCGGCGATTCCTGCGCCGATGCGGCAGCCGACGACGAGGGCGGTGAGCGCAGGCGCGAGCTCGCGCGAGATCGAGAGCCCGACCACGCGGCCGACGTAGTCCCTCGCGCCGAAGCGCTCGAGGCTGAAGGCGAATTGCACGGTCATCACCATGCCGACGAAGATCGCGGTGATGGCTGCGATGGCGAACGAGCGAACGCCCATCTGCTCGAGCTGATACACGAGCTGATAGAACTCGAACGGTCTCTTCGGGATTGCCTTGATGGTGTCCCACGCGAGGACGCTCATCGCGCCGATGTGCTCGATCCACTCTTTCGCTGCGCCGCGCAGGCCGTCGAGCGGGGGCTTCGGAGGCTTCGGGGCCAGCGACGGAGAGGTGGGCGCGAGCGAAGTGCGCTGGCCGGGCTGTGGCGCGGGCTGGGTCATCGTCCCTCGTTGGTCCGGGCCATCGGCGTGCGATCGGTGCGAAATCCCTCGACGAACGCGCGAAACGCCGGCCGCGTCGCGGTCACGCGATCGGGCGATCCGACGCACGACAAGTCGAACACGCAGCCGTCTTTCTTGAGCACGTAGAGCTCGATGAGCACCGGTGCGCCGTCGAGCTTGGCGCGCACGAGCACGTGGCGCGCCTCGCGGCCGTCGAAGGGGATGGTCTCTTCTTCGACGAACTCGCGGTCGGTGAAGCCGATGAGCAGCTGTTGAACGAGCGCGGGCAGGGGCGAGTCCATGTTGCGTCCACACGCGTGGTAGACGTGCACGAGGACGCCGGTGTTGCCGACCTCCCAGGCCACGTCGGGGCCGTCTGCGACGTCGACGCGGCGCCAGTCCGAGCCAGTGGGGCCGATGCGGTAGGAGACCTCGTCGGCGCCCTGATCGTTGCGGGCGGTGACCTGACGAGAGGACTCGTCGACGCGGGCGCGCGTGGTCGAGCAGCCCGACGACGTGATGCACGCGGCTGCGACGAGCGCGAAAAGTGCGCGCGACACGGGCGATGCGCGGCGGTGAGGGCGATCGACCCGCGGGCAGACAGAGGGGGGCGCCGATGAGTTCATCCGGGACACTGGGCGCGAACATACCTGCGCCTGCGCCGGGGAGCGAGCGGACAACGGCGGCCGGTGGCGACGCGAGAATCCGCAAGAATTGGCCGCGACACGCGAGAGTCGGTACTACTAGGCGCTGAAGCCGAATGACCAACACCCGCATCCCGTTGATCGAGCGACTCCGCCAGGAGGGAAAGCTCAGCGCGGACCAGTACGAGGGGGTGCTGCATCACATTCAGCGTTCGGGCGCCTCGCCAGAAGAAGCGCTGATCGAGACGGCGATCCTCCCCGAGCCCGAGCTGCTGAAGTTTCTCGCGAAGATCTACAACACGCGGTTCGTGAGCACCGAGCGGCTGGCGAAAGCGGACATCGACCCGGCGACGCTGGGGACGGTCCCGCGCAAGTTGGCCGAGCAGTTTCAGGTGTTTCCGGTGTTGTACGACTCGGCGAACAAGATCTTGAGCGTGGTGACGCCGGACGCGGGCAACCTCGAGATCTCTCGGCAGGTGTCCGTGGCGAGCAACGCGCGCGAGGTGCGGATGTTCGTCGCGCGGCCCGCGGCGGTGAAGGCCGCGATCATGAAGTTCTACGGCGGGGACATCCACGCGTTCTCGCACATCGATCGGCAGCAGATCGAGCAGTACAAGAACATGCTCAACGTGTTCGAGCGCAACCTCGTCAGCGAGGAGGCGCTCGCGTCGACGTTTGCGATCCGCGAGCGCAAGCAAGAGCGCGTCGTCACGCAGAACGACATGGATCGCAGCGCGCAGCGCGCGGCGGCGCCGACGGTGGCGGGGGGCATCTCGCTCGAGGACTACAACGAGACGCTGACGGTGCTGCTCTCGCTGCTCGAGAACAACCGCGGCGAGCTCCGCGGGCACAGCTCGCTGGTCTCTCGGCTGGCGAAGAAGATCGCCGAGCGCATCGGTTTGTCCGCGCACGATCAGCACGCGATCGCGGTCGGCGCGCTCTTGCACGACGTGGGCAAGATCGGCGCGTATCACCTCACGGCGCTCAACGTGGCCGAGTACGAAGGGCACCGCGCGGCCGCGCAGAAGTCCCACTCTGCGCCCATTCGTTTGTTCGAGGGCGTGAAGCTCCCGCAGCTCAGCGAGCACTCGCTGCGATCGATGTACGAGCGGTTCGACGGCAAGGGGATCCCCGACGGGATCTCGGGCAAAGAGATCCCGCTCGGCGCTCGCATCCTCGCCGTGGCGGACACGTACGCGGACCTGACGCAGAACTCTCGCAATCCGTTTCGAAAGAACCTCACGCCCCTCGAGGCGTGCGAGGCGCTCGCGCGCTACCGTGGAAAGATCTTCGACCCGAACATCGTGGATCTCTTCAAGCACGTGATGCTCGGCGAAGACCTTCGCGCGCGGCTGTTGGCCGATCGCCCCACGGTGCTCGTGGTGGACGAGGACGCCGAAGAGAGCACGGTGCTCGAGCTGCGCTTGCTCGAGTCTGGGCACGAGGTTCGCTCGGCGCGCTCGCCCGAGCAGGTCCTGCAGATGCTCGCCAAGGGCGACATCGACGTGGTGGTGAGCGAGACCGAGCTGCGCGGCGCGACGGGCTTCGACATCCTGGCGCACGCGAGGCAGCAGCCCGCGATGGCGAGGATTCCGTGGATGTTTCTCACGCGGGACGCGTCGAGGGACACCGTTCAGAAGGCCTTCGAGCTCGGGGCGAGCGACTACGTCGTCAAGCCGACGCCCACGGACGTCGTGGTGGCGAAGGTGCGTCGCGTGCTCGAGTCGGTGCAGCGGCAGACGTCGCGAGGCGTCTCTGGGTCGCTGCGAGAGATGGGCTTTCCCGAGCTGGTGCAGGTGCTCTCGCAGTCGCGCAAGACCGGGGCGCTCAAGGTGCGCTTGAGCAACGGCGAGGGCGGCGAGGTGCACTTCGAAGAGGGCCTCGTGGTCAACGCGATGTGGGGCCGCGCGCGGGGCGAAGACGCGTTCTATTCGATGTGCGCGCTCAGCGAGGGAGACTTCGCGTTCGACCCGGCGTTCAAGCCGCAGGCGCGGGTGATTCAAGCGAGCGCAGAGTCGCTGTTGCTCGAGGGGCTTCGCCGTCACGACGAGTCCAACCAGTGACGCACACGATCGGGCGCCATGTGTTGGCGGACTTGTACGAGTGCGACCCAGGGCGGCTCGACGACGTCGCGTTGATCGAGCGCGCGCTGCGTGCGGCGGCGGCCGCGGCGGGGGCGACCGTGGTGGGGGCGGCGTTTCATCGGTTTGTTCCGCAGGGGGCGTCGGGTGTGCTGCTGGTGGCCGAGAGTCATTTGAGCGTGCACACGTGGCCCGAGCACTCGTTTGCTGCGGCGGATTTGTTTACGTGCTCGCCGACGCTCGACGCGGACGCCGCGCTCTCGGTGCTGCGAGAAATGCTCGCCTGCCAGCGCCTCGCGACCCGTGACATTCACCGCGGCGACGCGCTGGTGCGGTACACTGCTCCTCGATGAGCGATGCTTCGACTGCTGACGAGCCCCGTCGCGACGACGACGAGGGCTCGAGTGATGCGCACGACACTCAAGCGATCCTCGCGCGCAGGCGGCGCTTCGTCGCGGCCGCGCTCGGGTCGTTGTCGCTTGCTGCGAGCGCTGCGTGCTCTCCGCCGCAGCCGTGCCTCGAGTTCGTCGAGCCCGATCGCGCCGGTGCAGACGCGTCGGATTCGAGCAGCCCGCAGCCGTGCTTGACGGCGCCGCCGCCCGACGTTCGTTCGGCGGACGCCGCGGAGGACGCGCGGGGCGATCAGAGCGCGCCGATGCCGTGCCTCTCGCCCGCGATCGACGCCGGGGCGGATGTGCAGCCCATGCCGTGCTTGTCTCCGCCGTTCGACTCGGGCCAGGTCGGGCAGGACGCGGGCGAAGACGACGCGGCTCCGGCGCCGTGCTTGCGCATGTTGCCGCCGAGCGACGGCGGCTGAAGCGCGCGCGGAGGGGGGCGGGTTGACGGCCAAGTGCGACTCGGTCACGCACGCGGGCCGCCGGTGAAGGGGGAGGCTCGCGCAGCGAGCGCACACGGCGCGAAGCGCGCTGCGGTAAGCGCGTCTTGATTACGTGGGTGTGGGGTTCTCTTGGGGACGCACGGAGAAGAGCGGGTTCGAGCGGGTGGAGATAAGCGCGTTCACCGCCGTGTACGACGGTCACGCGCGAGCGACGCTGTCGGCGCGAAGCGGTAAGCGCGTCTTGATTACGTGGGTGTGGGCGTCTCCTGGGTACGCATGGAGGAGAGCGTTCGAGCGGGTGGAGATAAGCGCGTTCACCGCCGTGTACGACGGTCACGCGCGAGCGACGCTGCCAGTCACCCAAGACGCTCGCGCACGCATCGCGCACGGCGCGAAGCGCGCGCTCGTCGCCCGGGACCCGGTGACCGTGACCCCGCTGAATACACGGTTACGAATCGAGTCGATTGACTCGCTGCGTCGTTCACGAAACGCAGCCATCATCCTCCCCACCACGACATTTACGCGCTGCGCTCGTGCGCCGCCCCTCCTGCGTCGAAAACTTCTTCGACCGTTTCGCAGAAGGAGGGGCGGTCGGCACCGGTCACTCGGGCAACGTCGCTCTCTTTGCCGCGCTCGGTCGCGCTCGGTCCATCGCGTCGTACGCCCCACCGCTGCACACGCTGAGCGTGGTCGCGCTCAGCG
>JAAFIF010000098.1 GCA_013298625.1 Myxococcales bacterium
GCGGCGCGACGGACGTTGGCGACAGCGACGTACGAGTCGCCTCCCGCGTCGAAACGCAGCTTGAGCAGCGCCCCGAGCGGGTTGGCCTCGATGACCGTCGCGGCTTCGAACGGCCCCCCGAGGCGAGAAGCCAACACGCGATCACCAACAGCGAACGAACTCATCTTCGACCTCCAGAAGTGGGGAGTGTAGCGCGGACACTTGACGGAAGGATCACTCACGCGAGACGACTTCACGTGATGACTTCTGACTCGCGAGTGACTTCAGGGCGGGTGGCGCTGTTGGCTCTGGTTCCGGCGCTGCTGGTGGCGCGGTGCGGGATCTGGCCGTCTTTTCCGGACGAACTGATTTCTGGCGACGCTGGCGTGCAGAGCGACGCGCGCACGGACGCGACCACCGACGGCAGCCGCGACGGCAGCACCGAAGGCGGGCTCACCGACGCGGCGACGGACGCGCGCGACGCGACGGTCGACTCGGCGCCGGACGCGCCCGAGAGCTGGTACGGCTTTCGTGCGTGCGCGGCGCCCGCGATGAGCATGGTGGCCCCAGAGCCAGCGTTTCCCCGTGGCGGCGGCGACGGCGGGGCGGACGCAGGCTTCGTCAACATCACCGGCATCACGACCCCGCGCGACATCACGTTCGACGGGCTCGGCGAGATGCTCGTGTCCGGCCGCGACAGCGGCGGCGCAGCGGCAGCCATCTTCAAGATCAACGCCGCGGGCAGCGTGCGGATGTTCTACACGACCCCGCAGGGCAGCATTTCGGGCGCGCGCTTTCTGACCAACGGCAACGTGCTCGTGGCGGGCTCGTTCTCGATGGGGGCCACGGTGGTGCCGGGCATCACGATGCTCGACCCGACGGCGATGGTGCAGGGACGACTCGCGTTTGCCGTGGGATTTCCCTGGGCGGCGCTCGCGCAGGACAACGGCGGATTCACGGTGTTCGACAGCACGATCAGCACCCAGATCGTGCAGTTCGCCGCGGGTCCGCTGCCGGCCACCACGCCGACGCCCGTGGACACGTCCATGGCCACCGGCGCCGCGGCCTCGCAACAACGCGGGGGAACGCTCTCTGCCGACGGCCGTCACCTCTTCGTCGTCTCGCAGGACGCCGCGCTCGTCCACGAGTACGAGGTCTCTGCCGCGGGCGCGGTCAACGGCGCCACGCGCCGCGTGTACGCCAACCTCGGCACCGCGACGCCGTCGCTCTCGCAGCCGCGCTCGCTCGCCTTCGACCAGTGCGGCAACCTGTACGTCAGCGCGTCCACCGTCGGCGGCGCATCCACCGGCGTGATCGCGCGCATCCCCGCGCGCGGCGGCGCGCCGTTCATCCTCGCGTCCTTCGAGCAGCCCGACACGCAGCGCACGATCGCCTTCGGCGCAGGCCCTGGATTCTCGAGCGAGCACATCTACGTCGCCGACGTCTCGACGCAGATCATCCGGCGCATCGCTGTCGGCATCCCTGGCCAGCCCGTGGCTTCGCCCGGCACTGGCATGATGATGATGATGCCGCGCGACATGTGATCAGCGCGTCGTGAGCCTCAGACCGTCACTCTTCTCGCGCCTGGTCGAACACTGCACCTTGCGGGCGACCCGCGCGGCGCGGCCTGCGACCTCCGAGGCGACCCGCGCGCTTCGATCGCAGCTCGACCGCGCCGAAGCGTCCCTCGAACACGCCCGCGAGCAGTGGCGCGAGGGCGACGGTGACGCCGCGCTCGAAGCGCTGCGCGAAGCCGAGCGGACCTTCGACGAAGCGCTGGGGCCGAGCGGCTCGGCGTTGCAGCGCGCTGCATCTCCGTACGCGCCGTTGCCCGACGACGCGCGGCGCTCGATCGCGACCTTCAACGCGCGATGGTCGGACCTCGCCGCGGCGCTCGATCGCGTGCGCCCCGCAGCCGCGCCCGCAGCGCGCAACCTCACGCTCTTGCTCTGGCGATGGGCCGTCGCGATCGCCCTCGTCGTGTTCTTCGTCGACGGGACGCGCTCGATCCTCGAGCGGCGCGCGACGAAGACCACCGCGTCGGCCTCGTGGGGCGTGACGTACCCGCCCGAGAACATTCGCGACCACAATTTCGACACGAGCTGGCTGCTGCCCGACGGCGCGACGGGTTGGATCCACGCGGCGTTCTCCGCGCGCTCGGTGCGAGCGGTGAAGATCTACAGCGTGCGGAGGCTGCCGTCGTACGGGGCCAAGCTCGCGACGGTGGACTTCGAGCTCGGCGGCAGGGTCGTCCACAGCGCGCCGATCGACCTGAGCTCGACGCTCGGGCAGAGCGCTCCGCACGTGCTCGCGCTGCCGGCGCCGCTGCGGGTCGACGCGGTTCGCCTGACGATTCGCAGCTTTCACGGGCTCGGCGGCGGCGTGGGCGAGCTCGAAATCGAGTGACGTCGCGCGACGGTGAACGAGCGGCGGGGCATGCGCGCACGCCCCTGCTGGTGACCCAGGACGCTCGCGCGCGCATCGCGCACGGCGCTCAGCGCGGCTGTGAGTGAGTCTTGATTACGTGGGTGTAGGTTGCTCTTGGGGAAGCACAGAGAGCAGCGCGTTCGAGCGGGCCGAGAAGTGCGCGTTCGCCGCGCGACCTCAGCGCCTGCGGTACAACCGAAACGTCCCCGAGGTCGCGACCAGCTCTGCCCGCGCGGCGAGCGGCGCTTCGTCCGCGGCGGTGGGAGCCCAGTTGCTCGTCAACACCAGGTCGAACTTCTGCCAGAGCAGCTCGTTGGCGTACCACGCGGGGTCGCGCTCGAGGATGTACACCGGGGCTGGCATCGGCACCCGGTAGCGCAGCGGCAGCAAATTGTGTGGAAAAACGCTGGTGTCGTACACAGGCGTCTCGACCCCGCACAGCGCAGCGAGCGTCTCGTGCGCCTGGTGCATGTGCGGGCTGTGCAGCACCGCGCTCTCGCGGGTCATGGGCACATATCCGAGGACGCTGAACGGAGCCCTGCGCGCGCGTCGGCACGGCTCAGCCAGCGCGACGATGGGGCCCGTCTCGCTCTTGTACGCGTTGTGATGGGCTGTGGTGATCTGGCGAACGCGCCCGAAGGCGAAGGCGAACACCATCGCGGCGAGCACGTACTCGCGCAGCGGGCGGCGCCACGGTGACGGCTTGGGGGCGTCGGGGGCGCGGTCGACTGTGCTCTCGTCCGCAGGCCACAGCGCGAGCGGCAGCGTCCACAGGGCGATGTCGACATGACGCGGGCCGATCGTCTGCGCGTTGACCGTCTCGGGCAGCGCGAAGAAGCTCGCGATCGACAAGAGCGAGAACCACTCGAACCACGGGGCGCGGCGGTTCTCTCGGCGCGCGAGCAAGAGCATCGCGAGCACGACCAGCGCAAACGCCACGAAGTAGTGAAACTCGTGCTTGTCCCGAGAGTGAACGAAGTAGACCCAGAGCCCGAGCAGCTTGGACTCGATCGACGGGTCGACCGGCACGAGGGCGTGGCCCGTTCGCGCCGCGGCCGCGCCGCGCTGCGTGCGCAGAAACCACAGCCCGAAGAGCAGCAGCGACGGGCCGATCGCGACGAGCGAGCGCCACGCGGTGTCGAACGCGCGCTTCGCCGCGGCGCGCAGAGAGTCTGCGCGAAAGGACGCGAGGTCGCGACCGATGGCGACCACCGTGAAGAGCCCGAGCAGCAGCGTGGTCCACGCGTACACGTGGCCGTGCGCGAGAAAGAGCAGCGTCGAGAAGAGCGCGCCGCGGATCATGGCGGTGCGCGGAGGCTGATCGTCACGGCGGTCGAGCAGGACGCTCCACTCGGCGAGCGCGAGGACCATGAACGTCGAGGCCGTGTAGAACGGGACGAACCCGTTGCTCGACCACGCCTTGCAGTACACCGACGTAAACGCGAACAGCGCGGCCCACGGGGCGCGGCCGGTGCGCTTGAGCGCGTAGGCAACAGCCAAGGGAAATCCCAGGTAATACAGCAGCAGAACGGCGATTCCGAACGCGCGCACCGGGTCGAGCAGCTTCTCGAACGGAAACGCCACGCGGTACACGAGCGTGTTGGCGTCGAACCACGAGACCGGGTGATACAGCGCCGAGACCGGGTCCGAAGCGCCCCGCGCGTTCACCGCGGCCACCATCAAGTGGTAGTGAAAGTCCTGCCCTGGCCCGATGGGGCTGCGCCAGTGCGCGGTGACCGTGAGCGCGACGAGCGCCGCGAAGAGCGCAGAAAACACAGGCTGTTCGCGCACCGCGGCGACGAAGGCCGCGCCGGTGTCCGAGAGCCACTTTCGCACGGCGGCCAGGCGGCCCTTCGCGTCGGTCGAGGTCACCGCTCGTGTCTACTCGAACCGCGCCCACGCAGAAAGAGCCTCTGACGCTCGCGTTCGACGCCCGCGCTGGGATTTGGGCGGTCCGGCGGCGCTTCGAGTAGACTGAGCCACTCCGGTGCGACTGGACTCGCTCACAGCACGGCTCGCGCTCGCGCTGCTCACCACGAGCGTCGCGTCGGGCTGCATCGTGCCCGCGACGCTGGTCGAAGTGATCGTCGAGACGGACATTCCTGGCGAAGGGCCCTTCGATCTGCGCGTGTACGCACGGGAGGGAGACCGGCCGTTTGGCACGGACACGCCCGCGCGCAGCAACGCGTCCATCAACATGGTGGCGAGGTATTTGCGCAACGGAAGCGCTCCGTCGTTTGTGCTCGTCCCGCGGCAGGGCGCGGCGCGGGACGGGTCGATGACCGCGCGCATCGAAGCGCAGAGCGGCGAGACGGTCCTGCGACGGGACGTGCGGTTTCGGTTCGTCCCCAACCAGCACGGGTATTTGCGCATCGTCCTGCGCTCGGCGTGCGCGCTTCCGGACACGCGCTGCCGCGTGGTCGAGCCGTGCACACGCCAGGGAGTGTGCGAAGAAAACGGGCAGACGTGCGGAGACAACGGCGCGTGCGTCTCGACGTTGGTGGCGCCGTCGGGGACGAGGCCGAGACCGGTCGTTCCGCCGCCGTTCGATGGAGGGATGGAGGTCGAAGGCGGCGCAGACGCGTGCGTCCCGACGTGTCCCGGCGTGCGCTGCGGCGAGAGCGACGGCTGCGGCGGCGTGTGCAACGGACCGTGCGCGGGCGGAGAGCGCTGCGTCGACGGGCGCTGCGAGTGCAGCCCAGGCTTCACCTCGTGCGGCGGGATGTGCCGCCCCGACGCCGAGGTCGAGTGCACCATGGGCATGACCCGCGCCATGTCCTGCGGCGCCTGCGGGACGCGCATGGACTCGTGCGGCGCAGACTGCCGTTGGTCGAGCGGGATGTGCTCGGGCGGCGGCTCGTGCATGCCTGGAGAAACCCAGTCCGAACGCTGCGGCAACTGCGGCTCGCGCTCGCGCTCGTGCCAGGCCGACTGCACGTGGGGCGCGTTCGGCGCGTGCTCGGGCGAAGGCGCCTGCGCCGCAGGCCAATCGCAGTCACAGCCCTGCGGCAACTGCGGAACGCAATCCCGCATGTGCCAGGCGGACTGCACCTGGGGCACCTACAGCGCGTGCGGAGGTGCTGGCCCGTGCAGCCCTGGGCAAACGCAAACCCAAGCGTGCGGCAACTGCGGGACGCAATCCCGCACCTGCGCGGGCACTTGCCAGTGGCCCGCGTGGGGCGCGTGCACAGGGCAAGGCGTGTGCGCCGCGGGCTCGACCCGCGCAGGGTGCGACCGCTGCGGCGTCGAGGTGTGTAGCGCGAGTTGCACCTGGGGCGCGTGCCAGCCCAGCGCCGGTTCGCAGTGCCTACACAACGGCGGAAGCAACTATCGCTCGTGCTCGCGATGCCGCAACGGCGCGCAGTTCTGCCTGTCCTCCTGCGTATGGAGCACCGCATGCTGCTCGCTCGGATCGTGCCCGTCCTGCCTTTGAGCGCGAGCTGTTTGTGATACTTCCCACAGCGCTGTCATGGCGCTGCGAACGATCACGCAAGAGTGGCTCGACGCTCTCTCCGTCGCTCAGCTCGAAGCCGAGCTGCGCAGGCACAACCGCTTGTACTGGGACGAGCACAAGCCAGAGATCTCCGACTACGACTACGACCGCATCGTCAACCGTCTGAAGGCCCTCTCGCCGAGCTCCAAAGTGCTCGACGAGATGGGCGCCACGGTCGTCACCGCCGCGATCACCGCGGACCCAGACGGCGCTCCCCCGGTGCGCCACAAGGCCCGCATGCTCTCGCTCGACAAGTGCTACGCGCACGACGAGCTCGAGAAGTGGGCCGCGACCTTCGCTGGCAAAGTGATGGTCTCGCCCAAGTTCGACGGGATCGCGTGCTCGCTGCACTACGACGACAGCGGCGCGCTCGTGCTCGCCGCGACCCGCGGCGACGGCGCCGTCGGCGAGAACATCACGGCCAACGCCAAGGTCATCCGCGACGTCCCCAACAAGATCGCCGCGCGCGCAGTCGAAGTGCGCGGAGAGATCTTCATGCGCATCTCGGTCTTCGAGAAGTACAAGGCCGAGGGCTTCGCCAACCCGCGCAACCTCGCCGCAGGAGCGATCAAACAGAAAGACGTCGCCCGCTCCGAAGCGTACGGCCTCTCGTTTGCCGCCTACGACCTCGTCGGAACCGACCACGCGACCGAACACGAGAAGATGGACGCCCTCGCCAAGATGGGCTTCTTGCCCATCGAGAAGGCCGTCATCGACAAGTCCCAAATGGTCGCCGCGTACGAAGACATGGCCGCGCGGCGCAGCGGCTTGGACTTCGAGATCGACGGCGTGGTCTTCAGGGCCGATTCGACCAGCGAGCAGCGCAGGCTCGGCGCCACCTCGCACCACCCGCGCTACGCCATCGCGTACAAATTTCAGGGCGACTCTGGCAGCACGATCGTGCGCGAGATCGAGTGGAGCGTCTCTCGCTCGGGCGCCATCACGCCGGTCGCGCTCATCGATCCGGTGACCCTCTCTGGAGCCACGGTCTCGCGAGCGTCGCTGCACAACGTCGGCTTCATCGACAAGCTCAAGCTCAGCAAGAACGCCACGGTCGTCGTCATGCGCCGCGGCGGAGTGATCCCCAACGTCGAGTTCGTCAGCAAGCCAGGGGACGTGGCGTTCGAGGTCCCCACCACGTGCCCGTCCTGCGGCGGACACGTGCGCCGCGAGGGTGACTTCATCTTCTGCGACAAGCCCCGCGCGTGCCGCAGCTCGGTCATCGGCCAGCTCTCGCACTACGCCGACGTCGTCGGGATCTTGGGCTTCGGCGACGCTGTCCTCGCCGGCGCGTTCGACCGAGGAATCCTCGCGCGACCCGCGGACTTCTACGAGCTCACCGAGCGCAAGCTGCTCTCGCTCGACCGCATGGGATCGCGCCTCGCCAAGCGCCTCTTGCGCGAGATCGACCGCGCGCGAAAGCTCGACCTCGCGACGTTCTTGCGGGCGTTCGGGATGCACGAGGTCGGCAAGCTCGTCAGCGAGCTGCTCGCCGAGAAGTACGGCGCGCTCGAGAAGATCTACGAGGTCGACGAGGTCGAGCTCGCGACGATCCCGCGCATCGGGCCCACCATCTCGCGGGCCGTCGTCAAATCCCTGCGAGAAGCGAAGGACGAGATCGAAGCGGCGCGCACGCACGTCGAGATCGTCGCGCTCACCGACCGCCCCGCGGCGAGCGCCGCAGAGGCCACGCGATCGGGCGGCGTCGCGACGCTCGCAGGGCTGAGCTTCGTGTTCACTGGGTCGCTCGCCACCATGCGCCGCGCCGAGGCCGAGCGCATGGTGAAGGACCGCGGCGCGGTGGCGCAGGACAACGTCACCAAGAACCTCAGCTACCTCGTCGTAGGCGAGCAGCGCACCGACGAGAAGAGCTCGAAAGAGAAGATCGCCGAGAAGTTCATCGAGTCGGGATCGAGCCTGAAGATCATCAGCGAGAAGGACTTCGCCGCGATGGTCAAAGAGGCCGACGCGCGCGCCGCGAGCGAAGGGCCCTCGGTCGAGCGCGAAGCCAGCGAAGCGCGACCCGCGACGGCCGTGGCAGAGAGAGAGCCCGGCGGCGCTGCAGCGTTTGCGTTGGCGCCTCCCGTTGTGGCACCGAGCGCGAAGGCGCCCGCTGCGTACACGGCGAAGCCAGCGGGGCGGGCCCCGAGCAAGCCGAAGGCGAGCGAGCTCGAGGCGCGTCCGCTCAAGGACGACCCCGAGCCCGATCGACGCAAAGAAGACCCCATGCTGCTCGCGCTGCTCGGCGGAATCCGCGCCCGCACGACGAGCGCCGAACCCACGAAATCAAGTGACGAGAGCGACGAGGACCCGAAGTGACCGTTGAGCAGAGCCCTGCAGTGAGCGCGTCCTCGATGCGCCACACGTTCGAGCACGTCGTCGACCAGAGCGCGATCGACGCGTACGGCCACGTGAACAACCTCGTGTACATCCAGTGGGTGCTCGAGGCGGCGACGCGGCACTCGAGCGCCGCCGGCTGGGACGAGGCGCGCTACGCCCGCGAGAACGGCGCGTGGATCATCCGTCGCCACGAGATCGACTACCTGCGGCAAGCGCGCGAGGGCGACAGCCTGGTGATCGAGACGTGGGTCGAGAGCTACACGCGGATCACCGCGCTGCGCGTGACCGAGATCCGCGAGCCGAGCGGAGAGTGCATCTGCCGCTGCAAGACCACGTGGGTGTACGTCGCGCGCAGCACGCTGCGACCGACGCGGATTCCCGAGGCGCTGCGGCTCGACTTCGAAGCGCACGCCGCGGGGTGATCGATCGCGGCCGTCGACGGCCGCTCGCTGGCCGTCGACGGCCGTCGCGCAACGGGCGGCAGGGGCGCTCGCGCATTCTCGCTCGTCGCGATCCGCGGGAACGCCTGCGCACCGTCGCGCGTATCATCGCCGGCGCTCGCGGCGCACAGCGCGCCGTGCCGAGCGATCCCCCTTCGAGAGGCCCCATCCCGATGCGATCCATCATGCTTCGTTCGTCCATCACCGCGCTCTGTCTCGTCGCCGTCGCCGCGTGCGGGCCGAGCGGTCCGAGCAACACTCCACAGCGCGCAGGCGGCGTGAACATCGTCGCGCTCTCGGGAATGATCGCGGGCATGACGCTCGCGTCGACCTCGGTCAGCGCTGGCTTCGTCGAAGCCCCCGGAGGCGCCGCTGCGCCGTGCACGACGCGCACGGAGGGCGCTTGCACGATCACGCAGTGCATGGCGGCGAGCGCCGACGCGGGCGCCCCCGATCCCGACGCGGGCATGGTCAACCCCGCGCGAAGCGCCGGTGTGATCACGGTCTCGGGCGGCGGCCAGATGGTGCAGCTCACCCCAATGGCGAACGGAACGTACCCGACCGACACCCAGCGCATGTCCGTCTTTGCGCCGGGCACCGAGCTCACGGTGAGCGCGGCGGGCGACGCGATGGGCGTGGCAGCGTTTACGGGGACCGTCACGATGCCGGGGCCGATCATGGTGACCGCGCCGATGATCAGCTTGACCGCGCCGACGACGATCGCGCGCGCGCAGCCGTTGATGGTGACGTGGACCGGCGGGACGACGGGCAAGGTCTCGGTCGTGATGGCTTCCAACACCAGCGGGGGAGCGTCGGTGTCGTGCACGTTCGACGCGACTGCGGGGAGCGGGAGCGTTCCGGCGACGGCGCTGATGGCGCTGCCGATGGGCGACGGGACGATCGCGATCGGCGGCTCGTCGACGCGCGAGCAGACGGCGGGCGGCTTCAATGTGACGCTCACCGCGAGCAGCGCGAACCTCGTCGGCGGCGCCGGTCGCGCGATGTTTCAGTGAGCGCAACGGGGGGACGACAGCACTGATGCGCGCCCCGTGAAAGGCAGTGTCATCGCTGCAATCTTCGCGGCCGACCGCAGATTCGCGCGCGAAGCTCGGTCAGACGCGCGGTTCGTCTCGCTCCGTAGCGAGCGTTGGTGAGACCGTCTCGAACCTCACCAACACACCAGCCAGACGGCGGGCGGTCCTGCGCCGTCGCGTTTCACAGAAAGAGCCATCGATGTCCCTCCGCTCTCGTGCTCTCGACCGCGCGCTCGTCGCCGCGGTCCTGGTCGCCGGCGCCGCGACGGGCTGCCGTCGCAGCGAGTCCTCGTCGCAGCCCGCGCCGCAACCCACGCCACAACCCACGCCACAACCGGCGCCACAAACCATGCCGCAACCCGTCGTGGCCGCAGCGCAGCCCGCAGCGCAGCCCGCCGTGGCCGCAGCCCAGCCCACGGCAGCGCCAATCCCGACGCCCGTCCCGACGCCCGTCCCGGGCCCGAGCGCGGGCTCTTCGTTTACGCCCAGCGCCGAGGACCTCTCGGCGTGGCAGCGCGCCGCGGGAGTGCTCGACTACAACGCCGCTGCGCACTTCGGCGGAAGCGAGCTGCGCACGGGATTCACCCCGGATCCGTGGCCGTTTCCGCTCACGGCCGGCGGCGGTTCGAACCCCGTCGAGGTCTCGACGCTCGCGATCAAAGACGCGATGTCGGGCGCGCCGTGCAGCACGTCCACCGTCGCGCGCGCGCCGGACTTTCACTTCACGTTCACCGCGGGGACGACGTTTCCGCTCGTGCGCTTCTACGTCGTGACGCAGAACAACGCCGACGCCACGCTGCTCATCAATCAGCCCGACGGTCGCTGGCGCTGCAACGACGATCACGGTCGCGACGGCTGGAGCAATCCCCTCATGCCCGCGATCGACTTCGCCAACCCCGCCTCGGGTCGCTACGACATCTGGGTCGGAACCTTCGCCGGGACCTCCAACAACCCCGCGACCCTCTACGTCACCGAGCTCGACTCGAACCACCCGTAGTCCGCGCGCTCAGCGCCGAGCCCGACCGCCGCGCTGGCTCTGCGCGACGGGCTCGACGAAGCGCTCGTCCGAGTCGCGCACGCACAGCTCGCTCGCGAGCTGATAGCGCCCCTCTCGCTGCACGAGCCACGGCCGCAAGCCGCGTCGTCGCAAGTCCGACAAGGCCACGTGCACGCGGTTGTTGGCAGCGCTCGCGACGACCCGCTCTCCAGGCCAGCCCGCCGCGAGCAGCGCGTCGATCTCGAGCCACTCACCGGCGGCCCGCGCGCGCACGAGCGCGACGAACACGCGTCGCAGCGGGCCGTGCACCCGAAGGTCTTGCACCGCACCCTCGTCGAGCCGAAACCACTCGGCCTCGGGGCCGACCGAGAGCGTCGCGCCGATGTTGCTGGCGTCGGTGAGCGCCGCTGCAACCGTGGCGCGCGAGGGCTCTGGCCGAGCGCCGGACGCGAGCGCATCGAGCCTCGCTTCGACGATCCGCGCGGCGATTCGCACGTCGTCCGAGAGCGTCGCGCTGCCCGCACGCGGGACCTTCGCGAGCGACGCGCGGACCGAGACGAGCAGCGCCGCACGGATCGATGGAGCCTCTGGGGCTTCTGCGATCGCGAGCAACGCCCGGTGCAACGCGAGCGCCTCGAGCCCCAGCGCGTCGCCCGCGCGCTCGAGCAACGCCTCGCTTCGCGCGAGCTCGACCCGGGCGAGAGAGAGCTCACCGAGGTCCGCGAGCGCGCCGCCGAGACGCGCGCGGCACAGCCCCTCCGAGCGCGCCTCGCCGAGGGACGCGAGGATCGCCGCCGCTCGCTCGCTCCCGTCGCGCGCGGCGCGCACGCGGCCCACGAAGTGCGCGAAGAGCGCGCGGTTGCCCTCGTTGATGGCGAACAACCGTCGGTCGCCCGAGGCCTCGAGCAACAGGCTCGCGCGGTCGAAGAGCCTGTCCGCTTCGTCGAGCGAGCCGCGCTCGAGCGCGAGGAGGGCGAGGTTGCTTCGGGTGATTCCTTCGATGCGCGGCTCGTCGAGGGACGATGCGCGCGCGAGCGCCGCGCGGTAGCGACGCTCGGCGTCCGCGAACTCGGCGCGATCGTGGTGCACCGCCGCGAGGTTGGCCTCGATGCGCGCGAGCAGGCTCTCGTCTCGCTGCGACGAAGCGAGCGCGCTCGCTTGCAGGTATCGATCGGACGCCTCGTCGAGCGCGCGCTGCTGATGCGCGAGGACGCCGAGCTCGACCAGCAGCTGCGCGACCAGCGGCTCGTCTCGATCGAAGCGCGCGCGGGTGAGCGCTGCGTCGAGGTCCTCGCGCGCATCTGCGACTGCGCCCCGGTGGAGCCTCGCGCGCCCTCGGGCCCGCAGCGCCCTCGCCCGCAGCGCGCCCTCGTCCTGCGCGTCCGTCTCGGGCACCGACGCGAGCGCGCGGGTAAGCGAGCGCTCTTGCGCTTCGACTGCGCCGCGCAAGCGCGCGATGGGGTCGAGCGCGACGAGGGCCCACAGCGCCTCGAGCGGGGCGTCCGGGTCGTCGGCGATCCGCGCGAGGTTGTCCCGTTCGAGCTCGAGCCGCGCGAGGTTGCTCGCCACGGGGCGACGCTCGACCTCGCTCACCAACGCAGCGCCGAGGCGAACGTAGTGCGCGCGGTGTCGCGCGAGCGCCGAGGCGAGCTCGCCGCGCTCGACGGCGCGCTCGGCCGCGTACGCGCGCAGCGTGTCGAACAGATAGAACCGCTGCTGTCCGAGCGCGTCGGCGCGGGCCTGGACGAGCGAGCGCTCGACGAGGTTCTGCACCATGTCGATCGCGAGCGAGCCTTCGCGACGGAGGACAGCGTCGGCCGCCGCCGCATCGAAGCCGCCACGAAAGACGCTGCACGCAGCGAAGGCGCTTCGGTCGGGCTCCGAGAGGAGCCCCCAGGACCAGTCGATCGTGCGACGCAAGGTCTCGTGCCGCGAAGGCCCGTCGCGACGCGCGCTGCGAAGCAGGTCGAGCAGCCCGTCGCTGTGATGCACGAGCGCGTCGATCCCGAGCACCTTCACCCGCGCCGCCGCGAGCTCGATCGCCAACGGAACCCCCTCGAGCGCCCGCGCCACCGCCGCCGCTTGCTCGGGCGCGACCTCCGCTGCGCCCGCTGCGCGCGCGCGCTCGACGAACAGCGCCGCAGCGTCGCTGACGGTGTCCGACGTCGGCAGCGGCTCGATCACAAACGCGCGCTCTGCGTCGATGGCGAGGCGCTCTCTCGACGTCGCCACGATCGCGAGCGCGGGCACCGCCGCGAGCCAGCGCCGCGCCATCGAAGCGACCGCGTCGACGATCTGCTCGACGTTGTCGAGGACCAGCACTGACGGAGGCCTCGAGCGCAGCGCGCGCTCGATCGCCCCTGCGTCCATCGCCCCTGCCGCGCGCAGGTCCAGCACAGCGGCGATGGTGGCGAGCGCCGAGGACGCGTCGCGGCACTCGGACAGGTCGCAGAACAACCCGTCGAGCGCGGCGCAGAGGGCGTGTGCGACGCGGGTCTTTCCGATCCCGCCGGGGCCGACGAGGGTGCACAGACGCGCGCCGTCGGCCAGGGCTCTTGCGAGCGAATCGCGCTCAGCGACGCGGCCGACCAGCGGTGAGAGCGGCGTCGGCACGGTCAGCGCGTCGAGCTAGAGGGCCTCACGGGGCGCACGAGCACCACGCTGCGAGGGTCGTCGACGAGCGAGACCGCCAGGCCCCGCGCGTCGAGCGACATCGGTCGAATGGGCGTCACCTGCGAGCGACGGCCGCTCTCGTCGCAGCCCGCGCCTTGCGCGAGCGCCGATCGGTCCGCGCCCTCGTACACGATCACGCCCGTCCGACAGTGCGCGCCGCGGTGCTCGTAGAGGCCGCCGAGCGCCTCGGGTTCGGCGCGCGCCACACGAAACGACCGGCTCACCCCCGCCGCATCGACCAACGAGCCCGCGACCGCGGCCCCGTCGAACGCGAGCGAGAGCGTCCCGCGCGGCCCCGTCAACGTCACGCGCGCAGCCTCGTCGACGACGCCCTCGTACCACGCCGTGTGCGACGCGAGCGTCGACGCTCCGCCGCACACATACGCGACGACCCGAGCGCCGTCTCGCGTGACCCCGAGCGCCATGTCCGTCGCACCGATGCGGCCCGCGTACTCGACGCGAGCCTCGTCCGAAGCGCGGACCGACGCCCCACAGCCCGTCAGCGAGAGCGCGAGCGCCGCGGTGATCCACGCTGATCGCGTCATGGTCGTGCGAAGTGACAGCACCGCGATTCACTACGCCCGATCGCCGCGCCCGTCCATTGGCGCGCCCCAAAGCGCGTATCCCTTGGTCCAACGGTCACGCAACGACGGTCACTGGCACACGCCGCCGCCGGACGGACCGGCGTGCGGGCAGTGCGTCGCGGGGTCCATCGAGGCGGGTTGATCGACGTGGTAGAGGCGGCACCAGAGGGTGTTTCCGGTGCGATCTCCGCGCGATCCTGCGGTCGAAAAGCCAGCGCACGCAGCCTGGCAGGCCGCGGCGGTGGCGTACAAGCGGTTGGCTCCGTCGCAGTGCCCGGCGGCGGTCGCGCAGTACTCGTCGCACGCCGCAGAGGGGGCGGCGTCAGAGACCGACGCGACGTCCTGCGCGAGCGCCGCGTCCGACGCAGGCGATCCATCGGGCGCAGGCTGCGACGGAGCGCATGCGAAGAGCGAGAGAGACAGCGAGAGCAATACAGTGGGCTTCATGGTTGCGTCGGACCGTGCAGCGGACACGACGGGCACGCGAGTGAAGCCGAATGAAACCTCGACGACTTCATTCGGCTCCAGCGCCAGCGCAGGACCTCGACCTTGTCCGTCGCGAGCAGAGATGGACCGCTCGGCGGTCGAGTCGCGATAGCCTCGCGCGCAACCCTTTGATGATTCGAACGGTCCGCGCCAAGCTGCTGCTGCTCCTCGGGGCGACGATGCTGAGCGCGCTCGCGTCGCTCGCGATCATCGCGCTGCTGCTGCAGAAGCAAGTGACAGACTCCGTCGCAGAGCGCGTCCCGGCGACGGTGCAGGGGATCGAGGTCGAGCTCGAAGACGACGTTCGCAACGTCACCCTGCTCTCGGGGGTGCTCGAGCAGTCGCCGCACCTCGCGCGGGTGATGCGCGAAAACGCCCCCGACCGCGCGCTGCGCACGCTCACGCGGATGCGCACGGCCTTCGCCAACGCAGAGCTCGCCCTCTTTCGCTCGGACGGAGCGCTCTTCACGCAGGTCGGCCTCGATCGCCCGCCCGCCAACGTGCTCGAGCGCGCGCCCGAGGCCGCGGCGGTCGCTCGCCGACCTGCGACGTGGCGCGGCGTGATCGCGGGCGGATGCAGCTTCGACGCGGGCGCGGACACCTTCGCGTTCGCGCAGCTCGCGCCGCTCGAAGACGCGGGGTTCGTGTTCGTGTGCTTGCCGATCGACCGCGCCCTGGTCGTGCACGCCGCGGCCAACGTGGGCGCCGAGGTCGCCGTGGTGCACAGGGCGTCGGGGAGGGTCGTGACGGCCACCGACCAGTTTCCTCGCGCGCTCGGCGCGCACGCGGACCGGGCGCGGCGCGTCGAGACCGACGATCGCGGAGCGCGCTGGGCCTTCGCGCGAGCCGACCACGAGCGGCTGCTCGGCGGAGGGCCGCTCGAGTTCGTGGTGGCGCTGGATGTGACCGTGCTGTCCAAGCGCGTGCGCAACGACATGCTGGCAGCGGCCGTCGCGCTCATCGCGATCGCGCTGGTGGCGCTCTGGGTGGGCGCGCGCATCGCGGGGCGCATGAGCGGCGCGATCACTCGGCTGGGCGGCGCGATGAAGAAGCTCGAAGACGCGCAGTACGTCCACGTCGAAGACATCAAGACGGGCGACGAGATCGAGGACCTCGCGGCGGGCTTCAATCACATGGTCGACGGCCTGCGGGACCGAGACAAGCTGCGCGCGACGTTCGGCAAGTACATGACCCAGTCGGTGATGGAGCACTTGCTCTCGGGCAAGGTTCAGCTCGGCGGCGAGAAGCTCACGGTCACCGTGCTCTTCTCGGACATCCGCAGCTTCACGACGATCAGCGAGCAGATGGACGCGCACGCGCTGGTCGAGCTGCTCAACGAGTACTTCACCGTGATGGTCGGGATCATCATGGAAGAGGGCGGCGTGGTGGACAAGTACATCGGCGACGCGATCATGGCGGTGTTCGGCGCGCCCGTGTCGCGACCGGACGACGCGGTGCGGGCGGTGCGCGCGGCGACGAGGATGCGGGCGGCGTTGGTTCCGCTCAACGCGTCGCTGGTGGCGCGGGGGATCGCGCCGATCGCGACGGGCATCGGCGTTCACACGGGCGAAGTGGTCGCGGGCAACATCGGCTCCGAGCAGCGCATGGAGTACACCGTCATCGGCGACGCGGTGAACGTCGCCTCGCGCCTCGAAGGAAAGACCAAAGAGCTCGGCGTAGACCTGGTCATCAGCGAGGCCACCTTCGCGCTCGTGCAGCACGTCGCGCAGGGGCGCGCGCTCGCGGAGCTGTCGGTGAAGGGCAGGCAGCAGAGCGTTCGGTGCTTCGCCATCGACGCGATCGAGAGCGAGGGCGGGTGACGCGAGAGGGGGGCAGCCGTTAACGGCGGGCTCGCAGCCGTTAACGGCGGGCTCGCAGCAGGTCGGTCGCTCGCGCTTCGTGTGAGCGATCGCCCCGCTGCGCGCATCTCGTTCGAGCGCGCTCACGGGCGCTGGCGATGCTCGCGAACGCGCGGCGGTGTCGCAGCTTCACGTATGTTCGAAGCGACGTCGCCGCGATGGCGATCGCGAGCGCGTGTGCGTAGGCCGTTCAGCGCCGCGTGTACGTCCGCTCGCCGACCGTGAGCGTGTTTTGATCGGACGAGAGCGTGTACGAGCCGGCGCCGTGAATGACGCCGAGCGGACTTGTCGTGCAGTCCGTTTCCGTCGAGGAGCCGCCGCCGCTGCACACGATGCGTCCGCTACAGGTTCCCTCGCCGAGCAAAGAGAGGGTCGCGTTCGTCGAGGCCCACCGAATACCACTCCGCGTCATCGAGCCAGTGCAGGTGATTCTCGGGTCGGCGACGGTGCCGGGCGTCGCAGTGACTTCTGCCTGTCCGTCGAGCTGGAGTTGAAGCCGAATCAGGATCTGCAGCGCTGGGTTGGAAGTGTCGCTCGCAACCCACGCTCCAACCAACGGGTTGGCAGCGCACCCCGAGGCTGCGACGGCGAGTGAAAACAGAGCCATTCGTGCGGTCACGTTGCGCATTTCTCCCTTCGTACCCGCCCGCGCATCGGCTGTTCAACGCTCGAGAGAGGGAGTTGCCAGATGTGACGTACGCCCGTCGTGCGCGGCGTCACCAAGCACGCTTGCGGTGGGCATCGCGTACCGCGCGCTGCCTGTCCGAGCGTCGTGTCAGGCCATGCAGAGCAAGCGCGCTGACGATCCACTCTGCCAGTCTTTTACCGGCGATTCACAACGCTGAGCCGCCGCCCTCGTGCTGTGCACGTGGGCAGAGAGGCCGAGCGCTGGTCGCGCTCACTCGCGCTACGCGGTGTCTTTGACGCGCCACGCGACGAGCGCGTCGACGAAGGCAGGATCGAGCCCGAGCGCGAGCAGTCTGTCGCGGTCGTACACGTTGAGCGTCGCGAGGTTGACGGAGCGATGAAGACCGGCCGTCGTACGCGAGGATGGGGACGGTGTTCAATAGTTCACGACCCCCGGATAACCCCGCGAGTTGACGTGGCGCTGTCCAGCGCGCGTTGGCCCACACGTTCGTGAACTGTTGAACACCATCCCCACCTCGCACCGCCCCCGCCTCGGCCCGAAGCGAAGCCTCCCCGAGCAGCGTCGACATCGCATACGCAGGAACCAGTGATCTCAAAGAGTTATCCGGGTTTCTTGAACTATTGAACACCGTCCCCGTCGCGCTGTCCCCGTCGCGCTCACTCTGGCAACGGCGGATTGGCCCAGCTACGAGGAAGCCCTCACGGTGGATGACGTGGTCGAGATGGCGGTGCACGTGAACGGCAAGGTTCGCGGGCGCATCAAGCTCTCTCGCACCACCGCCAAAGATCACGTTCGCGCAGCCGCCCTCGCAGCCGAAGGCGTGGAGTCTTTCATCGCCCGCAAGCCGGTGAAGAAGTTCATCTACGTCGCCGGCAAGAGCGTCAACCTGGTGATCTCAGACGGAGCACGTTGGGCCGACTGCCGTGAAGGTGGGCGGCCCAACCGCGATTGCGTACTCGCAGATCTCACCCGCGCTCGAACGACCTCTCCAGAAACGCAAGCAGCCCACGTGCTGCGGCGGTCAGCTTCCGCCGCGGAGCGTGGAGCGCAAGCACCGGTGCGTCTGGCAGCTTCCACTCCGGGAGCAACACGCGTAGTCGTCCAGCGTCGATCTCCGGCTTGGCGAGATAGCTCGGGAGCACCGTCATGCCCGCCCCGTCGACGGTGAGGCGCATGAGCATGTGCAGATCGTCGACGACCACCGTCGCCCGCACGTCGAGCTCGCACACCTGGTTCGCGTTGCGGAAGGGCCAGCGAGTCCACGGTCGATCCGTGCGCAGCGCGAGGAGCCGGTGCGCTTGGAGGTCGCTCGGTGACTGCGGCGCTGGCCCGCCGCGCAGATAGGAAGGCGCTGCACACAAGTGATGCTGATAGGTCGTTAGACGCGTCGCGACACTGGTCACGCTCATCGGTGGACCGGTGCGCACCGCGAGGTCCACGCCCTCCACCGAGGGGTCGAGCCATCGCTGCTCGAGTACGACGTCGAGTCGAAGATGAGGGTTGTGCGCCGCCCAGCTCGCGAGCGGCTGGGCAAGAGCGATGGGCGCGTAGGCGCGACAGAGGCTCACCCGCACGGCGCCTCCCGGCGTACGGCCGAGATCGACCAGCTCCCGCTCGGTCGTTCGCGCCGACGTAAGCAGGTCCTCTGCGCGCGCGAGCAGCGACTCCCCAGCCGCGGTAAGCCGGAGTGCGCGCGGCGTGCGGTTCAAGAGCTGCACGCCGAGGGACCTCTCGAGCCGGTCCACGGTACGGCCGAGCGTGGTCTGGGCAACGCCCCGGCTACGGGCCACGCGCGTAAGGCTGCCACCACGCGCGATGGCCACGAAGGTCTCCAGATCTTCGAGGTTGAGCATGTGCGTTGGACGCAGCATAACGAAGCGTCTCGCGCAGTAGTGCAAAGGCGTCGCGCAGCTTATGTCTCTGGCATGGACTACATCGCATGGCGCGCTGGTGGTGCACGCGTGCGTCTCTGCGGCCACGAAGTGTTCGTGCGCATCGCAGGCACCACCACGCCGCTGCTCTTTTTGCACGGGTTCCCTACGACCAGCTACGACTTCGACGAGGTCATCGCGGCGCTAGAAACGCGCTGGCAGTGCATCTCGTTCGACTTCGCGGGCTTCGGGGACTCCGACCCTCCCCTCCGCTACAGTTACGACCATCAGACCGAGCTGGCCCTCGCGGTCGCAGCCCATGCAGGCATCCGCCGAGCAATCGTGGTCGCCCACGACTACGGCGTGAGCGTCGCGCAGGAGCTGCTCGCACGTCGCCCGGAAGCGCTCGAACTCGATGGGATGGTGTTCCTCAATGGCGGGCTCGAACCCGCCCTCCACCGTCCCATCTTCATCCAGCGACTGCTCGCAGGGCCGCTCGGGGCGCTCATCGCTCCGCTCGTCGTGCACCGCGCAACATTCACCCGCTCGCTGCAGCGGGTGATCACGCGCCCAGAGCGCTTCGACTTCGAGCAGCACTGGGAGGCCGTCCGTGCTCGTGGTGCTCACCTGCGCGCGCACGAGCTCCTGCACTACATCGCGGAGCGTCGCGTACGCCGCACCCGCTGGGTCGAGTCGTTTGCGGATCGAAGCACGCCGGTCGGGCTCGTGTGGGGCACGCGAGATCCCGTATCGGGCGAGCACGTGCTCGACTGGGCGCGTAGTGCACGTCCGGACGCCGAGGTCTTGTGCCTGCCCGTCGGTCACTACCCGCAGGTCGAGTCGCCCGCCGAGGTCGCGGCATTCATCGACCGCTTTGCCCGGAGTCACACACCATGAAAGCCGCCGTCTACGACCGCTATGGCGAACCCGATGTGCTTCAGATCCGCGACGTCCCGGTGTCTCGCGCCGGGCGCAACCAGGTGCTCGTTCGCGTGCGCGCCGCAGCCCTCAACCCCAAAGATGTGTTGATTCGACGTGGCAAGTTTCCGTTGCTCGACGGGCTGACGTTTCCGAAGCGCGTGGGATACGACTGGTCCGGCGAGGTCCGCGCGCTGGGTCCCGGGGTCTCTTGGCCACCGGTCGGAGCACGCGTCTTCGGCATGATTCAGGCGTGGACGGCAGGGGCATGCAGCGAGTACCTCGCCGCCAACGTCTCGGAGCTCGCGCTGGCTCCCGAGAACTTGAGCTTCGAACAAGCCGCCGCGCTTCCGCTCGCGTCTCTCACGGCACTACAAGCACTCCGCGACGTGGCCCGTATGCCGGCCGGCGCTCACGTGACCATTCACGGCGCCTCTGGCGGCGTGGGGGTTTTCGCAATCGCGATCGCCAAGCAACTCGGGGCGCACGTGACGACGACGAGCAGTGACGGAAACCTCGCACTGTGTCGCTCGCTCGGCGCGGACGTCGCGCTCGACTATCGACAAGACCGGGTCGTCGATCCCGAGCGTCGCTGCGACGTCTTCTTCGATGTCTACGGCAATCAGAGCTTTCAGCAGGTGCAGCCCATGCTGAGCGCGCAGGGGACCTACGTCAGCACGGTCCCCAAACGCCATGTGTTCGTGCGTTGGGCGACGACCGCGCTGTCGCGTCAGCGATGCCGCCTGGTGATCGTCCATTCGCGAGCCAAAGACCTCTCTCTGCTGGCCACGTGGGCCGAATCAGGCATTTTGAAGCCGGTGATCGACTCGCGCTTCTCTCTGGCAGACATCCGCGAGGCGCAAGCGCGCGTGGAGACGAGACGGGCACGCGGGAAGGTCATCGTGACGATTGACTGACGCCCGCTCGACGAAGACGCGCGGCTACTTCGAGATGAAGCACTCGACCACCCACGCGACGATCATCAGCGCCAACACAGTATCGCCCTCAAAAACAGCGTCGAACGCACGGTGCGGGGCGGTGTGACGATCGCGGCGCGGTCGCGAAGGGCCGAGGGCGCAGACGAGGCAACGGGCGATCGGGTCGCCAACAGCGGACGCGTGCTCGACCGACCGCCGTTGGATGTCCTATCCTCCGAGGGATTGCGCTTCGACGATGAGGGCCGGGTCGCCGCGTTCGACGAGCGACGAATCGCGATCGACGATTTGCCCACGGATCTTCTGCCGCAGCGAAGACCAGCAGACGCCCTCGCGGCGAGCGCACGCGACCGCGCGCGATGAGCTCGATCGCGCCGCTGGTGGCCGCTCGTGAATGATTGAACACCATCCCCATTCGTCGCGCCGCTGTCCGAATTGATGAACTGCGCGGCTCGACGAGTGGAGCATCGTGCGCTCGAAGGATCTTTCACCGTGCGCGCAAGCTCTCGCCCTCTCACGATCTCAGCGTGGCTCGACACGCTGGTCCTCGACGAACAGGGCGACGCCAGCGCATCGCCGGTCGTGCTCTCGTCGTCGGACGCGCTCGCCCTGCTCGGGTAGCTCCTGGCGCGACCGCACGAGGGTCTCGTCGCGCTCGATGGCGACCGAGCGGGAACCGCGCTGTGCGCGATCGTGGCCGCGTAAAGCTCTGCCCAATCTGTTCTCGGTCGCCCGCGACACAGCGCTCGCGCCGCAGAGCCGACTGCAGCTACACCAATACCGCGACGATCGTCGTGGTTTTCTCTGTCCGCGGTCTTGGTTTGCCGTGATTTCGACCGCGCTGATCCGCTTGGGCACCTTCGATGCCCGTCGCGGGCGCGGCGATCGTGCGCTCGCTTCCGCTGCTGTTTCGAACGGTGATCGCGCGGCGCTTGTCGCGTGCCGAACTGGCCAGCTCACCCGAGTACAAGCGTCACCGCGCGATCGCGCCGCTCGCCAACATCGCGCTCATGTTTTGCAACGCAGTGGGGACGGTGTTCAATAGTTCACGAGTCAGCGATAACCCCGCGGGATCACGTGACGCCGCCTGAACGCACCTCATCCCTCGCGTTCGTGAACCGTTGAACACCGTCCCCGTTCCGCTGCCGCCCATTGCCGTCGCCGCCCATTGCCGTCGCCGCCCATCGCCCTTGCCCTCGCTGTCCTTACCCCCGGCTTGCCAAGACAGCGCTAGGTGATCTCGCGGGGTTATCGCTCTCTCGTGAACTATTGAACACCGTCCCTGTGACACCGCTTGCAGCGTGCACGTCGGCAGAGAGGCCGAGCGCTGGTCGCGCTCGCTCGCGTTACGCGGTGTCTTTCACGCGCCACGCGACGAGCGCGTCGACGAAGGCAGGATCGAGCCCGAGCGCGAGCAGTCTGTCGCGGTCGTACACGTTGAGCGTCGCGAGGTTGACGGAGTCGAGCTTCTTCGCAGCGGCGATCATCGCGCGATCGAAGCCGAACTTCGCCAGCCCTGCGATCGACCTGAGCGCGCGAAACTGCGCGGGCTTCATCGCTCCGTCGAGGCAGCGACGCTCGACCGTGACGAACTCGTACGCGTCGCTCGAAGACCGGCCGTCGTACGCGGGCATCGTCGACTCGATCGTGTACGAGGTCGACAGCGCGCGGCCGTCGTTCGAGAGCGACGCGCGATGGCGGCGCAGCGTGCGCTCGTGCTGCGCGCCGTTGGCCATCTGCGATTCGAGCGTGAACGCGATCGCTTCGCCATCGATCGCGTACCGCCCTTGCGGAACGTACTTCTCCGCCCCCGGACGCAGCCACGTCGCGATCTGCGACGGACATCCCGGGCTGGTGGCGACGCCGAACGCTTCACCGTCCTCCGTGAAGCGCAGCCACGACACGCTGCTCGGTGAAGCAATCGAGAAGTACAGGCCATCCGTTCGCGGTCGCATGGCTCTCGAGTGTACGAGCCGCGCGAGGGCGGCACACTGGCCATCACGTCTCGGTCACCGTCGCTGTCCACGTCCCGAGCGACAGAGCAACGTCAGCATCATGCCTCGGTCGAAGTCGCCGTCTGGCGCGAGTTCGAGCGCGCGCTGCTCTCGACACGCGCTCGCGCGCACCGCCGCCACGCGAGCGCGCTCGGCGGAAACCATTTCGAGCGTCTGCGCCGCGCCGTACCGAACGCCGAGGTTGCGCGCGTACAACCTCGTGCGGCTGAGCGCGACGCCCTCGTCTCGCCACTGTTGCGCGCGCTCGGCGCGGTGGCGCACGTACCAATGCCCCCAGCGACGAAGGACCTCCGTCCAGTGCTCGAGCGGAACCATCGCCTGTTCGCGCCACGGCGGTCCGAGCTCGCGCATCGCGAGGCGACGCACACCCTCGAACCCCATCTCGACCGCCGCGCCGTCGTAGCCTTCGTACAGATCCATCGGGATTTGGATCGCGAGAAACCGCAGGAGGTACGGCATCGCCTGCGGGTCCATGAAGCTCGCGAGCGTTTCTGCCGCTCGCAGCGCAGCGGTCCCCATGAAGAACGAGCCACACGAAGCGTCGACGTCCGCGCCCGGCAACGGTCGCTGGGTGGACAGTTCGATTCCCAACGCGTGCATCGCCGCTGGACCTCCCGCGGCGAGCTGCGCGAACCACGCGCGGCACCGCGGGTCTGGCCGGTGCGCGATGCGAAAGCGCCCGTCGTGACAGTCTGCGGTTCGCCTGGCCAACGGGCGAAGCCGCGCCACGTCGGCGGCGAGCGCCGCGGGCACTGCGGGCCTGCGCGGAGAGGGCAGCGGAGTGCACCGAGCGCGCGACTCGGGCTCGATGGCAGCGGGGTCGACGCCGAGCGGCTCGCGCTCTGCGTCGGCGATCCAGCCGCGATCGAAGCGTTCGGGCGGAGCCACGGTCACGGGCTCGTCCGTGATCAGCGTGTCGTCGACCTCGGACTCGTCGACCTGTTCGTTCTCGTCGTCGCCGGCCACGAGCGAGACATCCGGCTCGGCAGCGTCCACCGAGGGCCGCTCTTCGTCGGCGGCGTCGCGCATGGATGCGTCGAGGACGGGGGCAGAGCGGAGCACAGCCGCCGTTGGCTGACGACAGGCCGAGCACGCCATCGTCGCGAGCACGACCACGATGAACCGCTGCATCGCCACACACGATACAGCGCCGGTCGCGATCATCGAGTGAGCGGGGACGGTGTTCAATCGTTCACGAGACATCGATAACCCCGCGGGATCACGTGGCGCTGTACGACGGGGGACCGTCACCCGTTCGCGAACTTTTGCACACCGTCCCCGCCTCGGAATTGAACACCGTCCCCGCCTCGCACCCGCTGCCCGTTCGTGAACTTTTGAACACCGTCCCCGCGACGCCCAAACGGGCGACGTGGGCAGTTCGCTCCGGGCGCAGGGACAGCGCCACGTGATCTCGCGGGGTTATCCAGGTTTCGTGAACTATTGAACACCGTCCCCGCGGCCCCGAGCGCGACTCAGGTCGACCGAAGCTCGACGCGGCTCTTCGGCAGATAGCGTCCGCCCTCTTCGCGCTGAAGCCACTCGAGCAGCCGCTCGCGAACGTTGCAGCGAAGGTCCCACAGCGCGGGCCCGTCCTTGGCCGAGACCGAGGCGCGCAGCTCGACAGAGCGCTCGTCGATGCTGGTCACCAGGAGGCTCTTGGTCGCGCCATCCCAGAGCGGCTCGCCTTCGAGCATCGCATCGAGCGCTGCGCGCAAGCGATCGACGGGCACCGTGGGGTCGGCGCGAACGAACACCGTCCCGACGAGCTCGGGCGTCGTGCGGGTCCAGTTCTGCACTGGCTGCTCGAGAAACTTGGTGACTGGAATCACCAGCCTTCGTTTGTCCCACACGCGCAGGACCACGTACGTCAACGTGATCTCTTCGATCTGCCCCCACTCGCCCTCGAAGACGACCGTGTCTCCCAAGCGAACGGGCTGCGTGAGCGAGAGCTGCACGCCCATCAACAGCGACGAGATCGAGCGCTGCGCGGCGATTCCGAGGACCATCCCGAGCACGCCGGCCGACGCGAGCAACGAGACGCCCACGTTGCGCACGACGTCGAACTGCAAGAGCGCCAGGCAGAGCGCGAGAAAGCCGACGATGATCGACGCGACCCTCCGCAGCATCCTCACTTGCGTCGTGAGCGCGCGGCGGCGAAGCGCCTCCTCGTGGTCCTCATCGGGGTCCGCCGCACGCTCGTCGAAGAGCGCCGCGGCGAACGAGATCACCCGCTGCAGCAGCCACGCTGCGGCGATGATGAACGCGACCACGACGAGCTTCTCGATCGCGATGATCCACTGCGGCGAGAGGTCCGCGGGCCCGAGCAGCGCACGCGTCAGCGCCGCGGTGGACGCGAGCCGCGACGGCCCAGGAATCGCGGCGACGAGCTTGTCGTCCCATCGAGCATCGGTGCGCTCGGCGACGCTGGCGAGCCCCGCGGCGACGAGCTTCGTCGCGTACTTCGAGAGCGCCCACGCGACGATCGTCGCGACGATCAGCGCGCCCCACTGCCACAGCGCGAGTTCGCCGAGCGCGGTGCGCCCGGCGACGCGGACCAACGCGTTCCATACGGTGGATAGCAATCAGAGACCTCTCGCGCGCGGTTGTCGCACAGCTGCGAACGCCGGAGGGACGGTGTTCAATAGTTCACGAGACGCCGATAACCCCGCGAGATCACGTAGCGCTGTCCGTCCGCCGGGATCGACCTTCGCCACTCGCGATCGGGAACGACTGAACACCGTTGCTGGTGCCCCGGAGCCAGCGCCGCTGCTGTCCTCCCCCCCAAAAATGTTGTTCTGCTGAGCCGCGCCGTGTTCGGCTGCCCAACATGTTCACCTACGTCGGAAAGCTCTACTACCGCGCCCACCCCGCGACGCCCGTTGTCCTTGGTGACTTCACAGCGATGAAGCGTTGGCGCGGCGCGCCCGACAGCGACGCAGAGGGAGAAGTCACGCTCGGAGACGCGACCGCAGTGGGCTTCGCCTCGATGGACCTCTCGTCGCAGCACGTGTTCGCGGCGCAAGACACGGTGGTGCTGCTCGTTCCGCCGAGGAGTTATGGCCGCAACACGCCGCTGCCGAGCGGCGCCGAGCTCGAGACCTTGCTCGCTCCCGCCAGCGACGAGGTCTTCGAGGAGTACGAGCTCGACGTCACCTCGGGCGCGATCGCCATCACCATCGCGTACAACGCCACGCCCGAAGAGGGCGCAGACACGAGCGACCTCGACCCGCTGTGCTTTCACAGCAAAGCGCCCCGGCTGCCGGTCAAAGCGCCGAGCGCGCCGCTCTACCTCACGGAGCTCGTGGTGGTTGCGATCGCCAACGGCCGCTACGCCTTCGCGTCCGAGCGCGTCGGCGAGTTCGAGCGCTTTCGCTGCGCGCGGGTGCGATCGTAGCGTTCGCGCGAACGCTCAATACGAGATGGTCATCGTGTTGCCCGTGCGGACTTCGTACCGCACGATGCTGGTGTTGTTGTGCACGATGATCAGGTCGCGCTCGCCGCGGGGATCGAAGGCGAAGCCGCCGCGCAGCTGAAAGTTCTGCTGCAGCGGACCTTTGATGTGCCGGTACCACGGAGACATGGCGTTGGAGTTGGTGAGGTCCTCGCGGTTGCCGTTGGCCAGGTCGACCGCGACGATGCTGGTCGCGTTGCCGGCGCCCGAGGTCCACATGCGGTCGCGCCCAGCGTCCCACAGCAGCCAGCGGTCGCCGAGCACCGCGCCGCGGCCGACGGCGGCCATGAGGTCGGCGTTGGAGACGACGGTGCGATCGCCGTTCATCACGTTGATGCGGACGAGCGCAGAGGCGTTGCGCCCGTACAAGAACCCGTCGGTGTGCATGTAGAGCGCGCGCCAATCGAAGCGCACGAGGGACGTGTTGCCCGCGCCGATGTCCATGCCGCGATAGGCGTTGGGCGGACCGCTCGACGACGCAGCGTCGTTGAAGTACCGAGTGACCCACGAGCACGAGCTGCCGTCGGCGCTCACGCGAATGATGCCGTTGGGGCCGACCGGCGCGCCGTTGGGAAGCGCGGCGAAGTAGTGGTTGCCCTGCGCGTCCATGGTCCAGCCGTTGGGGTGCAGCTGAATCACGCGGACGCCCATGAGGGCGGAGTCGGGGACGCCGTTCCAGCACTGGTTGGTGTTGACGGTGGCCGACGGGCGCTGCGCAGTGAACATCGCGCGGATCTCTTCGCGCCAGATCAGCGTGCGGCGGCCAGTCGCGAGGTCGACGCGCCACACCTGCGAGCCCACGCCCGGCCCAGAGACGTACGCGTACACATTGCCGTCCGCGCCGCGGCGGACGTCTTGGACTGGCCCGATGTCATCGGCGATCGGCGAGGTGGACATGCACTCCGCCGCGCTCGCAGAGCAGCCCACGCGACGCACGCCCATCACCGGGTCGTTGTAGGTGCCCGAGACGATGGTCCGCTCGCCCGTGTCGATGTCGATCGAGAAGATCAGCCCGATGTTGTTGAACGGCGCGTCGCTGAAGTACCCGCCGACGATGAACTTGCGCGTCGCCTCGTCGATGAAGCCGTTCGAGTAGCCCTTGTTGCCGCGGAGGTCGACGACGCCGGGACCCGTTCCGATGCGCGTGCGCTGCGCGAGGATCGAAGGGGGACTGCACGGGTGAAAGCGATCATCCATCGCGATCATGCGGCCGAGCTGACCGGTGCAGCGGCAGTCGATCGGCAGGCGCGTGGGGATGTTGATGTTGTCGTTGAGCTGATCGCACGAGTTCGGCCAACGCGGGCTCGACACCTGCGAGTTGTCGACGGACGAGATGCACTCGAAGTCTGCCGTCCCGCGCGGCTGCGGGCCGAACAGATTGCGGTTGGCGCAGTACGCGCGGCAACGACCGCCAGTGCCCGGGTCGAGGCACTCGCTGTTGCGAAGGCAGCGGCTCGTAAACGGGTCGAGCACCGGCTGAAATCCTTCGGGGCACATGCCCGCGACGCGCGTCGCCCAGCGCTCGGGGTCGCCGTAGTCGACGCCGCCATCCACAACGACGCGATCCGCGCGCGCGTCCGCAGCTGCGTCGCTCGACGACCCGCCGTCCATCGGCGTCGGGCCGCTGTCATTCGCAGGAGGAACGATCACGCCGCAACCCGCTAGCGCGCCCGCAGCGACGACGCACGCGAGCGTGCCGAGGGCGGGACGAAACAAAGAAACGTTCATGCAGTGTTGTGCTCCAGAGATGGGCTGACCAACGCCCGACAACAGCGTCAGGGCGTCGAGCGAACTGCACGTCTGGCGCGCAGTTCAAAGCGCTCGATGTGCCAGCAACCATTCAAGATTCAGCCTAATGGGCTAGGTCTGACGATCCTGCAAGGATTCTCTGTTCGCGACGTTCAAGCGCCATTCGTATAGCCAGATGTTTGCGATCGCTCGAATCGCTAACGCTCGCGGTCTTTCCACAGTGCCAACGCATAGTGAATAACAACAACACGATGAATACCGCCGTTGTGCTTCGATTTTTTCGCAGCATTCCAGCACCCTCGCGAGCGGCGCGACGAGGATCAGGCGACCGTCGCAGCGAGCGTAGCGCGTCGCCGCTCGAGATAGAGCCGATCGGCGACCGACTCGGCGAGCTCGATCGCCCGCTCGAACGCCGCGAGCGACTCCGCAGCGTGGCCGAGCCGCCCGAGGTACTCGGCGCGCGACGCGTGAAAGGGCTGGTACTCATCGAGCTCCGTCGCGAGGGCGTCGATGAGCGCGAGTCCGCTCTCGGCGCCGCGCGCCTCGGCGGTGGCGACGGCGTGGCTCAATCGCACGATGGGGCTCGGCTCGAGCTCGTACAGCTTCGCGTAGAGCGCAGCGATCTGCGGCCAGTCCGTCGATCCTTCGGCAGAGTGCAGCGCGGCGATCGCGGCTTTGAGCTGAAATGCGCCCGGCGAGCGCCGCGCCAGCGCGCGGTGGAGCATGGCGAGTCCCTCGGCCAACAACGGCGCAGACCAGCGGCGGCGGTCTTGCTCTCGCAGGGGGACCGTCGCGCCGTCCGCTCCGACACGCGCCTCAGCGCGAGCGTGCGTGAGCAGCAGCAGGGCGAGGCACCCTTCGATCTCAGCATCTCCCTCGCGCAACACAATCAACAGCCGAGCCAAGAAGATCGCTTCGTCGCACAGGTCGCGCCGCGACGAAGGACCCAGCGAATATCCCCGGGTGAAGATCAAGTAGATCACCGTGAGGACTGAGGACAATCGAGCGGACCAGTCTTCGGCCTCGGGGACCACGTACGGGATCTTCGCCGCGGCGATCTTGCTCTTCGCGCGCGAGAGCCGCTGCCCCATCGTGGGCTCGGCGTCGAGAAACACCGCGGCGACTTCAGCGGTCGAGAGGCCGCAGAGGCTGCGCAGCGTCAGGGCCACGCGGGACTTCTCTTCGAGCGCGGGGTGGCAACACGTGAAGATCAGCCGCAGCCGTTCGTCGGGGATCACGTCGGAGCACGCGGGCTCTGCGGCCTCGTCCTCGGCGAGCAGCGCGAGGTCCGCGACATTGCGCGTCGCGCGGCTGCGCTGTCGCACGCGGTCGATCGCCTTGCGCATCGCCGTGGTCCTCAACCACCCTTGCGGAGACGCCGGGAGCCCTGTCTTGCCCCAGTGCGTGATCGCGGCGATCGCGGCTTCTTGCAGCGCGTCTTCGGCGAGCTGAAAGTCTCGAAGCTGCGCGATCAACGCGGCCATCAGCCGCCCCCGGTCCTCGCGCATCACCGATTCGACCACGCGAATGGCCGCGAGCGCGGCGGGGGCGGCAGAGTCACTCATCAGCTCATGGGATTGTAGTCCATGAGCGGCCGAACCTCGATGGTTCCGTACTTCGCCGCGGGGATCATGGCGGCGTATCGAAGCGCCGCGTCGAGGTCCGAGACGTTGACGATGTAGTAACCGCCCAGGTGCTCTCGGGTCTCCGCGAAGGGGCCGTCCATGGTCTCGACTTTTCCGCTGCGCATGCGGAGCGAGGTCGCGGTCTCGACGCCTTTGAGCCCTTCGCCGCCGCGCAGGACGCCGTCGGCCTTCATCTTCTCGTTGAGCTCGAAGTATCCCTTCATCATCTCGTCGAACTCGGGGGTCCCGTACGAGGGTTCTTTCGAGGGATCACCGTAGATGAGCAGCATGTAGTTCATGGACTGGTGTTCTTTCGTAGGTTGATTGCTGGATGCAAGCGTTGATACGCGGGTCGTTCAGGATGCGCGAGAGACGAGGTTGACCGCCAGGCAAACCATCAGGTTGAGCGCGGCCAGGATGTTGGTGCCGTTGCCGACGTAGCGAAGCGGATGCGCGGCGGTCTCGACCTTCAACCCGAAGGGATGCGCGAGCCGACCGATGATGAACAACACCCCGGAAACGTGCAGGTAGACCGACGGAGCGCGCATCCCCTCGGCGAGGATCATCAGGATCAGGATGAAGCTGCTCCATTCGCTGCAGTTGCCGTGTTGGCGGACGCGCAGCTGTAGCTCGAGGTCGCCGCCGTCACCGATCGACTGCTTGTTCGCCGCGCGCTTCGACGTTACGCGCATCCACAACACCAGCAGGATGACCGAGAGCAGCAGCGCGTACAGGGGAGTAACCGAGAACAGCATGACTTCGTCCTTTGTGTGTGAGGGTCCGTTTGCTCTCCAAGGACGACGACCCCCTCCCACGTTTCGACATCGACCGTCGAAAAAAAACGCGCGCGGCTTTGGGTACTTCAACCAAAAGAGGCGAAGCGCCCGAGGGACCGTATTCAATCGTTCACGAACTCGCGCAAACGGACGCTCGTGCCAGCGCCGGTGACAGGACCGCTGCACCAAAGGGGGCGTTCGTGAACGATTGAACACCGTCCCTGCTGGCGCCTTCTGCTTGACGTTCTTTGGCCCAGGCGACAGCAACCTGCGACCGGACCGTTCTCCCGACGCTCGCCCTGGCGCTTCTCGCATGCACCCCGACGACCGCCGCGACATCCAACGCCGCGGCATCCAGCGCCGCGACAAGCTCCGGCGCGACCGAGTCCGCCGCGATCTCGTCGGTGCTCGCGATGCCACACCGCTCGGCAGCCAATCGCGCGCGCGACGCGCATCGTCATCCCGCCGCGACGCTCGCGTTCTTCAACATTGAACCGACGATGACCGTGCTCGAGCTCGCGCCGGGCGGCGGCTGGTACACCGAGATCCTCGCGCCCTATCTTCGCGGGCGGGGGCAGCTCGTGGCCGCGGTTCCGCCCACGGATTCGAGCAACGAGTTTCGTCGCAACATGGCCACGGCGTTTCGACAGCAGCTCGCCGAGCGCGCGGCGGTGTACGGCGAAGTTCGACTCGTGACGCTCGACACGCCGGCCACGATCGAGCTCGGCCCAGAAGCATCGGTCGACGCGGTGCTCACCTTTCGCAACCTGCACAACTGGCACAAAGACGAGCGGATGGAGCAAGTGATCGCGGCGGCGTTTCGCGTGCTCAAGCCCGGCGGAGTGTTCGGCGTCGTCGAGCACCGAGCGCCCGTCGACAGCGCGCTCGAGCGCATCAACACCACGGGGTACGTCCCGCAGGCGTGGGCGATCGAACGCATCACCGCTGCGGGATTCGTTCTCGAAGCGCAGTCCGAGATCAACGCCAACCCGCGCGACACGCGCGATCACCCCAACGGCGTGTGGTCGCTTCCGCCCACGTATCGCGGAGGCGACGTCGACCGCGCGCGCTTCGAAGCGATCGGCGAGAGCGACCGCATGACGCTGCGCTTTCGCAAGCCGCGCTGACAGAGTACGGGACCGGTGTAAGCGCGAGCGATACCGCCGCGAGCACCAATGCCGTAGATCACTCGACCCATGAGCACTTCGATTGTTCGCACGGGCATCTCTCGATCATGGTGCGCGCTCGCGGCGCTGACGTCGGCGCTGCTCGCGAGCGCGACGGCGGGCGCGCAGACGTTTACGACGCAGCTCCCAGGGTCGTCGACGAGCCCCACAGCGCCGATCCCCAACACGATCTGCGGTGCGATGACGACGCGCTCGTACGCCGCGTGGCAGTTCAACGTCGCGACGACGGGCAACTACACGTTCACGGTCACCAAGGGCGCGGGCTCGCCGGGCGGGCTGACGTTGACGCTCTACCAAGGGGTCTTTCTTGCGTCGAACACGTGTGTGAACCAATGGAGCTCGACGGTCTCCGCCGGCGGCTCGTCGATCTCGACGTCCTCGGTGTTGAGCCCCGCGGGCACGTTCGTGCTGGTGATCGGTGGAGCGAGCGCGGCGGACACGAGCAACCTCACGGTGACCGCGGCAGGACCCGGGACGCTCACGTCGATCTGCACGGACTCGACGCTCGACCCGTCGTCGCAGAACGTCACCAACGCGGGAGGAATGTTCTCGACCACGTACAGCCCCGCGGTCGGCTGCGGATCGTGGACGACGTCGGGGGTTCCTGCGTGGGTGACGGGCGTTCCTGCGGCGGGCTCGGGGCGCGCGACGATCAATTACACGGTCGCAGCGAACGGCGGCGCGACGCGCAGCGCCTCGATCACCATCGGCGGACAGTCGCTCTTCGTTCGCCAGTCAGCCTCGTGCATGACCACGCTCAACCCGATGAGCACGACCGTCGCCGCCGCGGGCGGCGGAGGCAGCTTCATGCTCACAGGCACCGCGGGCTGCGCGTACACCGCGTCGACCACCACGCCGTGGATTCGCAACGTCGCGCCTGCCAACGGAACGGGCAGCGCCACCATCACCTTCATGGTCGACGCCAACACCGGCCCCGCGCGCACAGGAACCATCACCGCCGGCGGACAGACCTTCACCATCAATCAACCCTCGGGCTGCGCGTACACGGTCAACCCCGTGCTGCTCACGCCGACCGCAGCGGGCGGAGCGCAGATGGTGCGCGTCGAAACCGCGGCGGGCTGCCCGTGGACGACGTCCACGGCGGCGCCCTGGATCACAGGGCTGCCCGCGAACGGCGCAGGGGCAGCGAACGTCGCGTTCAACGTCGCGGCGAACACAGGCCCGCTGCGCAGCGGATCGATCGCGATCGGCGGACAGACCGTGAGCGTCGTGCAAGCGGACGGCTGCGCTCCGCGGCTCGATCCTGCGTCGCGCAGCGTAGGCGCCACCGCAGGAGCATCGTCCGTAATGGTCAACGTCGGCGCGGGCTGCGCCTGGTCGATGTCCTCGACCGCAGGATGGCTCGTCCCCTCTGCGATGAACGGCACGGGCCCGCTCAGCGTGAACTACACGTACAGCGCCAACACCGGCGCGCGTCGCGCGGCGTCGCTCGTCGTGGGCGGCAGCTTGCACAACGTCGATCAGGCAGCGGCTGGCGTCATGGACAGCGGCGTGATCGTCGACAGCGGAGTCATCGTCGACAGCGGAGTCATCGTCGACAGCGGAGTCATCGTCGACAGCGGCGTGATCGTGGATACTGGCGTCGTCACGGACACAGGCGTTGCGGTCGACAGCGCCAGCGCAGACGACGCCGCGATCGACGCGGGCGAACCTGCGGACGCGAGCGAGACGGACAGCGCCAGCGACGCGAGCAGCGCGAGCGATTCGTCGACGCTCGACAGCGCGATCGACGCCGCGACGCGCGCTGACAGCAGCGCAGTCGCGGACGCGTCGACCACCAGCGACGCAGCCGCGGACGGAGGGACGAGCAACGGCGGCGGAGCGTGCGGATGCCGGACTCCTGCGCGCTCGAGCTCGTCGAGAGGCGGCGCCCTGCTCGCGCTCGCAGCGCTCGGCGCAGCGCTGCGTCGCCGCCGTGCTCCGCGCGCGTGCTAGCCTCGAGGCGATGAAGACAACGGGGGCTGTTCTCTCGCTTGCTCGCCGCGTGGTCGCGAGCGTGTCGATGCTCTCTCTCGCATCGTGCTGCCGCGAAGTCGGCCGCTTCGACGGGAGCATCGCGCTCGGGCCTGGCACGGTGGGCATCGGCGTCGTCGACGGCGCGGTCGACGACGCGTCCTGCGTCGCGTTCTGCCGATGGAACACCAGAGACCGATGCACGACCTCCGAGGTTCACGCGTGCTCGCCGACCACGGTCGACGGCGGCCCAGGGGTGTATTGCAACGCGACCATTCTCGAATGCCCGCAGCCGCTCGGGGCAGTCTGCGGCCGACGCACCGACGGAGCGGCCATCGCGCAGACGACGGACGCGCGCGACGTGTTGGGCGCGCTGGTCGCGCTCGAGGCCGAGGCGGTCGCAGCGTTCTCGCGGCTGGCGAGGGAGCTCGTCGCGCTCGGCGCTCCTGCGTCGCTGGTTCGCGCGGCGCGCTCGTGCGCCGAGGACGAGCGACGCCACGTGGCGATGGTGAGCGGGCTCGACGGGCGCGCTGCGATCGACGCGCCGGATGAGCGCGCGCTGGCGCTGCGGGGCGCCTTCGCCATTGCCTACGAAAACGCCGTCGAAGGCTGCGTGCGAGAGACGTTCGGCGTGCTCGTGGCGCAGTGGCAATGCGAGCGCAGCCCGGACGCACGCGTGCGAGAGTGCTACGCGCGCATCGCGAGAGACGAGGCGAAGCACGCAGCGTTTGCCCACCGACTCGACGAGTGGCTCGCAGGCGTGTTGACCGAGCCGCAGCGCGCGCTGCTCGAGACGGCCAAGCGCGACGCGCTCGCAGCGCTGCGCGAGGAGCAGCAGCAGCGGGCGTCGCGCGATGTCTGGCTGGGGATGCCCGACGCGACGACAGCGCGAGCGTTGGTCGACGCCCTCGCGGCGGCGTCGCGTCCCGCGCTGGTTCACTGAGGGCGGACAGCAGCACAACAGGCAGCGCTACAGGACAGCAGCGCAACAGGGACGGTGTTCAATCGTTCACGAACGGGGCCTCGCGCGGACGGCCACGGCGCGCGGTCGTCGCGCCCGAGCACGCAGTACACTGACCGATTGGCGAGAGGGATCGGCGTCGCGAGCGTCGCGTAGCAGAGAGCGACCCCGAGCAGGTCTCTCGATGAATCCATCATTTCGTCGTTTCTCAGCGCTCTCACTCGCGCTCGCGATCGTCGCGGGTTGCGCGCCGTCGATGCCGCCGTCCGAGGCGCCGATCGAAGACGCGTCGATGCAGCAAGACACGAGCGCTCCGAGCGGCCCGTTTGTCTGCCAAGAGCACGCGTACTCGTGTCCCACGCGCGAGGCGCTCGACCCGTGCGAGCAGTCTCGATCCTTCGCGGGATGCACGCGGCTGACGCTGGAGCCTTGCACGCGGCCGAGCTTTCGCGTGCAGGGCACCTGTCCGTCGCGCGCTCAAGTGTGCCGGACCGAGAACGCGACCGTGGGCTACTGCACCCACTCGTGCACGCGCGACAGCGATTGCCCGCTGCCCGAGGGCGGACTCGGACGATGCCAGAGCGTCGGAATGGGCGTGAGCACCTGCGTCCGTCCGTGAGACGCCGCTCGCGGCGACGGGGACGGGAGCTGTGGGGACGGTGTTCAATAGTTCAAGAGTCCCGGATAACCCCGCGAGATCACTGTCCCCGCGGTCCGCCATCGGCTCCGCGGCCGTCGCCGCTCGGGTGGACCCGTTCGCGAGCGATTGAACGCCGTCCCCGTCGCCCCACACCCGTTGCCCCGCAGCGGTGGACC
>JAAFIF010000125.1 GCA_013298625.1 Myxococcales bacterium
GCTGCGACGAGCGATGCGACCGCGCGGCCCCGTGAGCGCGACGAGGGCGCGGGGCGTCGGGCCGCGAGCAGCCCGCAACAAGTGCGCGGCGCAGCGGTGGGCGAGTGGCCGCCGCGCGCTCGATCGAAGTGACGGGGGCTGTGCGAAGTGAAGGTGGCACTGCGCCGACAGGGGGAGCGCAGTGAGAAAAACCGTCTGTTCTCGTTGGCGATCCGCCGCGAGAATCCCCTACACTGCGCGCGCAGTTCATGAACCGCGATTTCGGTATCAATCAGGCCGTCGTCGAAGAGCTCTACCTCCGCTACATCGACAATCCTCAGTCTGTCCCGGATCACTGGCGCAAGTACTTCGATCACCTCGATGACGGCGACACGTCATCGAGCGCGTTCGATTCGCGCGGTGGCAACGGCAACGGAACGCACGGGACCGCCCCCGTCACGCAGGCCGCGCAGCGCGCGGCGGCGGCGACAGAGGCCTCTGCCACGACCGCGAAGGTCTCGGCGCTGGTCAACGCGTTTCGCTCGCGCGGGCACTTCTTCGCGAAGCTGGACCCGCTGGGGCTCGAGGCGGTTCCGCCTGCGGAGCTGACGACGGAGGCCTTCGGCCTGAGCGCGAGCGAGCTCGACGCCAACGTGAGCACGGACTTCGGCTCCGGCGGCGTGACGTCGGTGCGAGAGCTCGTCGCGCGCTGCGAAGAGACCTACTGCCGCACGATCGGCGTCGAGTACATGCACATCGAGTCGAGCGAAGAGCGCGAGTGGCTGCGCACGCGGATGGAGGCGTCGCTCAACCGAACGACCCTCGCGCCGTCGGTGCAGCGCCGCGTGCTCGCGAAGCTCACCGAAGCCGAGGTGTTCGAGCAGTTTCTGCACACCAAGTACGTGGGCGCCAAGCGCTTCTCCTGCGAGGGCAGCGAGAGCGTGATCCCGCTGGTCGATCTCTTGATCGAGCGCGGCGCGGAGCTCGGCGCGCGCGAGGTGGTGATCGGCATGGCCCACCGCGGCCGCCTCAACGTCCTCGCCAACATCTGCGGAAAGCCCGTGCGAGACATCCTCGCCGGCTTCGAAGACAAAGACCCCGAGAAGCACCTCGGCCGCGGCGACGTGAAGTACCACATGGGCTACTCGAACGACGTCGCGACGTCGTCGGGCAAGACCGTGCACTTGTCGCTGGCGTTCAACCCGAGTCATTTGGAGTTCGTCGGCCCCGTGGTCAACGGCCGCGTGCGCGCGAAGCAAGACCGGCTGGGGAGCGATCGGAGCGCGGTCGTTCCGCTGGTGATTCACGGTGATGCGGCGGTGATCGGGCAGGGCATCGTCGCCGAGACGCTCAACCTGATGAACCTCGAGGGGTACACCACCGGCGGCACCGTCCACGTGGTGATCAATAATCAAGTCGGGTTCACCACGTCGCCGTGGGACTCGCGCTCGACCCGCTATTGCACGGACATCACCCGGCTGCTCAAGATGCCGGTGTTTCACGTCAACGGCGAGGACCCCGAGGCCGTCGCGTGGGTCACCACGCTCTCGATCGAGTACCGCCAGCGCTTCGGCAAAGACGTCTGCATCGACCTGTACGGCTATCGCAAGTATGGCCACAACGAGGGCGACGAGCCGCGCTTCACGCAGCCGCTCATGTACGCGGTGATCGACAGCAAGCCGTCGGTCCGCAGCGCGTACATCGAGCACCTCGTCTCGCTCGGGTCGATCTCCCGCGAAGAGGCGGACAAGATCGCCGCGGACAAGCGCGCCGCGCTCGACGCAGCGCTCGAAGCCACGAAGAAAGACCCGTCGGCGCCAGAGATCTCGGCGTTCGCGGGACTGTGGGAGAAGTACAGCCTCGGGCTCGACGCTGAGACGCCAGAGACCACGACGGCCCTCTCGGCGAGCGCGCTCGTCAAGCTGGCGGAGACGATGCTCGCGTGGCCGAGCACGTTCGCGCCGAACCCCAAGGTCGCGCAGCTCTGGAAGAAGCGCCTCGAGGTCATTCGCGAAGGCAAGGCGATCGAGTGGGCCGCGGGCGAGTCGCTGGCGTTTGCGTCGCTGCTCTCCGAGGGCGTTCGCATTCGTCTCTCGGGGCAGGACGCGCGGCGCGGGACGTTCTCGCACCGGCACGCGGCGCTGACCGACGCGAAGACCGCGAAGAAGTGGACGCCCTACGACCTGATCTCGAAGGCGCCGGCGAAGCTCGACGTGTTCGACTCGCCCTTGAGCGAGGCCGGCGTGATGGGCTTCGACTACGGATTCTCGCTGGATTACCCGGACGCGCTGGTGATCTGGGAGGCGCAGTTCGGCGACTTCGCCAACGGCGCGCAGGTCATCATCGACCAGTTTCTCTCGGCCGCTGAAGACAAGTGGAAGCGCTTGTCGGGCCTCGTCCTCTTGCTCCCGCACGGATTCGAGGGCGCGGGCCCCGAGCATTCGAGCGCGAGGCTCGAGCGATTCCTGCAGCTGTGCGCAGAGGACAACATGTACGTCGTCAACATGACGACCGCCGCGCAGCTCTTTCATGTGCTGCGAAGGCAAGTGCACCGCCCGCTGCGCAAGCCGCTGGTGGTGATGACGCCGAAGTCGATGCTGCGCACGGCGTTCTCGCCGATCGAAGAGTTTACGACGGGCGGATTCAAGCGCGTGATCGCGGACAGCGGCGCGGTCGGCGACAAGAAGGTCGACCCGAAGAAGGTCACGCGTGTGCTCGCGTGCTCGGGCAAGCTCTACTACGAGCTCGAAGACGCGCGTGCCAAGCGCGGCCGCACGGACGTCGCGATCATTCGCATCGAGCAGCTGTACCCGCTCTCGCAAAAAGAGCTCGACGCCGCGCTCGCTCCGTACGGCGCCAGCACCCCCCTCGTCTGGGTGCAAGAAGAGCCGTGGAACATGGGCGCCTGGTACCACCTCGCCGCCCGCATGCCGAAGATGCTCGGCCCCAAGCGGCCGTTCACCTGCGTCGCCCGTGACGAGAGCGCCTCGCCCGCCACGGGCTCGCCCGCGAGCCACAAGATCGAGCAAGCGCGCTTGATCGAAGAGGCGTTCAACGGCTGAGGGGATCGTTGGGGGACGCGCCGTGCGACGGCCGATGGCTTGGGGGCTCGCGCACGTCGCGGCATCCCGAAGTCACCGGGGTGTGCTGCGTTTCAGGCTGCAGCATTGCGCCCCTACCCGATGCCCGTCGCGGGCGCGGTATCGATACTTCGCGACGCCGGGCCGCGCACGGAATCGCGCGAAGGCATCGTAGAGTTCGGCCGGCGTCAGCCCGTCTGTTGCCTCTATACCGCGCCCGCGACGAGTGTCGAAGACGCGCGGAGCGGATCAGCGCGGTTGCCATCACCTCAAACCACTGCCGCGCACCGGGAAAACTACGAACTCCGGCGCGGTCGTGGTTTAGAACTTGAACAGCCACCGGAGAGTCCGCTCGCGCCCCACAAAGAATCGCAAGAAGTCGCGCATTCGGCCAGCGCTTCCGCGGGTTCGAAAGGGCGACGAGTCGAGCCAATGCGCTCTCGTTCGTGTTCTGTCCGAATCCTCGCTTCGAATAGGGCCTCGCGACGATCGTGACTGACGACCTCGCGCATCGCCTGCGCGAACCAATGCAAGATCACGCAGCGCTCGCTCCATCGCGCGGCGGCGCGGGCACGTTTGCGCGTGAGCCGCCGTCGTCGCTCAACACGAACGCCTCAGATGGGGCAGCGTGACGCAGTCGAACGCTGCGCGTTGCGAGGTGTCGTCGTCGCGCGCTGCCCGCTGCAACATGGGGTGCGGCTCTTGCAGCGCATGCAGCGAACACCAACGCGGTGGCACGAGAGCGAACCGAACGGAGTGCTCGTAACCGTCCAGCAAAAGCCAAAGCCATGACGTTCGGCGAACGAGTCGACGACCAAGAACCTCCAGACAAACGAGCCATCGATCAGCACGTCGAGGGCGGGATGGCATCGTGAGCGCGTCGCTCCTGCTCGCGTACGTCTCGGCGGCGATCGTGCTTCAGGTCGGCGTCGCCATCGCGGTTGCGCTCTGGCGGCGGAAACACCCAGCGGCGTCGCAAACTGCTGTTCCTCGAGTCGCCCTTCCGACGGCGGGCGCGTGGGGCGGGTGGCGCGAGTTTCGCGTCGCGCGTCGCGAGTATGAAGACCGCGCGCACACCGTGTGCTCATTTCATTTCGAACCCGTCGACGGCGCCCCGCTGCCGCCTTTCGTCGCTGGCCAGTTCCTCACGCTCGCGGTGCCGATCAGCAGAGAGCAAACGCTCACCCGTTGTTACTCCCTGTCGGACGGGACCAACGCGGGGAGCTACCGCATCAGCGTGAAGCGCGTGCCTGCGCCGGTCGGGCGACCGGACCTGCCCGCGGGCGCGGCCTCCAAACAACTTCACGACCACCTCCAGGTCGGCGACTTCGTCCGAGCGAAGGCGCTCGCCGGCCGCTTCGTCGTCGCCCCGCAACCGAGCACGCCCGTCGTTCTGATCGCCGGTGGCATCGGCATCACTCCTCTGCTGTGCATGCTCCGTAGCGGGCTCGCGGCCGAGCCGAACCGCGCCGTTCATCTCTATTACGGCGTTCGACAAGGGGCCGAGCACTGCTTCGCGAAGGAGCTGGAAGCGCTCGCGCGTCAACATCCCAACTTCCACTCGCACGTGGTGTACAGCCAACCAGGCCCCAACGATGTAATCGGCCGAGACTTTCAGCATGTCGGCCACGTCGACGTCGACCTGCTGAGACGCACGCTGCCAGCCGGTCGCCATCGCTTCTTTGTGTGTGGCCCACCCGCGATGATGGCGAGCCTCATTCCGGCGCTTGCGCAATGGGGAGTGCTCCCTGGCGACATCCATCACGAAGCATTCGGCCCAGCAACGGCTCGGTTCGCGCAGACATCCTCCCGCGCGGAGGCTCCGCGCCCATCGCTCTCGCTCGAGGTCGTGTTTCGCAAGAGCGCGCGAACGCTCGTGTGGGACGGCACCGACGCCAACCTCCTCGAATTCGCGGCGCGAAACGATCTGTCCATCGCGTCAGGCTGTCGCTCGGGTAGCTGCGGGACGTGTGAGGTCGAGCTCATCTCAGGGACGGTTCGGTACCCCGAAGAGCCGGACCACGAAATCTCTCCCGGACGCTGCCTCTTGTGTGTCGGGGTTCCGGTCAGCCCGTTGGAGCTCGATGCGTGATGCCCACGAAAGCTAGACTTCTGAGCCGCGAGGTTCTGCCTCACTTCCTGGCCTTCGCAGCATTGGTGGCAGCGACCCTCGCGCTCGACCTCGCGCTGCATCTGCTCGGCGCGGTCTGGGTCGGTCGCTACCTCGGCGTCGCCGGCGTGCTGCTCATCGTGGGCTCGTTCGCCTACTCCCTGCGCAAGCGCAAGCTGATCAAGCTCGGCAAGCCAGTCGCGCTGCTTCGCTTGCACGAGCGCATGTCGTGGGCTGGCTCGCTGCTCGTGCTCGTGCACGCGGGCGTCCACTTCAACGCGCTCCTCGGCTGGCTCGCCGTCGCGGCCATGATGATCAACGTGGGCAGCGGATTGACGGGCAAGTTTCTGTTGGAGCGCTCGCGCCGCCGACTGACGGAGTCGCAGCAACGACTGCGCGACCAGGGCCTGTCCGATGAAGAGGTAGACGATCGCCTGTATTGGGACAGCCTGACGTTCGATCTGGTCAAACAGTGGCGGGTGATCCACTTCCCGATCGCGCTCGCGTTCGCCGTCCTTGCGCTGGCGCACATCATCGCTGTTCTCCTGTTCTGGAGTCGGCCATGAAGCGGCCGGGGCTCTGGATCATCATCGTGGCCAACTTGATCGGCCTGATCGTGCTCGTATTCGCCTATCCCAAGGCGATGGTGAGCCCTGGCCCCCTCGTGCCAGCGCATGCCGCGCTCGAGAGCAATTGCTTCACCTGCCATGCGCCGTTTCGCGGCGCAGCGTCGGACCGATGCGTCCGATGCCACGTCGTGGCAGACATCGGAGCTCGGAGTACGACCGGCGCCCGAGTGGAGCCGAGGATCAACCAGAGGATCAGAGCTTCGTTTCACCGGCAGCTCGCTGAGCAGAATTGTGTGTCCTGTCACAGCGATCACGGGCGACTGATCGAACGTCGATTTTCGCACGCATTCTTGCGCCCAGAAGCGCGCGGAGAGTGCGCGACCTGCCACGCAGCGCCCGCCAACAACCTCCATCGAGAGCTTCGCGTGAGCTGCAACCAGTGCCACACGACCGAGCGCTGGTCGCCCGCCACCTTCGACCACGCTGCGCTCTCGCGCGCCACGCTCGCGAGATGCGAAGGTTGCCACTCCGCGCCGACGGACAACTTTCATCGGCAGATCACCGCCGCCTGCACGCAGTGCCACAGCCCTCAGCGCTGGAAGCCGTCGACCTTCAATCACGACCGGTTCTTCTTGCTCGATCGCGACCACAACGCGCCGTGCGTGACTTGCCACGGCAACAACGATTTCACTCGCTACACATGCTTCGGTTGCCACGAGCACACGCCGGCGAACATCCGTGCTGAGCACGAGGAAGAGGGCATTCGCAACTTCGACAACTGCGTCTCCTGCCACCGAAGCGCTGACGACGAGGGCGACGAACGTCGTGGTCGCGAGCGTGGCGAGCGAGATCATCATTGATGAGGACTCCGCGGGGCCGCTCGGCGCTCGTTCCGACCGTCGTCGGCGCGGCCGAGGCGTTGCGACCAACAACAACAACGATGACCCCGGCGCCCAAGCCGCTCGCTCTGCGCCGTCCGCGCGTGCCCGCTCATCGCTGTCGCGATTTCGCCGAGCGCGCGCGCCCTTTGCTACGACGCTCGTCATGACCGCACTCATCGACGCGATCAACGACGCCCTCGCGCAGCCGCCGGGCAGCACCCAATTGCTCGCTGAAGCCATGGGCTATTTTCTCTCGCCGCGGCACCAGTACTACGGGCCCGATCGAGCGCGCCTCGCGCACCCCGCGATCGCCGACGGGCCTCCGTGGATGGGCGAGCACCGCATCCTCGAGCACCTCGCAGGCGGCCGTTGGTCGACCGCGTTTCTCGCGCTCGAGAACAAGTACGTCACGCACACGTCCCTCGTGCTTCGCGGCTTCGCAGAGGCGCCCTTCGACGAGGTGGCCGCGCTGCTCAGCGCGCTGCCGGGGCTGGCCAACAACCTCTTCGCCGAGCGCGTGGGAGACGACCCCGCCGCGCTGCTCGCGCTGCGCGCGCAGTGCTCGGACCCGCTCTCGGCCTCGGCCCTGCTCTTCGCCGCGATCGCCGCGGACCCGTCGCCGCCCGCTGCGATCGAAGCGCAGTGCAACCTCTCGGGCGCCGTCTCGCCCAAGCTCGTTCGTCGCGCGCTGCTCGCGCTCGGCCCGCAGCGAGCCGCGGCGCTCGTCGACGCGCAGCTCGCAGCCCTCTCCACCGTGGACGAGCAAGAGCGGCTCTGGCAGCTCTGCGCGCTCGGCCCGCTGCTCGGTCCCGCGCTCGATCGCGCGACGATTGACAAGGTTTTCAGCGCCTTCGACGCGTTCGATCCGTACGGAGCGGCCTCGCGCTGCGAGTCGTTTGGCGAGCACCTCGCGCTGCATCACCCCGCGCTCAGCGAGGCCGCGTCGCTGCTGCTCTCGCGGGTCGACGCGTGCGCGGACGACGCGTCGCGCGCCCGGTGGACGAGGGCGCTTCACCGCGTGCTCGGCGCGCTCGCGCAGCGCAAAGAGCGCATCGACCCGAGCTTCGACCACGCGCTCGACCCTGCGATCGCCGCGCCCCTCGGCGGCCCTGCGCGCGACGCGGTCAACATCGTGCTCGAGAGCATCGAGCCCGCCCGCGCCGAGGCGGTCCTCGACCGCGCGTGGCAGCGCTACGCAGGCCTCGTGGATCGCTTCTGTTTTCTGCGCGACGGGCTGAGCGAGGCGTACTTGCTTCGCCTGGCCGAGGCGCTCGTCGCGGCGCGCGAAGATCCCGCGCTGCTGGAGTTGCTGATCATCCTGCGCTTCAGCTGGCTCGGATCGCCGTTCGTCGCGGCGCTGCAAAGCGCGTTGGCCGACGTGAAGCCGAAGAAGACTTTCGTCACCAAGCTGCTCAAGACGCTGTCTCCGACGGACGGCGCGGCGCTGTCGAGCTGGCTCGAGACGCGCCCCGAACCGAAGAAGAGCAAGAAGAAGTAGCGAGGCTTCAGCGCTCCCCGCCTGCGCTGGCGCTACTTGCCCTTCTTCGGAGGCGCGACCGCGGGCGTCTGCTTGGCCTTCGCAGCGTCGTTGGCCGACTGCTTCTTCGTGGTGTCTTGCTTCTTGGCGCGGTCCTTGGACTTCGGTGATTTGTCGCCCACGTGGGAGTTCCCCTTTCGGGATCGTGGCGGGCGTAGCGCTGCCCGCCGCGCACGATGCGAGGGCGCTCGCGCACCGTGTTGTGGCGAACGCCGAACTCGATGCGCGCGATCACCATACGCTCATTTCGTCGCGAGCGCCGGTTCGTCCTTCGCGCGCTCAGCGGTTGGGCGGGCACACGGATTCGGTGGTGGACTGGGCGACGATTGCGCGAGCCGTTCCGTTGGCGCGCCACGGCTCGAACACGTCGAAGAGCCGCGTGGCTGCGCCGCCCGCGGGCGTCACGGTCGCGCCGAAGACCTCGTCGGTCTCGAAGAGCGTGTCGTGGTTTGCGCATCCAGGGCCGAACACGCCGGGCGCGACGGTCATCGCCGCGCCCTCTTCTGCGCGCATCGCGATCATCGGAAACGTCGGCAGCTCCCTCGACAACAGCTGCGCGAACACCGTTTGCGTGACGGGCCCGAGCATCGGGTCGCGCACGCCTGCGCTGCGGTAGTTGTTCGAGATGAGGGTGTCCGCGAGCGCCATGCGCACGAAGAACGGCGTCGTGACGTGGTTGCGCAGGACGTGGGTCGAGTCTGCGCAGACGACCTCGCTCCCAGCGACGCGCGAACGGTGCCACTCGACGCAGCTCTCGTCGCCGTGGTGGCCGAGCGTCGCGTCGAGGTTGGCCGAGACGCTGCGGGTGTAGTTCTCGTACGTTCCTGCGGCGGTGGCGCTCCAGTCGAGCCGGTCGCGGTCGGGGCCCACCACCGCGTCGATGATCGCGCGGACGCGAAGCGGGCACGTCGCGCCCGAGCAGCGAGTGTTGTTCGCGCGCAGCGACGCGTGCAGGCGGTCGACGTTGTTGATGACGCCGCCGCCGCCCGCAGAATCGCCGGCGAAGATGACCTCTTCGGCCTCGTCGAGGTCGGGCATCGTCGTGCCGCCGTTGAGCGGGTGCACGAGCGCAGCGACGCCGTCCTGTCGCAGCGTCGCGATGTCCGCGTCGAGGATGCGGCTGCCGAGAAAGTGCATGCGGTACTGGATCGCCGCGCCCGTCACGGGGTGCGTGGCCGAGACGACGACGTCGCGCCGGGTGCCTGCCCACGAATCCGAGCTGCAATATTGCAGGCGGATTTGATTGTAGTCCTCGATGGGGTTCGGCATCGAGGGCGCGCCGTCGCGCAGAAAGATCCCGTCGCCGACGACCGTGGGCGGAGAAGCGTTGGTCATGTTGTCGGCGGTGAAGTTGGTGCGGTCTTCGGCGCTCACCGCGGGGCATCGACCGCTGCGCTCTTGGGCGCAGCCGCAGTAGCGAGCGGCGCACGAGTCGCCGCTCGAACACGTTCCGCCGCCGCGCAGGGCGATCACCCACTTGTTGCGGTTGGCCGCGCCACGAAAGGGACGAAAGTGAAGGACCGCGCCCGTCCCGTCGTTGCACAGCGCGTCGGGAAACCGCGCCAGGTCGATCGTGTGGCGCTGCATGTTTCCGCTGCCCATCCCCGCGCCGTTGGTGAATCGACAGGAGAGTGCTTCGGTGATGAACGGCGCTGCGCTCGCGTCAGGGCTCGCCGCGCTGTCGGCGCTCGACGCGGCGTCGTCGGTGGCGGACGCGTCGAGCGCGGGGCGCATGGGCGCGGGCGCACAGCCAACGAAGAGCGCGAGAAGAAGCGCAGAGCCGAGCGGTCCGTGGGTCATGACCGAAGGCGAGAGCACCGCGTGTGCCGCGCAGGACCTCGTGAATCTTCAGGGATTTCTCGGTCCGATTCGCAGCGCGACCGCGGAGCGCATCCCCCAACGGTGCTGACTCGAGTCCCCACCCCAACCCCCTCCCGCTGTCAGTGCGCGCTACGCCTTGCGGTGGTTGCGTCGTCGCGCGCCGTAGACGAGCGCGAGGCCCGCGAAGGCGGCGAGAGCGCTCGCAGCGCGGTCTGCGCCGCCGCCAGCTGCCGGCACCCTGCACGCGCACGCGCCGTCACCAGAGAGGACTGCGGCGGGCGATACGCCGCTGTCCATCACGCCGCCGTCCGTTCCTGCTTCGACGCCTGCGTCGCCCGCGGGGCGACCGACGCAGCGGCCCACGGCGCGGTCGCAGACCGGCGTGGGGTTCATGCAGTTCGAGTCAGCGCTGGCGCTCGGCATCGAGGGATCGACGCGCGCCGCGCCGGACTCGCGCGGGTCGCTGTCGGCGAGGCAGTCGTTGTCGCTGTCGGTGTCGAGAAAGTCTGGCCGATCGCCGGTGAGCATCCCGTCGCTGTTCGCGGGGGTCGCAGGCGTCGCGCCCGCTTCGATGCTGTCTGCGACGCCGTCGCCGTCGCTGTCGGTGTCGAGGTACGCGGGGACGTTGTCGCCGTCCGCGCCGCTCATTCCTTCGAGCGTTCGCTCGGTGCGCGTGGGAATCCCGTCGCCGTCGTCATCGCTGTCGAGGTAGTCGGGCGTGGTGTCGCTGGTGCCCATTCCCATCGGCACCATCGCGTCGGTGTTGCGCGGGCTCATCACGCCGCCGGCGCCGAGCTCGTCGCGCGTCGGGACGCCGTCGCCGTCGTCGTCGTCGTCGCGGGCGTCGATCGTCCCGTCCATGTCCGTGTCAATGCCCATGAACGTCGGGCCAGCGCCCACTTCGCGGCCGTCGGGCACGCCGTCGCCGTCGGTGTCAGGGTTCATCGGGTTCGTCCCGAGCCGCGTCTCGTCCACGTTCGGAACGCCGTCGCCGTCCAGGTCATCGTTGCTCACGCAGCGACCCAGGGTCGTCGCGCAGATGGGCGTGGGCTCCATGCAGTTGGCGTTGGCCATCATGCTGGGCATCGTCGGGTCGATGCGCGCCGCGCCCGCTTCGCGCGCGTCGCTGTCGGGCGCGCAGTCGTTGTCGCTGTCAGTGTCGAGAAAGTCCGGTCGATCGCCCATCGCCGCCATGCCGTCGCTGTTGGCAGGGGTCATGGGCATCGCGCCCACTTCGACCGAGTCGCTGACGCCGTCGCCGTCGCTGTCGAGATCCAAGAACGCGGGGACCATGTCGCCGTCGCCGGCGAGCATTCCTTCGGCGCGCACTTCGACGGAGGTCGGAATCGAGTCGCCGTCGTCATCGGGATCGATGTAGTCCGGCAGCGTATCGCCGGTCCCCATGCCCATGGGAACCATCGCGTCCGTGTTGCGCGGGGCGCGCGGCTCGGCGCCCGCTTCGGTCTGGTCGTCGACGGTGTCGTTGTCGCTGTCCAAATCGAGAAAGTCGGGGCGATCCGCGCCGTCGCTGTTGCGCGGCATCGCGCCGTCCATCCCGCGCTCGATGGCGTCGGGGATGCCGTCGCCGTCGCTGTCGCGGTCGAGGTACGCGGGCGTCATGTCCATGTCCGGAGCCCCGCCCATCATCTCGAGATCTCGCTCGATTCGCGTCGGGATGCCGTCGCCGTCGTCGTCGGCGTCGAGCCAGTCGGGGATCATGTCCGCGGCGCCTTCGCCCATGGGCACAGCGCCGTCGCTGTTCTGCGGCATGGTGGCGCCGCCCGCGCCGAGCTCGTCGCGCGTCTCGACGCCGTCGCCGTCGTCGTCGGTGTCGTTCCAGTCGGGGCGCGTGTCGCCGTCGGTGTCGCGCGGCGTAAACATCGGCCCTGCGCCGACCTCGAGCCCGTCGCGAACGCCGTCGCCGTCGGTGTCGGGGTTCATCGGGTTCGAGCCGATGCGGCGCTCGTCGAGGTTGGGGATCCCGTCCATGTCGTCGTCGCGGTCGGCGACGCACGTCCCGGTCATCGTGTTGCAGACCGGCGTGGGGTTCGCGCAGTTGTTGTTCGCGTCCATCGACGGCGTCATCGCGTTGGTGCGCGCCGCGCCCGCCTCGCGAGGATCGCGATCGGGCACGCAGTCGTTGTCGCTGTCGGTGTCGAGAAAGTCCCGCGCGCCATCGGTGTCGCTGTCCACGGGCATCGCAGGCGTCGCTCCTGCTTCGACCACGTCGGGGACCGTGTCTCCGTCGCTGTCGCGATCGAGCCACGCCGGCGCCATGTCCATGTCGGGGTCGGGGGTCATGCCCGCGATCGTCCGCTCGACGCTCGACGGAATCCCGTCGCCATCGTCGTCCGCGTCGAGAAAGTCCGGCAGCATGTCGCTCGTGCCCTGGCCCATCGCCACGCTCGAGTCGCTGTTGCGCGGAGCGCCCGCGCCGCCGGCGCCGAGCTCATCAGCCGTGAGAAAGCCGTCGCCGTCGTCGTCGGTGTCGAGGTAGTCAACGACCATGTCCGTCGTCACGCCGGGCGCCGCGCTCGCGTCGCTGTTGCGCGGCATGTACTGACCGCCCGCGCCGACCTCGACGCGCGTCGGGACGCCGTCGTTGTCGTCGTCGGCGTCGAGCGAGTCGATGCGCATGTCGCGGTCGGTGTCGATCGCGGGGGTGCGCGTGGTGATCACCGAGCGATCGGCGTCGTTCGAGTCGACCGTCGAGAGCAGCCCGTCGCTGTCTGCGTCCGCCGCGGCGTCGAGGCGTCCGTCGCGGTTCGCGTCGAGCGCGGCGTTGCCGTTCTCGATCACGTCGAAGACGCCGTCGTTGTCCGCGTCGAGGTCGAGGTGATTGGGCGTTCCGTCGAGGTCCGTGTCGACGCGATCGTCGACGCCGTCGGCGTTGCTGTCGACGAAGCCCGCGAAGTCCCGGTCGAGGTAGTCGAACACGCCGTCGCCGTCCGCGTCGCGCGAGGGGTCGCGGCCGCTTCCTTCGGCGACGTCGGGAACGCCGTCGTTGTCGTCGTCGGCGTCATCGAGGTCGACGACGCCGTCACCATCGCTGTCGACGCGACCGACCGTGACGGTCCACGTCTGCGCCGAGGTCCCGCCGTCTCCGTCGGTGACCGTGATCGTAAACGTGAACATCTGCCCCATCTGCGCGGCGGTCGGCGTCCACGCGAGCGCGCCGCCCGCGAACGTCGCGCCGGGAGGCGCTGCGGTGAGCGAAAACGCAAGCGGATCCGCGGCGCCCGCGGGGTCTGTCGCCGTCGGGGTGTAGCTGTACGCCACTCCGACGCGCGCCATGTTCGGCGGCATGCTCGAGAACGTGGGCGCGACGTTGCTGATCGAGACCGTCGTGGTGCTGCTCGACGCGATGTCGCAGCTCATCGCGCTCAGTCGAACGCCCACGGTCCGCATCGCGGGCCCGTCGATCGCGCTCGCGTTGAACGCGACCGCTGCGCCTGCGGTCTCGAAGGTCCCGTTGTTGTCGAGGTCCCACGTGACGGTGGCGCCGGCTTCGGCCGTGGTGGCCATCAGCATGCCGGTCGAGCCTTCTGCGACGCTCGTTCCGGTGATGGTGGGCGCAGGGCACGCGCGTCCGCGCACGGCGAGGGAGCCGAGCTCTCCCGCGGGCGCGTTTGCGCAGGTCGTGAGCGAGGCCCAGCTCGCCGGCAGCGACGTGATCGCGCCGTGACAGAACGAGGCCCACGTGAGGTTGGCGGTGCCACCCGAAGCCGTGATTCCGGCGAGCACGGGGTGGGTGCTGCCAACGCCGGTGATCGTCGCGACCTCGTCGTTGCGCGAGCGGTTGATGACGAACGGCGTGCCGAACGAAGGCTCGAAGGCGTTGACGGGCACCTCGGTGTTGCCGCCTGCGTTGCGACAGCCGTACTGCAGGTACATGCCCGTGCCGCCGCCGGCCGCGCTGCGGCCCGCGCCGGTGATCCACGCGGCGCTGTTGCGCTGAATCGCCCTGGCGCCGAGCCCTGCGGCGCTTCCTCCGTTCGCGTGCAGCATCGGGTCCGACGACAACACCACGACGCGCCCGCGCACCGCCGGGCCCCACGCCGCTTGCGTGTCGCGCAGGGTCACGAGGTTCGTGCCGGTCGTCGAGCAGATGTCCGCGTCGACCCAGATGGCGTCGAACGCGCCGAAGTCCGCGGTCGTCATCGTGGTCCACATCGCCGCGGGCGCGATCGTGACCACGGTCCCCGCAGGAAAGTACGTCCGCGGATCGGTCACGCTGCCGGCCGTCGGGGTCGTCGTCACGCCGGGGCCGTACACGAGGATGCGAGCCTGCGCGTGCGCTTCACTCGAAACCTGCAACGCTGCGATCCCCGCCGCGAGCGCGACGAGGCAAACTGGCTTGGCGCTCACGCGCCTCCGTCTCGAGGTCATCACTGTGTCCCTTCTTCGCTTCATGAAAAGAACAACCAAGAAACTCACGCTTGGTCTGAGAAAATGCCGCTCGTGCGCCGCGTTGTTCGACGCCGAAAGCCCCATATAAACGCAAGCGCCGCGGCGATGCCAGCGAGGCTTGTGCGTGGGGTTGTGGTCATCGCCGAGCACTGGCAGCCGCCTCCGGCGCGGAGCGAGGGTGCTGCAGCGCTGTCGCTCGCTGCGTCGCGCGCGCCGTCGCGCGAGGGGCTCGTCGCGTCGGGCGCGTCGTCCTGTGCCGAGACATCGCTCGTGACTGTCGCGTCGATCACCGTCGCGTCGGTTGCTGGCAGGTCGGCGTCGCTGGTGCTGGCGTCGCTGGCGCCCGCGTCGCTCGCGCCTGCGTCCCACGCTCCCTCTGCGCATCGCGCGCGGGGCGGCGCGGGCGGTCGCGCGATGGCGAGCAGCTGCGCGCGCACCGTGGGCCAGAGCGCGCTGCAGCGAGTCCTGACCGTGCTGCGCTCGCCGCACGCCTCGGGGCCTCGAAGGTCTTCGATGGCGAGCATCGGACGAAAGCTCTCTCCTCCGTCCGACGAGCAGCCGAAGGAGTAGCCCGCTTGCTGATCGGACGCCGTGGCGAAGAGCACTCCGCGGCGAAAGCGCAGCGAGCGCGCGCGGACCGTCGTCGCGAGGGGGCGAAACGTGCGGCCTCCGTCGTCGCTGCGCTGGAGTCGCTCGGCTTCGCCCGAGGCCATCGCCCAGAGGGTGTCGAAGCCTGGCGTCGCGGCGGCGCCGACCATCGCGCCCGCGCTGGTGACGAGGGTGCGCACCGTCGCGCCGCCGTCGTCCGAGCGGGCCAAGAAGCTCGAGCCGTCGCCGGCGAACCCGCGCAAGAGCAAGCGGCGATCGTCGAGCGAGTCGACCGCGGCGATGTAGGTCGAGAGGGTCATCGAGAGCGGAGACATCGTGGTGGGAGCCAGCGAGTCTCCTCCGTCCTCGCTGCGGAGGATCCACGGGTACGAGAGGCGGTTCTGCCCGGTGGCGTACAGCCTAGATGAATTCGTGGGTGAATAATCAATCGTGTCGATGAAGTAGTTCGACGACGTCCACGCTGGTCGAAAGCTCGCGCCGTCGTCGTCGCTCGTGAGCAGCTGCGCTCCGCCAGCGGCGAGCTGTTGCGTGAGCGCGACGCGGTCGCCACGGACCGTCACGTCGACGCTCTGGGCGGTGAGCGCCTCGGGGATCGGGGCGAAGTCGCACCAATCGCCGCGGGAGATCGACGCGCCGGCGGGGAGCGTGACGATCAGCGCGCCGCTGTCGGTGATGGCCGTGACGGGGTCGTACTCGCCGGTGAACCCGAGGGCGTCTTCGCAGATCCAGTTCCATTGGGCGCCGCCGTCGCGGGACACGATGACGCCGTAGGTCGTGGTGATGGCGATTCGATCGCGCGCGGTGCCCTCGCCGAGCGCGAAGAACTGGGCCGTCGGAAACCGTCCGTTCGCGCTCGCGTCGCCCGTCGCAACGAGCGCGACGCAGGCCGAGAGCAAGGCCGATGACCAGGAGCACGCGCGGGCAAAGGGCCTCACGCTGCGGGGTGTACCATTTATCCTCAGTCGTGTTGAACTAACGCTGCCGACTGCAGTCCGCACCCCGCTCGGGGACTGTGGTCAGCGCCAGAACGCAGCTACTGCACGCCCCAGATGCGCACCACCGCGCGTCCGGTGCCCGCGGTCGCGGTGCGATACACGAGCGTGACGTGACGGATGTTTCTCACGCTCCCCGGAAAGTCGAAGACCCTCGTGCGCGACCCTGGCGCCATGAACTGCCGCACGGGCAGGTCGATGCGCTGGCCGTTCTCGAAGACCACGTCGCAGTCGAACATCTCGACGCCGCCGCCGAGCACTTCGAGAAACATGCCGCGAAACATCTCGGGCCGCGCCGCGAGGGGGACGATGTCGCGATCCACCGCGAAGTTCACCGCGCGCTCGGCGAGGAGCGCGACGTTTCCGACGGGCTGTCCCACCACGACGGGCTGCGCGACGGCGACCGTGGGCTGCGAGACGACCACCGCAGGCCGCGCGACGACCACGGTCGAGGGGCGGTAGTACACCGGCCTCGCGCGGACGATGCAGCCGCTGGCGAGCGCGCTGAGCGCGAAGAGGGACGTGACTGCGATGCTCTGAATCGTGGGCTTGTGCATGGGGTGCTTCCTCCGAAGTCGTGACGCTGTTCTTGTACGGAGAACGCAATGCAAAGCTTGATCCCACGGGGATCTCTCGCCGTGGTTTCAGACACTTTCAGGCCGGCTACCCCCCGTTGGTCCCCGGCGCAGCGCTCAGACGCCGCCGTCCGCGACGACGGTGGCGCCGGTCATGTAGCTGGCGCGGTCGCTCGCGAGAAACGCGCACAGCTCGCCCACTTCGTCGAACGTCCCCACGCGCCCGAGCGCGCAGTGCTCGATGTAGTCCTTGAGCCTGTGGTCCGGGAGGTTGCGACCGAGGCCGTCTTCGAGCAGCCCTGGGGCGAGCAAGAGCACGCGAATGCCGTAGCGGCCCACTTCTTTAGCGAGCCCCTCGGTGAGCCCGCGCAGCGCGGCTTTGCTCGCGCAGTAGTGCACCGGGGCGTCGATCATGCGCTCGCCCGCGAGGCTGCCGACGTTGATCACCACGCCCTTCTTGCGGCGGATCATTCCGCGCAGGACGCTGCGGCTCGTGAGAAACGTGCCCTTCACGTTCACGTCCATCACCAGGTCCCAGTCCTCTTCTTCGATGAGGGCCAAGGGGAGGTTTTGGGTGATTCCTGCGTTGTTGACGAGGACGTCGATGGCGCCGTGGGTCTTCTCGAGCTCGCGCACGAGCAGCTCGGTGGCGCGGGCATCGGTGACGTTGCACTTGTGCGCGCGCAGGACGCCCGGGGCGATCGCCTCGCCGAGCGCGAGGGTCTCGTCGGCCCCCTTCTGATCGCGGGCGAAGGTAAACGCGACGGCCTTGGCTCCAGCGCGGGCGAGGGCGAGGACGATGGCCCTGCCGAGGCCGCGCGACGCGCCGGTGACGAGCGCGACCTTGCCTTCGAGACCGCTCTTGAATTCGTGGGTCGTCACTCGGCCTCTCCCGCGGACGGTCCCTTGCGCACCAGGGAGTTCGGCGCGAGCACTGCGCCCTCTCGCTGCTCGACGAGCTGCTTGCCCCAGATGGTGCTCTCGCCCTGCGGCCCGTCGAAGCGCGGGTCTTTGTCGCGGTAGAACATGTTGTACGCGCAGCCGGGCATCAGTCGTCCGTCGGGCAGCGCGTAGTGGGTGCAGCACTTCTTGATGCGGTCGACCTCGAAGGTCCACTCGTCCATGAACGCGTGGATGAAGATGGTCTTCACCACGGACTCGCCGAGGCGCATGCGCTCTTCGAGGGCGAGCGCTTGATCGGGCGGGTACATGAGCTTGAGCGCGCGCTTGAGCCCCGCGAGGATCTTGTCTTTGTCCGGGACCTGCTCGGCGGAGGTCCACAGGTCGTTGATGGCGTGGCGGATGGACGACTCGAACTTCTCGTCGGTGCGGATGGTCCCGCGGTTCGAGAGCACATCCATGTACTGGGCCATGTCGACGAAGCGTGGAAACGGCGTGTAGTCGCTGGTCGTCTCGCCGTTCTTGAGCAGGTAGGTGAGCCCGAAACAAGAGGGGTGCGAGCACGGCAGCGGCAGAAAGTCGTCCTGCGTGAGCCACCCGTGCTCGGCGGTCTGCGCTTCGATCGCGGCGACGACGTCGGGGATGGTCATGACGTCCATGGGGTTGTGCGGCGCGAAGTGCGCTCCGCCGTAGCCCGTGAACGCCGCGGGCTGAAACATCAGCGAGAGGATGAAGTCGTTCTCGTAGAGGAGCTTGATGCAGTCGCCGATCTTGTCGTCGTTGATGCCCTTGGCGACGGTCGAGACGATGGTGGTGCGCACGCCCGCTTGCTCGAGGTTGCGCAGGGTCTTGCGCTTGAGCTCTTCTTGGTTTCCGCCGCCGCGCAGGGTGCGCAGGGCGGGGTTGCTGAGCGCGTCGAGCTGCAGGCTGACGTAGACGTTGCGACGGGCGAGCTCGCGGCAGAACTCGATGTCTTGCGCGCAGCGGATGCCGTTGGTGCTGACCGAGACGCGAGAGATCTCTGGGCGCTTGGCGAGGTCGAGCAGCGCCAAGAACTCTGGGTGCATCGTGGGCTCGCCGCCCGAGATGTTGATGGTCTCGAGCGTGCCTTCTTTCTCGATGAGCCCGTCGATGATCCGCGCGAACTCGTCGCGGGTCATGTTGTAGTTGTGCTTGTTCTGCACGATGCAGATGGGGCACTCGAGGTTGCAGTGGTTGGTGATCTCGATGATGGGCATGCACGAGTGCTGCTCGTGCTGCGCGCACAGGCCGCAGTCTTCGGGGCAGCCCTTCTCGACGGGCGTCGAGAACTTGAGCGGGACAGAGCCCTCTTTGATGTACGTGAGGGATTTGAGAAACCAGTCGGCGCTGCCCGAGATCAGCCCTTCGCTCTTGCCGCAGTCGGGGCAGACCCTTCGGAGGTAGACCTTCTCGTCGCGGATGAAGCGCGCGCCGTCGACGAGCTTTCGGCACTTGGGGCACATCGTGCGAGAGAACGAGTGAAAGACCTCTCCGTCGCGGACGCCTTTGCTCTCGATGAAGGTGGGGTTGGTGATGGGGAGCTCGAGCTTCTTGGTTGTCATTCGTGGGCTCCGCGGTTCACTTGACGAGCGGGAGGCGCTTGCGCTTGTCGGCCATGGCTTCGACCTGCGCGGCGGTTGCGAATCGGTGGTCTTTTTCGCGGTACAAGATGTTGTACGAGCACGTCGGAATGTTGCTGCCGTCGGCCTCGGGGACGCCGACACAACATTTCATGATGCGCGAGACGTCGAAGTTCTCTTCGTCCATGTGCGAGTGGATGTAGACCGCTTTGGTCACGCGCTCGGCGCGCTTGCGGCGCTGATCGAGCGAGAGGCTCTCGCCCGTGGGGAAGACCTCGCGCAGGACGCGCTTCATGGTGGCCAGGACGCGCTCGGACTCGGGCAAGCAGTCGGGGTCGGCCCAGAGCTTGTCGATCACCGTGCGAAACGCCTCTTCGACCTTGGCCGTGGGCTCCATGTACAGGCTGTCCGAGAGCAGGTCGAAGAGCCCTGCGCGGCCCATGAGCCGAGCGAAGGGGACGAAGTCGGGGACGTTGGGGTCGCGCGTTCCGGGGCCGTCGAGGACGAGGACGTACGCGATCGAGTAGCAGTGCGGGTGCGCGAGGGGGCTCGGGACGAAGTCCGTCGAGCAGAGCGCGCCGCCGGTGTGCTTCTCGAGGATCTCGTGCAGGTCGGGCGTGGTGATCTTCGCGGCGCGGTCGTACGCAGAGCCGTTTTCGCCGGTAAACGTGAGGGTGTGCAGCTCGATCGAGCAGATGTTCTTTCGCGAGAGCACCAGGTCGAAGAGGGCGGGCACGTCCTTGTCGTTGAAGCCCGCGGCGACCGCCGGCAGGATGGTGCACGTCACGTCGTGGGCCTCGCACAAATCGAGGACCTTCTTCTTCGCGGCGATGGTGTTGGCGCCGAGCATGGCCTTGTCGACGGCGGGGTCGAAGGTGTCGAGCGAGAGGATCACCCGCGCGTCGACGGCAGCGAGCGCGCGCACGTAGCCTTCGTCGAGCAGCTTGAGGCCGTTGGTGCTGACGGTGAGGCGGCGGATGCCTGCGTCGCGGGCCATCTCGAGCAGCTCGATCATGCGCGGGTGCATGGTGGGCTCGCCGCCGGTGAAATTGATGATGTCGATGTCCGAGTGCTCTCTGCGCAGGTGCGCGAGGATGTCCGCGAAGCGCTCGGTGCTCAGGTGAAAGGGGTCGTCGTTCTTGTTGATCGTGTAGCAGATGGGACAGTCGAGGTTGCACGCGCTGGTGATGGGGACGACCGGCAGAAAGACCTTCTGCGCGTGCGAGTCGCAGGGACCACAGTCGTGGGGGCAGCCGTTTTTCACGGGGCGATGCACTGTGGTTGGCGGCGTGCTCGGCGCGACGAACGAGAGCGCGTCGAGGTACCACTGCGCCGAGTTGCTCACGAGCGTGCGCTGCGCGCCGTGCTCGGGGCAGAACTTCTGCATCCAGACCTGGCCGTCTTGCAGGTGAATCTTCGCGTCGACCTGACGCTTGCACACCGAGCAGAGGGACTTGGTGGCCCCGAAATACACGTACGGAGTGGCTTCGCGCGTCGGACCGCAGGGGGCGCAGTAGGTCATCGGTGGGGTGGCTTTCTGTCGAAGGCTCGATGGGCGGGGGTGCCGTCGGAGGTGACGGGCAGCGCCGAAATCGTGGCCGCGAAGTGTACGCGAGCCCGCGAGCGTGTACTGATGGGCTCAGCGGTCGAGCGCAGAACAGCCCACCGGACGCGTCCGCGATAATTCATCGCGGATCGAAGGTTGAGCTTGTACTTACTGGCGACCGTGCTACCGTCCTGGGGCTCGGTAGAAGCTCTGGTACTCGACTCTCGGCACGCTCAGCGCCTCTGAGACCGCGGAACGGTTCTTCGACCTTTGGACTCGGTGAGACCTCTGTCCCCCGACGTCCCGCAGCGGGCCAATGCCGCTGCCACCATCCGCAAGAGGCTCGCGGTCGTCGGGCGTGATGGTGCGATCTGCAAGGGCGTGCCGAGCCGCCCAGGCAAAGTGCAATGACTGCGAGAGTTTGAGAGTCGTTCCGTGAGCAATACGCGTCTTTATGTGGGCAACCTGGCCTTCCACACGACCGAGGACACCCTTCTGGCGAGCTTCTCGAAGTTCGGCGAAGTGTCGGACGTCAAGCTTGTGATCGATCGTGAGACGGGCCGTTCGCGCGGCTTCGCGTTCGTCACGATGGGCACCCCCGAGTCGGCCGCCAAGGCGATC
>JAAFIF010000151.1:0-6394 GCA_013298625.1 Myxococcales bacterium
CGCTCCGCGACGCTGCGTCGCGCAAAGGCCGGAGGCTTGTCCTCTGGCCGTGCGTCCAACGGGTGTTGCTGCCGCGCATCGCATGGGCCGCCGCGTGGCGGCCGTGCGTCCAACGGGTGTTCCTGCCGCGCGTCGCTTGCCTTGTCCTCTGGCCGTGCGTCCAACGGGTGTTGCTGCCGCGCGTCGCATGGGCCGCCGCGTGGCGGCCGCGCGTTCAACGGGTGTTCCTGCCGCGCATCGCGCGACTTGCCCTCTGGCCGTGCGTCCAGCGGGCTTGCGGTTGCGGATCGCGTAGGCCCTTCTTCTTCGACCGTTTCGAATCAGTAGGGGCGGTCGGCACCGGTTACTCGGGCGACGTTGCCCTCGCAGCCGCGCGCGGTCACTCGCGCAATGTCGCCCGCTCTACCGTGAGCGGCAGCGCTCCCCCTCGCAGCGTCACGCTCGTCCCCCCAACGTTGCTCCTACCCACGACTTGAATTCGTGGGCGTCGCTGTCACGGGCGGTTGACGGCGACCGTGTACGCGCCGGACGAAGCGGCGAAGGCGCCGTCGACGTACAGCGTGTGGATGCCGGCGCCGGCGGGGATCGTCGAGGTGATCGACGAGCGCAGGCCGCACGTTCCACCGACGTCGTCGTTGCAGACGACGCCCGAGGCGCGGGCCGCGCTGAGCTGGTGCAACGAGGTGTCCCACGTCGCGCGCGCGCAGGTGCTGGCGGTGAACGTTCCGCCTGTGGCAGTGCCGCAGGTGAACCAGTAGTACGTGTTCTCGGCGCCGGCCGTGTTGCACGAGGCCGTGATGCGGCCGGTGCCCGAGGTCGTGCCCGCCGGGGTGCTGTTGCCAGCGTTGAGCGCGGTCACCGTGCCGTTGCCCGTGGGCAAGTGCTGGAACCGCAGGTTCGTCGGTCCGCCCGCGCCGCAGCCAGAGACCACCAGGCGGTAGGTGCCCGCGGGGAGCAGCGCCATGATCTGCGACTGACGCGTGGTGTTGCAGCCGGCGAGGCCGTTGTCGTCGTTGCACGTCGTGCCGTTCGCGAGGCCAGCAGACGCGATGTTGGCGCCGGCCGAGCTCTGGAAGAACAGCGACGTGTCGCGCATCGAGCCGATGGTGTCGGCGTAGACGATCTCGGGGCGCGTGAGCGTAAACGAGTAGAACGCATCTCCGCCCGTGGTGCAGAGGCACGAGCCCGACGTGTCGTTGACCGCCGCGGTGGTGTCCACGGTGAACGTCGACTGCGCGTTGGTCATGTTGATCACCACGGCGTTCGCCGGACGATCGTTGCTCGGCGGCGGAACGCACACGCCCGCCACGCACGCGTTGCCCGCGGCGCAGCGACGGTTGCAGCCGCCGCAGTTGTTCGCGTCGGTGTTGGTCTCGACGCAGGTCGCGCCGCAGCGCGTGCCCGTCGTGCAGTTGGCGAGCACGTAGTTGACCGTGGCGGTGCCCGTTCCGACGCACGAGTCGACGACGACGGTGTTGAGGCCGATCTGCGTCGCGCTCGTCGCGGGGATCAGAGAGTTGAGCGAAGCGCCCGTGCCGCAGGTGGTTCCGCCCGCGTCGTCGTTGCAGATCGGGCCGGCGACGCGCAGCGCGCTGTACTGCGCGAGCTCGACGTCGTACGTGGCGGTGCTCGCGCCGGTCATGGCGTTGCACGTGCTGGCGTTGAACGTCGTCGCGCCGGTCATCGGGCACGTCAGCCAGAAGAGCGAGTTCTCGGGGCCGCCCGAGCAGCACGCGCTGTTGATCGCGCCCGTCCCGGTCGGAGCGGACATCGCCGTGCGAACCGTGGCGTCCGGCGTGATGCGCGTGGACGTTCCGTTGCCCGCGGGCAGGTGCTGAAACTTGATCGACGCCGTGCCGGCGCCGCAGCCCGAGAGCACCAGGAAGTACGTCCCGGCGTTCAGGCGCGTGTAGATCATCGACTGCAGACCGCTCTGGCCGCACTCGCGCGTGTCGTCGTTGCAGGTGACGAAGCCCGCGGGCGCGGTCACGTTGGCGCCCATCGAGTCCTGGATGAACAGCGAGGTGTCCCAGCTCGCGCCGAGGGTCTCAGCGAGGACGAGCTCGGGCTGCGTGAGGACGAAGCGGTAGAACACGTCGTTGCCCGACGAGCATGCGCACGAGCCCATCGTGTCGTTGCGCGCCGCGCTGGTGTCGGCCATGAGCGTCTGCGACGGCATGGTGAGCGAGATGTTGGTCGCGCCCGCGCGCGTGTCGTTGGCCGGGGGCATGCCCGAGCAGGCGCCCATGCGGCAGCTCGTTCCGGCGCCGCAGGCCATGCCGCACGCGCCGCAGTTGCCGGCGTTGGTCTGGAGATCGACGCACGCGCCCGAGCACAGGGTCTGTCCCGCCGGGCACGCGCACGCGCCCGCGACGCAGCTCTGACCGGCGCTGCAGGCCATCCCGCACGCGCCGCAATTCGCGCGGTCGGTCTGGGTGTTGACGCACGTGCCGCTCATGCCGCACGCGGTGGTTCCGGCGGGGCAGGTGCACACGCCACCCGAGCAGGTCTTGCCGCCGGTGCAGGCGGTGCCGCACGCGCCGCAGTTGTTGTTGTCCGTGTTGGTGTTCACGCACGCGCCCGAGCAGGACATCTGTCCCGCGGGGCAGCGGCAGGTGCCGGACTGGCAGGTGGTTCCTGCGGCGCAGACGGTTCCGCAGCGGCCGCAGTTGTTGTTGTCCGTCTGGGCGTTGATGCACGTGCGTCCGCAGAGCAGCTGTCCGCCGCCGCACACGCAGGCGCCAGCGTTGCAGGTCTGTCCCATGCCGCAGGCGGTGCCGCACGCACCACAATTCATGGCGCTGGTCTGCGTGTCGACGCAGGTCGGAGCGGCTGCCATCGGCGTGCAGTCGGTCTGTCCAGCGGGGCACATCGGGCGGCCCATCACGCACGTTCCCGCGGTGCAGGTCTGTCCCGCGGCGCAAGCGCGGCCGCACATCCCGCAGTTGATCGCGTCCGACTGGAGGTCAGCGCACGCTGCGCCGCACGCGGTCTGTCCCATGGGGCACACGACGGTGCCCGTGCACGTCCCGGCGGTGCACGTCTGTCCCATCGCGCACGCGCGCCCGCAGGCGCCGCAGTTGTTGCGATCGGTCGCCGTCGTCACGCACACGCCGCTGCAGTTGGTCTGTCCCCCTGCGCACATCATCATGTCGGGAACGCACGCTCCCGTCGTGCACCGCTGCCCCGCCGGGCACGCGTTGCCGCAGGCGCCGCAGTTGGTGACGTCCGTCTGCGTGTTGACGCAGCGTCCGCCGCAGAGCGTCTCTGCGCCGGTGCACATGGGCGCGGCGCACGCGCCGGTGGCGCACACCTGGCCGGCAGCGCACGCGTTGCCGCAGGCGCCGCAGTTGGTGGCGCTGGTCTGCAGGTCGACGCACGCGCCGCCGCACTCGGTCTGTCCAGCGGGGCACATGATGGCCATGCGGCACGCGCCGCCGTTGCAGCTCTGTCCGGCGGGGCAAGCCATGCCACACGCGCCGCAGTTGTTGCTGTCGGTCTGGGTGTTGACGCAGGTTCCGCTGCAGTCGGTCTGGCCCGCGCCGCACATCACGATGTTCTGGCAGGCGCCCGTGACGCAGCGCTGGTTGGCGTTGCACGAGCGGTTGCAGGCGCCGCAGTGAAAGTCGTTGGTCTGCAGGTCGCGGCAGACGCCCGAGCACTCGTTTTCTCCAGCGGGGCAGCGGGTCATGGCGTCCATGCCCGGGCCTGCTTCAGCGACGGCGTCGGGCTGCGACTGCACGTCGGCGCGAACGCCGGTGTCACGGCTCGCGTCGGGCGTCGGCGTGCCCATCGCACAGCCGACCATGGCGGCCGTCGTACAGACGAGCCACGCAAAACTCTGACGGGTCATCACATTCCTCCAAAGAGACAGAGCTCAGTTCGAACAAACACTGGGCCGATGGGTCAGCGGTCGCGACGCGCCCTGACAAACCGGCAAGAAAAGGGCGCGCACGGTACAGGACTCACGGGGCCGCGTGAACGGGTTGAACCGGGAGAAAAGCGCAAAACGTGGGGATCTTGCGGGCGGAGGGGGGCAACGGGCGAAGAGCGGACGAGCCAGCGCAACGCGGTTCGCGCCACGGCGGACTGGCAACGGGCGAAGAGCGAAGAGTGAAGAAGCCCCCCGTGAACACCCTCTTTGCGCCACGGCGGGTTGGCAAACCCGCCGCTAGCGACGCTCGAAGACTCGCGTCGGAAGGTCGCGCTGAGCGCGACCACGCTCAGCGTGTGCAGCGAGCGGCGTTCGGCGCGATGGACCGAGCGCGACCGCGCGCGGCAACGCAGGCGACGTTGCCCGAGTGACCGGTGCCGACCGCCCCTCCTTACTCGAAACGGTCGAAGAAGTTTTCGACGCAGGAGGGGCGGCGCACGAGCGCAGCGGGTGCGCGCCGAGGTGGGGAGGATGATGGCTGCGTTTCGTGAACGACGGAGCGAGCGCCGAGGACCGAAGCACATCGCAGTGGCGAAGCCATCGCGCCTCGGGACTACGCTTGATTTGCCGACGGCCGAGGCTCTGCGAGGACGGAGGAGGGACGAAATCAGGCCAGTCCCGAAGTCTGCTGAGGGAGTCGCCGCACGCGCAGTCGAGAAACGCAGCGAGTCAATCTACTCGATTCGTAACCGTGTTTTCACAGGGCTCACGGTCACCGGGTCCCGGGCGACGAGCGCGCGCTGAGCGCCGTGCGCGATGTGCGCGCGAGCGTCTTGGGTGACTGGCAGCGTCACGCGCGCGTGACCGTCGTATGCGGCTGCGACCTCGCTCTCCTCCGCCCGCTCGAACGCGCTCTTCTCCGTGCTTTCCCAAGAGCAACCCACGCCCACGCAACCAACGACCCGTTCGCCGCAGCGCCGTGCGCGCCGCGTGCGCGCCCCGTGTGCCCGCCGGCAACCCCCTCTTTGCGCTACAACCGCTCCCCCCCAATCCTCCGATGGCCCAGCCACGCACGAAGAAGCCTCGCGCCGAAGCGCCCGTCGTGATCGCGCTCGCCGACGCGTTGGTCGAACAGCACGAGCGCGCGCCGAAGCCCGACGCCGCGCGCGAGCAGGCGATGCTCGACGCCGTTCGCGACTGCGACTCTCTTCTTGAAGCGTGGGAGCGGATCATCGCCCGATCACTCCTGCCGAGCAGCTGGCTCGACGAGAGCGAGCGGCGCTTCTACGGCCTCGCGGGGCGTTGCGCGCGCTGCGGACACAAAGCGCGCTGCGCGATGGTGCGCTGCCTGCACGACGAGCGCAGCGAAGCGCAGTACGGGTTCGCGCGGTGTCCCACGAGCTGGTGGGACATGCTGGTCCTCGTGGGGCACGCTGAGCGCTTCGCGTCGGCAGAGGCCGTCGCGCGCGAGCGAGAGGCGCGCAGCCTGCCGAGCGCCATCGCGTCGCCGTCGCGCGCGGCGTGGACGTGGGTGTGCGAGACGCCGCAGCCCTACTACGTCGCCCTGTCGAGGCCGCAGACGAAGCAGGTGATGCGCGCGCTCGAGCTCGCGCAAGAGCGGATCGGAATGCCCCTCTCGCTCGCGGCGCGGTCGTGGATCGAGCCGTTGTTCCAGTGGCTGCGGCGCGCGGAGGGCGACGCGCTGCGCCCGGAGTTTCCGCGGCTCTCGTCGTCGCTCGGCGACACCGGCGTGCTCTACAAAGGGCAGACCCTCGGATGGAGCGAGCTCGTCTCGACGCTCTATCCCTCGCGCGACGCCGCGTGCGCGTTGCCGCGCGGTGTGCCTCTAGGCGAGTGAGCGCCGCTGCTCACTTGGGCATCTCGCCGGCGACGGGCTGATCGACGATGCCGACGTGGTCCTCGATGGTGCGCTCGAGAAACAGCGCTTGCCTCGTGTCGCTGAGCCCCGTCGCGATGGTCACCGTGGGCCCGTTGCGCACGACCGCGTGCAGCTCGTACGTGCGCACGCCCTTGTTGCCGGCGATCTCGACGGTGAACAGCTGTCGCAGGTCGCTCAGCGCGATGTCTCGGTTTCCCTTCGCAGGAATGGGCCCGTGCCGCACCGAGAGCCCCCCCTTGTCGACCTCGATCACCGTGCGATTGAAGAGCCCCGTGACCGCGGTGTAGGTGATCAAGATGCCGACCGCGACGTGCGCGACCGAGAACAGCGCCATCGCGATGCCTCCGGGGGCCGAGAGCACACCGCTGATCCAGAAGACCACGAACGAATTCCACGCGATCGCGAAGAAGAGCAGGCCCCAGTGCTCGGGCTTGTACCAGCGACGCACGATGCGCAGCCGACCGAGCCCTCCCTGCGCCGTGCGGTAGTCGCCAGCCGTCGCTGGCGCTGGCCCCTCTCGCTGCACCTCGATCCCCGCAGGAAGCGGAACCTCCATCACCGCCGCCAGCTCCCTCGCCGGCGCCGGCGCCGGCGCAACGGGCGCGGACAAAAAAAAAAAA
>JAAFIF010000151.1:6404-14129 GCA_013298625.1 Myxococcales bacterium
GCCGGCGCCGGCGCCGGCGCAACGGGCGCGGACTGCAACTGTGCTTCGAACGAGAACACCGACTGACACGCGCGGCACTTGGCCACCATCCGCGTGATGTTCACGTCGTCGGCGGAGACGCTCGCGCCGCAGCTCGGACAGCTCACTCTCATGGGCACCGCCGATGATACTCACTGACGGCGCGATCGGTGGCTTGCGTTCGACCGAGCGTCGATCGTGGCCTCCCTCGCGGCGCTCTCGCCTCACGTACACCGCGGTCACGCTGCAAATTCGCAGAGCAGAACCTCTCCCGAGTCCAGCGCGACGACGAACCGGGGGTGGTCCTTCGCGATCGCGACCTGCGTCACGCGCGCGAGCCGCGAGCCCTGCGCCGTGATGGTGCTCAGTCGTCCATGCCGAGTCGTGTACAGCCCGACGATCGCAGGATGACTCGCGACGAGCACCGCCGCAGGAGACGCCGCGATGTCCTGAACGTCGTGCCATTTCGATCCCTTGGACCACCAGTCGAAGGCGGTCGAAGGAAGCGCTCCGCGCGACTCGCCGTGATGATGCACGGTCATCGCGCGCCAGTCGTCCGACAGACCCTTCGCGACGTTCGCGAGCGAGGCGCTCGCTTCGAGCGGGCGATAGACACACGTGTTGATGCCCAGGTAGATCGCGACGACGTCCGGCGTTTCGAAGCGCGCGGTGCTCACGATCGCGCTCCCGTGCTCGAGGGGCTCTTCGCGACGCTCGGCCCGGTCGACGCATACGAAGCGCACGTCTCGCTTGTTGGCTGCGGGGTATTGCAGAATCCATCGCGAGGCGAGCTCGTTGACCTCGATGATCGACGGCGTCGCGCGGGCGTCGCTCGCGTCGTGTGTCGGCTCGTACACGGTGTCGAGCTCGGCCTCGCTGCGGCCACGGGACCAGAGCACGAGCTTGCTGTCCGTGGGGCCTGCAGCGAACGCGACCGTCGCGTCTCCCTCGCAGAAGCGCAGCACCCGATGATCTTCCTCGAAGGTGACCTCGCGCTCGGTCTCGAGGGGCGTCGCCGAGAGGATTCGCGCGCGACGAAAGCCCTCCACGAGCGCGATCCGCTGGCCGTCGTCGGTGATCGTGATGGACGTGATCGAGGTCGCCTCCGAGCGTCGCCACCCAGAAGGCGCTCGCTCGTCCTCGATTTCGAGCGTCGAACGTCGGCGTTGTACGCGGCGATCTCTCAGCGTTCCACGGTCGTCGTCGAGCGGCGCGCGCAGGGGCAGCGTGACGACGCGCGCGTCCGATGCGTCTGGCGGCAGCGCGACGTCGTCGAGCGCCGCGCCGTCCGAGGCGAACGCCTGCGCCATCGGGTTCGCGCTGTGCACGAGGTAGAGCGCTGATCCTTCTTCGTTGCTGCGAAGCTCCGAGCCGAGGGGCGCGCTCGCGACGAGCAGCCGCGCTGCGCTGGACGAGCCGTCGAGTCGCAGGCCGTAGAGCTTCGCTTCTCCGATGTTGTCGAGCTCGGTGAGAAAGAACATCGCGTCCGCGAGCGTCGCGACCATGCGCAGCCGCTCGGACGCAACGAACACCAGGCGCTCGCTCGCCTCCATCGTTCGCAGGTCCGTCACCAGCACGCTGCCGGACGCGAAGGCTTCGTAGAGCTCGTGGCCACGGATGCAGTGAGCGACGCAGCGAGAGAGGGTCGCGCCCGTCGCGCCCCACGCGACGAACGAGCGCAGATCCGCGCCGGTGATCGTCCACCGTTGCTTCAGCGACGCGTCGTCGTTCTCGCGCAGAGTCATCGGCGCAAAGGGTAGCAGCAGGCGCGCGTCGCTTGATCCGCCGCTCGCGCCGCTCGAGCTGCGCTCAGCCCGCGCTCGCGTCGAGCGGCGCGCGGGACGCTCGGACCAAGAGCGTGATGGTGGTGGCGACCACGAGAAGCTCGACGCCCGCGACGATGGCGGTCGCGCTCGCGGGGGCCGCGACGCAGAGGGCGGCGCCGAGGCCCGCGGCGATTCCGCAGGCTGCCATGGGCCACCCGAAGAGGCTCGCGCCTGCGACGAGCGGACCGACGAGCGCGGCGAGCGTAAACGGCGCGGCTTGCTCGGCAGTGCGCTGCTGCGCGGCGGCGAGCGCGTCTGCGACGGTCCCTGCCGAGACGATGGAGAACACCACGAGCGTGGCCGAGCGGCCGTAGCGATTGGCGAGCAAGCGTCTGCGCCCCACGAGGATGGCCAGCACCATCGTGCCGAGCACGGCGAGGTCGATCTCGGCCACGACGGATCGCTGTCCGCCGCTGCGCATCGGCGCGCCTCCCACCCACGACACGATCATCGGAACGAGAAACACCCCCAGCGTCAGCGCCCCCAGCGCTGCGCTTGCGAGGCGCGGGTCACGCTCGCGACGCTCGGCGCGCGCGGCGTGCTCGAGCGCCGCGGACTCGTCGCGCTCTGCCCGCAGCGCGAGCACCCTCGCCGCCAGCGTGGGATCGGGCGGAGACAGCTCGTTCGCCGCGGCTTCTGCCGCATCGGGGTCCCTCCGCGCGAGCTCGAGCTCGAACGACGCCAGCGCCACCGCGCGCTGCACCGCCGCGAGCGCGGGGTGCGCGCCGATCTCTTCTCGAGCCTCTTCGATCACCACGCGCGCTTTGCCGATCAGCGCCGCGACGTCGTTGCGCTTGACCACCGTCGGCGACGGCCCGCGCTCCGCCGTGGCGCCGAGCTCCGCGAGCTTCGCTTCGATCCGTCGCGCTCGGGCGAGCGCGCTGCGTTGCCGAAGAAAGCCACGAAGCTCGTCGCGAAGCTGCCCCGCGTCCTGCGGCCGATCGTCGGGCGATCGCGCTGTCCCTCGATTGCACAGCGCGGCGAGCTCTGGCTCGATCGAGGCGTCGTACTCGACCGGCGCGCACTCTGCAGCACGCGCGAGCGCGTCGCGCACGGTCGAGCCTGGGTGTCTGGGCTTTCCGGTGAGCACCGCGTGCAGCGTCGCGGCGAGCAAGAACACATCCGTGCGCGCGTCGATCGCGCTCGGGTCGCCAGAGAGCATTTCGGGCGCGATGTACGAGGGCGTCCCGACGATGAAGTTCCGAGCGTCGGGGCGGCGGTTGGCCTTGTCGAGCGCGACGCCCCAGTCGAGCAGGTACACTTCTCCGTGGCGACCCACCATCACGTTCTCGGGCTTCACGTCCCGGTGAAACACCTGTTGTTCGTGGGCGAACTCGAGCGCGTCGGCGACGCGGCAGAGCACTTCGATCGTCGCGGTGAGCCGATCGCTGTACCTCGCTTCGAGCGCGCGCCACGCCGGGTGCTCTCGGTTCTTCGCGAGGACGTCCAGCGAGACGCCGTCGATGCGCTTCATCACCAGCAGCGCGCGCCCCTGGCGATCCACCCCGAGCGCGTGCACCGGAACGACATTGGGGTGCTCGAGCGCCCCTGCGGTCCTCGCCTCGGTGACGAGCGCGTCGATCGCGACCGTGTCCGCCCCCTTCAATCTCTTGATCGCCACGTGTCTGTGCAGCGAGCGTTGCGTGGCGAGCAGCACTTCGCCCATTCCCCCTTCGCCCAGCCTGGCTTCGATCGCGAACTCGCCGCTCTCGAGCGCGCCCTCGCTGGTCACCAGCGTCGGCAGCGAGCGATGCGCGCCAAGAGCGTCGCTGGTGTGTTCGAGCTCTTCGGGTCGCAGCGTTCGATCCGCGTTGCTTCCGCGCGGAAGCAGCGATGCGGTGTCCCCGAGCGAACTCGACGCCTCTCCGTCCATCGTGGCTGTTCTCCGCTCGCTGTTCGTTGCGGTCTCTCGGGGGGTGTAGAGAGCGTTTCCCGAACCGCTGAGTGCTGCGACGTCCCTGTCGATGCCGCGCGCTCGTTCGACACTGCGGTGTAGCGCACGGGATACGCGCTTCGGTAGTGGGGCAAAGAGCGAACGTTTTTGCTCGAAATCCAGGGGCGATCTCTTTTTCGCGCAACGGACCGACGCGCGTTCGAGAACGCGAACGACGGAGCCCTTCAGGCACGAGGCTCATCTCGGCCCGGCAACGAGCTCAACGATCGCGTGGTGGGCCGCGCGCAGAGAACACCCGGTGGACGCGCGGCGAGAGGACAAGCCCTCGTGGTTGCTCGAGTTCTGCGTGGAGAAGCGCAGGCGAAAGTGCCCGGCCCCTTGGGCCTCATGGTTACCCAAAAGCTGCCGGGAGAAACAGCGGCGAAGAGGCCCGGAGCCCAAGGGGCCGTGCAACAGCGCACCTTCGGTGCGAGGCGCAGCGGTCTCGCGACCGCAGCTAGCCAATGGCGAACAATCGAACGCGCGATGCTCGTCCGCGGTCCACGCTGAAGACTCAGTCCTCGACTCGGTCACGGCCATCGCTCGATGCAGAGAGCGGCGACGGTGAGCGCGTCGAGCATCGCGTCTTCAGTGTGAACAGTGGCAAGGCAACGAGAGTCCTCGCCGAGCTCCATTGGCTAGCTGCGGTCGCGAGACCGCTGCGCTCCGCCCGTAGAGACCACTCGTCACCGTGCGGGCGCTGATGCCCGCCCCCTTGGGCTGCGGGTCGCTGCGCCGCTGTTTCTCCACCCAAGATTTGGGTAACAATGAGGGCTCGTCTCCCGGGCGTGAGCCAAGCGTGGCTCTTCGCCTCGCGCAACGCGTTGGTGCTCGTCTCCCGGGCGTAGGACCGGCGGGTTCGCTCGCTCTTCGCCTCGCTCAACGGGCGACGGTCTGCCTCAAGATGGACGTGTGCACGAGGAGGTCGACCTTGCGCACGCACGTGATGTCCTCGGCGCCGCCGAGGGCGAGCGCAGGGGCGAAGCCGAACTGCTCGTGCTCTGCCAGAGGCCCGTAGATCTCCGTCGCCATGCGGACGAGCTCACCGCGGAAGACGCCGTTTACGTTCTCTTCGAAGCCGAGGATTTCGTCGCACAGGTCCTCGATCGAGAGCGCGCAGACCGAGATCGCGCCGTCGTCGACTTGCACGACGCTCACGTCGCCGAGCTCGCCCGGATTCTCGCCGGTCATGCCTCGGGCGTTGGCTTCTTCGCGCAGGTCTCGAAGGTAGAACAGGTCGCCGAACGCCCCGCGCGCGAAGGGAATCCGTCGCGCAGATCGCGGCAGCCACACGTCGAGCGCCCGCTGCAGATCCGCGGGCTTGGACAGCCAGAACAGCCCGCCGCCGAAGGAGCCGACGCCGACCTCGCGGTACAGCGTGAGCAGCGCCTCGGGCATGCTCTCGGTGCGGAGCTCGTCGAGCTCGTTCTCCGAGAGCCGCCGCACGTTGGGGTCCGGCGGCATCACTTGCACGAATCGGTCGTAGAACGGCACAGTAAGAGGATCTACGCGAGGCAAATCCATTTCGACAGTGAAAACAGCGGTGAAAGTGCGCGCGGCCCGCGCTCACGCCCTGTGCCAGACACCGTTAGCGCGGGACTGTCGTCTCGCGCAGCAGCGCGAGCTCGCGCGGGGTCATGGGGCCCTTGAGCCAGCTCATCGCGTGCCGTGGCTGCGCGAGAAACGGCTCTTCGCTGGAGTGAACGTCGCGCACGACGAACCAGCGCGGCGCGAGGCGCTTGAGCGTCTCTGTCACGGGGTTGGGGCGCGTTCGCGAGCGCAGGCGCGGTGATGTTCCAGCGATCGAGGCCCTCGCGGCGGGCGTTGGCGAGGGCTGCGCAGCGGGCTTCGACGGTGCTGTCGCGCACGGTCGAAGGGTCAGAGCCACGGCGCGAACTGCGCCGGGTCGTGCGACGGAAACGCCAGACCCAGGTTCGCCAGGTCCCCCTTCACGTCGATCATCGACGCCGGAACGCCCGCTCGAAGCGCCTCTTCGATCATCACGAGCAAGAGGCCGGTCTTTCCCGAGCCGGTCATCCCGAGGATCACGCCGTGCGTGACGAGGTGCTCGGGCGCGATGGCCCATGCGCGAGCCTCCGAGCGAGCGGCGAACGAGCGTTGTGCGCCGAGGTCGAGCGTGGCCATGGTCGGTGCTGCTTTCGGGTTCGAGCGGTGTGGTGTGTGGCTCTCTCTCGTTGCTCAGCGCGTTCAACGAATGAAAGGGTCGTCCTGCGGAACTCGCTTCGTCCCCGCCTCGCCGCCGCGCGCGAGCTCTTCGCGCTTGTCCGCGGGCATCGGGTCCACGGGCTCGACCGGCTTGCGCGCGCCGTCACCGCCAACACCGCCCCCAACACCGCCCGTGCCTTCATCCTCACCGTCCGTACCGTCACTGCCGTCGTCGCGGGCGCGGCGATCGGCGGCGGTGAAAAGCGAAGGAGCGAGGGTGGCCGCGTCGCCCTCGTACCAACGGAGCCAGTGAACCGCGCGGCGGATCTCCTCCCACGCGTCGAAGAAGACCATCGCGGCGCGCTGGCGGTCGCTTCTGAACTCCGACGGTGCGCTCTCGGCATTGGAGCGCTGCACGAGCGAGTCGACGACCTCGCGCGAGAGCTTCGCGGCGCGGGCGATCTCGTCGGCCGTGAGGATCACGTTTGTGCCGAGACGAGCGCGGTGGGCGTCGAACTCGAGGGCGAGCGTTCCGAGGTCCGTCGAGCGATCGACGACCGACGTCCCGGTGCGGGCGGCCGCGAGGATCTGCTTGTTCATGAGCCCCATTGCGACGAGGTACTCCGCGGTCTTGTAGAAGCGGAAGTACGCTTGCTCGAGCTCTTCGACGAGCTTCGGGTGCGCTGCGCTCTTCTCGAGTCCGTTCGCGCGCTCGCGCTTGAGCGCGTACATCGCGGCGCGGCCGTACTCCGACACGCGATCGATCAGCGATCCGTCGAAGCCCATCAGCGCCACGAGCTGCTCGCGAAACGGAATGATCCGCGGCAGCGACGTCCCCACGAGTTGATAGCCCGCCACGATGTCGAACTGCGTGCGCGTCGGGTTCTCGATCGCGTCGCGCGCGGCGCGGGTCGAGTCGAACTCCGAACGGCCTTCCTCGGCCACAAACGAGACAGCGTTGTCCTTCATGATGGTTCCTCCTGTGGCGCAAGAGGCAGAGGGGTTCTGCGTTGCGCGGGTGGGGTCATCGAAGGGCCAATCGCGGTGTTGCTTCTCTCCGAAGAGAATTTTCGTTCCGCGCAGGGTCCGAGGGTGCCCGGCGAGGTGCCGAGGCTCGAAAAGCACCCTCGGAGGGTGCTCCGCGACGGTGCGGAGGTGCAAAAGGCACCCTCGGAGGGTGCTTTCCCGAATGGTTCGTTCGAGAAAGCACCCTCGGAGGGTGCCTTTTGGGCTAGCGCTGGTCCGAAACGCACCATCAGAGGGTGCGATCCGGGAGAATCAGGCTGCACAGGGCACCCTCGGAGGGTGCTCGAGCGGTGTGGCAACGGGCGGCCCCCACCCGCGCTTCCGCCCAAGTGATGCGCAACAGGTGTACGCACGTCCGCGCGGCCAGCGGACAAGCCCCGCGACGCGCGGCAGGAACGCCCGTTGGGCGCACGGCCACCACGCGGCGGTCCGCGCGACGCGCGGCAGGAGCGCCCGTTGGACGCACGGCCAGAGGACAAGTCGCGCGACGCGCGGCAGCAACACCCGTTGGACGCACGGCCAGAGGGCAAGCCTCCGGCCTTTGCGCGACGCAGCGTCGCGGAGCGGGCGAGGCGTTCGCCTGGCCTACGAGTGGCGCGCGGTTGAACGCGCAATCGCGCTCGCAAAGCGCGTCGATCGATCCGCGTTGGGCGGGTGGTCCATTCGTGGCCCATCGCCGCGCTCGCCTCGACGCCGGTCATCGTGGTTGACAATGCGTCACTGGTTAGGCCAGGCGAACGCCTCGCCCGCTCCGCG
>JAAFIF010000049.1 GCA_013298625.1 Myxococcales bacterium
AGCGCGCACGGGCGGGCGCGCGGGGCGGGGCGCGCCGGCTGCTCCCTGGCCGCGCGACTGCGCGAAGGCGGTGGTGGCTGCGAGGGCGAGGGTGAGGCCGGTGACGGCCCAGAGGTGCTTCTTCGTCATTTGGATGAGGGACAGTCTCGGACGATCCCCCTCTCTCGACCAGCGCGATACTCTCGATGCACTCTATCGACCGTATCGATACTCTTCGCGCGAGGAATTTCCCCAGTGATCGACCTCTCGATCGACCAGCTCCGCGTGCTCGTGACCGTCGTCGACACCGGCAGCCTGTCCGCCGCCGCGCGCAAGCTCCGCCGCGCGCAGAGCACGGTGAGCTACGCCATCTCGTCGCTCGAAGAGCGGCTCGGCGTGATCCTCTTCGACCGCGCAGGCTACCGCCCCACGCTCACGCCGCAGGGCAGCGCGATCGTGTCCGAAGCGCGCGCGGTGCTCTCGGGCGTCGATCGCTTGTCCTCTGTCGCGAGCCGCATGGACACCCGCCGCGTCGAAGCACGCCTGCGCGTCGCGATCGACAACCTCCTCGTCAACGACGAGCTCGCGCAGGTGCTCGCGCCGTTTGCCCATCGCTTCAACGCCACGCAGCTCGTCTTGCGCGCCGAGTCCGCGCGCAGCGCCGCGCAGCTGGTGCTCTCGGGAGAGGTCGACCTCGCGCTGCACGTGCAGCTGCCCGACGGCGCCTCGGCGCTCGCGCAAGAGCCGATCGGGCAGATCGCGCTCGTGCATGTCGTCGCGCCCAAGCACCCGCTCGCTTCGCACGCGGGGGTGATCCCCACCAGCGTCCTGCGGCAGCACGTGCAGCTCGTGATGAGCGACCGCGACCCCGAGGCGTTCAAAGAGAAGGACCTCGGGGTTGCCGGCGGGCCGACGTGGCGCTTCATGGACATGGAGCTGCGCATCGCAGCGCTTCGCGCGGGCGCAGGCTACGGCTCGCTGCCGGTGTGGACCGCGCAGCCCGAGCTGCGCGCGGGGCGATTGGTGCGCGTCTCGCTGGGCCTTCCGCTGCCCGATCCGCTGCCGGTGGCGGTCTCGCGAAAGGGCTCGCGCGCGCTCGGCCCCGCGGCGCGGTGGGTGGTCGAGACCGTGAGCGCCGCGATCCCTCCGGTGCGCGCGGCGAAGGCCAAGAAGAGCGCGAAGCCCGGCGCTTGATTCAGTGCGCGAAATTCAAGTCGCGGGGTGCTTGCGCTTGTGCTCGAACTTCGGCGGCGCCGGCGCGCGGCCCACCTTCGAGCGCAGGACGCCGACGCGCGAGGCTTCGAGCTCGACCACGTCGCCGTCGCTCAAGAACTTGTCGAGCTCGAGCCCGCAGCCGAAGCCCACGGTGCCCGAGCCGATGACGTCGCCGGCGTACAGCTCGATGCCCTGGCACGCGTACGCGATGATCTCGCCAAACGAGTACTCGGCGCTGCCGAAGAGGGCGCGGGACCACTCGGCGCCGTTGACGCGCGCGACGAGCTCGACCGCGTCGATGTCGCCGAGCTCGTCGGGCGTGACGAGGACGGGGCCGAGCTGGTTGGCGAAGTCCTTTCCCTTCGCGGGGCCGAGGCCCATCGCCATGACCTTGCGCTGCGCCGCGCGGGCGGTGCAGTCGTTGAAGATCGTGTAGCCAATGACGGCCTTGGTGGCCTCTTCGACCGTGGCGTCCTTGACGTTGCGACCGAGCACGGCGGCGAACTCGAGCTCGTAGTCGCACATGTTTTCGTCGGGCGGAAACGGGATCGTGGCCTCGTGTCCGAACAGCGCCCGCGGGTTGGATCGGTAGTACGTCGGGACCTCGTACCACTCTGGGGGCACGCCCAGGTTGCGCTTGGAGCGCGCGTTGCGCACGTGCGTCTCGAACGCGTAGCCGTCGAGGATCTGGCAGCTTCGGGGCACCGGCGCGTCCCACACAAAAGAGCCCGCTGCGAGCCTGGCGGTCGCGGGCCTGTTGCCCTGCGAGAGCGATCGATCGAGCTGCGCGAGCTGCTCGACCGCGCTGAACACGTCTCCGGCGAAGAGCGCGTCGAAGTCGCGCGGCGCCGAGGGCGCGCCGAGGGTGGTGGCCAGCTCACTGGCGAGAAAGAGCTCGCCGTCGCGCTCGATGGCCAGCCGACGGGTCTGCGAGAGGCGGATGCATGCGAGGCGCATATCGTTGATTTCTTCGATACCCGTGCGACGCCACAGTGGTCAACGTCCGCGGTGTTGGGCACCATCGATCGTTATGAAGTTCACGGTCGCTCCGCGCAGTTTGTTCGCCTGCCCCTTGGTGATCGCGCTCTCGCTCGTCGGCTGCGCGCCGATGGTGGAGCCCGGCGCCGATGCTGCGCCGGACGCGCGTGCGGACAGCGGAACGATCCGCGACACGGGCGTGATCGAAGACACCGGGATCGAGGTCGACACGGGGGTCGACACGGGGGTCGCCGAGGACGTCTCGACGGCGGACGCGGCCGAAGACGTGGTGACGGCGCCCGAGGACGCGTGCGTTCCGCAGTGCACGGGGCGCGTGTGTGGTGACGATCGATGCGGCGGCGTCTGCGGAATGTGCGGCGGAGGCGCGAGCTGCACCGCCGCGGGCACGTGCTCGCTGACGGGCATGATGGGCGGCGGTCAGTGGTCGATCACCGCGGTGCAGGGCGACATCAACCCTCGCAACTCGAGCGGCGGCGAGTGGGACGTGGGGATCAACATGACCTACCGCTTGCCGGACCCGAAGGTGTGCATCACCGTCGGCTCGGGGCGCGAAGAGTGCTCGGGGTTCATCAACAACACGATCGCCCCGTCGTGGAACTTTCGCTTCCCCACGGGCGTGGACACCGCGCAATTGACCGGCAGAATGCTGCGCGTCCGCATCGCCGACGACGACACCCTCAGCGACGACGCGATCTGCCCGATCGCGACGGCGACGGTGACCGCGGCGCAGGTGATGGCGCGCACGTTCGAGTTTCGCTGCGCGAGCGGCGGGGTCGAGTTCTTTCTCACCGCGCGCTGAGCGAGCGAGTCACATCCCGCGCAGGGTGGTGTCGCTCTCGATGCGACGGGGCGCGGCCATCATCGCGCGCATGACCGCGGCGCGCGCGGCGGGGGGGATGGGGATCACCAGCTCGACGTTGCGGTCTTGCAGCGATCCGCGGTGATCGCCGGCCCAGCCGCTCATGAAGTCCATGAGCGCGAGGCGACGAAAGCGCCGCTCCATGCAGTCCATCGTGTCGTAGTCGAACATCGTCCCGAAGATCGAGAGCGTGTTGTTGTCGTTGGCCACGATCTCCATGATGCGCGCCTGCGAGGGCCAGTCCGCGATCGAGCCCGACTGAACCTCCCAGAAGCCTGGGCGCGCGGCGTCGGGGCCGGCGATGGGGCGGACGCGCACGACGTGTTGGTGGCCGACCATCCACAAGAACATGTTGGGAAACCCGACGATGAGATTCTTCAGGTCATCGGACGAGACGGCGTCGCCGACGGGCAGTCCGATCTCGCCGTTTTGCCGGTCGATCGAGTCGAGCGGGTGGTGCGAGACCATCATCATGAGCACGCCGTCGCGCGTCCCGCGCTCGAGCTCGGGACGCAAGAAGTTGTCGACCACGGACTGACGGATCAAGCCTTTGGACCCGCCGGTGGGGTCGCTCGTATCGAACGCGATCATGCGCAGGACGCCGGGGATGACGTCGCGTGTGTAATGCGCGCCGAAACGCAGGTCCGCGCTCGCGGGGTATCCGTGTCCGACGGGTCCGGGCCCGACGGTCGAGTGAGTGAAGAGCTCTCGCACGATCTCGGCTCGTTCGAGCGGGCGGCGGTTGGGGTCGGGGGTGACGCGGCCGCGCACAACGGGCGCGTACCACTGCGAGTAGTCACGGGTGCCGCCGACGGAGTTGTCGCCCGCCGCCGTGGCGCGGTTGGTGGTGTCGGGCACGGACAGGCCCGTGATCATCACGTCGTGGTTGCCCGGCACGTAGAGCCACGGCGCGGGAAACGGGCTGGCGTCGAACGGGTCTTTCGGGTCGTTGTTGGGGCCAGGCACCGGGTCGTCGTCGCGGCCCGAGTCGAAGTGCACGTTGCTGTGGCCGTCCATTACTTCGATGAACCACTGCAGCTCGTTGAGCTGCGCCGAGTCTGCGCAGTCGCCGGCGAAGACACCGAAGTCGAAGCCGCGCATGCTGCGGCGCTCGAGCGTCGCGAGCGTGCGGTTCATCGCGGACATCACGCGGGGGATGTAGGCTTCTTGCGGGCGATTTCCCGCGCCGATCAGCGGGTTGTCCGTGGCGGCGAGGCGCGTGGGCGACTCGTCGTCGGTGAGCTGAAAGTCGCTGATCTGCACGAAGTACGTGAGCGATCCGCGCGTCGACGGCGTGGCCATCGATCCGCCGAGGTCTCTGCGCGTCTGGCGGTTCTCTCCTGCGGCGCGGCGAAAGCGGTCGAGCCCGCGCATGCGGTAGTCGCTCTCGCCGCTCTCGCTCGAGGGATTGACGAGCGGGTTTGCGACAGAGACGCGCGTCCCGATCGGCGTGATCGTCCCGAGCAGCGTCGAGACGACGGGATCGAGGTTGGTGGCCGTCGGCGGTTCGGTGTCTTGGCAGCGAGGCAGAAAGAGCATGCCGCTGTCGCGAAAGTTCACGTCGGGTCCGGCGGCGTCTGGCGCGCTGTCCGGCGCTGCGTCCGGCGCGCTGTCGGGCGCGCTGTCGGGCAGGCTCTGCAGGTCGTCGACGACGTCGATCGGCTCGACGATGTCTGCCGCCGCGTCGCTCGTCGGCGACGCTCGATCGCTGCCCGAGTCTGTGATCGCCGGCACTTCAGGAGAGCACGCGCTGAGCGCCGCTGTCGCGAGCGTGACGCCAAGGATCCATCGAATCGCCATGGGATAGGCCTAGCGTACCGCGGCTTCGTCCGCGGTGTGTCTTCGGACGCATCATCGCGACGGTGTTCGCGCGTGTGCGACGTGCGCCCCGGCGATCACACACGAAGGGCTGTCGTCGCGAGCACGCGAGAGGCGTCGCGCGTGACGACGTCGCCGTGGCCCGGAATCAACGCGTACAAGCGGGGGGTGTTGGCGAGCTCGACCAGTGATTTGGCGACCAACGCGCGGTCGTCGACCATCACGAGCCTGGCGACGCGCGTCACCCTGGGGCCGCCGCTCGAGCCGAGCATGCGAACGATCCAGCCCTGCAGTCCTGCGACGTGTTGGTGATTGAAGAACAGGTCATTGAAGATCAGCGCGCAGCCTCGCTCGTCGTGTACGGCGAAGACTGCTTCTCGCGACGAGATTCCTTCGACCGAGCGGGGCTCGAGGACGGCGTCCGTGGGCATGTCCTCGATGGCGCCGTGCACGCGGACGACGTCGCTCACGCGGGGCGCGGCGACGCGCGGGCAGTACACGCGCAGCTTGGGGTAGCGCGCGACGAACGCGTTGGCATCCAGGCGATGAAACGCGTTGGGAACCACGAGCTCGGCGGGCTCACCCCACGCCTCGAGCTCTCCCATCGCCTCCTCGTCGAGCGCGATCGCGCTGTGAATCCACAGCCTGCCGTCCTCGCGACGAACCACGGTCATCCTGCGCTGCAGGGGGATGTCCGGGAGCGAACCCGAGACGGTCCACAGCCGGTTCGAGAGCTTCTCGATCGCTCCGTGGGGGAGCACGGTCCAGGGGCGCGGTTTAGCCATCAGCGCCCGAGAGCGTACTCAACTGCCGCGGCGTTTGCGCGCTTCGTCGAGCGAGATGGTCGGGGCGCGGAGCTGCTCGCCCGAGCGGACGATCTCTTCGGGCAGCGCGCCGACGGCGCCCTCGCGGTGCAGCCACAGATCGCTGGCGCGGCCGTCGAGCACGAGGCCGAGCGGGAGGTGGAGGGCCGAGCCTTCGCTGCGAATTCGCTGGCAGAAGTCCATCACGAGCGCGTCGGCCTGCGCGCGGTCGAGCCCGAGCTGCGCGGCGCACTCGGCCCACGCTGCCTCGAGCGGGGCGCTCTCGGGGGCGGCGCGATCGACGCGCAGGGCGCCGTCGGTCTGCGCTGCGGCGCGTGACCACAAATCAACCCAAGCGCGGGCGAGGGTGCCTGCGATGTCGTAGCCGTGCGCTTCGATGGCGTCGCGCTCGTCCTGCGTCAGGGCGTCGAGCAGCCCCGCGGCGCGCGCGCTGCGGACGGGCGCGAAATCGAGGGAGCTCTTGGCGATGGAAGCGAGCGCGTGCTGCGCGGGCCCGTCGACGGCGTCGAGGACTTCTGCAGCGAACACTCGCTCGGCGAGCGCTCGCGCGCCGGGCAGCAGCGACGCGACGACGGCGTCGAGCCGCGAGGCGTCGCGATCAGCGTCAGCAGCGGCGAGCAGCGAGGGGTCGAGGGGAGTTCGTGCCATGACTGTCGGTGAGACCTCGTGCGAGAGGTGAGCGAGGCATTGTACCGCGCAGGGCGGCGCTGCGGTGATCATCGCGGGCGAGGGCGCTTTGGTGACAGCGCCAGCGCACGCTCAGCGCGGGTCGATGATTTCTTTGAGCTGCTCTGCGGTGAAGGGCTTCTCGAGGCATGGGACCTCGTTGTCGCGCAGAAACTTGAACACCCTGGGCGTAAACGAGCCGCCCGTCATGAACACGAAGCGCTCGTGCGATCCGTTGCCGATGGCCCGTGCTTGTTCGTACACGTCCATCCCCGAGATGTCCGGGAGCATCATGTCGCACAGGACCAGGTCGAAGGGCGGCTCGCGACGGAGGCGCTCGATCGCGGCGTGGCCGGTCGCGACGATCTCGACGTCGTGGTCTTCTTGCAATTGCAGCTCGATCGAGCGCGCGAGCAGGGTCTCGTCGTCGACGACGAGCAGCCGCCGTCTGCGCGGGCGAGAGAGCCGCTTGCGACGGTCCGTCGGCGCGTCGCGCGAGGGGGCCTCGGCGACCGAGCGCGGAAGGGTGACGCGAAAGGTCGTCCCCCGTCCGAGCTGGCTCTCGGCGGTGATCTCGCCACCAAACGCCGTCACGAGACCGTGGCAGACCGAGAGGCCGAGCCCGGTTCCGACGCCCGAGGCGCGGGTGGTGAAGAAGGGCTCGAAGACCCTGGGCAAGTGCGCCGGGTCGATGCCTTCGCCCGTGTCCGAGACCTCGCCGCACACGCGGTTGTCCTCGGTCTCGAACACGCGCACACGGATCTCGTTGCGCGCCGGCGCGCCGTCGGTGATCGCCTGCGCGGCGTTGATCACCAGGTTGAGAAACACCTGCGCCAGGCGCCCCTCGTCGGCCCACACCGCGTCGGTTGGCTTGTAATCGCGCAGGATCCGCGCGCGGCCGCGGATCAGCGGGTGCGCCATGGTGAGCGCCGCTTCGATCGCGCGCTCGAGGTACACGTTTTGCCGCGACTCGTCGCCGCCGCGCGAGAAGGTCTTGAGGTCTCGAACGATCGTCTGCACGCGCACGGCGCCGTCGCGCGCGTGCTCGAGCGACTCGGTGATGCGCTCGCGGGCGTCGATGTCGTCGATCAACGACGCGCACTCGCCGAAGCGCCGACGGGCGTACTCGAGGTTCGAGAGCACGTACGCGAGCGGGTTGTTGATTTCGTGTGCGACGCCCGCGGCCAGCGTCCCGACCGACGCGAGCCGGTCCGACTGCGCGAGCCGCGCCTGCAGCTTGCGTCGCTCGGTCACGTCTTCGACCACGCACACCCCGCCGCGCGCCACGCCGTCGGCGCCGCGAACGGGCGCGAAATCCGCGCGCACGATGCTGCGTCGCCCCGCCGTCACCGAGACGTACTCGCCGTCGTATTGCGCGCGCTCTCCGTCGAGCGCCTTGCGCAAGATCGCGACGATTTGCGCGTTGGGCAGGGTCGTCACGTCGAGCCCCACGAGCGCGCGCCGCGTGCTGCCGAGGATGTTGGCCAGCGCGTCGTTGCACGCCGTGAGGATCCCGCGAGAGTCGAAGAGAAACACGCCGAGCGGCGAGTACTCGAAGGCGAGCTGGTATGCCTCGGACGGCGCGGTCCGGCCGAGCGGCCGGTCTTCGACGTCCACGGGCTCTGCGAGCACCGCGCGAAACGACAGCACGATCATCCCGCGTTCGGTCGCGCCCACCGTCATCGCGAGGTCGAACTCGACCGGCACCTCCGCGCGGCGCAGCATCGAGATCCGCAGCGGCGCGGGCGCTGCTCGCTCGGCTCTCGCGCGGATCACCGCGAGCAGCTCCGCCCCGAGCTTGCGCGTCGTTCGCTCGGGCAGCAGCGCCGCGAGGGGCCGGCCGACGACCTCGGCCTTCGTGTACCCGAGCACCTGCTCGAACGCTCGGTTGCAGTCCACGACGTCACCCTGCGGGCACACGACCAGGGTCGCGTCCGGAGAGTCTGCCAACGTCGGGATCTCGCTCTGTTCGATGCTGCTCACGGTCCGCCCCGTCTCTGCTCGTTCTGCGCAGTGTAGCAGCGCGCGCGCGCCGCGGGTGTCATGGCCACGAAATCAAGCGCTCGGTCGTCCGTGAGGCGTCGAGGCGAAACGGCCCCATCGCGAGCGTCCGGGTGAACAGCAGGCGCTCGACGATCGCCGCCCGCCGCTGCGACGCCGACGCGTACACCCTCAGCAGCGCCACGGATTGCTCGCTCCCGACGGCGGCGCTCGCCGCGACGCTCTCGCGATCGCCCGACGAGCTGAGGATCCACCGGCAATCCGCCCCGCAGCCGCGCAGCGCGCGGCCGTGATCGAAGCCCGCTGCGATCTCGAGCACCGGCGCTCGATCGGCCGGCGCGTACTCCTCGCGAAGCGCCGCGGTGCGCGCGTGTGCGTCCTCGTGCGTCGCTCGCTCGGTGTCCTGCGCGTACGCGTGCACTTCGAAGCCTCCGTGCGGAGCGCGCAGCCACAGCGGCGCGCTCGGGTGCCGTGCGCCGAAGCGCGCGTCGAGCGCGGCCGTCGTGTCGCGCGCGCCCGCGACCAGAATGCGCGCGTGCGCCGCGCCGTGCGCGAGCGAGCGGGCCAGCGCCTGCGCGTGGGAGAAAGAGCCCGCGTCGCCGTGCGCGGTGCGCGAGCCCGTCTCGATGAGCCAGGTGACCAGCTTGCGACCGACGGCGTCGCGGAGGGTCACGGCCTCGAGCCACTCGCGCAACGCGAGCGCCGCGGTGGCGTCGTGGCGCGCGACGGACTCGATCGACGACCGCCCGCCGGCGTACGCAGCGGCGCGGGCGAGGGCGAGGGCGTCGGGGGTGGCGACGTTCCACGGGCCGATGTGGGCGATTTGGAGAAAGGGGCGGGCGTCGCGCAATCGATCACTCCGTCTCGAGCAGTTCGATCAGGGGGCTGTCGCCGAGCCTGGCGCGAACGATCGTGATGAGCCTCGAGCGAGCACGACTCAAGCGCTGTCGATCCTTGTCGGGCATGCGCCCCTCGACCCGCTCGCCGTCGCGCTCGGCCGCGAGCAAGAGCGCCTCGCGGTCGTTGGCGCTGAGCTCGTTCATCGCTTCGGCCGTGTGCCTGAGCAGCTCGGCGGTCTGCATCGCCCGGTCCGTCGCCTGCTCGCGCGAGACGATCGCCTCGGGCTCGTGCTCGATCGGCTCGTCCGCCCGTCCGCGAACCCGCGCGCGAAAAAGATCCGCCACGCGCCTGCGCAGAATCGTGCGCGCGAGCCGCGCGAGGTGCGCTCGGTCCTCGGGATCGCTGGGCTCTTCGGGCAGCGCCCACGAGCTCGGGATGCCCTCGCCGCCGTCCCCGATGCGGTCTGCCAGGTCCGCGAGCGCCTCTTGCACGATGTCTTCGTGCCGCGTCCTCAGCGCCGGAATGCGTCGTCGCAGATCCGAGAGCATCATCGCCCGAAGCTCGACCATCGCTCGCCGCCAATACGGCGCGTCGTCTTCTCGTGGTGCCATCGTCTTCGTCGCCGAGCCCTCCGCCCGGATGCTCTCAAATCGTCCGCCCCAGCGCGAGCGGCAATCACCGCGGCGCTTCTACCTGCAACACCACGTGGCGTAGAGCGCCGCCGCGTCCGCCCGCAGCCCAGCCTCCGAGCAGCGAGCGTCTCGCGCGCGGGTCGAGAGAACGCTGCGCAAATTGCCGAGCGAGCGCAGCACTTCGGCCTCGAGCATGTCGCGGTCGCGCTGCAGGTTTTGCTCTTGATTGCTCACGCTCTCGCTGGCCCGCTGCTGCAGCGCTGGGTCGCTGATGCGCGCGAGCATCGATCGCTCTGCGGCCAGCCTCCGCGCGCGCTCGTCGAGCCGCAGCTCGTTGCGCCGCTCGAGGTACCAATCGGGGATCACTTGCCACGGATGCGTGGCTCCGCGCGCGGTGCAGAGCGCGTGCGCCTGCGCGAAGTGTCGAACGGTAAAGCCCTGCAGCGTGGGCGCGGCGCCCGGCGTGTTGGGCGCGAGGGCGACCCGCACGTTGCCGACCGAGGGCTGTCGCACGGCGCGCGCGGCGTCCTCCGCTGGCGCGGCGTCGATGCGCGGTCGCACAACGGGGCTGGGGCTCGCGCTCGCGTCGGTCAGCTCGGTCCGCGAAGAGGGCGGCGCGGCGTCGCGGAGCGTTGTGTCCGCGCGGAGACCTGTGTCCTCGGGTCGCGCGTCGGTCAGCGAAATTGCAGTCGATCCGTCGCTGATTCCCAACGTCATGCGCAGCGGCGGGAGCTCGACGCTCGGCTGCGGCGGAGCGAAGTACGGCCGCGCGAACCACGCGACGCTCGCGGCGGCGAGGGCCGTCGCGGCGACGGTGGCGGCGAGCTTCGCGCGCGACGTCGGCAGGGCGCGCGGCATGCGCGGGTCGGTCATGATGCGCTCGAACGCGTCGAACGCTTCTTCTGCGTCGCTGTAGCGCTCGTCGATCTTGCGCGAGACGCAGCGGGCGAACCACGGGTCGAAGCCGGGCGGGATCGCTCCTTCGCACGAGAGCTCGACCGCGCGCTGGCTCGCTGGCACGAGCGGCTCGACCATCTTCTCGAAGAGCACCGCGTCGGCGGGGAAGGTCTTCTTCCAATACGGCCGTCCCGTGAGCACCCAAAACAAGAGCAGCCCGAGCGACCACACGTCGGTCGCGGGTTTGATGCGCTCGCGTCGCACTTGTTCGGGCGCCATCCACAGGGGCGAGCCGATGACGGACGTGACCGTGGCGCTGGTCTCGAACTCTTCGAGCGCCGTCGCGATCCCGAAGTCCAAGAGCTTGACGAGCTCGCCTCCCTCGGCGCGCGCGCTCTTCGCGATGAAGATGTTCTCGGGCTTGAGGTCCCTGTGGACCACGCCTGCGTCGTGCGCGGTCGCGAGCGCGTGGCAGAGCTGCCGCGCGAGCTCGACGGTCTCGATCCTGCCGTAGGGGCCCGCGCGCTCGACGCGCTTCTTGAGGGTCTCGCCTTCGAGCAGCTCCATGGCGATCCAGGGAGCGCCTTCGTCCGGGTCGATCCCCGCGGCGATGACCTTGGTGATGTGCTCGCTGCGGATCTTCGAGACGACCTGCGCTTCGAGCTCGAAGCGCTCGCGGGCTCGCGGGTCCTCCCAGAGCCCTGCACGCAGGACCTTCAACGCGCGCAGCTGGCCGGTCGAGCACTGCTCGACGCGGTAGACGGTGCCCATCCCGCCCTCGGCGATTCGACCGAGGACGCGCCACTCTCCCCCGAAGACCGAGCCGACACTCAGAGAGGCCATCGCCGCGAAGACCGAGGTGGTTGTAGCACCGAAGCGCGCCGGACGCGGTGATTTGCGCTCACGCGTCGCGCTTGCGAAGCGCCTGCGCCACGGTGATGGCGGCCATCGAGACGATGGTGTCCACGTCGCTGTTGCGCTGAAGGACGGTCACGGGCTTGTCCATCCCGAGCAGGATCGGGCCGACGGCCTCGGCGCCGCCGAAGGACGTGAGCAGCTTGTACGCGATGTTTCCCGCGCCGAGGTTGGGGAAGATCAAGACGTTGGCCGCGTCTTTGAGGTCGCTGAACGCCCACTCGCTGCGCAAGAGCGGGTTGAGGGCGACGTCTGCTTGCATCTCGCCGTCGATCATCAGGTCGGGCCGGCGAGACTTCACGATCGAGACGGCGCGGGAGACCTTGCGCGGCTCTTCGCCGTCGGCGCTGCCGAAGTTGGCGTACGAGAGCATCGCGATCCGCGGCTCGATTCCCAGGTCGCGCACGGCGTCGGCGCTCTGGATGGCGATCTCTGCGAGGGTCTCTGCGTCCGGGTCGACGTTGACCGTGGTGTCCGCGCAGAAGAGCACGTTGGCGCCCTTGAGCAGCATGTACATGCCGGCGGCGCGGCGAAATCCGGGGGCCATTCCGATGATCTGCAGGGCGGGGCGCACGACCTCGGGGTAGGCGGCGGTGAGGCCCGAGACGCAGCCGTCGGCGTCGCCCTGGTGGACCATCATCATGCCGAAGACCTTGCGCTCGCGCGTGACGGTCTTCTCTGCTGAATACCGGGTCTCGCCCTTGCGGCGACGCAGGGTCCAGTACGCGTCGACGTACTCTTGGAGCTTGGGAGACTCCGGCGGAAACACGCTCTGAATCCCCTCGAGATCCAGGTCGAGCGCCGCGGCGCGCTCTGCGATCACGTGCTTGCGGCCGATGAGCACGGGGTGCGCGATGCCCTCGTCGCGCACGATGCACGCGGCGCGCAGGATGGCGTCGCTCTCGCCCTCAGGAAAGACCACGGTCTTGGGGTTCGCCCGCGCGACGGCCCAGATCTTTCGCAGCGTGTGGCGCGTGGGCGAGACGCGGCGCGCGAGCTGCTCGCGATAGGCGACGAGGTCGATCGTGTCCCTGGCGACGCCGGTGTCCATCGCGGCCTTGGCGATGGCGGGCGCGACCCAGAGCAGGACGCGGTCGTCGAAGGGTTTCGGAATAATGTACTCGGGTCCAAACTTGAGCTGCTTGAGGCCGTACGCGGCCATCACGCGGTCGGGCACTTCGGCCTTGGCGAGCTCGGCGATGGCGCGGACGGCGGCGAGCTTCATCGCCTCGTTGACCGTGCGCGCGCGCACGTCGAGCGCCCCGCGAAACACGTACGGGTACCCGAGGACGTTGTTGACCTGATTGGGAAAATCACTGCGCCCCGTGGCCACGATCGCGTCCGGCCGCGTGGCCAGGGCGGTCTCGTAGTCGATCTCGGGGTCTGGGTTGGCGAGCGCGAACACCACCGGCGACCGCGCCATCGTGAGCAGCATCGCCGGCGTCACGACGTTGCCGACCGACAAGCCCACGAACACGTCGCGCCCGACGATCGCTTCGGCGAGCGTGCGCTCGGCGGTGTCCTGCGCGAAGGCGCCCTTGTACGGGTCCATCTCTTCGACGCGGCCCTGGTAGATCACGCCCCACTTATCAACCATGGTGATGTTCTCGCGGCGCACGCCGAGCGAGACCCACAGCTCCATGCAGCGCACCGCGGCCGCGCCGGCGCCGCAGCAGCACACGCGCACCTCGTCGATCTTCTTGTGCGCGAGCTCGATCGCGTTGAGCAGCGCCGCGCCGGTGATGATGGCCGTCCCGTGCTGATCGTCGTGAAAGACCGGGATGCTCATGCGCTCGCGCAGCGTCTCTTCGATGTAGAAGCAGTCGGGCGCGCGGATGTCTTCGAGGTTGATGCCGCCGAAGGTGGGCTCGAGGCGAGAGACCACGTCGATGAACTTGTCGGGGTCGATCTCGTCGACCTCGAGGTCGAACACGTCGATGTCGGCGAACTTCTTGAAGAGCATCCCCTTGCCCTCCATGACGGGCTTGGAGGCGTAGGGGCCGATGTTTCCCAAGCCGAGGACGGCGGTGCCGTTGGTGATGACGCCGACGAGGTTTTGCCGCGCGGTGTAGCGATCGACCAGGTCGCGCTCGCGCGCGATCTCGCGGCACGGCTCGGCGACGCCGGGCGAGTACGCGAGGGCGAGGTCGCGCTGCGTGACGCTGGGCTTGGTCGCGACGACCTCGATTTTTCCCCGGCGACCTTGCGAGTGGTAGTCGAGCGCGTCTTGCTTGCGGATCTGCGGGGCTTTGTTCGACGGTTTGCCTGTCACGTCGACGGGACTACCACAACCGCTACGCCGACAGGCGCGCGCGCTCGCCCCACGGGCACGCAAAGTTGGCGTCGCTCGTGAGCACCCAGAGCGTAGGCACGCCCGGTGGGCGCGCGTCGAAGGGCCCCTCTCCGTCGGTGAAGTACACGACCGCGTCGACGCCTTCGCGCGCGAGCAGCGCCGGAGAAAACGCAGGGCGAAGGTCGGTGCCCCCGCGGCCCATGACCGCGGTGATCGCCTTGTCCAACGGGTACACGCGGGTCACTTCGGTGTCGCACTCGGCCACGATCACGCGCGCGTACGGCGCGAGCCGGACGAGCTCCGCTGCGATGCGCGAGAGCGCTGGTGCGTCCATGCTCGCGCTGGTGTCGATCACCGCGAGCACGCTCGGCCGCGAGGCGCCCCCCGTGCGATACGCGCGGCCCGGAATCTCTCCGACCCGATCTCCGAACCGCCGGTTGGGCCTCGACCACGTTCGCACCGGTGACCGTAGTCGTTGCACGAGCCCCTGCAGCGCCGCGCGCCAGTCGATCGACTGCTCTGCGTCTGCGCGCACCGCCGATGGGCCCAGCGCTTCGAGCAATCGACCTGGAGAAATCCCGGCGATCCGCGCGTCCGGCGCGAGCCCCTCTCGCTTCGCCTCGTCGAGCGATCGCTCGACCAGCTCTCGTGTGCGCGCGAGCGATCCGGCGCCCGCGCCTTCGCCTTCGCGCCACGGACCGTGGTCGTCGACGTCCTCCGCTCCGCCGTCGCGCAGCGCTTTGGCCAGGGCCCCTTTGCGATGGATCGGCAAGAGGGCCTCGTAGCGCTCGAGCGTGCTCTGCGACGCTCTCACGCCGAAGCGCGCGAAGTTCTCCCACACGATGGGGTTGGGCAACGGCTCGGTGATCCCGTCGTTGGCGGACATCTCGAGGCACGTCTCCATCACCTCGGCGTGCTCGATCCCGTCGCGAAACTTTCGGTGCGACAGGTGGCCGAGCGCGATGTGATGGATCTCGTGCAACAGGATCCCCGCGGCGAACTGCGGCGCGCGCGCGAGCTGCTCGAAGTGGACGTGAAGAAAGTACCGGCCGCGCTCGAGCGAGACGGCCATCCACTGCACGGACGGGTCGCGCACCACGTCGATGCGCGCCAGCACCGCCGCATGAAACGGGTAGCGCGCGAGCCAGTCGCGCCCCGCCACCAGCGCGTGCAAGGCTTCGCGTGCGGTCTGCATGCGGGACGTTGTAGCTCTCGCGTCGAAGCTTTGCGCGGACCGAGAACGGCCAGCGGATTCTTTGCTTTGGTTGCCATACCCAGCGCTGATAAATTCAAGCGATGAAGGACCGGTCTTCGCGGTGGCTGGGCGTGGTGGTGGCGCTGCTCGGCGGGTGCGCTTCGCCGATGGTGAGCAACGAGGACGGCGCCTCGGGCAGCGACGCGAGCGCCGACGTGGGCGCGGGCGAGGGCGGCGCGAGCGGCGAAGTGCAGCTGCGACCGCACGCGGTCAACATCGTCGACCCCGAGGCCGCGGCGGAGGTCGCGCAGTACGTCCGCGGTGATTCTCGGGAGCTGTACCGCGCGGCGGCGTCGTTTTACGCGCGGTTTCGCGACGAGTACGACTTCGTCTACATCTTCACGGACGGGCCGATCGAGAGCGGCGGCGTGTCGGCGAGGTTTACGCTCGCGCGGCGGCCGGCGATCGAGGGGACGGGCATCACGCGGGCGTCGACCAACGCGATGTATCCGCCCGAGGCGACGAAGCTGCGCGGCGTGATCGGCGTGAACTTCAACGCCGTCGGCAACGGCCCGACGTTGCACGAGACGCTGCACTACTGGTCGATGTTTCTCTCGCCGACGTTCGGCTTCGGGCGCGATCGGGACCAGTCGTTTGGCGCGCACTGGGGCGTGGCGAGCGTCGATGGGCAGCACGGCGGGTTCGACCTCTCGACGGCGCAGTGCAACAACCCCGCGGGCGCTGCGTTGCCCAACTGCATGCCGGACCCCGATGGGATCACGCGCGTGACGATCGGCTCGTTTGGGCCCAACGCCAACGGCGGCGACTCGCGGCCGTTTGCTCCGATCGAGTTGTATCTCATGGGGTTGCTTCCGAGAGCCGAAGCCGGGGGGCCCTTCGTGGTGCTCGACGGCGCGCACTTCGTCAGCGCCGATCCCATGACCCGCAGGCTCACCTTCGAGATCACCGGAACGCACACGGTCTCGCTCGACGACATCGTCGGCGTGCACGGCGCGCGGCCCCCAGCGGGGCCCGAAGACCGCGCGTTTCGCGGGGCGTTCGTGGTGTTCTCGGCGGCGCCCGTGAGCGCGCAGCGGATGGACTCGCTCGAGCGGTGGGCGTCGATCTTCGGCAACGACACGATGAGCGCGCAGCTCTACTCGTTCGAGCGGGCGACGGGCGGACGCGCCACCCTGTCGACGCGGCTCGGCGCGATGCGCTGACCGCGCACCCGCTGCGTTTTTCTGCGCAGACGTGCAAACGCTGCGCGGCGACCATGGTAGCCATTGCCTTCGATCAGCGACGAGTCTCGAAGGTCCCCTGCGCGCGGCGTCTCGCTGGTCTCTGCGACGAACGCCCGGCGCAAGCCTCGCGGCTACGAGGGCCACCGCCACGAGACGGTCGGGTCGGACATCCTCGCGGTCCGCGACGCGCTCGCAGACTTGTCCCGCGCGAGCACGCCCGAGCAGATTCGCGCGACGTGCCGCAACGTGCTCGGCCCGGAGTCGACCGAGCGCGTCGAGCGCGTCGAGCCCGATCGCTGGTACCCGATCGAGTGGCTGCTCGCGATGATGGAGAGCATCGACGCCAAGGTGGGCCACAACGGGCTTCGACGGATGGGGCGATTGCTCTTTCAGCGGTCGCACGCCGCGCGCTTCGGCGAAGTGGCGAAGGTGGCGCGCGACGTCGTGTACGGGATCGACGGGATGTACAACCACGCCAACCGCGGGACGAACATCGGCGGGTGGAAGGTGCGCTCGTTTGGCTCGTCGCTGGCCGAGCTCGAGAAGACCACGCCCCACCACTGCGCGATGGAAGAGGGGATCCTCTCGGAGGCGTGCGCGACGCTCGGCGTTCCAGTGATGGTCTCGCAGCGCGAGTGCTTTCGAAGCGGCGCCGACTGCTGCGTGTACGTCCTGATGCCGACCTCGCTCGACGGCACGAAGTGGGGTTCGTGACCCGCTACCGCCCCGGGCGGATCGGCGTGATCTGCAACTCGAGCATCACGTTGACGAGGGGCATCGCGTAGCGCTCTCCGAGCGCGGCGAGCACGCGGCCGAGGTTGGCGCGGATCGCGTTGCTCTGGCGCAGCTCGCTGACGCGCCCGTGCTGCTTCAAGTGCGCGCACAGCGCGTTGGCGACGATGGCGGCCCGATAGCGCTGCGTCGGGGACTGCGCCCACTGCGCGAGCTTCTTGTCCGCCTGCGTGCTCTGCGCGTTGGCCAGGATGTCCCCCGCGCGCAGCTCGATCAGCGACTGCGCGACGGGGTTGGCCGCGATCGCCTCTTGCAGCGATTCGCGCGCGTCGCCCGCGAGGTCCGCGAGCAGCGCGTCGAAGCTGTCGAGCCTGAGCGTCCCTTGCTCGTGCATCGCGGCGATCTCGGGGCTGCGCAGCACCGAGCGGACGCGAGAGACGAGCTCGTCCATTGCGTCGGTGCGGCCCTGCGTCTTGAGCTCTCGAACGCTCTTCTGCGCGCGCTGCACGTAGTCGCCGAGGAGGTCGCGCAGGTCGATCCCGAGCTCGCTCGCGGTGCCTTCGCTCGCCGCGGCGAGCACTTCGGCCCACGCGGGCGGCAGGTAGCCGCAGAGCGCGTCGCGCACGAAATCGCTGTCCGAACGCTCTTTCGTGGTCATCGCGGCCAGGATCTGCCCCGCGTACGTCCAGCTTCGGGGCGAGACCTCATCGAGCGCGCGCGAGTGCTCTCGAACGACCGTGCGCACCGCTGGATGAACGCCGTGCGACTCCGCCCACGCGAGCCACGGACCGCGGTCGGCGCGGGCGCGGATCTTCATGAAGCGCGCCTCGAGCGCGCGGTCGAGCGGCGTGACGTGGTACTCGCCCGTGGGGGGATTGGTGACCGCGAAGCAGACCCAGCCCTCGGGCAGCTGGTACTCGTGAAGCCTGCCGGCGGTGAGCAGCTGCAGGGCGGGCTGCTGCACGTAGCGCTCGGCGCGGTTGAGCTCTTCGAGCAGGAGAATTCCTGCTCCGTCGGTGGGTAGGGTCGCGGGCGTCGCGTACGACGTGCGCCCGTCGCGCACGACCGGAAGCCCGACGAGGTCCGGCGGCTCGAGCAGCGAGAGGTCGAGCGTGATGATCGAGACCCCGAGCGCGCGGGCAACATCGTGCACGAGCTCGGACTTGCCGATGCCCGTGGCGCCTTCGACCAGCGCGGGCCTGCGCGCTCGATACGCGAGCTCGAGCAGCGACGCGAGCCTCGGGCCGATCGCGACTTCGTGCGAGGTGGTGGCGTTCACGGCAAGCGAGATAGCACGTCTCGCGCGATCCTCGTCGCGAGCGCGAGCGACTCTCGCTCGTCCGCCGTCACGTGAGCGAGCACTTCGAACGTGCGATTTGCGCGGCGGACCGTGAGCAGCCTGCGCGCTGGGTTGAACGCAGCCTGCTCACCCAGCGCTGCGACGGGCTGCTCGCCGCTGTGCGCCATCTCGAAGCCGCGCGCCAGCATCGACGGCGTACCCGACCGCGGCGGATACACGCTGAGTCGCAGCTCGGACTCTGCGCTCTCGAGCCCTTCGGCCCCGGACGACGGACGCACGATGGCCGCGAGCAGGGCGGGGTTTTGCTGGGCGCGATCCGCGTTGCGCGCGGTGATCCGCGCAGCGTCTCGCTTGCGCCAGCGATAGCGGCACGAGTCGAGCCCCGCGAGGTTGCTGCTCTCGCGCTCGACGCGCGTCCCTTCGTCGACATCACCAAACACCCGCACGGCGATCTCGGGGAGCAACCCGCACGCGTCGCGCCCTGCGCTCTCTGTCGGCTGCGCGCGCGACGGCTCCATGGCCGGAGGCCGCGGCGCTTCGGTCGGCAACCGAGGGACCTCTCGCGGCGGTGTGGGTGGCTCCGAGGGGCGGCGCTCGCACGCGGCGAGCGAGACAACGACGAGGGCGACGAGCCGATGGTTCATGAGAGCGCGGCGCGCACTGTACGCGATCGCGCGCCCGGCGCCCTCAATGGTCGGCGCACAGCGCGATCCACCGTCCGTCGCGCGCGCGGGCGACGGACTCGATGCTCCATCCTTCGCCGACGGTGCGCGCGCTGAAGCTGCGGCCGCCGTCGCGCGAGGCGAGCAGCCTTCTTCCCTCCATGCACAGCGTGAGCTCTCCCGACGCGTGCTCGCTGAGGGCGTACACGAAGCGATCGCCGTCGAGCTTCGAGAGCGCGAACTGCCCGTCGGCGCCTCGCCGCGCGAACCACCCATGCGAGATCGCCATCCACACCGCGTCGCTGCCCGACGCGATCGCGAAGACGCGACCCGCCCAGTGCTTCTCGAGCCCAGGGAGCTGCGCGCGCCCCCAGTCCACGCGCTCGAACGTCGCCCCGCGGTCCCTCGACACGAGCAGCGGCCCGAGCTGCCCGCTCGTCCACAGCGCGCCGCGCGCGTCCCACGCGCACTTGGGCCAGTCGCCGTTCTCGAGCTCGTGCTCGCGGGTGCCTCCTTCGTCGATGACCGTGATCGTGCCGCGCGTGCCCGCAGCGTGGGTCGAGCGCTCGGTGATCGCGAGCGCTCCGTCCGATGCGACCGAGACGTCTTCGATCGACGGCGACGCTGGCGCGAAGCGCTGCTGGTAGCGACCGTCGCGGTCGCGAGAGACCACGGCGCTTCGGCTCCAGATCACCAGCGAATCGCCCGGTCCTTGCGCGATCTTCCACGCGTCGCCGGGGGTGTGCTCCGCGCGGCCATCGATGGCCAGCCCGCGGCCGTCGATGGCCCACGTCCCGCCGTCCTCGCTCGAGGCGACCGGTCCCGCGGCGAGCCAGAGCGTGCCGTCTCGCGCGACGAAGACGCTGCCGTGCGCGCTGCGGTCGGCGTCCAAGACCGCGATCGGCTCGCTGCCGGGCGTCCAGCGCGCGATCGTCGAGCCGAGCGAGAGCAAGCGCTGCGCGTCGAAGCCCACGATGGTGCGGGGGCTGTTGGTGCGCTCGCGAACGGCGCTCCACTGCGCGCCTTCGTCGTGCGAGACGAACACGTGCTGCTGGTCGTCAACCGCGACGACGAGCGAGCCCTCTGCCCACAGGGCGATCAGCGCTCTGCGCGTCTCGGGCCCGCGCGCCTGCCAGCTTCGGCCGTCGGTCGATCGTCGGCACAGCCCGCGAGGGCCGATGATCCACAGCGCGCCGTCGCGCGCGGCGAAGAGCGCCGTGATCGCGGACTTGGTGCCCGCTTTACACGCTGTCCACCGCGCGCCGCCGTCGGTCGAGCGCAAGAGCGATCCCTTTTCGCCGGCGACGTAGACGCTCTGGTCCGCGGCCACGCACAGCGCGGTCAGCGGGTGCTCGCACTCGATCGCGCGTCGCTCGAAGCGGCCGTCGCGCTCGACGAGCAGCGCGTTGTCGAAGCCGAGCGCCACGAAGCCGCTCGCGCTCGCGGCGACCGCGCGCACGATGCCCGATCCGTCGCAGTCGATCGGCGCGAAGGTGGACAAGTCTCGGGACACGCGCGCCGCCGCGCCAGGGCCCCCGACCAGCACCCTGCGCTCGGCGTCGATCGCGCAGCACGAGAGCTGCTGATGCGTGCGCGTGGCGATCAGCGACCAGCTTTGCCCGGCGTCGCGAGAGACGAGCAGCGTTCCGCTTTCGCCGCAGACGATCGCGGTCCCGTCGGCGGTGGCGCAGGCCGCGAGGTGGCGATTGGCAGGGGCGCCGCACAGGGGCTCGAACACGCCGTCGAGCGCGCTCGCTTCGTAGAGTCGAACAGCCATCGCGCGGGACTGTATCCGATGCAACGCGCTGTGCACTCGCCTGGACACTTCGTGTGGCCCGCTGGGCAACGCGTCGCGCGCCGCGGTCGAGCTGTTCGCAGATGGTCAGCGAAATTGCAGCTCGTTGCGCGATGCGTGCGCGCTGGCACAGCGCCCGCAATGCACGTCCATCGAACGACGCTCACAGGCCCAGCCGATCACGGGCGAGGCCGATCGCGAGCCGTCGAGGACTCGAAAGAACTGAGGATCGCTGTGAAGAAGCAACGGCGCGCGACGCGCTCTGCCATGCTGCTCTGTGCCCACGCTGCGGTGGTGTTCTCCGCATGCTCGCCGCCGATCGGACCTTCCGACGCCAACGCGCAAGACGCCGCGATCGACTCGGCGACCAACGGCGATGGCGCTGCGGCGCCGGACGCGGCGGTCTCGTGCGTCGATGTGACGGGCGCGTGGGAGTGGACCGGAACCTGCTCGGATCCACGAGTTTCTATCGAACCGACGACGTGTCAGACGCAGACGGGCTGCACGGTGCGAGGCTTCTTGAGCGGAACGGGCAGCCTCGTCGGCAACGTGCTGACCAATCGGTATCGCGTCGCCCAGCACACGGTCGACGCGGTCGAGACGGTGACGTTCGACGGGGATCGCGCGACGATGGCCGTCACGGTCACCGCGCCGATTCGAGTGACGTGCACGGCGACGGGGCGGCGCGTGACCTTCGAGGGCGCGACGAGCTACTGCTGCGACGTCAACCGCGCGTCGTGTGGCGCGGGGGAGCGGTGTGTTCCGGTGACGGTGGGGACGAGCAACTTTGCCGCGACCGCGTGCATGCCGGACGGGACGACGCCGCTCGGCGGAGCGTGCATGCGGCAGATGGATCGGCTCGGCACGGACACCTGCGCGGGCAATCGCGTGTGCGCGAACCTGGGACAGCCATCGGTCACGCAGCGCGTGTGCGCTGCGACCTGCGCGAACGCGAGCGACTGCGGCGCCAACGAGATCTGCAGGCAGCTCGGCGACACGCCGCAGACGGGAATGTGTCGGCCTCGGTGCGCGCTGTTCGGCAGCGACTGCCAGCCGGCGGCGACGTGTCGGCCGGTGGTCGCGTGGGGAGCCACCAGCGATCGATCGATTCGCTGGGAGCCTCACTGCGAGTTCGCCGGGCCCCGCGCCGAGGGAATGGCGTGTCGCGACTCGTTCGAGTGCGCGGCGGACCTCGTGTGCGCGACGACCGCCGAGGGAGGAATCTGCCGTCGCGCGTGTGACGCGACCCACGCTTGCCCGGCGAATTTTCAGTGCACCGCTTTCAATGGCGGCGGCCCCGCGACGGTCACGAACGAGACGGGCTTGGGCGCATGCGACCCGATGTGAGCTCGGCGCGACCGTTCGGCGTGCTGCGCTGGGCGAGCGCAGCGTTCGCGCTCGGCGCGTGCGGAGGAGGCAGCGCGCCGGTCGACGCAGCCGCGGCGCAGGACGCGGACAGCGCGTCGATCGCCGTCGAGGACGCGAGCGACGCCCCTCTCGTGGATGCGTGCGTCCCGCGCTGCGAGGGCGTCGAGTGCGGTGACGACGGGTGCGGAGGCCTCTGCGGAGCGTGCCCGATCTCGCTCACGTGCAACGCCGGTCGCTGCGGAATCGCCGATGGCGGCTGCGCCGTGGGCGCATCGCGCGAGTGCTACACGGCCCCTTCGGAGACGCTCGGCGTGGGGCGGTGCCGCGCCGGCGCGCAGACGTGCGGGCCGCTCGGCGCGTGGGACAGGGGATGCGCTGGCGAGGTCCGGCCCGTCGCAGAGCGGTGCGGCAACGAGGTCGACGACGACTGTGACGGCGCGGTGGACGAGTCGTGCGAGCCCGTCGAGACCGCGACGGTGAGCGGGAGGGTGAGCTTCGAGCGCCGACGCAGCAACGCGGCGCGGACCGGCTGGGGCGCGCTCGAGACCGTCGGTGCCGGTGGCTTCGCGGTGTACGCGATGCGCGGGGACGCGATGGTCGGCTCCACGGTGACCAGCGTCGTCGCGGGCGACGAGGGAAAGTTCTCGCTGCGCGTCCCGACCGCGCTGCGGCCAGACGATCGCATCGTGGTGTCCGCGGTGATGGAGGGCGAGACGGGCGCGCTCGACCTCGCGCTCGTGTCACCGGGGCTCGCGCGCGGGGCGTGGCCGGAGTTTCGTCGCTCGACCGCCGAGGCGCCGCGCGCGTGGAGCTGGTCGTGGAAGACCAGCGAAATAGTCGGCGAAGCGATGGATCTGCACATCGCCGAGCGAGAGGGCTCTGGCGTCGCGAGCGTGTTCGACGTGGCGCGCAGGACCGTCGTGGCGGCGCGACGCGCGTTCAGCGACCGGCCGAAGCGGTCGCTCGTGGTGTGGATGGCGCCGGGCGTCGAGTGGTCGTGTGGGGCCTGCTGCACAAGCGTGGCCGCAGACGTGTTCGGCCAGTGGTTCGAGGGACAGATCGCGTTTCCTTCGGGCGCGGACGAGACGCAGTGGTCCGACTCCGTGGTGGCGCACGAGGTCGGTCACTGGGTGATGAACAGCTACGGCGTCTCGCCGCGCGAGGGCGGCGCGCACTCGGCCAACATGCCGCTGGCGCCGGGGCTCGCGTGGTCCGAGGGCTACGCGACCTGGTTCGGCGCGGTGGTTCGCAACGACCCCGTCTACCTCGATCGCCAAGGCGGAACGACGTTCTGGCTCGACATCGCCGCCCGTCGGTTCGCTCGAGGCTCGACCGAGATCACTCCGTGGACGCGGCCCGACCCTCGCGCCGGGCTCTTGCAGGGCCTCTCCGAGACGGAGGTCTCTGCGATCCTGTGGGCGATCGACCCGACGGGCTCGCGCGACGCGCTGCACCGCGCGTTCGTCAGCCCGCGCATGATGGAGCGCCCGTTCGCGCGCGGATACATCTCGGCGTTCAACGGCAGCACCCCCGTCCTGCCGGACTTTCTCGACGCGCTCGCGTGCGCCGGGACGAGCGCGGCGGTCATCGACAGCGCCACGCGCGGCGACTATCCGTATCCGTCTCGGGCGCCGGATTGCCGCGTGGGATCGCGTGGGATGAGCGCTCCGCTCGACGTCTCGCTGCGGCTCGAAGGGGCCCCCGAGCGCGCTCCCGACGGAAGCCTCCGCGCCACGCTCGTCGCTCGCGCCGTGCAGCACGCGTGGCTGCCCTCGCCGATCCGCGCGGCCATCACGCTTCCCTCGACGGCGCGCATCGACGGCGCGACGTCGTGGCGGATCGACGCGGCCGGGCCCGAGACCGTGAGCGAGCGTCGGTTCTCTGTGCGCTACCTCGATGCGACGACGGAGCCGCTGGCGCTCACCGTGAGCGCGCGGGACGAGTCGATGGGCGCGCACGGCGAGGCGCGCTTTCGATGGGGCGCCGACGAACCGCTGATCGCCACGGTCGACGCCGACGGCCCAACGCTCGTCGTGCGCGGTCGAGGCGTGGGGCGCTCGGTCTCGATGCGTCCGCGCGACGCGACGCTCATCCGCGGCCGCGAGGTCGGGGTAGATCGTAGCGCTCGATGAGGTTGACGATCTGGCTGCGAGAGATCCCGAGCACTTCGGCGGCGCGCGTCTGGTTGTGCTGACAGTGATCGAGCACGCGACGGACGTGATCTCTCTCTGCGTCGGCCTTCACTTCGGCGAGCGTGCGCAGCGCGTCGGGGGCCTCTGCGTCGTTGGTCCTCGCTCGGCTGACGGCGCGCAGCTTGCTCACCGACAAGTGCTCGGGGTTGATCACTGTCCCGTCCGCGAGGATGAGCGCGCGGGTCATCTCGTTGCGCAGCTCGCGAACGTTGCCAGGCCAGCGGTGTTGTCGCAGCAGGACCGCGGCCTCGCGCGAGAGCGTCGGCGCTGTCCGCCCTGCCTTTTCAGCGGCGATCGTCAAGAACCGCGTCGCGAGGGGGATGATCTCGCCGACGCGCTCTCGAAGCGGCGGGATCTGCAGCGAGAAGCCGTTGAGCCGAAAGAACAGGTCCCCTCGAAAGCCGCCGGAGTCGACGGCGCGCTCGAGGTCGCGGTTGGTCGCGGCGACGAAGCGAACGTCGATCGGACGCTCGTCCACGGCGCCCACGCGCCGCACCTTTCGCTCTTCGATCGCGCGCAGCAGCTTGGCCTGCACGGTCGGGGGGAGCTCGCCGACTTCGTCGAAGAAGACCGTTCCGCCTTCGGCCGACTCGAGCAGCCCCGCGCGCGCCGTCGCCGCGCCGGTGAAGGCGCCCTTCTCGTAGCCGAACAGCTCTGCCTCGACGAGCGTGTCCGCGAACGCCGCGCAGTTGACCGCGCGAAACGGCTTCGCAGCGCGCGGCGAGCGCCGGTGAATCTCCGACGCGAAGACCTCTTTTCCGGTGCCCATCTCGCCGAGCAAGAGCACCGAGACGTCCGCCGCTGCGACGCGCGACAGCAGCTTGTAGAGCGCGTGCATCGCCGGGTCTTCGACGACGATGTCTCGCGATGTGCTTGCCTCGTCGCCGCGCTCGGAGAGCGCGCGATCGAGCCGCTCGATGAGCGCGTCCGGCGTGCGCCCGTCGCGCGGAAACGTCGCCGTCCCGACGCGCGTCGCGTACCCGGCCTCTGCGAGCGCGGCGCGGATCGCGTCCAGCCGATCGCTCGCGTCGGCCGTGTCGAACAGCAGCTCGTACTGCTGAGGTCCGTACCACGCGAGCACCTCTGGCGCTGTGAGCGCAGCGGCCAGAGTCGCGTCGAAGCCCGCGTCGGCTGGGCTGTCTACGCACAAGCGCGCGATCGTGAAGCGCGTCGATCGCTGGCTCTCGCCTCGGACGCACTCGTCGGCGAGCCGCGCTTCGAAGTACTCGTGCGTGCGCAGCGAAGCTGGCGCCAGCGCGACCGATGAGCGCGCGCGGCCTTGGATCATGCATGCCACGCGGCCAAACTGGATCTCGTCCCCCAGCAGCACGTCGACGCGCTGACCGGGTTCGACCGTGACGCCCCGCACTCGGGTCTTGTTGGCGCTGCCGAGGTCCTCGACCTGAATCGTTCGCCCCACGTGGATGGCCGCGTGCGATCGCGAGACCGTCGGCGCGTCGATCACGATGTCGCTGCCGTTTCCACGGCCGACGATCATCGTGCGTCCTTCGGACAACGGGACGCACGCCATGCTCTCGCCAAACACATAGAGCGATCTGCGCGCGGTCTCTTCGCGGTCCGCCGCGACGGCGGTGTTCTTCACGGTCTCGATGGCGGCGCGGGTCTTTTCGATGCTCATGTTCGGCGATGGCGCCTCGGGCTCGAGTGCGCCGCTCCGCTCGCCGAAAGGATCGCTTCTCTCTGGGCGCGATGTCCATCGCTCCCGAAGGCGATCGCGCGATACGCTGCGGCGCATGAGCGTTGGCGAGCGCAAGCCAGGCGCCGAGCTCGCGACGATCGTGGTCGACGACGACGACCCGCGCGCCGCGGACGCGAGCAGGTCCGATCGCGTGGCGCTTCCCGGGCGGTACGTCGATCTGGGCACAGTTGGCAGCGGGTCGTTTGGCGAGGTTCGACGCGCTCGAGACGTCGCGCTCGACCGGGTGGTTGTGCTCAAGCTCTTGCGGCCAGAGCACGTGCGAGACTCCTTGGTCCGCTGGCGATTCAGCGCCGAAGTGCGCGTGACGGCCGCGCTTCAGCACCCCGGCGTCGTGCCCGTGTACGACCACGGCGAGCTCGCGGACGGGACGCTCTGGTACGCGATGAAAGAGGTCCGCGGACGGACGTTCGGCGCGATCTTGAATGAGCTTCGAGGCGCTTCAGCGGGCGGCTCGGGGTGGACGTTTCGTCGCTTGATCGAGGCGTTTGCGCGCGTCGCGCAGACGATCGCGTTCGCGCACGCGCGGGGCGTGATCCACCGCGACCTCAAGCCCGAGAACCTCATGGCCGGTGAGTTCGGCGAGGTGCTGGTGATGGACTGGGGCCTCGCCGCGAAGCTCGACGAGACCGCGCCAAACGAGCCGCGAGACGCCTCTCCGACCAACGCTGCGGACGCCGCGCTCACGCGCGCAGGCGACGTGCTCGGAACCCCAGCGTACATGCCGCGCGAGCAGGCGCTCGGGGCCCGCGCGCAGCACGGAAGGCACAGCGATGTGTACTCGCTCGGGGCGATCTTGTTTCATGTCCTCACGGGCGGGCCGCCCTTCGTCGGGTCCGCCCGTGATGTGATCGCGCAGCTGCTGCGAGAGCCGCCGCCGACGGTCAGCTCTGCGCTCGACGACGATCGACGCGAGCTCGTGCCCGCTGAGCTCTGCGCTGCGTGCGAGCGCGCGATGCGCGTCGAACCTTCCGAACGCGGCAGCGCAGAGCAGCTCGCCGAGGCCGTAGTCGCGTGGCTCGACGGCGCAAACAAGCGCGAGCGCGCCCTCGCGGCCCTGTCGATCGCCCGCGCGCGAGAGCCCGAGATCGCTCGCCTCCGCGCGATCGCCGCCGAGGCGACGGACGCAGCGCGCGCGCGCTGGTCGACGCTGCGCGCGTACGACCCTGTCGATGCGAAGCGGCCCGCGTGGGAGCTCGAGGACGGCGCCGAGCGGGCTCGCCGCGACGCTGCGATCGAAGAGGCGCAGTGGCTCGAGGCCGTGCACGGGGCGCTCACCGTCGACCCGTCGCTGCCCGAGGCGCGCGACGCGCTCGCGCAGCACTACCGCGACGCCCTGTGCGACGCCGAGCGCGCAGGATCCATCGAGGACGCGGCGCGCTTCGAGGCGCTTCTTCGCGCAAACGACCGTGGAATTCACAGGGCGTTTCTCATCGGTGAGGGCTCGCTCTCGCTGCGCACCGAGCCTGCGGGCGCGCGCGTGACGGTCTCGCGCTTCGCGCTGCGCGATCGTCGGTTGGTCGCGGACGAGCCGCGCGAGCTCGCGGCCACGACGCCGCTCTTCGACCATCGTTTGCCGTTCGGAAGCTATCTGCTCGAGCTCTGCGCCGAGGGCTGCGCGCCAGTGCGCTACCCGATCGAAGTGGCGCGGGACGGCCGTTGGATCAGCGCGCCGGATGATGGCGACGAGCCGTGGCCGATCGAGCTCCCGGCCGCGCGCACGCTGGGCGAGCGAGACGTGTGGATCGCAGGCGGCTGGGCGTGGCTCGGCGGGGATCCGAGCGCGCCGGACTCGCTCTCGCGGCGGCGTGTGTGGATCGACTCGTTTGTTCTTCGTCGCGACCCGGTGACGGTGGGGGAGTACCTCGTGTTCTGCGACGATCTGGCGGCGCGTGGGCGGCTCGACGAGGCGCTGGCGCATCGGCCGACGGCGCCGCTGCGGGCGAAGAGCGACGGGACCGAGTCGCCGTTTGTGCTGCAAAACAACGGGCGCTTTGAAATCGTGGGCGACGAGCTCTGGGCGCCAGACGTCCCCGTCGTGTCGGTCACGTGGCGCGCTGCGATGGCGTACGCGCGGTGGTACGCCGAGCGGACGGGTCTGCCGTGGCGGCTGCCCGACGAGCTCGAGCGAGAGAAGGCCGCGCGCGGCGTCGACGGCAGGCTCTGGCCCTGGGGCCATCACGGAGACCCGAGCTTCGCGTGCGTGCTCGAAGGGCATCGCGACGAGCCGCGGCGCGAGCCGATCGGCGCGCATCCTTTGGACGTGAGCGTCTACGGCGTCCGCGGCCTCGCGGGAAACACTCACGACTGGTGCGCCAACGTCTGGCGACACGACGGCCCCACGATCCGTGACGGGCGGCTGGTGCTCGAGCGCGCGGACGACGACGACCCCGAGTTTCGTGCGATCCGCGGCGGGGCGTGGAGTCAGCCGTTCAACGGCAGCCGCGCGGCGGCGCGCTTCGGAGCGCGGCCCGAGCTCGGTCGACGGAGCATCGGGTTTCGGCTCGCGCGGTCACCGCGATAGCGACTGCATCGTCGGCTTGTACCACTTGCACGAGCTCGGGCTCGCGCAGCACGTGCAGCTGCTCTCGCTCGGAGCGGAGGTCTGCCCGAAGGTGGTCGGCCCGCTGCTGTCGACGATGTACGTGTCGGCGCTGGGTTGCTGCGACGCGAGGATGGCCCAGTTGAAGCTCGGCGACGATTGCGTGCCCAGCATCTGCACGCCCGTCGCGCACAGCGTCTGCCCCTTGATCTCGTTGTAGAAATTGCGGCCGTTGAGCGGCGACCCTTCGATCGTCACAGCCGAATAGTTCACGTCGGTCGCGCCGATCTCGATCGCGCTCGGAAACGGGTCGTTGTCCTGCGGCCAGGTGCCCAGCGCCGGCGAAAACTTCGCGCTCGCGGGCTGTCCGACGCCGTCGATGATGTCGTCCCACGTCGAGGTCGAATCGGGCGAGACGAAGAGATACTCGCCTCCCGACTCGTAGGTTCGGTCGCCAAACTGCTTCGTGGTCCGCACCGCGATGGCGACGGCGATGAGCAGGGTGGCGCCGTTCGCGTCGAACACTTTGAAGGTGTAGTGCGTGTAGTCCGCGTTCTTGTCGGGCTCGAGCTGCCCGCCGTGCCGCGCGCGATCGGGGCGCGGCGAGGTCGGCGCGCCCTGCGTCTGTCCTCGGTGAAAAAACGCGAGGTCGCCTAGCCCTGCGAAGCCCGCGAGCTCCGCTCGCTGCTCGAACTCGAGCACGCCGAGCAGCGCGTTGACCCGCGAGACGAGCGTCGCGTAGCTGAGCGTGAGCTCTGTCCCTCCGGCGGTGCGACGCAGCCTCCACTGGTCGGTGACGACCTTGATGGCCCACGTCAGCGCGCCGTGAGCGACGCCGTCGAACGTGCTCTGCTCGGACGTGCCGCCGACGCTCGAGGCGATGATGGTGCGCTCGCTGATCGTCACGACGGGGCCCGTCGCGGTGCGCCCTCGGCCCGTCAACGAGCTGCCGCCACGCGGCGCTGGCGTCGAAGCGGCGGCGTGACAGCAGTCGAGCACGACGGTGAGGTTGCTCGACGCGCGGTCGCTGAACAGCGCGCGCAACATCGGATAGCCGAGCACGTTTTCGAGGTCCGCGCCCGCTTCGACCGAGCGCACGTCGCTGGGGCAGAGCGCGAGGTGCCCGCGGTCGAAGTCTCCGTGCCCCGAGTACGTGACGAGCCCCGCGGGGGCGCCGCTCGCGTCCTCGTCGCTCGCGAGCGCGGCGGCGAGCCACTGACACTGCGTCAGGATCTCTTCGCGCGTCGCGGGGCGAACGAGGCCGGGGTTTGCGTTGGAGAGCGCGCCGCGCAGCGCGACGAGCGGGTCCTGGCCGCTCGACGGGCTCAGCAACACGCGGATGTTCTCGGGGAGAATCCCGAGCTCGATGCAGAGCGCGTACATCGACGCGACGTCTTGCTCGGCGCCCTTCAGGGCGCTCGCGTTCGCGGGGCTGTGCGTCGACGCGTCGTACGCAGCGTAGTCGCCCACGCCGATCAAGAGCGCGTAGCGGCGCGTGGGGCTCAATGTGCTCATGGAGGCCTCGCCAGTCTTCGATGATGAAATTGGGGCTTCGCGTCGTCGGCGTGACGGCGCGGCGCGACCTGATGCGGCTCGCGTGCCACGCGAGATTTTCGCACGAAAGGCGATGCGTTCTTCGCCACTGTCCAAGGGCGTAGACAATTCGTCCACGACTCGACATGACCCCGACGCGCTCGCTCCGACGGGGAATGCGTCGACGCCCGAGCGGTTTTGCGCAGACGGCGCTATACAGCGTCGCGACCATGGCAACGCTCGACGAGAACACCGCCCTCGAATGCGCCGCTCTGCGTGAGCGCGCCGGCTTCATGCTGCTCGACTCGCACCAGATCATCCGCGTGCGCGGCCCCGAGCGGCTCGAATGGCTCTCGGGGATGATCACCCAAGAGTGCAAGAGCCTTCGCCCCGGCGAGAGCCGCTACGCCGCCGCCGTCCACGAGAAGGGAAAGCTCTTCGGAGACCTCTTCGTCCACGCCCTCGCCGACGAGCTGCTCGTGCTCGCGCCACGCGCGACCGCCAAGGACCTCGTCGATCACTTCGAGAAGCACATCATCATGGAGGACTGCGAGGTCGCCCTCGACGAAGCCTCGCGCGTGATGACCCTGCAAGGCCCCGACAGCGCGCGGATGCGCGGCGCGATGGGCTTCGAAGCGGACCGCCTCGGCCGCGGCGGCGTCGACTTCGTCATCGACGCGGGCGGCGCGGACGCCTTGCACGCGCAGCTCTCGGGCATGGGCGCGATGCCGGTGTCCGAAGCGGCGTGGGAGATCGCGCGCATCGAGGCCGGCGTGTTTCGCTTTGGCGTGGATTTCGGCGGAGACAACTACGTTCAAGAGGCCAGCATCACCGAGCGCGCGGTCTCGTTCAACAAGGGCTGCTACGTCGGGCAAGAGGTCGTGTGCCGCTTGCAGATGCGCGGTCACGTGCGGCGTCAGCTCGTCTCGCTCGTGCTCGACGGAGAGCCGCCGCAGAAGGGCGCCGCGCTCGACGACGAGGCCGGCGTGATCACCTCGGCCTGCTGGTCTCCTGCCCTCGCGAAGAGCGTCGCGATCGCCATGGTCAAGTGGTCCGTCGCCAACGAAGCCAAGGCCGTCAAGCTCGGCGGGCGCGAGGCTTCGCTGGTCGCGAGGCCGGTTTCGTGACGAGATCAATCAGCAAAAATACTGCTGTGTTGATTGTGTGTGCGCTGGTGTTCGGCTGCGGATCCGCCGAGGACAGCGCCGCGGGCCGCACGACGAACGAGCAGCGCACGGCCAGCGCGCCTCGGTCCGCGGGCGGCGAGAGCTCGAGCCGATCGAGCGCTCCCGCGCTGGGCGCGACGCTGCCGACGACGGTCGTGCGCATCAACGAGGCGAGCGAGCTCGACGCTGGTCGTCGCGAGGACGCTGCGGTCCGGATTGGCCCGTACGCGCTCGAGTGGGGCACGGACGGGGGGCCGATGGTCACCGACGACGCAGGGCCTCGCTCCGCGGAGATCGCCTGGCTCGTCAGCCACCTCGACGAGGGCGTCGAGAGCGCTGGCCCCGCGGGAGCGCCCAACGTGCGCGCGCTCGCGGGCTACGGAGCCGAGGGTGTTCGCGCGGTGATCCCACTGTTTCGCTCGGGCGACGCGAGGCGCGTTCCGCACGCGCGCAAGGTGATCGAGATGGTGGCCCGCAGGGCCTGCCGGGGCACGTCGGACGTGCTCGCGCCGAGGAGGCTCGTCGCGTGGCTCGAGAGCGGCGTCGCCGTCGTCGCCGATCCCCGCGCAGGGACGAGCGCCCCGAGCTGGCCCTGGACGCGCGCGCCCGAAGCCGCGTGGCCGCAAGAGGGCCTCGATCGCATCCGCGCGTGGAGCGACCGGGCGTTGTTCTGCGTGCCTCCCGATGTTCTGGTCGACCGTGCGCCTCCCGCGTCGCGAGCAGTGGACGCCGGGCGCACGCTGCTCGATGCTCGCGCGCCCTGAGATGCTCACTTCTGGAGACGAGTCGCTGCTCTCGATCCTCGCGTGCCCGCTGTGCAAGGGCGTGCTCGCGCGCAGCCACGATCGCTTGCGCTGCTCCGCGTGCGCCCGAGATTTCACTCGCGAACGCGGCTACTGGTCGCTGCTCTCGGACGACGCGCGCGCGGCGCTCGAGGGCCGCGGAGACACGGCCTGGACGCGCTGGCGCGAGGCGCTCGAAGGGCTCGAAGCGTGGCGGGCGCGCGTTGATCGCGCGGGCTCAGCGAGCGCGAGCGCAGCGAAGCGCGACGGCAGCGACGACGATCGCACGCGCGCGCTGATCGAGCGGGCGGTGGGAGAGCGCGCCGGGCTGCTCGTGGACGTGGGCGCCAAGGACGGGCGGATGCGCTCGCTCGCGCCGACGAAGTGCGACTACGTGGGGATCGACCCGATGCCGCGCGGAGACGGCGCGGTTCTGCGGGCGATTTCAGAGGCGATTCCGCTGCGTGACCGGTGCGCGCAGGCGGTGTTGTGCCACGCGGCGTTCGACTACTTCGTCGACCCGAGCGCGGCGCTGCTCGAGATGCATCGGGTGCTCGCGCCGGGCGGCGCGCTGGCGATGGTGGTGAGCGTGGTGAGCGCTCCGGTGGCGCACGCGCGCGGCGCGAGCACGCGGGTCGAGCGCGTCCTCGGTGCGCTGCGCGCTGCCAAGAGTGTTGGCACGAAGGGCGCGACGCAGCTCATCGGCGAGGCGATCGTCGGCGAGCGAGCGCACGTTCGTTACTACACTCGCGCGCAGCTGATGGCGCTGGTGGGCGTGCGGTTCGACATCGTGGACGTGCGCGAGGTGGCGCAGCCCGCGAGCACGATCTTGTACATCCACGGCGCGAAGCGGACGCAGCGCAAGCTCAAGGTGCTCTGAGCGCGCTCACTGCGCAGCAGGCGCGTTCGCCGCGGAGGGCGTCGCGCTGGGGGCCGTGCTCGCCGCGCCGTTGCTCGGGGTTGTGGTGGCGTTGGCGTTGGCGTTGGGCGTGGGGCGACGGCGACGGCGGCGTTCGCGCGGCGTGCGGTCGCGGCCGAAGGTCCACGTGAGGTAGGCGCCGACGTCGAGCGAGACAGAGACGTTTTCGTTGACCCACCAGATGGTGGGCTGGACGATGTCGAGCTCGAGCCTGAGCTGGCGATACAGCGTAAACGCGAGCCCTGCGGTGAAGCGCACGACAGGGCCGTTGAAGGGCAGGTAGCCGAGCTCGGCGCGAACGGGGACGAAGAGCCCGACGCTGGGGACGAGGTCGACCGCGGATTCGACGCCGACCGTCGGGAGGACGTTGTGCACGCGACCGACGCGGCCTCGGAGGTTCGTGTACGAGAGCGAGGCCGAGACACCCAGTCGATCGAGCGGAAAATACGCGAAGCGCAGCCCGAACAGCGCGTTGGTGTACGGGTCGCGGCCGGGGTTGAACGCGCCGTGCGCGAGCAGTCCGAGCTCGAACGGCCGGGGGTGCACGAGCACGGGCCTGCGCGGCGGGATCGAGACGTTGTTGTTGTAGAACGAGGGCGTGACGACGGGCCCGTTGTAGTTGGACAGCGAGGGCGAGGCGTTGGTGACGCTGGTTTGGTTCGCGCCGCGCAGCAGCAGGACGACCGCTTCGCGCACGCGGTCTCCGAGGGTCCATTGCGTGGCGACGACGGCGAGCGATCGCTCGGACTGCTCGTCGGCGCGGCGGACGCGCACCGTGGCGAAGTAGTACCCGCTGCGCGCGCGCAGGTCGCACGCGAAGGCCATCTCTGCGCGAAGATCACCGACCAGCGTCGCGAGCCCCTGCTCGGGCACAGGAAACCCCAGCGCGAGCCGCCGCGCGCTCGCGTACAGCTCTTCGGTCGGCACCAGCGTGAAGCCCAGCCGTTGAAACTGCTCGCGCAAGACGGTGTTGACGAACGTTCCGGCCGCGGCGTCGACGCCGATCGGCGCGGTGTCGACCAGCGCCACGCGCGGCGTCGAAATCGTCACCGTGCTCGCGGCGCTGTTGGCTTGGAGAGAGCCGCTGGTCGTCGCCGTCTGCGCGCCGTTGGGATCGTTGGGGCCCGGCGCGGGGTCGGTCTGCGCGGCCTGGGCGTCGCTGGACGGCGTCGACGCATCGGCCGCAGAAATCACTGGGCTTGCAGCGTCTTCGCTCTGGCCGTACGCGCTCGCAGGGACGAGCGCAGCGGCGATCACGGAAAGTATGACACGAGCACTCGCACGCATTCGACAGCGCAAACGTACCTCGCGCGCGGGCCTCGCGCACCGAACGAAGCGATCTGTTGCGGTTCGAACGCTCGCCGATCGCTTGCTGACATCGTGCAGGGGCGGGTACGAAGCAGTTCGTCATGGTGTTCGAAGCAGGCCGCGCTCCGCTGATCGGTGTGATTCATCTCCCTGCGCTCCCCGGAGCGCCGCGCTATGCGGGCTCGATGAGCCCGATCCTCGAGCAGTGCCGACGAGACGGTGAAGTGCTCGCGGGCGCGGGCTTCGACGCGGTGATCGTCGAGAACTTCGGGGACGCGCCGTTCTTTCGCGGCGCGGTTCCGCCAGAGACTGTGGCGTCGATGGCGGTGTGCTGCGAGCTGGTGCGCCGCACGTCGGGCCTCGCGCTCGGCGTCAACGTCCTGCGCAACGACGGGCACTCGGCGCTCGCGATCGCCGGAGCCAGCGGCGCGCAGTTCATCCGCGTGAACATCCTCGTCGGCGCGCGCGTGACGGACCAGGGCGTGATCGAGACCTCTGCAGCCGCGCTCTTGCGCACGCGAAAGTTTCTCGGCCTCGAGCACGTTCGCCTCGTCGCCGACGTCGACGTCAAGCACAGCTCCGCGCTGGGCGCGAGCACCATCGACGGCGAAGCGGTCGAAGCGGTCGAGCGCGGCCTCGCCGACGCCGTTGTCGTCTCGGGCACGCGCACCGGCGAAGAGGCCTCGCGCGACGCCGTGCTCGCCGTGCGCGCCTCCGTCCGCGCGCCAGTGTGGATCGGCTCGGGCGTGCGCGCCGAGACCCTCGCCGACTGGCTCGGCGTCGCGGGTGGCGTGATCGTCGGCAGCGACCTGCGCGCCAACGGCCGCGCCGGCGGGCCCATCGACCGCGCCCGCGCAGAGGCGTTTGTGAAGGCCCGCAAGCGCTGAGCTCGAGGGGCATTCGTCGGCGCGGGGGACCAAGATATTCGACGGGGCGCGCTCGACGGTGCTACCGCGTAGAGCAATGTCGCGACGCTCGCGCCACTACGAATCGATCGGCGTCACCCACGTCGGGACGCTGCTCGCCGAAGCGCTCGGCGACCGCGCGATGGTGCGCAGGGCGCTCGGCGTGTGGCCCGCGTGGGAGCAGGCCGTCGGCCCGCAAGTGGCGCGTCGCGCGCGGCCCATCGCGATGCGCGACGGCGTGCTCTACGTCAACGTGGCGCACCCCGTGTGGCTGCAAGAGCTGCAGCCCATGCGCGACGCGCTGTTGCATCGCATCCAGAAGCTCGCGGGCGCGACGGTCGTCAAAGAGCTGCGCTTGAAGGTGGGCCCGCTGCCCAAGCTCGAAGACGCGCGCGCGGTGAAAGAAGAGCCCAAGCCCGAGCAGCGCGCGCCCATCCCGTACGAGCTCGCGCGGACGATTCGCACCGTTCCTGCGAGCGGGCTGCGCTCGGTCATGCTGCGCGTGGCGTCGAAGTGGGCGGCGCTGCCGCGGAGCTGAGCGCTCTTTGAAAGAGCGCCCACAGAATCAAACGAGCAGCTCGACGCGGCCCATCATCCAGTCGCGCGCGACGACCATGTCGTGCACCTCGTCGGGCCCGTCCGCGATGCGCGCCGCGCGCGCGCTGCGGTACCAGGTCGAGAACGGCGCGTCCTCGCTGTAGCCCAGGCCCCCGTGGATCTGGATCGCGTCGTCGAGGACCTTGCAGAGCGTCTTGGCGACGTGGTTCTTCGCCATCGACGAGTACGCGCGCGCTTCTTTGTGCTCTCCCCGCTCGATCATCCACGCGCAGTGAAAGGTCATCAGGTTGCCTGCGTGAATGTCCCTCGCGTTCTCGGCGAGCATGCGCTGCAGCATCTGGTGGTGGGCGAGGGTCTTTCCGAACGCTACGCGCGTTGCGAGGTACTCGCGGCAGAGCGAGAGAGCGCGATCCGCGAGCCCGAGCCAGCGCATGCAGTGCGTCAGCCGCGCGGGGACGAGCCGCGCTTGCGCGAGGCGAAATCCGTCGCCGACCTTCGAGAGCACCGCGTCGTCTCCCACGCGAACGCCCTCGAATCGCAGCTCGGCCTCGCGGTGCTGCAGCAGCTCGTCGCCCATCGTCGCGAAGTCCCGCACGTGAACAACTCCCTTGGCGTCGCGGGGCACGATGAAGATCGTGGCTCCCGATTTGGGGTCGTCGCTGGTGCGCGCCACCACGAGCAAGACCCCTGCTGCGCCCGCGCCGGTCGAGTACCACTTGTGCCCGTCGATCACCCACTCGTCGCCGTCCCGCACCGCCCTCGTGCGGAGGTTGGTCGGGTCAGCGCCAGCGCCGGGCGCGGGTTCGGTCAGGCAAAACGCAGACGTCATCGTCGCGTCGCACAAGGGCTGCAGCCACCGGTCCTGCTGCGCCTGGCTGGCCGCGAGCAAGAGCAGGTCCATGTTGCCTTGGTCGGGCGCGTCGCAGTTGAAGCACTTGGCGCCGACCGGCGAGCGGCCCATCTCGCGAAAGAGCACGCACATGCCCATGATCCCGAGTCCCTTTCCGCCGCGCTCGACGGGCAGGTGCGGGACCCAGAGGTCCGCGTCGCGCGCGCGCTTCTGCAGCGCCCGCAGCGTGTCGTAGCGAAGCTCGCGGTCCTCGGCGATGACCTTGGCTTCATTGGGGATCACGTGCTCGTCGACGAACGAGCGCACCGTGGCGCGCAGCGCGGCCAGCGCGGGACTCAGCGAAAAATCCATCGCGCGCGAGTGTACTACCGAGCGCTCACTCGATCGTGTCCGACAGATCGAAGCGCGGGTTGGTGGCTTCGAGCGTCGCGCGCAGCGACCGCTCGAGGTGCCTGGCCGCTTCGCCGTCGACCGCGGCAGAGATGCGCCCGTCGCGCAGCCGTTCGGCGAGCGCCCGGTCGAGCGCGGCGACGAGCGCGGGGACTGTCGAGTCGACCCCAGAGTCGACCCCCACGTCCGGCAGCAGCGCGCGAAGGCGGGCGAGCTCGTCGCTCGATCGCGAGGGCTCTGCGCGAAGCTCCGCCGCGCACTGAGAGAGCGCGTTGACCGCGACGAGCACGCGAAACTGCAGGCCCTTGTCGGTCACCGTAGGGTGCACGTCCGAGAGCAGAAAGCGCAGGATGGCGTCGAGGGTGGTGGCGACGTCGGGTCGTTGTTGCATCGGTGCGTCGGGGGCGATTGTCGCACAGCGAAACCGTCGTCGCGCGGCGGACGTAAGGGTCGCAGTGAACAGACTCCATCGCAGAGGCGCGCTGCTCACCGCCGTGAGCGCGATCGCAACGTGGGCCGTCGGTTGTCGCAGCAGAGAGGGTGCGGCGAGCACGACGCCGCCGCGCGGGGACTCCAACGCAGGGTCCGCGGCGCCGGGCGCGAGCGCGCAGGCTGCGACACCCTCGTCGGGGTCGAGCTCGCCGACGACGCAGGGCGGGGCCGTGGCCGATTGGCGCGCGCTGAGCGAAGACGAGTGGCGTCGTCGGCTGGCGCCCGAGCAATTTCACGTGATGCGCGAGCAGGGCACCGAGCGCGCGTTCACCGGCGCGTTGTGGAACAACCACGAGACCGGCACCTTTCGCTGCTCGGCGTGCGACCTCGAGCTCTTCTCGTCGGCGGACAAGTTCGAGTCGGGCACGGGCTGGCCGAGCTTTACGCGGCCGATCGCCGCGGGCCGCATCGAAGAGCGTCGCGACGAGTCCCTGGGGATGGTCCGCGTCGAAGTGCACTGCCAGCGCTGCGGCGGCCACCAGGGGCATGTGTTCGACGACGGCCCCGCGCCGACGGGCATGCGCTACTGCATCAACTCGGTCTCGCTGCGCTTCGTCGCTGCGTAGCCGGGGGGCGGATCAAGCGCTGCGCAGCAAGCGAAGGGCCTCCCACTGCATCTCGGCCGCGCGTCGCGCGATCGCGACGAGCTCGATGTCTTGCTCGTCGCCCGAGAGATAGCGCTCGCCCTGCTGCACGCTCCCCGCGGCCCAACGAGCGTTGCCCATGACCTCCCACCAGCGCACGCGCGCGCGGTCGAGCGTCGTGCCCGTAGCGTGCTCGTACGCGCGGTAGAAATCGTCGCGTCGAGCGATTCCGCCGGCGGCGAGCGCGAGCTCACCGAAGCGCCAGTCGCGCACGCACAGCCACGCGACGTCCTCGGCCGGGTCGCCCCAGTGCGCGAACTCCCAGTCGAGCACCGCGCGCAGCCCCTCTGGGCCGACCATGAAATTGCCCACGCGAAAGTCCCCGTGAACGAGCCTCGGCGCCACGGGCGTCGGCTTGTGCTCGGCGAGCCACGCGCACACGAGCTCGATCGACGGCTGCGCCTCTGGGAGCGTCCCGAGCATTTCTCGCAGAAATCGCAGGGCGCCGTCGCACGGATCGTCCGCCGGCGTGGTGACCATCGACAGCGTCGCCACCTCTGGCGCGAGCGCGGGCGTGATCGAGTGGATCTTCGCGAGCTCACCGGCGAGCTGCGCGGGCAGGCGCGCCCTGGCCTCGGCGAGCGCCGGCGCCTTCACGACGCGACGGCCGATCGCCTCGCCCTCGACCCAGTCGAGCAAGTACGCGTGCCGCCCTTCGGAGACGAGCCCCTCGCGCAACCACCGAGCCTGCGGGGTCGACACACCGGCGCGCCGCGCCGCCGCGATCACGGCGAACTCTTCGCGACGACCGATCGAGCCCGCGAGCGAGCGCGCTGCGTCCGACCGAAGCGCGAAGCGCTGCTTGTCGCTGCCTCCGTCGAGCCCGCACAGCGCGACGCGGTAGTTGTCCTGGCACGCGCCGCCGGTGAGGGGCGCGAGCTCTTCGACGGCGACCGTCGAGCCTGCGGCGTCGACGAGCGCGATGCGTAGGCGCTCGGCGAGCGCGGCGAGGTCTGCGGACGAAGGGGCTTTCATCGAAGCGGTCGCTTCGTGGTGTACCACGCGCCGCGCGCTCGGCGGAGCGACGCTTCAGGCGCGAGCGGCTGCGAGGACAGCGAGGATCGCGTCGGCGTAGCGACGGACGCGCACGTCGCCGAAGCCTGGGATTTCAGCGAGCGTTTGCGCGGTCGTGGGCCCGACCTTCGCGATCTCGCTGAGCACGTGGCCCGGGAGCACGACCTGCATGTTCACCCCGCGCGCCTCGGCCTCCATCGCGCGCCACTGCGCGAGGCACTCTTCGCGCGCGCGTCGGCGGGCGATCTCGCCGCTCGGCGAGCGGGTGATGACAAAGTGCCGACGGTCTTCTTCGGGCACGTCTCCCTCTTGCTCGCCCTGCGCGATCGCGTCGACGAACGCCTGCGCGACGTCGTCTTCGAGCGCGGTGCCCGTCATGCGACGAAACGTATGCAAATCCCGCGGCCGCGCGCGGGCGATCGCGAGCAGGGACTGCGACGAGACGACCTTGCCGGGCGGCAGGTCGCGCTTCTCGGCCTCGCGCTCGCGCAAGAGCCACAGCGCGCGCCACACCGCGCGTCCGTCGGGGGTCATCTCGCGAAGGCCCTTTTGCTCGGCGTACTCGGGCGGCGCGTCGGGGTCTGTTGCGCGCGCGCTGGCGAGGGCCCAGTCGGTCTCGACCAGGATCTCTTCGTGCACGCCCTTGGCGATGGCCTCGCGCTCGAGCTGCGCCGCGAGGGGGCCGAGAAAGGCGACGTCCGACGTGACGTACTCGATCTGCGCGTCGGTGAGCGGTCGCTTGCCCCAGTCCGCGCGCTGCAGCTCTTTGTCGAGCGTGACGTTGAAGCGCTCTTGCAAGAGCCCGCCGAGCCCTGTGGTGGCGAGGCCGAGGTAGCGCGCGTGCAAGGCAGTATCCGTCGCGCGCAGCAGCGCTTGTCCGCCGGCGAGCAACATGCGCGAGTCGTACGCGACGTCGTGGATGATCGGCGTGCACGCGGGGTCGTTGCCGAGCAGCGGCGCGAGCGGCGCGAGCGTGTCGAGCACCAGCGTGTCGATGACGAAGACCTCTTGCGAGGGCGCCTCGGGGTCCGCGACGGCGAGCTGCACGAGGCACACGCGCGGTCGGTAGGTGTACATCGCGTTGACCTCGGTATCGAGCGCGACGCGAGGGTGCGTCCGAAGCGCCTCGACGACGTTGGTCAAGCTCTCGATCTGATCGATAAAAATCGCGCGCGGCACGGTGAGGCCCAGTGCGTACGAGAGTCGCAGACCGCGGTCAACCACGCGAGAAATGCGCACACTCTGCGGCCGCGCGCCCTCAGCGCTCTTCGAGCAGCGCGAGGAGATCTTCGCGGGTGAGCGCTGCGCCGAGCGCGCCTTCGTCGAGGGCCGCGGCGGCGAGGGCCCGCTTCTTCTCTTGCAGGGCGAGGATGCGCTCTTCGACGGTGTCTTTGGCGACGAGGCGATAGACCGTGACCGCGCGCTTCTGGCCCATGCGGTGGGCGCGGTCGGCGGCCTGGTCTTCGGCGGCGGGGTTCCACCAGGGGTCGAGCAAGAAGACGTGGTCGGCGGCGGTGAGGTTGAGTCCGGTGCCGCCGGCTTTGAGCGAGGCGATGAGCACCGGAGGGCCGTCGTCGCGCTGAAAGTCTTTGACCACGGCGCCGCGGTCGTGGGTGCTCCCGTCGAGCCGAGTAAACGCGATCGAGCGCTCGGCGAGCGCGGGTTCGACGCGGTCGAGCAGGCTCGTCCACTGCGAGAACACCAGCGCCTTGTGCCCGGCGCCCACCGCCTCTTCGAGCGCGTCGCACAGCGCCGTCACCTTCGACGACTCCCCCGGCTCTCGCTGCCCCGGAACGAGCCCCGCGTGGCAGCTCGCCTGCCTCAATCGCAGCAGCAGTTCGAGCGCCGCCATCACGTCCCCGCCCTCGCGAAGGGACTTCACCACCCCCGAGAGCGAGGCCATCTTCACCGCGTCGTAGACGTTGCGCTCGTGCGCGTCGAGCTCGCAGTGCATCACCACGTCGGTGCGCGCGGGAAGGTCCTTCAGCACCTCGCTCTTTCTCCGCCGCAAGACGAAGGGACGGATGCGCTCTCGCAGCGCGACGAGGGCGCTGTTGCTGCCGTCTTGGATGGCCTTCGTCACGCGGTCATCGAAGGTCGAGCGGCCCCCGAGCAGCCCGGGGTTGGCGAAGTGCATCAGCGACCACAGCTCGTCGAGCTTGTTCTCGATGGGCGTCCCCGAGAGCGCGATTCGTGTGCGTGATTTCAAGTTGAACGCCGCGCGCGCGGACTGCGAGTCGGGGTTCTTGATGTTCTGCGCCTCGTCGAGCACGACCGCGTCCCAGCGCTTCTGCGCGAGCTCCGCCGCGTCGAGGCGCAAGATCGCGTAGGTGGTCACCAGCACGTCCGCGCTCGGGTCGAGCTCGCGCGACTCGCCGTGGTAGATCCGCACCTTCAGCGAGGGGCGAAAGCGCGCGCACTCGTCGACCCAGTTGTGCAGGACCGAGCGCGGGCACACGACGAGCGTGCCCATCGCGCCGGCCTCTTGGTCCGCGGCGCGCTCGGCCAATGAGCGAAGCGCGGCGATGCACTGGAGGGTCTTTCCGAGGCCCATGTCGTCGGCGAGGACGGCGCCGAGCGAGGCGCGCCGAAGAAACTGCAGCCAGTCGACGCCGCGCTGCTGGTACGGGCGCAGCGTCGCGACGAGATCCGCCGGCAGTTTCGCTGCTGGAATCGAGTCCATCCCGTCGAGCAGCGGCCTGAGCTTCGCGAACGACGGCGGGGCTGGGGCCTCGAGCCGCTCGCAGAGCTGAAGCACCGCGGCGGCCGCCGCAGTCGAGGTCTCGCCGGTGTCTCGATCGCGCGCGGCGAGCAGCTGCATCACGAGCGAGGCGTTCTTCGTGAGCCACTCGCGCGGCAACGGCGCGAAGCCGCCGCCCTCGAGCGCCACGAGGTCGAGCCCGGACTCGTACGCGCGCAGGACGCTCTCGCCAGAGGCCCTGCGCGGCGGTCCGTCCTCGGCGCGGCCCTGCTCTTCGACGACGAACGACAGGTCGATCTGCGCGCCGTCGACCGAGAGGCTGGGGACGAGCTTTCTTCGCTCGATGCGGTCGGCCGCGCCGCTCACCTTCTGGTCGAACGCGCGCATGTTCTTGAGAAAGCGCCCCGCGTCTTCGCCCTCGTACGTCACGGCTCTGCCCGCGATGAGCCCGAGCTCGTCGCGCAGCTTGTGCCCGAGGTCCACCTCCGCCGCTTCGTTGCGCGCCGGAACATCGCCCCGCATCCACACGAGCCTGCCCGCTTCGACGCGCGCCATCGGCGGGTCTCCGTAGACGACCCAGGGACGCACGGTGAGCGCGCGATGGGCGTGGTCGATCTCGAACATCACGCCGGGCGAGACACCGGTTTTCAAGTTGGGGAGCTCTTTGGCCCGGTGCTTCCAGCGAACGAAGGGCTCGATCTCGGGGAGCACCTTGGCGACGAGCTCGGCCGTGTCCCTCGCGTCGAACGCGCGCTCGATGGGCGCTCGCTCGGCCGCGCGCCCGACGAGCTTCGCGCCCCGCAGCGGGTGAAGGCGCCCTTCGACGCGGACGACGCCCGGCGCATACACCCCGAGCGCGCCGGCCGGCCGCTGAATCACCAGCAAAAACCCTCGCTCGCGCGCGGTGAGCTTGGCCTCGAGCGCGAGCGGCTCGGGGTCGCACTGCGCGCTTTGTCCTTCGACGGTGACCGTCTTCACGCGCGCCATGCGCTCGAACAGCGCGCTCAGCGCGGCTTCGTCCATCGCGTCGAAGCTCTGGATCGAGAGCTGACGATCGATCATGCGATCGTCGTCGTCTGCCGAGAGCGTGCAGCCGTCGAGCTCGGTCGCCGCGTGCGCGAGCGAGGCGACCTCGCGCTCGTGCCCGCCCGGAAGCAGCAGAAATCGCTTCAGTAAGAGCTTCTGCTTCTCGATCACGAAGCGGTACGCGAGCGAGGCTTGTTTGCTGGCGAGCGAGGCGATCGGCGCGCTCGCAGGGCGCTCGCTGGTGACCGCCACGATCGCCGCGGCGACGTGCGCGCAGGGGTCGAGCTCTCCGCCGCAGTCGCAGGACCACTCGAGGGTCTCGACGTACAAGCTCACCGTGGGCGCCACCTCGAAGTGCGGCGCCGGAACGGCGACGACGAGCTCGTCTTCGTCCTGCCGCGCGAGCAGCGCGTGGGGCGCCATGGCTTCTCCCTCGCGAAACGCGACGAGGTTGCACTTGCGGGCGATGATCTGCCTGAGCTTCGCGAGCCTCGGGTCCGTTGGCATGGGGCGCGGGTTATACTTCGAAGGGTCCATGCAGTTCTTCTCGGTCGGCGCGCAGGCGCGCGGGTTCATCGCGATCGGCGCCGAAGCTGAGGGCGTGATCGCGCTCGGGCAGGTCTCGCGCGGCGTGATCGCGATCGGGCAAATGGCGACCGGCGTCGTGGCCATCGGACAGCTCGCGCGCGGCGTGTTCGTCATCGGGCAGCTCGGCGTCGGCGTGTGGGCGTACGGGCAGGGCGGCGTCGGGATCGCGCGCGCCGTCGGGATGATCGCGGTCGCCGCGCGCGCCGGGGGGCTGCTCCCGCTCTCGCTCTGGCCCGCGGCGAGCAACAAGGGCGCGTGGAAGCCCGGCCGCGTCGCCACCGTCCGCGAGGTGTTCGACGGCGTCGTGTCCGAGGGATGGATCGAAGCCGAGCTCGCGCTCGAGGGAGGCTCCATCGTGCTGGTGGCTGACGGGCAGCGCTATTTCGACTGCGAAATCCCTGACTCGATCGCGGACGACCTTCGGGCCGAGAGGTCGCGTCGCGGCTGGGTGTTGATCGAGCGCCGCGAAGCGCTCTCGAGCGCGGGCGAGGGAGGCTTTCGCGAGGCCCCCGAGCGCACGGTGAAGCTCGCGGTGCTCAACACGCACTGGCCCAAGCGCGAGCCGATCGCGCGACGGGTGTGGGGCGCCATCGGGATCGCGCTGGTCTCGGCGCTGGTCACGTGGGTCTCGTTGCTTCCGGCGGCGACTGTGGTGGCGGGGCTCGTCAGCGGGCGGTGACCTCGGCGCGCGAGCGCTCGATCACCGCGTCGAACACGGCGTCGACGAGCGCTTCGGGCAACCCCAGCGCGCGCCCTTCAGCGCGCCAGCGCTCGCGCACGAGGAGCTCTCTCGCCGGGTCGAAGCGGTCGAGCCTGCGCTCTCGCTTGTGCTCGGCGATCGCGAGGACCGCCCTCCATCGCGCGGCGAGCGCGCGCACGAGCAGCGCGTCGGCCTCGTCGATCTGCGCGCGCAGCGCCTCGAGCCTCTCGTCCATCACCGTCGAGAGCGTACACCGCAGCGCTCACACGCCGGCCGGCACAACGCTGGACGCGCGCACGAATCCAGGCAGCGGCTGCTCGGCGCGCGCGCAAAACGGGTCGTCCGTGCTGCGCTCGATCAGCTCTCTGCGAAACCGCTCGTGCCGCCAGCGCGTCAGCTCGACGAGCGGCGCCCACGCGCGGCGCACCCAGCCCCGCTCGATCAAGTGACGCCAGACGGCGTTGCTCTTTTTGTAGAGCAGGCTCATCGCCAGGTAGGCAGGGACAGCGCGCGGGTCTTCGGGCCTGCGCGCCCACACCGCGTCCGGCGCGTACACGCGCTGATAGAGCCAGCCGTAGCCGTGCTCGAGCTCTTCGGGGCTCATGTTCTTCGGGCGAAACACGCAGTGCGCCGTGTCGTAGAGGGACCAATCTCTGTGCAAGATCCTGCCCTCGCTCTGCAGCTGCGCGAACAACGGCGTGCCTGGGTAGGGCGTGAGGATGTGAAACGTCGTGCTCTCGAGGCGCGCGTCGATCACCCACTGCGCGAGGCGCGCGAAGCTCTCGCGCGTGTCGTGGTCGAAGCCGACGACGAAGCTGCCGTTCACTTGGATTCCGTGCGCGTGAAGGACGCGTACGCGGCGGGCGTAGTCGTCGCTGAGGGGGGTCTTCTTGCGCGCGTCCGCGAGGTTTTGATCGGTCAGCGACTCGAAGCCCACGAACACGCCGGTGCAGCCAGAGATGGCCATCGCCCGCACGAGCGACGGGTCGTCCGTCACGTCGATCGTGACCGCGGCGCTCCAGATGATCTTCAACGGCTCGAGCGCCTCGCAGAGCGCGCGCAGGTACGCGCGGTTCGACCCGAGGTTGTTGTCCGTGAACACCGCGTAGGGCGCGCCGTTGCTCTTGATTTCGTGTGCGATCTGCGCGGGCGGCCGCACGCGGTACGGCATGCGAAGCCCGTCCGTCGCGAGGTAGCAGAACCCGCAGCGGTTGTGGCACCCGCGCGTGGCGTTGAGCGAGCTGGTCGTGAGGTACGACTCGCGCGCGAGCAGGTCTCGCCTCGGCGCAGGGTCTGCCGCGTAGCTCGAGTCGAACTGCGCTTCGTAGCGCGGGGCGAGCTGCCCGCGCGCTACGTCGTCGAGGATCTTCGCCCAGATCGCGACGCCGTCGCCGATCGCCAGCGCGTCGGCGTGAGGCGCGCACTCGTCGGGGCAAGACTGCACGTGCAGGCCGCCGAGGATCACCTTGGCGCCGCGCTCGCGATAGTACTTCGCCAGCGCAAACGCTCGCTTCGCGAAGGTCAAGTGCACGGTGATCCCGACCACCTCGGGCGTCTCGTCCGCGGGGGCGGCGCCCATGAGCAAGTTCTCGTCGAACAGGGCGACGCTCCAGTCCGGCGGCGTCGCAGCGGCGACCGAGCTGAGCGCGAGGGTGGGGGTGAGCGCGTGCTTTCCGAAGCTCGCGTGCGGGTCCTTCGCGTAGAACGGGTTGATGAGCAGCGCGTGCCTCGCGCGCACGCCGGTCGGCGGGCGAGGGTCGAGCGCAGGGGGCTCGCGCATCGCGCGGGGCATGTGCGTGCGGCGCAGCGTCGTGCGAAACGGCTCGTCCAGCGCGAGCTCGGGCGTGCTTCGGTGTGTCACGAGCGAACAGGGTTGACCGCATCGCCGCTCGAGCGCGAGCGGCGCCGGGACGAACGGCCCCCGCGCTGCGGTGATCGGTCGCGAGTCCGCGGCGCACGGATCACCGGCGCCCACCGCGCGTGCTTTCGGCGTACGCTGAGCGCGCCCCCCTGGTGAAGCTCCGCGACGCGACCTCGATCCCTCTGCTCCTGCTGGCGGCTGCGTCGTGCACGAGCGGCGCTGCATCGCCGCTCTCGCGGCTGACGGCGGCGCACAACGCGCTCGAGAGCCACGGCGTCGTGCGGCTCGGTCGCGTGCACGAAGGTGCGCTCGCCGAAGGAGCCAGCCACACGATCGAGCTCGCGCTCGAGGCCCGCTGCTACACGATCGCGGCGTTTGGCGTCGACTCGTTGCGCGCGCTCTCGCTCTCGCTGACGGACCCGTCGCGCGCCTCCGTCGCCCGCGCAAACGGCGACAGCGCGGCGTTCGTCCGCTTCTGCGCGCCTCGCCCCGCAGCGTACCGCGCCACGCTGCGCGCTGAGCAGGGCTCGGGCAGCTGGGCGCTCTCGACCTGGAGCGCCTCGAGCAACGCGCCCGCCGTCGCCTCGCGCGCCGCAGCAGACGGGACGTGCGTCGCGCCGCTGCAGCTCGCGCCGATGACCACCGTCGTCGCCGACACGCGCCGCGGCCAATCGTTGCTCGACAGCGCGTGCGCAGCGTCCGACGCCGACGGCGCGCCCGAGCTCGTCTACCGCGTCGATCTCGCTCGCAGGATGCTCGTCCGCGCCCGCGCTCGCGCGGCGTGGGACGTGATGGTCTCGCTTCGACGTCGCTGCGGCGAGCTCGGTCCCGAGCGCGCGTGCGCCGCGCACGACCCCGAGTCGAGCGACGACGCCGTCGCCTCGGCGATCGTCGAGCCGGGGCCGCTCTACGTCGTGGTCGACTCGAAGACGACGCAGTCTGGCGAGTTCTCGCTCGAGCTCGACGCGCGAGAGCCGCCGAGCGCCGCAGAGGTGTGCTCTGCTGCGACGGAGCTGCGGCCGGGCGTCCTGGTCGAGGGATCGACAGCCGGGCTGGTCGATCGCTTCGACGCTCCGTGCGCCGACGCGGCGGGGCCCGATCGTGTGTATCGACTCGCGCTCGACGCCCCCGCGCGCGTGCAGGTCGAGCTCGACGGGGGCGATTCGTCGGCGCTCACGCTGCGCAGGTCGTGCGACGAGCGAGCGGCGCCCATGGCCTGCGCTCGTCCGGGCGTGCTGAGAACTCCGGTGACCATCAATCGCGCGCTCGACGCGGGCGTATGGCACTTCGTGGTGAGCGCGCCGTCGATCAGCGCGACCTCGCCGCATCGGCTGCGGGCGGAGGTCTTCGTGCCTGGCGCGCCCGCGCCTGGGGACACCTGCGCCAGCGCGCTCGCGCTGCCTGCTTCGGGCGCGCTTCAGGCGAGCACGCTCACCTCGAGCGACGACGTGCGAGCGCCCTGCGGCGAGGGCGATCGCGAAGGAGGCCTCGATCAAGTGATTCGCGTCGAGCTGCGCGAGCGATCGCTCGTTCGCGCGCAGGTCGAGGGCGACCTTCGCAATCCCAGGATGTTCTGGGTCGATCGCTGCGACGGCCCTGCGGACCCGGCGCTGTGCGCGCAACGCGATCGCCTCGAGCGCGTCCTCGACGCCGGCGCGCACTATCTCGTCGTCGAGAGCGCCGATCGCGGCGAGTTCGCGCCGTACTCGCTGACGGTCGAACATCGTCCCTCGGCGCCGATCGAGCGCGCGTGCCTCGGCGCCCCGACGCTCGTGCACAACCGCACGGTCCGCGGGGTGTTGACCGGTCGCAGCGTGTTCAGCGCGAGCTGCTCAGGGGACGACGACGGCCCCGAGCGGGTCTACCAGCTCGTCCTCGGGCGGCGCTCGCGCGTGGCGCTGTCTTTGCGCACAAACGCCGGGCGAACCGCGGATGGCGACCCCGTGTACGCGCCAGTTCTGCACCTTCGGCGTCAGTGCTACGACGGGACGTCGGAGCTTCGTTGCGAAGACTCGACCGCCTCGCAGGTGTCGCTCGAAGAGGTGCTCGACCCCGGAACGTACTGGGTCTTCGTCGACGGCGCCCTCGCCGAGAGCCAACGCGCAGCGTTCTGGCTGGAGGCGCACGTCGAAGAGGGCTGAGCTCGGCATCCCCATTGCACTCTCACTCGATGTGTTTAGGTTCGCGGGCGCCTTCGAGAACCCCACCGAAGGTCTAAACACAGTCACGAGACTCGCGCTGAGCTCACCGTCGTCCTGAAAGCGCCACGCGCTGGACCAAAGCGGGCTCGTCGCGACCGCGCGTTTGCGCCAGCCACGGCCGTCGCGATCGACGCGAGGTTACCCCCCTCTTTTTTCAGGAGATCACCTCTGATGCGCACCGACAAGCTCACGAACAAATCCCGCGAGGCGCTCACCGAGGCGCAGACCGACGCTGGTCGTCGCGGCAACCCCGAGATTCAACCCGAGCACGCGCTGCGCGCGCTGCTCGTGCAGGACGGCGGCGTGGTCCCTGCGCTCGTTCAGAAGGCCGGCGCCGACGCGGGCGCGATGCTGCAAGAGTGCGAGCGGCTGCTCTCGTCGCTGGCGAGGGTGCAGGGCGGCAGCGAGCCTGTGCTCGGCCGTCGCATGCGCGACGTGATGACCAAGGCCGAAGACGAGGCGAAGACGCTCAAGGACGAGTACACGTCGGCCGAGCACTTTCTGCTCGCGATGATCGAAGATCGCGAGGTCGCACAGGTATTCAAGAAGGTCGGCTTGGACCGGGCGAAGATCGTCGCGGCGCTCAAAGAAGTGCGCGGCTCGCAGCGCGTCACGACGCAGGACCCCGAGGGGACGTTTCAGGCGCTCGAGAAGTACGGCCGTGATCTCACAGCCGCTGCGCGCAAGGGAAAGCTCGACCCCGTCGTGGGTCGCGACGACGAGATCCGCCGCGTGATGCAGGTGCTCTCGCGCCGCACGAAGAACAACCCGGTGCTGATCGGCGAGCCGGGCGTCGGCAAGACGGCGATCGTCGAGGGGATCGCGCAGCGGGTGGCGCGCGGAGACGTGCCCGAGTCGCTCAAAGACAAGCGCATCGTCGCGCTGGACATGGGCTCGCTGGTGGCGGGCGCGAAGTACCGCGGCGAGTTCGAGGAGCGCTTGAAGGCCGTGCTGCAAGAGGTCGCGACCTCGGGCGACGTGATCTTGTTCATCGACGAGCTGCACACGCTGGTCGGCGCAGGAAAAGCAGACGGCGCGATGGACGCGGCCAACATGATCAAGCCGGCGCTCGCGCGCGGCGAGCTGCACTGCATCGGCGCGACGACGCTCGATGAGCACCGCAAGCACATCGAGAAGGACGCGGCGCTCGAGCGGCGGTTTCAGACGGTGTTCGTGGGCCAGCCCACGGTCGAAGACACCATCGCGATCCTGCGCGGGCTGAAGGAGCGCTACGAGGTCCACCACGGTATTCGCATTCAGGACAGCGCGCTCGTCGCGGCCGCGACGCTCTCGCATCGGTACATCGCTGACCGGTTCTTGCCGGACAAGGCGATCGACCTGATGGACGAGGCGGCATCGAAGCTGCGCATGGAGATCGACTCGATGCCGATCGAGATCGACGCGGTGGTTCGCAAGGTCACGCAGCTCGAGATCGAGCGGCAAGCGTTGACCAAAGAAGAGGACCGCGCGTCGAAGATCCGGCTCGACGAGGTCAACCGAGAGCTGGCCGAGCTGCGCGCGGAGGCCGACGCGATGAAGGCCCAGTGGCTGCGCGAGAAAGAAGTGATCGGCAAGGTGCGCGAGGTCAAAGAGCGCATCGAGAAGGCGCGCATCGAAGAGGAGCGCTACACGCGCGGCGGCGACCTCGGCAAAGCCGCGGAGGTGAAGTACGGGATGCTCCCCGAGCTCGCGCGACAGCTCGCCGCTGCGCAAGAAGAGATCCACAAGGCGCAGCGCTCGGGAAAGAGCTTTCTCAAAGAGGAAGTGACCTCCGAGGCGATCGCCGAGATCGTCGCCAAATGGACCGGCATTCCCGTGTCCAAGATGCTCGAGGGCGAGCAGCAGAAGCTGTTGCGCATGGAGGGCGTGCTGGCCGGTCGCGTCGTCGGGCAGAAAGAAGCGGTCATCGCCGTGTCCAACGCCGTGCGCCGCTCGCGCGCGGGGTTGGGCGACGAGAACAAGCCGATCGGTTCGTTTCTGTTCTTGGGGCCGACGGGCGTGGGCAAGACCGAGCTCGCGCGGGCGCTGGCGGAGTTTCTCTTCGACGACGAGAAGAACATCGTCCGCGTGGACATGAGCGAGTACATGGAGAAGCACTCGGTGGCGCGGCTGATCGGCGCGCCTCCGGGCTACGTGGGCTTCGACGAGGGCGGGCAGCTCACCGAGGCGGTGCGTCGCCGCCCGTACTCGGTCGTCCTCTTCGACGAGGTCGAGAAGGCGCACCCCGACGTCTGGAACGTGCTTCTTCAAGTGCTCGACGACGGCAGGCTCACCGACGGTCAGGGCCGCGTCGTGGACTTCAAGAACACCGTGTTGATCCTCACGAGCAACATCGGCAGCCAGCACATCATGAACATCACGGACGAGGGCGAGATGCGAAAGCTCGTGCTCAACGACCTCGCGCGCGCGTTTCGACCGGAGTTTCTCAACCGTCTGGACGAGAAGATCATCTTTCATCGCTTGGACAAGCGCGACCTGCGCAGCATCGTGGACATCCAGCTGCAGCGCTTCGCGCGCAGGCTCGAGCGCCGCGAGCTCGGCGTGGTGGTCGACGACAGCGCCAAGGATTTTCTCGGCGAAATCGGCTGGGATCCGCAGTACGGCGCCCGTCCCCTCAAGCGCGCGATCCAGCAGGTGCTCGAGAACCCGCTCGCGCAGAAGATCCTCGCGGGCGAGTTCGCCCCGGGCGAGACCATTTCGGTCACCCGCCAGCCGGGGTACGAAGAGCTGTCGTTTGCCAAGCGCGTGGTGAACTAAACCGCGCCCGCGACGGGCATCGAAGATGACCGGAGCGGGTCAGCGCGGTTGAAATCAAGTCAAACCACTGCCGCGCACCGGGAAGACTACGATCCCCGTCGCGGCAGTGGTTTAACGCCGAGCAGTCCGCGGGCGGGTTGAGGTAACGTCCCTGCCCATGCGTGCTTCGATTCTGCACGGCCTCGTCGTGCTCGCTGGCCTGGGCGTCGCCATCGCCGCTGGAGCGTCTTGCAGCGGTCGTCCTCTGGTCGGCGCTCAGAATCCCAACTGGCGCCCCGTGGGATGCCCCCAAGCGGGCGATCCGCCCATCTACGTCGCTAAGCCCGACGGAGACATCTTTCGGCTCAACCCGAACAACTTCGGGGTCGAGCGCATCGGCGCGGCGACGTGTCCGATGGCCGGCTCGGTGGCCGGGATGGCCGTCAATCGCCGCGGAGAGATCATCTTGTCGCTCGGCGATCAGCGCGCGGGGCGCGTGCGCATCCAGAGCGGCGCCAACCCGCTGAGCGCGTGCGAGTCGATCGGAATCGAGCGGGGAAACACCACGCCGATCACCAAGTTCTCGGGCATGGGCTTCGTCCTTCGCGACGAGGGCGACGTCGGCGGCGACGATCTGTTTCTCTACGCGACGGACGACTCCGAGCTGTCGACGTACCTCGTGAAGTACACGGTGGCGGGGCAGGCGCCGGTCGCGACGCAGCCCCTTCGCTTCGCGATGGGCGATCGATCGGACGGGTTCTGCCGTCCGCCGACGGTGATGCAGGGCGTGCCCCCGACCTGCTCGGGGCCGCGCATCGTCGCGCAGCTCGGGGCCGCGCCCGTGCGCACGACCAACAACCGCTCGCTGGTGCTCATCGGCTTCGCCGAGGGCGCCTACCAGCTCATGTTCGTGGACAACCCTGACGATGGGCGCGTGACGTTGGTGACGCCGGTGTCGGGCATTCCGATCGACCAGTGGGCGACGCCGTTGACCGCGACGGTGTGGGGCGAGTCTGCCTTCATTTTCATTGGTCATCCGACGGTGACGCCCGACCCGGACGCGGGCGTTCCGATGATGCGCCCGCTGCCCGACTACACGACGGTGCACCGCGTCCCGCTCGCGACCGGCATCGCGTCGGCCGACGTGGGGACGTTGATGTTCGTCGCGCGCGGCTCTGCGGTGCCGCCCTGCATGCGCTACCCCGAGGGGAGCTGAGCTACGCGGTGGGCTGCTCGTCGCCCGGCGCTGCCACCAGCGCTGGCGCCGGCGAGAGCGTCGGGCTCCGCAGCGCTGCGACCGTGGGGATCGCGCGCGCGACCGCGTCGTCGAGGTCGCCGACCGTGCACACGCCCGCCCCGAGCACGCGCGGAGCGTCGAGCGACCGCTGCAGCACCGCGTGCGCGCGGCGAACCGCGTCGAGCAGCGGCTCGCCCTTCGCCAGAAACGCCGTCACCAGCGCGCTCAGCGTGCATCCGAGGCCCAGCATCGTCGGCAGGTCGCGGCGCGGCGCGCGCAGCTCGCAGTAGTCCTTGCCGTCGTAGAACAGGTCGACGGCGTCGTTGCCCGTGAAGTGTCCGCCCTTGATGAGCACGGCCTTGGCGCCCATGTCGACGAGCGTTCGACAGGCGCGTCGCGCGTCTTCGAGCCCGCGCGCGCGGCCCGCGAGCCGCGAGGTCTCGTCGCGGTTGGGCGTCACCAACGTGGCCAGCGGAATGAGCTCTCTCGCCAACGTCGCCAGCCCCGAGTCGTCGAGCAGCGCTCGTCCACGCGTGGGGTTCACCACGGGGTCGACCACGAGCACCAGGTCTTTTTTCTCGCGAAGGACGTCGGCGACGATCTCGACGGTGGTCGCGTTGCCGAGCGCGCCCGTCTTGATCGCGCGGGGCTGCAGGTCTTCGAGCACGGTCTCGATCTGCGCGCGCACGAGGTCGGGCGGCAGCGGAGAGACCTTGCGAACCCCTCGCGTCCCTTGCGCGCTGAGCAGCGAGAGCGCGCAGCTTCCGTGGACGCCCGCCGCGGCGAACGCGCGCAGGTCCGCTTGCACGCCCTCGGCGCCCGAGGTGTCCGAGCTCGCGATGCTCATGACGATGGTGGTCGTGCGTTGGTCCGCAGTCATCGAAGCGATGAGTATACCCCCGCCCGCCGCGGCGGACGGCCCCTGTTCAAATTCGTCGAACGCCGCAATTTTCGCAGGCGAACCGTCGCTCTTTACCGTTGATTTCGCGCTCGCGCCTTCGACCCTCCGCGCGACGAAGGCTCGCCCGGCCGCGCTCGTTTGCTACCATCGGCCCCAATGAACGAACGCGCAGGCCCCGCCTACCGCGACGAGATCGCCGCCGCGTACGCGCGCATCGCGTCGCTCGAAGCCGACGCTCGAAAGCGCGCTGCGACCGACTCGCTCACGGACGAAGAGCGCCTCGCGCGGCTCGAAGCGCACGCTCGTCGGTGGGACCGCGTTCGCACGACGCTTGCGACGGTGCTCGGCGTCGCGACGCTGCTGTCGTTTCACGTGTCCGAGCGCTACGGATCGCCGCTGGCCGTGCTCATCTCGTCGGTGATCATGGTGGCTGTGGGCGTGACGCTCGCGTGGCCGTCGCTCTCGCTGCGCGCGGCGATCGCGCCGCGGCCTGTCGTGCGCAAGCCGTCGTCCACGGGCGTTCGGGTGGCGGTCAGCGCCGGTGCGGGCGCGCGTGAGGCTGCTTCGTCGGAGGCGCAGTCGGCCCCGGCGATGGCGGCCGAGCGATCGAGCGAGGGCGACTCAGCGCGGGCCGGCCGCGCACCAGCTCGCTGATCATCAAGCTCGCGGCGATAGCGACGTTGAGGGACTCGATCGCGCCCGTTCCGCGGATGGCGACGACGGCGTCGCACTGAGCGCGGACGCGCTCGCTGATGCCCTCGCGCTCGTGGCCGAGCACGAGCACGGCGCGCGGCGCGAAGGTGAAGCCCGCCGCGCTCTCGGCGCCGTCGGACTCCGCGGCCACCACTTGCACGCCGCTCGCTCGCAGGCGGCTCAGCGTGTCGGCCAGGTCCGTCGTGCGCGAGAGCGCGAGGTGCTCGGCGCCTCCTTCGGCCACGCGCACCGCGTCTTCGGGCAAATCTGGGTCGGGCGCGCGCGAGCCGAAGAGCGCGGCGTCGAGCCCGAAGAACGCCGCGCTGCGCAGGATCGCGCCGATGTTGTACGCGTTGCGCACGCGGTCGAGCGCCACCGCGGCGCCGCGGCCGTCGGCGAGCAGCGCGGCGAGCTCTTTGGGCGGCGTCCACCGTCGGGGCTGCGTCGCGAGCGCGAGGCCTTCATGATTGTGTGTGCGTGTTTTCGAGCGGAGCTCTTGCTCCGAGCACGCGACGACTGCGATCCCCAGGCGCTCTGCGCGCTCGAGGACCGGCGCGACTTCGCGCTCGGCGTGCGAGTCGAACGAGAGCTCGATCGCGGCCGTCGGGCGCATGGCGAGCGCGGCGTCGACCGCGCGCAGTCCGTAGACGAGCTCGCTCGGCGCTGCTGGTTTGCTTGGGGTAGCGCGCGGGGCAGGGGGGCGTTTCACGGTGGAGAACCAGGGCTTCTATCGCGGATTTCGCCGAAGCGGATACCTGCGAGCTGCGGCGAGGGCTGTCGCGCCGATGGCCGAGGGGAGAAATAACGAGAGGCTGACGGCGTTGTCACCGTCAGCCTCTCTTCCCGTTGGGTCGTCCGGGTCGTCTCTAGCCGAGCGTTTGGGCGCTGCGGGTGTTTCTCGCGCGAGTTACGCCGACCACGGGTGGGGCGAGCGGAGAGCGCGAGCTTCGCGAGACGACCGCAGATTCACCGCGAGGTGCCTCCGGTCAGGAGACGTTTGGAACTGGAATTCATTGCTTTCACATTCCTCCCGCGGCGATGCCGCAGCCCGAGGGACACCGGCTCGATGACCGGCCCACGTTTCCGGGCCTTCTGTTGGACGGGGCTTGCCGCGCAGCAGAAGCGCTGCGACGACCCACTGGTAAACACGCGCCGACGTACGAGCGCTCTCGCGAGCGCGCGCACCGCACCATTGCGGGGAGTGAGGACCTCCGCGTCAGCACGGGCCGCGTTGGGCGTGGGCCACCGAGAGCAGCGCTTCGAACGACGATCGCACCCACGCGCACGCTCAGCGAGCGGCGCACGTTGTGATCCCCGTGCACGCTACGAGCGACGTAGCTCGTGGCGACGAAGCCGCTTCGACGGATGACGCCCATTGCGGTTCTGATGTCTTCGTAGCACCGCGATCGTGAACTGCCAAGGGACGTGCGAGAGACTTCTCGCATGCGTCTCTTCGATGTCACTCGCCGCGTCCCGATGCGCGTCGTCGCTCCAGGTTCTGTCGCGCTCGACAGCGCGCGCGAGGCAGCGCTCGACGCGTTCTTGTGGGAGCACCGCGCGCGCGTGGACGCGATCGGCGAGCGGATCTCCAGCATGGTCGCGCAGCGATCGCTCGCGCGAGGCGACGCCGTGGACGCGCTCGCGCTGGAGCTCCTGCGCGAGCACCGACGCTCGTGCCTGCGCGATCCCTCGCTGCGCGCGGCGGCTGCGATCGACGCCGTCGTGCGCACGCAGCGCGGCGAGATCATGGACCAGCCGTGGGTCCCTGCGTGGATGCGACGCCTCGAGATGCGCACGCTCGACCGGGTCAACGTCGAGATCGGCAGCTACGCCGCGTGGGCGAGGGCGATCGAGCGAGCAACGCACAGAACATCTGTGAATTCGCTGATGGATCTCGCCGCAGGCTCCGCGGGGTTCTTTCGGTACCTCGCGCGCGAGGGCGTCGCGCGGCGCAACGGATGGTCGCTGGTCGCCACGGACATCGAGCGCACCTACGTCGAGCAAGGCGCGCTGGCGTGCGAGCGCGAGGGTTCGACCGACGTGCTTCGGTGCGAAGTGCGCAGCGCCGTCGAGCTCGAAGCGCTGCGCGGTTCGGTCGACCTGTTCGTGTGTACGCAGGCGCTGCACCACATGCCACCTGGGCTCGTGCTGCGCGTGATCGCTGGGGCGATTCGCAGCGCTCCGCAGGGGATCGTGCTGATCGACCTCGCGCGCGGCGCGGCGCTCGCCGCGATGACCGGCGTGGTGTTGTCCGCGGTCGCGAGGGTCCCTTTCGTCGTGTTCGACGGGGTGCGCAGCGTTCGCCGCGCATACTTGCCGACGGAGCTCGCGTTGCTCGCGCGGCTCGCCGGCAGCACCTTCGTCGAAGCGCGCTGGGACGCGCCCGCGCACCACGTCGTGCACGCAGCGCTTCGGTAGCGTGACCTTTGTGTGTGTGCACGTGCCGCGCGCTCGGCCGTTGCGCCCCTTGCGTCGGTGACAGTTCGGGCACAAGGCTTGTCACAACTTTGCGCGTCGCGCTCGCGTCGCTCTACCTTCTCCCTTAGGAGGGAATTTCCTCTGGAAATCCACGGCAACACCACGGGCCTGTCTCCATCGGACCTTCGTACGCTCGAGCGACTGTATCGCCGGCGCATCCCGCCGGAGCAGATCGCGTCCAGCGAGCTCGCGAAGAACCTCGCCGAAGCGTCCAGCGCGACGGGTCGGCAGGTGGGCGTCCTCGTCACGCGCAACGGCAACGTCGAGTCCGTGATCGTCGGGGACGCGACGAAGATCTTTCTCCCCGACATCGGGCGCTTGCGCGCCGCCGCAGGCAGGCTCCGCGGCGTGCGGCTCGTGCACACGCACCTGCGCGGCGAGAGCCTCACGCGAGACGACCTGGTCGACCTGTATCGCTTGCGCTTCGACCTCGTATGCGCGCTGCTCGTCGAGGGCGACGGCTCTGTCGGGCGCGCGGCGTGGGCGCACGTCCTCCCCGAAAATCCCGCGAAGAAGCTCTGGGAAGAGCACGGCCCCGCGCCCTTTCACCGCATGCTGGAGGAGCAAGACTGCCTCGCGCTCGTGCGCGCGCTCGAGGACGAGATCAGCCGCGTTCGTCGCAGCCGTCGCGCGGTGGCGAAGGACGGTCGCGCGGTGCTCATCCACGTCGCGGACAAGCGCGGCGCTGGCTTCGTCGAGACGTCCATGGGCGAGCTGCGCGAGCTCGCTCGCTCGGCGGGCGTCGAGGTCGCCGACGAGATCACGCAGGTGCGAGAGCAAATCGACCCGCGATACGTGCTCGGAAAGGGCAAGCTCGACGACGTCCTGCTGCGCGCCATGCAGCTCGACGCCGAGGTGCTCGTGTTCGATCGAGACCTCACGCCCGCGCAGGCATCGAGCATCGCCGCCGTCACCGACCTCAAGGTGATCGACCGCACGCAGCTCATCTTGGACATCTTCGCGCAGCGCGCAGAGTCCCGCGACGGAAAGCTCCAGGTCGAGCTCGCGCAGCTCAAGTACATGCTCCCGCGGCTCGGCCAGAAGGACGACGCGCTCTCTCGCCTCACCGGCGGCATCGGCGGTCGAGGCCCGGGCGAGACCAAGCTCGAGATCGCTGGCCGCCGCGCGCGCGATCGCATCTCGCACCTCGAGCGGCAGCTGCGCGAGCTCGGACTGCAGCGGCGCCAACGTCGCTCGCGGCGCGTGCGCGCGGGCGTTCCGACGGTCGCCCTCATCGGCTACACCAACGCCGGAAAGAGCACCCTGCTCAACGCCCTCACGGGCGCCGATGTGATCGCGGCTGACAAGCTCTTCGCCACGCTCGACCCCCGCTCGCGTCGCTTCGATCTGCGCGCGCTGCTCGACGCCCCGCTCGACGCCGCTGTTCGCGTCACGCACAGCGAGCCCGACAGCGAAGAGCGCGACGAGGACTCGATCAGCGAAGAGGGCCTCGCGCGCGCCGCGAGCCAGCCGCCGTCGCGAGAGGTCATCGCGACGGACACCGTGGGCTTCATCCGCGATTTGCCCAAGGACCTCGTCGCAGCGTTTCGAGCGACCTTCGAAGAGGCCGCCGACGCCGACCTGCTCTTGCACGTCGTGGACGCCTCGGACGCTCACTACGACGACCACATCGAGTGCACCGAAAAGCTGCTCGAAGAGCTCGAGCTCACCGAGGTTCCCCGGTTGGTGGTCTTCAACAAGAGCGACCTCGCCCCGCCCGGCGTCGCCAACGGCCTCGCCCGCGCGATGGCCGGCGTCGCCGTCAGCGCCATGCGTCCCGACACCCTGCGCGCGCTCGCCGCCCGCATCGAACACGTGCTCTTCGAGACGCCGCGCCGCACGCGCGAGCCCAAGGCTGACCCGCCTCCGTGGGCCATGAAGACCGGCTGAGCCGCGCGCTTCGGCGCGAGCGAGGTAGCACCGACCCGCTGAACACAGCATCATTCGTGGCGTGACCGACCCGCACGATCACCACGATCACCACCATCCTCACGAGCACGGTCACGACCACGCTCGTGACGGCGCCCACGGTGAGCGCTCGCACGAGGGGCACGACCACGCGCACGACGTGCGGGACGTCCCGTCCGAGCGGCTGCGGGCGGCGCTGGCGCTCACGGCGCTGTTTCTCGTCGTCGAGGCGGTGGGCGGGTACTTCACGCACAGCCTCGCGCTGCTCTCGGACGCAGGTCACATGCTCGCCGACACCGGTGCGCTCGCGATCGCGCTCGCGGCGAGGGTGGTCGCGCGCAAGCCTCGCAGCGCGCTTCGGACCTTCGGCTATCGCCGCGCCGAGGTGCTCGCCGCGCTCATCAACGCCTTGGTGCTCTCGGTCGGCGCCGTCGTGATCGTCTACGAAGCGCTCGAGCGATGGCGCTCGCCGCGCGCGGTGGTCGCCGGGCCCATGCTCGTGATCGCGGCGATCGGGCTCTGCGTAAACCTCCTTTCTGCCTGGATTTTGTCCCGCGGACGCGACGGGCACGACACCAATACTCGTGCCGCCCTCGCGCACGTCTTGTCCGACGCGCTCGGCTCTGTCGGGGCGATCGTCGCCGCCGCGCTGGTGCTGACGTTTGGTTGGATGCGCGCGGACGCCGTGATCTCGCTGGGCATCGCGGCGCTGGTCGCGATCGCGAGCGTGCAGCTCTTGCGGCAGGCGGGGCACGTGTTGATGGAGGGCGTCCCGCACGGGCTCTCGCTCGTCGAGCTCGAGAAGACCGTGCGCGAGACCGAGGGCGTGCGCTCGATGCACGACCTGCACGCCTGGAGAATCGCGGACGGATTCGACGCAGCCATGGTGCACGTGGTGCTCGCGCACGAGCACGAGGCCGTCGCCGTCGCGCAGCGGGTGGCCGAGCGCGTCCGCGAGCGACACGGCATCGCGCACGTCACGGTGCAGCCAGAGCACCCCGCGAGCGCGTGCCGAGACTGCGACCCTTCGGTGTGAGCGTCGGGGCGAGCGCTCAGCGCGCCGCGGATTCGAGGGACAAGAGCGCGTTGCGGCGGTGCACGATCGCGAGCAGCACAGCGATCGAGGCGGCCATCGCGCACGCCCCCGCGGCGTTGCCCAGCGACTCGTTGAGGCCGGTCGCCATCGTCCCGCGCCACGACCGCTCGTCTGCGAGCGAAGCGTCCGTCGCGAGCAGGCGAAACACGTTGACCATTCCGCTCGCTGCGCTGCCGACGCCGCCGAGCGCGCACGCGGCGGTGAGCGCGGCGGCGAGCGCGGTGACGTGCGCTCTGCCCTTGGTGCGCCACTCGAGCGCGGCGAGGGCCACCGCTGCGGCTCCTGCGAAAATGAACACCAGCGAGCCACCGCCCAGCTCGCGCAGCGAGGGGAGGGTCTTCCACGTAGCGACCGCGCTCACGAGCGTGAGCAGCACGCCGAGCGCTGCGATCGCGCGGGCGAACCAGCGGGACGCGGCCGAGTCGTCGCCGAGCCAAGCCTTTGCTTGAAAGTCCTCGAGCTGCGCTGCGAGCGCCGCGCCGTCGGCGAAGCGGTCTTCGGGTTTCGCCGAGAGCGCGCGCGTGACGATGGCGCGCAGCGCGGCGGGCACAGCCGGCGCGATCGCGTCGATCGGCTCGAGCTTGTGCATCCCGGCGGCGGACACCGTGAGCATCGCGGTGGCCTCGCGAAACGGCGGCCGGCCGGTGAGCACTTCGTAGAGCACGGCGCCGAGGGCGAAGACGTCGGTGCGCGCGTCGATGTCGTCGACGCGTCCTTGGGCTTGCTCGGGGGCCATGTACGACGGGGTTCCGAGCACGGCGCCGGCGACGGTCGCGCCCGAGGCGGCGACGTTGTTGAGCGCCTCGGCGTCGGGGTTGGCTTCGGCGAGGCCTCGCAGCTTGGCGATGCCCCAGTCGAGGACGATCGTCTCGCCGTGCTCGCCGAGCACGATGTTGTCGGGCTTGACGTCGCGGTGAACGACGCCGCGTCGGTGCGCGAAGCCGAGCGCGTGCGCCGCGCGGATCACCGCGGGGACGAGTCCGAGTCGCTGCTCGAGGGTCTTGGCCTCTTCGATCGCTGCGGACAGCGAGCGCCCGCCGATCTTTCGCATCACGTAGTACGGCGCGCCGTCACGAACGCCTCGCTCGTACACGGGCACCACCCCTGGGTGCTCGAGGTTGGCGGTCACGATCGACTCCAGCAGAAATCGTCGGATAAACCCTGGGTCCGCTTCGCCGAGGGTCATCTCTTTGAGCGCGACGACCCGGCCGAACTGCGTGTCCTTCACGGACAACACGCGCCCCATTCCGCCTTCGCCGAGCAGGCCCAGGGGCTCGTAGCGCTCTTTGGGCGCGGCGCTGACCGCAGTCGCTGCGCCCACGAGCGGGACCGGCGCCGTGCTTCCCGCCGCGACGGTCGCGTCGGTCTCGAAGCACTGCGCGATTGTCTGCGCCCACGAGATCGACGCCGGTGGCTGCTGGCTCATGGGACGGTATTCAAGCGCAGCGCGCGAGGCTGCGCGAGGTTGTTGCGCGCTCTCAGAGCATGCGGACGGTGACCGGGAGCTGTCCCGAAGGAGCCGACGTGCCGTTGCCCCAGACTTCGTAGATGGCGTCCATCACGCGGGCGACGTCGTTGAAGTGCACGGTCGAGTCGGGCTGCACCCAGACCTCGCGGGACGAGAGCTGCGTGCGGTGCGCGCGCAACGCGGCGCGGAGGCGGTCGAGCTCGCCGGCGCCGCGAGGGATCGGGGTGATGTTCGCCGCGTTGGTTCCCACGCGAAACACGTCGCCCGCGAGCTCGACGCGCAGCTGATCGACGACAGGCGGCGGCGACTCGGTCGGGTCCGTCGGCCCGGTGCGCGGCTGCTCTGCGGCGAGCGCGCCGCTCTGCACCCACACCGCGGTCATCAGCAAGAACGCGATCAGCGAGACGAGCAGATCGATGAAGGGGATCATGTTGACCTGCTGATCCACGCTCTTTCGCCCGCTCTTCGCGCCGGAGTCCGTCGACACGCCTGCCATGGTTCGCCTCGCTCTCTCGTCGGTGTCACGGCGCTGCAGTCGATTCTGCAGGCCGGCCCCATGCGACAGCGCTCGGCGCGAGAGGTTCTCGAAAAAATGCTCTCCCCTTCAGCGCGCGCTCACGCGCCCTGAAAGCTGCGGATCGCGCGCTCGACCTCGGTCTGCGCTCGGGCAAACGAGGTCGTCGCGCCGCCGGCTTCGACGAGGTAGACCCAGTCGTTCGTGACGAAGACGGTCACCCAGTACGTTCCGCCGCTTTGCGGGTCGCCGGTGGTGTAGCGAAAGCTCTTTCCGCTCTGGCCGCGCTCGGTGCGGACGTCGCTCTGGCCCGCGGGGCGGTAGGTCCCGCCGCGCTGAAGCCTGCGGTCGACGGCCTCGGACCAGAAGGCCATCGACGCGCGCTCGCGGTTGGGAATCGCTCGCACCGCCACCACGACGCCGTACGCGCTCAACGCGCGGTAGTCGTAGTTGGGCTGAGGGTCTGCGATCCGCGCGAACCCGTCGGGCGTTCGCAGGTGAAACGGCGTGCACGCGGGCGCCGCGCCAGCGAGGGCGAGGGCGAGGGCGAAGATCGTGCGGAGTGCGGGGCGCTTCATGGCGGTGGTTCTCTCTTGCGGGCTCAGTGTCCAACTCGAATACGTGTGTCCGTCGCGTCGCTTACAGCGAAGCTCACCGCGTCGTGAGCAGTCGCGGCAGCCCGAGCTGCTCGAGCACCTCGAAGGGCAGCGCGGTGTCGGGGATCGGCGCGTACGGGATCGCGCTCGGCGCGGCGCTCACCGTGTTCGGCTGCGGCCGCGCGGTGAGCGTCACGGTGATCGTCGAGAACGCAGCGCGGTTGGTCAGAAAGCGCATCCGCCCCTCGATCTCGTCGATCGCCTGTCCGACGCGCTCGAGCTCGCGCTCGACCGCGAGCGCGTCGGTCACGCTGCTCGCGCGCGCCAAAAACTGCTGCAGCCGCGTCTGTACGCTTCGAAGGTTCGTGAGCCTCACCTCGAGGTCGTGAAACGCCTCTGTCACGTCCTCTGCTTGCACGTTGCGGCTCGTCACCGTCGAGAGCGCTTCGACGCGCCCCAGCGCCTCGCGAAAGCGCGCCACCGGAACGCGCACCGTCACCGAGCTGTCCGTGCGCGACGCGAGAAACCCGCCGATCGACGTCGCTGCTTCGATCACTTGATCGATGCCCGCAGGCACGTGGTCCACCTGCGCGACGAGCTGCGCGTTGTAGATGAGCAGCACGTTTGCGGGCGCTTGCTGCACCGACGCGCCGGAGCCCTCGGAGGCGCTGGGACGAACCGCCGATGCCGCGCTCTGCGCTCCGTGCGCAGCGCGCGCAGGAGCTGCGCTCGACGTCGGACGGCTCGGAGTCTGTGCGCGAGGCGCGTACGACGCCGGCGTGGACGAGGGCGCGTCCATCGCGGCTACGCTCTCGGAGTCCATCGAGGAGGCGCCGCTCGACGCCATCGCGGCGCGAGAGGGTGAATACGCGCTCGATGTGCGCGCGTACGAAGCGCTGCCGCACGCGGCGGTCGAGAGCGAGGCGAGCGAGCAGAGCGCGAGGGTGAGCGTGGCGATTCGCATGGGGCGGTGGGTCCTTCGCTCTCCAGAACGAGCCGCGCCCGTGGCGCTTACAGACGATTCGTTCTGCCCGAACCAGGGCTGTGATTTTCTTGGCCGTAGCCGCGTGACTGTCGGTCAGGTACGGTTCCAAGACTCTCATGGCCCTCAAGCAGCGAGCTCGACGTGACGAGGACAAGCAGCAGCGACGAGACGCGATCTTGAAGGCCGCGCGCGCGCTGCTCGAACGCGCGCCAAGGCTCGACACGACGGTCGCCGAGGTCGCAGAGCGCGCGGGCGTCGCGAAGGGGACGATCTTTCTCTACTACCCCACGCGCGAGGCGCTCGAGCTCGCCGTGCTCGAGCAAGAGCTGGACGGATGGTTCGACGCGCTCGACCGAGAGCTCGCTGAGCCGAGCGGCGCGTGGAGCGCGCAGCGCGTCGCCTCGGTGATCGTCGGCAGCGTGGTGCTGCGCAAGCTGATGGCGCGGCTGCTCGTGCGGCTCGAGACCGTGCTCGAGCACGGCGCGCCCGCCGAGCAAGTGGCGCTGTTTCGTCATCGATTGCTCGACCGAACGACGCGCACAGGCGCGCTGGTCGAGAAGCGGCTCGCGCGCCTCGGCCGCGGCGACGGCGCCCGCGCGATCGTGTACGCGAGGGCGCTGCTCGTGGGACTGTGGGGCATGGCCGACGCCGCGCCGAGCGCCGCCAAGGCGATGAGCGAGCCTGCGATGGCCGCGATTCGCGTGGATTTCGAGCGCGATTTCGAGCGCTCGCTCGGGGCTCTGCTACATGCCATGCAGTCGGAGCGCGCATGAGCGAGAAGATTCGAATCGACAAGTCCACGTCGCTGCTGGTGTTGACCGGCGCAGGCGTCAGCGCAGAGAGCGGGATCCCCACCTTTCGCGCGTCTGCCGACGGGCTGTGGGAGAAGCATCGCATCGAGGACGTCGCCTCGCCCGAGGGCTTCGCTGAAGACCCGGCGATGGTGTGGCGCTTCTATTCGGAGCGCCGCGCGAAGGCGAAGTCCGTCGCGCCCAACCCGGGGCACCACGCGCTCGCGTCGCTCGAAGAGCAGCTCGGCGATCGGTTCATGCTGGCCACGCAAAACGTCGACGGGCTGCACGGGCGCGCGGGCTCCAAGCGGGTCGTCGAGATCCACGGGAGCTTGTTCAAGACCCGCTGCAGCCGCTGCGATCGCGAGCCGTTCGCGGACGAGACGGTGTACGGGCACGACGAGGTCCCCGGCTGCGGTCGGTGCGCGAGCGAGGGCGGCTCGTCGCTGCTGCGGCCGCACATCGTGTGGTTCGGCGAGATGCTCGACCCCGTCGATCTGCACAAGATCTCGCGGTTCATGAGCAACGCGAACAAGCTGCTCTTCGTGGCCGCAGGAACCTCGGGGGCGGTGTACCCCGCGGCGGGCTTCGTGCAGACCGCGCGTCGCTACGGGGGGCAGACGATCCTGGTGAACCAAGAAGCCGCGGACAACGGCGGGCAGTTTCACCGCTGGATTCAGGGTCGTAGCGGCGAGGTGTTGCCCTCGCTCTTCGACGTCGAGTGAGCGGCGGTCAGAGGCCGCGCATCGTCTCGGTCATGAGCCAGTCGACGACGGCCTTGGTGTTGCCGCCCGAGCGCTTGAACACTTCGACCTGCGTGTCTGCGCTGGTGCCGACGCGGAGGATCTCTTTCACTCCGTCGATGGACTTGCGCGTGCCGAGCACGCCCGCGGCTTCGTCGACGAAATCAATGAGCTCGTGGATGAGCTCGCGGGCGGGGACCTCGGCTTGCTTTCCGAAATCGATGAGCTTGCCGTCGATGCCGTAGCGGATCGCGCGCCATTTGTTCTCGTCGATGAGCGCCGGCGAGTACGTGCGCCACGCGATGTTGCGGCGGTACAGGATGTAGAGCTGCGCGAAGAGCGCTTGGATGAGCGCGACGACGGCGATCGTGTGCTCGATGTGCGTGGGCATGTCGCAGATGCGAACCTCGACCGTGTCGAAGAACGGATGGACGCGCACGTCCCACCAGATCTTCTTCGCGTTGTCGATGCAGCCCGTCTGCACGAGCAGCTTCACGTAGTCTTCGAACGCGCCGTACGACTCGAACGTGCCCGGGATGCCCGTGCGCGGAAAGCGCTTGAAGATCTCACACCGCGTGGACTTCAACCCGCTCATGCGCCCGAGCCAGAAGGGCGAGCTCGTCGTGATCGCGAGCAAGTGCGGGAGGAAGTATCGGACCTGGTTGGCCAGGGCCATCGCGACGTTCTTGTCTTTGATTCCCACGTGGACGTGCAGGCCGAACACGAGGTTGGCGCGCGCGACGTCTTGCAGGTCCTCGACGATCTTGTCGTAGCGCTCGCCCTCGGTGATCTCTTGCGTCTTCCAGTCGGAGATCGGGTGCGTGCTCGCCGCGATGATGCTGAGCCCGCCTTTGCGCGCGAGCTTGTGCAGCTCGGTGCGCATCTCGCTGAGCTCTTCGCGCACGCCGTTGACGTCTTTGCAGATGCCCGTCCCGGTCTCGACCATGGACTGGTGCATCTCGGCGCGGACGCGCTCGCGCAAGATGGTCTTGTCGCGCTCCTCGAGGATCTTCGAGACGTACGAGCGAAGCTCCTTCGTCTCTGGGTGAACGATCTGAAACTCTTCTTCGACACCCAACGTGAACTGTCCGTCCAGCACGCGTTCTCCTCCGTCTGTCTTCACATGAGGTCGTGCCGGAGCATTCCGCGCACGACCCCAGCGTTGTTGAACATGGGCGACACGACGCGCAGGCCACCACGCCCGCCGTCGCCGCCGCGCCCGCCGATTCCATTGCCGCCGCCGCGTCCGCCAGAGCCGCCGCCCATGCGGCCGGTGCCACCAAAGGCACCGCTCGAGTTGACGCTGAATCCAGAGCCGCCGATGCCGCCGTTGGCGTCGAGCGTCCCTGTAAACGCCACGGCTGGCGCTTGGATGTAGATCGATCCTCCCGCGCCTCCGCCGCCTCCGCCGCCAGCGCCGGACGCGCCCGCGCCTCCGCCGCCTCCCGCTGCGGTCGATCCGGTCACCGATGCGTTGCTGCCTGTCATCGCGACGCCAGGCCCCGACGCTGCGCCGCCGAGGCCGCCGTTGACCCGGATTTGTCCAGCGATTCGCACGGTCGCGCCCGTGCACAGGACGACCGCGCCTCCGCCCGCGCCGCCACCACCGCCGCCGCCCG
>JAAFIF010000238.1 GCA_013298625.1 Myxococcales bacterium
GAGAAACGCCGGTCGATCGGCCTCGTCGAGACCGTTGGCGAAGAGCGTGATCCTGCTCTGCGCCAGCCCTGCCTCGCGCGCCGCGTCGTCGGCGCGGCCGAGCGCGCGCAGCGAGAGCACCCGCGCGAGCAGCATCCGCGTGCGCATCATGGGCAGCAGCAGGTCGCCGCGGGCGAGCACTTCGTCGGTCGCCTCCAACGCCCGCGCCGCGTCCCCGGCGCGCAGCGAGCACTCGGCGATGAGCGTGAGGATCGAGCAGCGGTGGGTGAGCATCGATCCGCACTCGGCGCGCAGCGCTTCGAGCCTCACGACCGCCTCGCGCGCGAGCGCGGGATCGTCCGGCGCCGCGAGCGACGGGCTCGCCTCGCAGTAGCTGTGGAGCCACAGGTGAACGTGCTTCCACTCGGGGTTTTGCTGCTTCGCGAGCAGGTCGCGGCAGTCTTCGGGCCGCGATCCCAGCGCTCGAATCGCCGCTTCGCCCATGAGCCCGAAATCTCCCGCCGGATGCGCCTGATCTCGCGGAACTTCGAACTCGCTCGCGATCCGACGAGCCTCGTCTTCGGCGCCAAAATCCATGGCGAACCCGATGAACGGCGGGATGATTTCGAGCTGTCGGACAACGTTGCAATGCGAGCGGGCAGCGGCCACTGCAGCCCGGTATCGACCGAGCGCCGCGGGGTCGTCGTCGACCGCCATCAGCCAAGGGATGTACGAGTCGCGCAGCGCGATCCAGCCGATGGGCGTCGATTCGGCCTCGGTCAGCCGCTGCAGCTGCTCGGCGATCTGCCAGGCCTGCTCGCGCAGCCCGATGTGCATCAACGAGACGCAGAGCAGCGAGAGCGTAAACACCGACGAGAGCGACGGCGCCTGGCGAATTCCGCTCGCGAGCAGCGCGCGAAGCTCGGCGCGAACGTCGAACTCGACGCCCGAGTGCACCTTCATCGCGATCGCCGACGCGGTCAGCGACGACCACCCGGCGGAGCCCGTCGGAAACTCTCCGCTCGCGAGGCGCTCGAGCATCGGCCCGATCTCCGCGTGTCGACCGAAGAACAAGTCGGCGTAGACGCGGATGAACACGACCTCGGCGCGCGCGTCCGCTGGCGTCTCGGGTCGATCCGCGCGTCGCGCGAGCTGCAGCACCGCGTCGTAGTCGCCGATGTCTTCGCGCTCGCGGATCGCGCGCAGCAGCCAGGGCGCTGCCTCGGCGTACGCGCCTGCGCGCTCGTAGTGCTCGGCGACGAGCGCGGCGTCTGCGTCCGAGCGGCCAGCGAACCAGTGCGCTGCGGCACGGTGCGCGCTTGCGCGGTCCGCGTCGGTGAGCATTTCGTACGCTGCTTGTCGCACGAGCGAGTGACGAAAGCTCCACTCGCCCTTGGCGTTGCGATCGTCGGTCGGCGAGAGAACCAACTCTTCGCGGCGGAGGCGCTCGAGGATCGCCGCGTGGTCCTGCGTCGCAGAGTCCGCGGTCTTCAGCGCGCTCAACGCAGCAGCGTCGAAGCGCTCGCCGAGCACGCTCGCCGCGCGCAGCACTTTGCGCGCGTCCGAGGGCAGCGCCTGCAAGCGCGACTGAACGACGGCGATCGCGCTCGACGGCAGCTGCTCGAGCGATCGGTCCGCGCCGACGTGGCGAATGACCTCTTCGAGCAAGAACACGTTGCCCGCCGCGAGCTCGCACACGCGCTGCACGACCGCCGCTGGCGCCTCGTCGCCGAGCAGCTGCCGAGCGAGCCGCTCGGACGCGCGCTTGGCCAGGGGGTCGAGCTTGATGAGCTGCGCGTTCTTCAGAGACCACAGCGCCGGATGCAGCGCCTCGCCTTCGGGCCACGACGTGATCAACAGCAGCAGCGGCGAGTCTTCGAGCGCCGCCCACGCGCTGGAGAGCAGCGAGCCCGACGAGGCGTCGACGAAGTGCAGGTCTTCGAGGACGAGCACCGTGGGCGTCTGCGTGCACAACGCGCGCAGCCACGACTCGAGCGCAGACTGCAGCTGCATGCGCATGTCTCGCGGATTCGACCGCGCGTCGAGCAAGCTGTCGCTCGGGTGAATCGACGGAACGCCTGCGATTTCGCCGAGAAACTCAGCCACTCGCTCGGCGCGCGGCGCGCCCTCGCGCTCGAGCAAGCGTCGCACTCCCGCCGCCAGGCGCTCCCACCGCGCCGCAGGGTCGCGCTCGAACGGCCCGTGCGCGTCTTCGATCCACGCCGCCAGCGTCGCGAGCGTGACCGACTGCGTGCCGACGTCGGCGCGCGCCACGAGGATGCGCACGTCTTCGCGACCGCGCGCGCGCGCGACGAACTCTCGACGAACCCGCGATTTTCCGACGCCCGGCGGCGCCATCAGTACGATCGAGCGGTGGGTGCTCTCGATCACGCACTCATCGAGCGTGCTCTCGATCAAGCGCAGCTCTTTGTCGCG
>JAAFIF010000010.1 GCA_013298625.1 Myxococcales bacterium
GAGGTTTCGGTGGAAATTGTGAGGTTGTTCGCGGACGTGCCCTTGCTCTGCAAGGGCCTCGCTGGGACGGCGCGAGGGGGATGAATGCGCTACGTCTTGTGGAGATGGCTCGACGAAGCGTCATGGCTCACCACGTGGGAGCGGATCGGCAGAAGATCGTTTGTGCGCGACGATTGCGGCGCGAGATGACTCCAGCAGAAGACCGCCTCTGGGGTGCGCTCTGCGGAAACGCTCTGGGGTGTCGAGTGCGTACACAGCACGTGATTCGAGGATGGATCGTGGACTTCTTCGTCCCCACGGCGCGTCTCGTGATCGAGCTCGATGGCGACGTCCACGACCTTCTCTCCGAAGAGGACGCCCGTCGAACGCTCGCGTTGACGCAGGAGGGATTGCGAGTCATCCGCTTTCGCAACCAGGCGGTGCTCGATTCGCTGGCGTGGGTCGTGGCTCGCGTGGTCGACGCGATGTACGACGATTGACTGCAGACTTCGCTCGTTCCGACTCTTCAGCGCTGGCTTCGCAGCGCATTCATCCCCCTCGCGCCGTCCCAGCGAGGCCCTTGCAGAGCAAGGGCACGTCCGCGAACAACCTCACAATTTCCACCGAAACCTCGCTCGTCGCTGAGCCGCCGCCCTTGCGCTTTGCGCGGGGGCGGGGCGCGCGGAAGCGCGGGTGGGGGCCGCGCACCATTCGCTCGCTCGCGCGGAAGCGCGGGTGGGGGCCGCTCACTCGCTCCCCCTCTCCCCCGTCGCGCGCGTCGCTCAGTACTGCGCGCTCATTCGCACGTTCATCACGCCGCCGCGGTACACGACGCGGCACGCGTCGAAGCCCGGCGCGCTCAGCCCCGGCCGCGCATCATTGCTGAACCCGTAGCCCTCGAGCGGAATCCCCAGAAACCCCTGGTCCACCCGCCCGTTGCTGTTCTCGTCGTGCCCGAACGCCAGCGCGTAGGTCCCCGGCGCGGGCGCGTTGAGCGTGCACGTCGCCGTGCGATTGGTGATCCGCACTCTGCAGCGCACGAGTCGCCCGCGGTCCTGCAGCCACCCGTTGGAGCCGTACAGCCCGAAGTCCAACAGCCCGTTGTTGTTGCGCAGCCCCACCACGGTCGCGACGATCCCCGCGGTCGGCGCGGTCGGAGGAGCCACCGGAGCCGCGCTCTGCCCGATCGCCAACGGCGCGATGGCCAAGAGCCCCGCCGCCAACGCACACCCATTCAAGTGTCGCTTCACGCTCGCCATCCCCCCGACTGTAGCGCAACTCAGCCCGCTGTCGCGGGCTCGTCCTTCTTCTGAATCGTGTGCCGCAAGAAGAAGATCCCGATCGGACCCAGCATCGTCGTCAGTCCGATGATGGCCCACAGCACCGCAGGGTTGCGCGGCCCCTGCGCGGGGCAATACGCCGAGAGCAAGTAGCCCGAGGTGGGGCCCACCAGAAACTTCGCGAGGAAGTACGGCAGCGCCGCGAGGCTCACGTACGTCGCCTCGCGTCCGCGCGGCGCGATCGAGACGTTGTACTCGTACAGGCGCGGCGACCAGAGCGCCTCACCCACGGTGAGCAGCAGGATCATCGCGAGCTGAAACGGCATCGTCGAGCCGAGGGTCAAGACGAAGGGGCTGAGCGAAGAGATAAACGCTCCGAAGAGCAGCACTTCGAAGGGCTTTCGGTTGCGCGTGAGCGCGGTCCCTAGCGGCGCGAGCACCAAGATCAGCACCGAGTTGAGCGACCACAGCGTCCCGACCGGAAAGTTCTCTCCCCGCTCGCGCAGCACGTACTTCGGCCACGTGAAGTGCATGTGCTGAAACATCATCCGCACCAGGCTGAGCAGCGCGAGCATCAGCATGAAGCGCCAGAAGGCCTTGTGCGCGATGACCTCTTTCAGCGACGCGAGCGGGTTGCTCTTGGCCTTCACCGGCGCCGGGCCGTCCTCTGGATCGACGCGGTGCTCGAAGTCCTTGCGCAACAGCAAGACCACCAGCGCCGCGATCGCAGCGGAGAGAAAGCCCACGCCCAAGATCGCCGCGTTGGCCGTCATCATCCGGTCGCCGAGCAGCGGAAGGTGCACGGACCGCGGCACCATCGTCCGCGTGGTCGGGTCGAGAAAGTACTTTCGCGTCCCGTCGATGATCGGCCCCGAGAGCGCCCCGCTGACGTTGAAGCTCACGTACCAGAGCGAGAACGCAAAGGCCCTCGTGCGCTTGCTCGACGCGCGCTGCACCGCCGTCTGCAACACAGGCGACGTGGTCGCGTACGCGAAGCCAAAGGCCAAGAGCGCCGCGATCGCCGCGGTCCGGTCGCCCGCGAGGGACATCGCGAGCCGCGTCAGCGCCGCGAGCGAGAAGGACACCAGCAGCGTCCTGCGCACGCCCGCGACGTCCGCGATCGACCCGACCAGAAACACAAACAGCGAGACGAGCATCGAGAACGTCGCCGCCCACCAACCCGCCTCCTTGTCCGTCAGCCGAAAGTCCCCCGACAACCACAGCGGCAGCGTCGGCAAGAACGTGAAGATCCCGACGTACTCGAAGAACGTCGCGAGGTAGATCAGCCAGAGTTCGCGCGGGCACTGAACGAGCGCGCGCAGGTCTTCGGCGAGGGTCGTCTTCGGAGCCTCGGGGTCGATCGCAGCAGCCATCGCACAACCGTAGACAAGCGGCCACGGGCCACACAATCACTTCTTTTTCGACTTTGGCGTTCAGCTCCGCGGCCTTTGGTCCGACTGGACCGACACGATGCTCGGCCACGATGACCCTCGGCCGCAGGTCGCCCACCGTATCGGCCTGAACAAATGCAGCGTAGTCGCCTCTGCGGCCGCGCTGCTCTCCGCGGTCCTCTGTCCCAAGCCGGCCTGTGCGCAGCCCATTCTGCGCGGGTCGGCCAACTTCGTGACCCCGGTGGCTGCACCACAAACACAGGCCTTCGGCCCCGGCGCGAGCGTGTCCGGCGCCCTGTTGGTCCGCCCCGTTTCGTGGCTCACCGTCGGCGGTGGAGCGACCGCGGCGCTGCTCTCGCTCTCGCGTCCCACGCTGCCCGAAGGGATCGCCGCCCCCACGCACGCCGGGAGCTGGCTCGCCCTCGACGCCCTCGTTCGCGTCGAGCCCCGCCCAGAGTCCTCGCGCTTCAACCTCTTCGTCGAGCTCGCGCTCAGCGCAGGCCTCACCGGAGCGCGCTTCGCTCCGGCGATCACCCCGCGCTTCGGCGCGTCGTGGACCCTCGACGCGTGGAGCGTGGGAGCATCGATCGCGTACTGGCGGCTCTTCGACGTGATCCCCTCGGTCTTGCCCGGCGACGGACAGTTCTTGTGCGCGGGGCTCGAGCTGCAGCGCAGCGTTTCGCGCTCGCCGCGACCGCTCGCCGCCACCGCGCGCGCAGCACCGACCCCGCCCGCGCGTCCGCCGTGCCCCACGCATGCGCACACACTTTCAAGTGACGTGGACAACGACGGCTGCCCCGACGGCGACGCGGACGGCGACGGCATCGCGGACGCGCGCGATCGCTGCCGAGACGCCGCCGAGGACCGCGACGGATTCGAAGACGACGACGGATGCCCGGACCCGGACAACGACCGCGACGCGATCGGCGACACCGTCGACCGATGCCCCGACGCGCCCGAGGTGGTCAACGGAGTCGAAGACGCCGACGGATGCCCGGACGAATCGCTCGCGCGCGTCGAGCGCGGCCGCGTCGAGTACGTCGATCAGCTGCGGTTCTTCTTCAACTCCGTGCGCATCACGCCCGAGAGCGGCCCCGTGCTGCGCGACATCGCGCGGCTCTTGGCGGCGCACCCCGAGTTCGCGGTGGTCTATGTCGAAGGGCACGCGGACTCGATCGGCGACGAGCACTACAACTTTCGGCTCTCGTTCTTGCGAGCGCGCGCGGTGATCGACGCGCTCGTGCGCTTCGGCGTCGATCGATCACGCTTCGTTCCCGCAGGGTACGGGCAAGCGCAGCCCATCGCGCGCGGCGCCGACTACTGGAACCGCGCGCTCAACCGCCGCGTCGAGTTCGTCCTCGACGGCCGCCGCAGCCCCGGTCAGATCTTCACCGCCACGGGCTACGGACAGATCACGATCGGAGCGCACCCATGAGCGCCTCGAAGCTCCTCGCGCTCGCAGCGCTGCTCTTCATGGGCTGCACGGACTCGCTCGTCGGCGGCCGCTGCGCGCAGGGATGGATCGAGACCGCGGACCTGCGCTGCGTGCGCTCGGACGCGGGCGCGCCGGACTCCGCGCTCGACGGAGCACCCGACGGCGCGACGATGGCCGACGCCAACTCCAACCCCGACGCGCGCGACGGCGACGTCGTGGGCGAGGACGTCCCGTGCGTCGAGCCCCTCGTTCGCTGCGGAGGCCTGTGCGTGGACCTGCAGAGCGACGCGCTCAACTGCGGCCAGTGCGGCAACGTGTGCACCACGGCGCTCTGCAACGGCGCGCGCTGCCGCGTCGAGCGCGCAGGGCACCTCGTGCTCATCGGACACGACTACGAAGAGTCCCGCTCGGCGCAGGACGCGATCCTGGTCAACGCGGTCGCGCTCGGGACGCGCGCGTCGCTGCGCGTGTTGACCTTCACCCGCGGGACGCCCGCGGCGCGCGCGGCGAGGGTCAACGCGATCGTGGCCAACACCTTCGGCGCCGCGCGCGTGCGCTTCACGCCGCTCGCCGACGAGCGCGCCCTCTCGCGCGAGCTCGCGATCGACCGCTACGACACGCTGCTCGTGTACGACCGCCCCGACGCGAGCGTCGAGCAGAGCCGCGCGCTCGGCGCGAGCTGGCGCGACGCGATCACGAGCTACTGCCGCGCGGGCGGCAACGTGGTGCTGCTCGACGGAGACAACAGCGCCGCGGGCAACTGGATGATCGCCGACGAGAGCGGGCTCTTGCCGATCGCCGACGCGCAGACCGCGGACAACAGCGTGATCGTGCTGCGACCTGCGGCCGCTGAGGACGCGGTCTCGAGCGGCGTCGAGGTGCGCTTCACGGCGTCGCTGCACACGATGACCTTCGGCGCGGACGAGATGCACGCGGTGTTCGTCGACGAAGCGCAGCCCGAGCGCGCGGCGGTCATGCACCGAGCGGTGCTACCGTGAGCGCATGCGCGACGGGACCGACGAATCGCTGAGCGCGCTCGCGCGCAAGTACCGGGCGCTCGCCGCGTGGCGACGGCAGAAAGAGCGGGACGGAACCGAGCCCGAGCGGGCGGTGTTGCGAGCGTTGGCCAGCGAGTTTCCTGGCGCGCTGAGAGAGATCGAAGTGCTCTCGCTCGCCACGCTCGAGGCGCGCGCAGAGGCGCTCGAAGCGCGCGCGAAGGACGGAGCGGTGCCCGAGCCGTGGATGCTCTACGTGAGCGCGTTTCATCGATGGATGCGCGCTGCGCTCTACGTGAAGGCTCGCGCGAAGAGGGTCGCGCGCGACGCGCTCGCAGCGCAGCGCCTCGCCGACGAGTGCGCGGCTCGGACGGGCGCCGCCGTCGACGAATCGTTTGTGCGCGCTGCGCTCAGCCCGGACAACGGCAGGCTTCGCCCGTTGGCGCTCGCCCGCGTGGCGTCGGAGTTCTGCCAAGAGCCAGCGGTCGTCGCGCACATCGTGCTCCAACGTGAGGCATCGATCGACCGCGGAAATTCCGCCCTGTACGAAGATCACGCAATCCCTGCGCGCTGCTGATACCGTCTGCTTCGTGCGAGCGAAGAGCCCCCTCACGACGAATGCGCGAACGAGCGTCGCGCTGTGCACGGTGACGACAGCGCTGCTCTTGACCACGAGCGACGCGGACGCCCAACGACGTCGCCCGAACAGCGGCGGAGCGAGCGCGACCAGCACCACCACCACGGGCACAGGCACGGGCACGAACACCGCCGCGGCGAGCACGAACACCAGCGCTGGCAACGCGACCGCCGCGAGCACGAGCGCTGGTGAAACCGCGGCGAGCCGAAGCGCAGCGAGCGGTGGCGCGGCGAGCGGGTCGAGCGCGCTGCTGTCCAACGTGGTCAACCGGCCGGGCTTTCACGGGTCGCGGCCGACGTTCGAGGTGTTCGCGGGCGTGGCGCCGGCGGCGTGGGCGTGGCCGTGGGGCGGGCTCGCGGTTTCGCCTGGGTTTCGCCTGGGATTTCCGCTCACGCGCAACGGGATGCTCTCGAGCATCAACAACGACATTCGGCTGATGGTCGGCGCGCAGTGGATCATCTCGTTCAACCCCGCAGAGTACTGGTGGATCACCGCGCCGCTCTCGCTCCAGTGGAACTTCTACCTCTCGCAGCAGTGGTCGGTGTCCCTCGAAGCGGGCCTGTCGGTCGACGTGTTCGTCTACGACTTTCTCAACTGCTACGACCACCCTCGGTACTTCTGCGACCGAGTCTATTTTCACCCCGTCGGCGGCATCGGGCTGCGTCGTCACCTCAACGCCAGCGGCCCGCCCGGCTCACCCGCGCTCGAGTTTCGCTTCTCGTATCCGTACGGCGTCCAAGTCGGCCTCGTTTTGTGAGCCCACGAATTCAAGTGAACCACGGACATCCAGCAACCTCGGTCCATGTGCGGTCGACTCGGCCGCGACGAGCGTGCAAGACTTTCGTCCCTGAGGAGCACCGCGATGGTTGAACGCACAAACGCTCGCTGGTTACCGGTCGCACTTCTTGCGCTGGCTGGCTGTGCCCCGGCGCCAGCCACGATTCAAGATCCGCCGCAGCGCGCGTCGGATTGGTGGCCGCTCGGGCCGGGCTGCGACGCGCAGCCGGACCCGCACTGCAGCAACATCGTCAACCGCGTGATGGTTCCGCTCTTTCGCGGGTCGAACATCACGATGGTCGACGAGAGCAAGAGCGAGCTGTGCCGGCGCATGGCGCTCGATTTGATCGGCCGCGTGCCGACCGTCGAAGAAGCGACGCAGTGCCAGCGCGAGACGCCCGAGCAGATGGCCGATCGCTTCATGGCCTCGCCCGAATACGTGCGGCAGCAGCGCCGCAATTGGGGCGAGCGTTTCTACAACCTCGACGAGCAGTGGTACCACTACGCCGTCGAGGTCGACGAGCTGGTCGAGCGGCTGTACCGCGATCACATCTCGTACCCGGACTTCATGACCCGGCTGCTCGTGCACCCTGGGTTCTATGCGACGTTTCGCGGCGACGACTGGTCGTCCAACGTCGTTCGATACGCGCTCAACCGCAACGCGCGCGCTGACGAGATCGCCGCGCTCAGGCCGCTCTCTCGCGCGTTTCACACGCGACGCTTCTGCGACGGCACCGTGTGGTGGAACACCCGCACCGGCCGCGGCGGCACCGACGAGCGCGCCGACGGCTCGTGCGGACGCGACGAGTTCGCCATCAATTTTTGCCGCTGCCGCGACGACGACGGGACCAGCACCTGCGCGACCAACGCGTTCGGCGCGGCCGTGGATTTCGGCACCGAGGGCTGCGCCAACCGCGAGCGCCGCGACGACGTCGCCAACGCGCTGCGCATCACCGAGGTCGGCGGAGGACGCGGGCCCGTGTGCCCAGGGCTGCCGTTCTACAACCAATGCCAGGACCGGGACTTCGGCGACGACGGCCCGACCACGCAGCTCCGAAGGCTCAACGGAATCTCCGAGGGACAGCGCGATCGCCTGCATTCGCTCGGCCGCGCGCTCAGCCAGCGCACGGACTTCTGGGAGGGCGCCGCGGACCGTGAGCTCAAGCGCCTTCTCGACTGGTGGCAGGCGGGGCTGCGCAAGCCGGACTACGACATTCCTGCGGTGCGCACGATCCTCGCGGACGAGCTGCGACGCACGGGCAGCCTGCGCTACGTCCAGCGGCTGATCGTCACGTCGATGCTCTACACGCAGCGCGCCGAGCTCGCGCCGGGCGAAGCGGATCCGCCGAGCACGCACCCGGTGTGGGCCATGGGGCCGACGCGCATCATGACCGCCGAGCGCTGGCTCGACTCGATCTTCTACGTGACCTTCGGCGAGAGCGCGGGCGTGTGCGACTTTCGCTTCGTCACCGAGAATTACAACTGGCGCATGTTGGTCAACAACAACCTCGCGATGCGAGACCCCATGACCAACCGCTACAGCGACGACTACCGCGACTGGGTTCAATCGCTCAGCGGGTGCTCTTCGCAGCTCAGCCGATCGACGCGCTCGTCGCTGTCGATCGTGACGTCGCAGCACGAGATCGCGCAGAAGCTCTGCGCCGCGGGCGTGCACATCGTCGGTCAAAACCTGCCCGACGCGTTCTCTGCCGAGGCGTACACGCCGGCGGTGAGGCAGCTGTACACCCGCGCGCTCGGCCGCGCGCCGAGCGACGAAGAGACCAACGCGGCGATCGCTGACATGACCGCGTGCGGCGCCGAGGGCGGCGACGCGGGCTGCGGGGGCTCTGGGCACGCGGCGCTGCGCTGGTTCTGCGCGCGCCTCCTCGATTCGGCTGAGTTCGCTGTCTACTAAACTTTGGAGTTGTCCGATGAGCAATCGATTCGATGACGAAGAGAAGTACGACGCGAAGGCACTGCCGCTCTTGCGCAGGCGCGATCTGCTCAAGGCGACGCTGATCGGCGGCGCGGCGTCGGGGCTGGTGGCCCTGCCGTTTATGCACCGCGCGATGGCGCAGCGGCGGCCAGACGCCCCGGCCAAGCGCGTGCTGATCATCTACTTCGGCGGCGGCGTGCGCTCGAGCGTGGCCTTTCACGCGAGCCCCAACGCGAAGAAGTACAACCCGTGGGGCGTGATCGAGGGCACGGGGACGCCCTTTTCGCTGGGCAAATTGCTGGACGATTTTATCCCAACGGCGCCCATCGTGAACCCAGAGCAGCCGCTGCCCAACTCACTTTACACGCTGTCAATGATGGGCGGCTGGCGCGGCACGATCGTCCCGCGGCTGCGCGAAGTGGCCAACCGCTTCTCGGTCGTCGGCACGTGGAACCCCGCGCGCGGCGACCACTACCGCGGCGCGACCGAAGAGCCCACGGGCTCGCCCTCGGGCCTCGAAGCGGGCCTGCTCTCGCGCTTGGGGACCGCGGTGGACGCGGCGGGAGGCATTCCGCTGCCCGTCGACAACACGCCGACCATCGTCGATGGCAGCGTGGTCGAGCCCGACGCCTCGGTCGCTCCTGCGCCGGACGGCGGGACGGACCCGGACGGCGGAGCGCCGGACGCAGGCGCGCAGCCGCGCGTCGATCCGCGCGATCAGATCCCGGCGTTTCACGTGAACCCCGGCGCGATGTTCGGCCACACCAACGACGCCACGGCGCGGTTCGCGCCCGTCCCGCTCTTCGGCGTCGACGGGCTTCCAGGGCGCACCAACATCGACGGCGACGACTTCGAAGCGGTGGGCCGCGACTGGGCCCGCGACCCTGCGATGCGCGCGCGCCTCGATCAGCGCCGGGCCCGCGCTCGCGTGGGCTGGGGCCGCGGGGTGGTCGAGCAGTACGCAGCAGACCGCGAGGCGCGCCGCCGCGTGGGCGAGCGATTGACGGCCAACTGGATCGACGTGCGCGACAACGACAACGAAGCGCGCGGCGCGGTCATGACCGACAGCGGGCTCGCGCCGCTCACCAACGGAATGCTCCACGAGCTCTTCTCGCTGGCGCTCGGCCCGGACCCGGACGGCGCCATGCCGGGGCCCTATCAGAATCCCCGCGAGAGCGGCTTCTACCGCTCGGCGATGGACTTCGCGCTGGCCGTGCGGCTGTTGCAGCTCGGCTCTCCGTCGATCGTCGTCGAGATGGGCGGCTTCGACACGCACTCGGGCGAGCGCCGCGACGCGCCTGCGCGCTTTCGCTTCATCGGCCGCATCTGGTCCACGCTTCAGTGGCTGCTCTCGCGGATGCCCGAGCCCGGCGAGCCCGGCAAGACCATGCTCGACCGCACGCTGGTCCTCACCATGTCCGAGATGAGCCGAGACCCCGGAACAGAAGCGACGGGGTTCAATAACGGCGAGGGCTCGGACCACGGCTCCGACGCGAGCACGTACTACCTCGCGCACGGGATCATGGGTGGCGGCGTGGTGCCCGGCCGCCTCGTGGGCTCGACCTCGACGACGTCGTACATCCCGCCGACGTCCGAGCGAATCTCGCTGCGACGCCTGCAGGCCACGACGCTGTGGGCGATGGGGCTCGAGCACGACAACCCCGAGTGGGGCTTTCCGGACGTCGCGCCGATCACGCAACTGTTCTCGCAGTGAGCCAAGAGCACGCATGCGCCGCACTTCGACCGATGCTTTCGTCTTGAAAACGTGTGCGTTCATCGCGCTGGCGCTCACCGCCGTCGGCGGGGCGTGCACGACGCCGCCGCCCGTGCGGATGAACCCGGTGATCCCGACGCCCCCCGAGCGCGACCGCGAGACCGCGGCGATGTACCCGACGCTCACCGAGCTCTACCAGGGCGCGCAGGGCATCTACCGCGGCTGCGGCCCCAACGGAAACGTCTGTCACAACGCCAGGCAGTACCCCAACCTCAACTCCCTCGGCGCGATCACGCTCTCGATCAACCAGCCCTGCAACCAGCTGCAAGACGACCCGTCGCGCATGGACGACTGGTGCGAGCGCCAGGGCGACACCGTGCGCATCGGCAATCAGCGCATCGAGCTCGGGTACATCCAGCGCCTCTCGGACGCGACCGAGACCATGGGCTCGCGGTGGCTCATCGCCATACAGGGCGAGCTGCCGATGCTCGGAGAAAACACAGGGATCTCGATCATCCGCGTGCGCGAGGGGCGCAGCGACGACTACCTCATCGGCTTCGACCGCGAGCACTTGAGCACGGACCCCATGCGTCCCGGCGCGCTCATCGCCCAGGTCGACCTCGACGAAGAGTACAAAGAGCGCATCCTCGCCCGCGCGGGCATCCCCGCCGAGAGCAACGCGATTCAGTTCGGCGACCCCAACCGCAACGGCGTGTACGGCAGGGCGCTCGGCAACGCGCTGATCGTCCCGGGGCACCCCGAGCGCAGCTATCTCATTCGACGCTTGATCGACCCGACCGCGGGCCCCCTCATGCCGCTCGCGAACTGCTGCTTCTGGAGCAAGCCTTCGCTGCGCGCCATGTGGTGTTGGATCGCGGGGCTGCGGCCCGATGGCTCCAACGCGATGGCGCCCATCGACTACGCGATGTGCCCCGACGGCCCGGTCGAGAGCGTGCAGTACCCCACGCCCGGCCCGATGTGCGAGAGCGCGGGGCTCTGTCCCGTGCGCGCCACCAACGCGATCCCCGACGAGGCGACGTGGGCCAACGTGTACAACAACGTGCTCGTCACGCGATGCGGCGGCAGCGGCTGTCACCGCGGCGGGGACACCGCGGGCAACCTCGACCTCGGCTCCGAAGACGCCGCGTACAACCAGATCGTGCGCGCCATGCCCGCGCGAATCACCGCAGGAAACGCGGCCACGAGCCCCTTCTACCAGCGCCTCACGCAGCCCTGCGCCATGGCCGCCTCGTGCCGTCGCATGCCCCTCGGGCAGCCCTCGCTCCCGGCCAACGAGCTCAGCGTCGTCGCGCGCTGGATCGAAGGCGGCGCGCGCCGCGACGGAATGCTCACGCCCGACGTCATGATCCCCGACGCGATGATCGCCCCCGAAGCCGGCCCCGACGTGGTGACCGACACCGGCGTCCCCACGGACGCACGCGAGACGGACACGGGCGTCATCATCGACACCGGCGTCATCGTCGATACGGGCGTCGCGATGGACAGCGGCGTCGGCATGGACGCCAGCGCAGCAGACGCTGCTGGGTCGATGGACGCAGCCGGCGAGTGAGCGCCGCGCTCAGCTGACCGTGCGCTGCACGAAGTAGCGCTGCGTGTCGTAGTCGCGCGCGACGTCCACGCAGCACGGCGCGACGAGCGCGTCGGCGATGGGGACGCGCGTGACCCTACCGTGCGGGAGCGTCCCGCGCGCGGCCGTCATCATCCCCCACGCGCGATCGACGCACGCGTCGAGCGCCGCCGAGGCGAGCCTGTGCGCCATCACCCGGTCGAGCGCTGTCGGAGCGCCGCCGCGCAGCGGGTGACCGAGCGCGACGGCCCGCGCGTCGACGTCGGTGTCCGCCCGCAGCCGCTCGGCCAAGAGCGCGCCCACGCCGCCGAGCCGCGCCGCGCCGTACTCGTCGGGCTCGGCATCCACGAGGACCTCTTGCATCCCCTCGGGGCGAGCGCCCTCGGACACGACGATGGTCGCGTAGCGCGGAGTTCGTTCTCCCCTGGGATTTTCGGGACGAAGTCGCGCGTCGAGCTGCCGGTACACCTGCTCGAGCGAGAAGGGATGCTCGGGGATCAAGATCATCTGCGCCCCGCCGGCGAGCCCGCCCCACAGCGCGAGGTGCCCCGCTCGACGCCCGACGACCTCGACCACCTGCACCCATTTGCGCGAGCCCGCAGAGGTGCGCGAGCCCGCGACGACATCGCTGCACGTGCGCAGCGCCGAGTCGAAGCCGATCGCGTAGTCCGTGAGGCCGAGCTCGAGGTCAACGCTCTTGGGGATGCCCACGATGGGCGCGCCCAGCGCGACGAGCTTGCTGACCGCCGCGAGCGTGTCCCTGCCGCCGACGACGGCGAGCGCGTCGAGGCCGAGCCGCGCGATGTTGCGCAGGATCTCAGCGCTCACATCGACCCGCTTTTCTCCACGCAAAACGCGGATCGGGTTGGTGCGCGTGCACCCGAGGTTCGAGCCCGCCTCGCGGTCCCACAGCCGCACGCGGTGCCGCTCGAGCGCGAGCGTGTCGGGCAGCTCGTCGCCGATGAGCCCCTCCCAGCCGTCGTACACGCCCACGACCGAGCACGCGCGCTCGAGGCCACGGTAGACGAAGGCCTTGAGGGCGGCGTTCATGCCGGGCGCGTCGCCTCCCCCGGTGAGGATCCCGAACCGCGGCGCGCGCACGACGGTCACGCGATCAGCGGCGGCCCGGACGAGCGGGGGGCGTCGGAGCGATCTCGATCGCCTGATCGATCTGCGTCGAGGGCGCGCCGCGCGGGTTGGCCCAGGTGAAGCTGCCGAGCGCGTTTTGCACGCAGCGCTCGAAGGACGTGTTGCGGTGCGGCGTGAAGTGCACGCGGTCGACGATGCCCGTGCCGCCCGCGATCACTTCGAGGTGGATCTCGATGCGCCCCTGCGCCTGCGGCGCGACCGCGAGCAAGCGCTTGTAGCAGTCGAGCAACGGGGCCTTCTGGCGGTTGAACACGCGCTGGATCGCCGGGGCAGTGAGCCCCGCGGACACGCGCGGCGCGGTCACGTTGAAGTACGGCGCAGGGCCCGTGTACGCCGCAGGATCCGCGGCGATCTCGACCTGGTGGCGGTTGGCAGGAGCAGCACCAGCATCAGCGGTCGAGGGCGCGCCAGCGTCTGGGCGGCGCGCGCCAGCGTCGGGAGCGCTCTGAGCGGACGCCACACCAGCGAGCCCGAGCGCGAGCGCGAGCGATGCGGCGAGCGGGACGAAGAGCGTAGACGAGCGTTGATTCGAGCGATGATTGCGAGCGTGTTGCATCTCTAGAGAGTCCTCGATGGTGAAGCGCGGGAAGCGCAGCGAGCAACAGTACCCCACGCAAACTCGTTGTGTAGACCATTCGTTGCGCCGTGCGCGCAGCGAGGCGTTGAACGACCGCCGAGCGCAGAGCATTCAACGCGAGCGCGACGAGCCGCAGGCGATGTGCCGAAACGAGCGCACGTGGAGCCGTCCCGCGCACGAGGCACTGTAGGGCGTCACCTCGCCGCCGAGCGACGCATAGCCCCTCGACGAGCGAGAGCACTCGGCGGTACACACGGCGCGCGCTGCTACACAGCCGTCGTTTGAAGGAGTGAAGGTTTCATGGCGAGCACAAGAGAAGTCATCGAGAAGGCCAAGACGTTCGGTTCGCACAACTACGCTCCGTTCGACCTGGTGCTCACCCGCGGCGAAGGCGCGCACGTGTGGGACCCCGAGGGCCGCGAGTACCTCGACCTGCTCGGCGGATACTCGGCGCTCAACCACGGCCACCATCACCCGAAGATCATCGCGGCGGCGCACGCGCAGCTCGACAAGGTCGCCGTCGTCGCGCGCTGCTTTCTCAACGAGCCCCTCGCCGAGCTCGCCGAGCGGCTCGTAGCGCTGACGGGCCTCGACCGCGTGATGCCGATGAACAGCGGCGCCGAGGCGGTCGAGAGCGCCATCAAGGTCGTGCGCGCCTGGGGCGTTCGCGTGAAGGGCCTGGCCCCGCACAAGGCCCAGATCATCGTGTGCGACAACAACTTTCACGGGCGAACGACCACAGTGGTCTCGTTTTCGAGCGAGCCGTACTACCGCGAGCAGTTCGGGCCGCTGACCCCTGGATTCGTGCACATTCCGTTCGGCGACGCCGAGGCGCTCGAGAACGCCATCAACGAGAACACCGTGGCCTTTCTCGCCGAGCCCATCCAGGGAGAGGGCGGGATCGTGGTTCCTCCGCCGGGGTGGATGGCGCAGGTGCGCGAGATCTGCACGCGCAAGAACATCGCGCTCATCTGGGACGAAGTGCAGACCGGCCTCGGACGCACGGGCAAGATGTTCGCGTGGCAGCACGAGGACGCCAAGCCCGACCTCATGACCCTCGGCAAGGCCCTCGGCGGCGGCGTGATGCCCGTCTCGGCCTGCGTCGGCAAGCGCGAGTTCATGGACGCGATTCACCCCGGTGAGCACGGCAGCACCTTCGGCGGCTCTCCCTTCGGGATGACCATCGCCAAGACCGCCCTCGACGTGCTCGTGGACGAGAAGCTCTCCGAGCGCGCCGCCGAGCTCGGCCCCAAGGCCATGCAGCGCATCCGCGACGCCAAGCTCCCCGGCGTCAAAGACGTCCGCGGCAAGGGAATGCTCATCGGCATCGAGCTTCACCCCGCCATGGGCGGCGCCCACAAGCTCTGCGAAATGCTCATCGCCAACGGCGTCCTCACCAAAGAGACCCGCAAGCACGTGCTTCGCCTCGCGCCCCCGCTGGTCATCTCTGAAGCCGACCTGATGAAGGGCGTCGACATCGCGATCGAGACGATCAAGCAGATGTACGTTCAGGCCGACCACGCCGAGTTCGCTGCGCACCCGTAGGCGGGGTGTGATTGCACATCGTGCGGGCGACGAACGAGCGAACGCCCCAATGAACCGCGGTGTTCGCCACGGCGGGTTGTTAAACCCGCCGCTAGCGACGCGAGAACGAGAGCCCGATGAGGCACCTCTTCGCGCCACGGCGGGTTGACAAACCCGCCGTGGAGAAAACCACGTTTCACTGGGGCGTTCGCTCGCTGCCCCGCACGATCTGCAATCACACTCCCTGAGCGCGGCCGTCAGCGTCGGCGCGCGAGGCGAACGCGATACGACCAGCGTAGCGAGAGCGGGCGCAGGTCGCTGACGTTGAATCGCACGCGCGAGAGCGACCGCTGCACGCAGGCTTGCACCGAGCGGAGCGCGCCGTTGTTGCTCGCGCGACGAGGCTGGACCGCAACCGTCATCGGCACATCCGCGGCTGGGTTGGTGTTCACGCGCACATCGAGCATGGTGTTGTCCGCGAGCATCGCGGGCTCGGCGTCGAGGCAGCGCAGCACGTCGGCGCGCGTCTGCGAGATCGACGGGACCACCGTCGAGCGCGTCGCCGCGGGCGTCACGACCAGGGCGCCGACTTCGACCGTGTATCGGCTCGGCGGAGGTGGAGTGCCGATCGAGGTGCCCGGCATCCCCGGCGCAGGCGCGCCGTAGGCCGAGGTCATGCGCGACTGCGCCGAGCGCTGCGACGGGGAGATTCGCTCGGCGGACGACTCGAGGGGCGCGAGCGCCACGAGCGCCGCGATCACCACGGCGGCGGGGCGAACGAAGCTGCTCGCGGCGGCGTCGCGCTCACAAAACGGGCACCCTTTGACGCTGTCACGAACGTGCCGCGCGCACTGCGCGCACTGAACCCACTGCACATCGACGTCGCTCATCACGCTGCGCTCCCTCTGCGATGGACCCTGGCACTGACTCGATCAGAGCGTCGTGTATTCATGCGGGCCGTCGATGCCCCGCGCGGCGAAGAACCTCCGCGCCGCCTCGGCGTGCAGCGGAAACGCGAACACCTCGTCGAGCGCCGCGGGACCGAAGATCAGCCCCCGCTCGCTGGTCTCGTTGGTCAGCGAAAACGCAGGCAGATCCTCGCTGCGCAGCGGCGCGGACTGCGAGAACAACAGCACTCGATTGGGCCTCGGCTCGGTGCTCGTAAACCAGAACGGAACCAGCGTCGCAGCGTCCACCACCACGTCGGTCTCTTCGCGCACCTCGCGCGCCCCTCCCTGTTGCCACGTCTCGTGCTCTTCGAGAAAGCCGCCGACGAGCGCGAGCAGTCCTTTGCGCGGCTCGATCGCGCGGCGCACCACGAGCAAACCCACGCGACCACGGTGCTCGACGGGGACGAGCACGACGGACACGGGGATGGGGTTGGCCCACACTTGCAGGCCGCACTGTGGGCACTCGCGTGGGTAGCGAGCGGTGTTGGTGAAGGCGGTTCCGCACGAGTGGCAGTGAGCGTCGCGAGCCATGGATGAGGGCGATGACGGTATCACCCGCGGTCGCTGCGCGAGCGGTGTCAGAGCGGATCGGACACGGGCGCTCTGTTTCGTGGTACACCACCGCACGCTTCGCTGATGCTGACGACCCTCTCGCAAACGCTCTCGAACGCCGGTCGCGTCGCCGCGAGCGGGACGCTCGGCCTCCTGGTGTTCGGCTTGTTCGTGTCGCTCATGGCGCGCAGCGCGCCGACGGCGCTGACGCAGCAGATTTCGCGGGAGCGAAACGAGGCCACCGCGGTGATTTTCGCTGGGTTTTCGCTGGGGATCGCCGTGATCATCGCGGCCACCCTCCGGGGAGCGTGACCAATGGCCGTCGCTCAAGGACAGTGCCCTAGCTGCGGCGCGCCGATGACCTTCGGCGTGGGCGCGAGCCACTCGCAGGTCTGCAAGTACTGCCGCACAGTGGTCGTCCGCACGGACCGCGACTGGCAAAACCTCGGCAAGGCCGCGGACCTCGCCAACACGCCGAGCACCCTCGCCGTCGGCGACCGCGGGACGTTTCGCAACAGGAGCTTCGAGGTCGTCGGTCGCGTGCAGCTCGACTACGGCCGCGGCCCGTGGGACGAGTTCTACGTCCAGTACAACGACGGGCAGTGGGGCTGGATCGCCGAGGCGCAGGGCAACCTCTACGTCACGCAGAAGATCGAAGAGAACCTGCCGCTGCCGCAGCCGCAGGTGCTGATGATCGAAGCGCCGGTGTCCCTGGGTCGCTACGGCAACTTCAAGGTCGTCGAGCGACGCGACGCCCGGATGCTGACGGCCGAGGGAGAGCTGCCGTTCAAGCCGTCGGCCAAGCGCTTCTACGCGGACTGCCACGGGCCCAACGGAGCGTTCGCCACGCTCGATTACAACGACGGGACCAAGGCGCCCGAGCTGTTCGTCGGGATGATCATCCCGATGGGCGAGATCGCGCTCAAGCCGCGCGGCGGAGAGCGCCCTGGCGCGGTCAAGACCGCGATGACCGAGCTCACCTGCCAGAACTGCGGCGGCAAGCTCCCGGCCCCCAAGGCTGGGATCGAGCGCGTCTCGTGTCGGCACTGCAACACGATCAGCGACTCGAGCACGATGCAAGTGCTCGCGCGGCAAGGCGCGGCGCGGCAGCGGCCCGTGTTTCAGCTCGGCACCGAGGGGACCCTCGGCGGCACGAAGTACATGGTGATCGGCTACGTCGAGCGCAGCGCCTACGTCGAAGGCGAGCAGTTCTTCTGGCAAGAGTATTTGCTCTGGTCGCAGACCGTGGGCTTTCGCTGGCTCATGTTGGACGAGGGCAACTGGCTCTTCGTCAACCCGATCTCGTCCGCGGACGTGCAGTGCAACGAGTATCAAGCGGTCTGGCACGGCCGCACGTTTCAGCTCAGAAACCGCAACGACGCGCGGGTCGAGTACGTGCTCGGCGAGTTCTATTGGAAGGTCGAGGTCGGCGAGACCGTCGCCGCCACGGACTTCGTCGCCGGCAACGACGTGCTCTCTCGCGAGAAGACCCGCGACGAAGTGAGCTGGAGCTACTGCACCGCGGTCTCGTTCGCTCAGCTCGCGCAGGCCTTCGGGGTCAACCCCAACGCGATGGCGACGGGCTTCGCGTACAACCCCACGCCCAGCTACGACTCCTCTGGCAACGCGAGCAGCGGGGCGTTCGGAGGGTTCACGACGGTGGCCATCGTCGTGTGCGCGATCGCGTGCATCATCTGCATCGCGGCGAGCAGCGACGGCAGCGGAGGCTCGTACAGCAGCGGGGGCAGCTCGTACAGCGGCGGCGGCAGCTCGTTTGGCGGCTTCGGCGGTAAGTGAATCGCGCGCTGATCTTCGTCACGGTCTTTCTGCTCTCGACCTGCGGACTGGCCTACCAGCTGCTCGCGGGCGCGGTGGCGAGCTACGTGCTCGGCGACTCGATCACGCAGTTCTCGCTCGTCGTCGGGGCGTTTCTGTCGGCGATGGGCGCGGGCGCGTACCTGTCCAAGAGCATCGAGCCGCCGGGACGAGTCTTCGTCGACGCGTCCCTCTCCGCAGCGCTCGTCGGCGGAACGTCGGTCGAGCTCTTGCTGGTGACCTTTCCGAAGAGCGGGTTCTTTCGCCCGGTGTTGTACGGGGTCGTGCTGGCCACGGGCGCGCTCATCGGCGTCGCGCTGCCGCTCTTGCTGCGGGTGATGCGTCGGCAGATGGCCCTGCGCGAGCTCGCCGCGCGGGCGCTCGCCGTGGACTACGCGGGCGCCGTCGTGGGCTCGCTCGCGCTCTCGATGGTCGCAGTGCCCAAGCTCGGGCTCGCGCGCACGGCGCTGGCGTTCGGCGTGGCGCAAGCGCTCGCGGCGCTGCTCGCGACGTACGCGCTCGGGCCGAGCGTGGGTCCGCCCAAGTGGCTGCGCGTGCGGTGCGTTCTCACCGCGTTTGTCCTGGGATTTCTCTTCGTCGTCTCGCCGAGGCTCGCGCCGATCGCCGAGGACGCGATGTTTCCCGACCCGGTCGTGTACGCGAAGAAGAGCGCGTACCAGCGCATCGTGGTGACCTCTGGGCGCGGCTCGCTGCAGCTCTTTCTCGATGGAAATCTCCAGTTCGCCAGCGTCGACGAGCACCGCTACCACGAGGCGCTCGTGCACCCCGCGCTCGTGTCCGCGCCCTCGCGACGGCAGGTCTTGGTGCTCGGCGGCGGCGACGGGCTCGCGGTGCGAGAGATCCTTCGGTACCCCGACGTCGAGCGGGTGACCCTGGTCGACCTCGACCCAGCGATGACCGAGATGGCCCGCGGCTTCGCGCCCATCGTTCGGATGAACCGAGACTCTCTGCGAAATCCCAGGGTCACCGTCGTCAACGACGACGCGATGGTCTGGCTCACGCGCGGGGCGCAGCGGTACGACGCCGTCATCGTCGACTTTCCTGACCCCAACCATTTCTCTCTCGGAAAGCTCTACACCACCCGCTTCTACGCCCTCTTGCGCGCCCGCTTGTCCGAGGGCGCCGTGGTCGTCGTGCAGAGCACCTCGCCGCTCGCCGCGCGACAGTCGTTTTGGTGCGTCTCGCACACCATGGAGGCCGCAGGCTTTCGCACGCGCGCCTACCACGCCTCGGTCCCGTCCTTCGGCGAGTGGGGCTACGTCCTGGCCACGCTGGGCGAGCCGCGGCCGTTCGGCGCGCTGCCCTCGGGCCTCAGATACTTGAGCGCCGAGCTCTTGCCCACGCTGTTCGTGTTTTCGCCGGACATGTCCAGGGTCGAGACGGCCGTCAACCGCCTCAACAATCAAGTGCTCGTGCAGTACTACGACCGCGAGTGGCGCCGGTATTTCTGAGCGTCCCGCGGCGTATGCTCTGCGTCGTGACCTACGCTCGTCGCTCGCTGCTGCTCTTCGCGCTCTCGCTCGTCGCGACCCACGCCGCCGCGCAAACACCTCCGCGCCTCGACGGGACGATCACCGTCCGCGCCCCGCGCGCCGCGCGCGACCGCGACGTGACCGTCGAGGTGACGCTCACCAACAACTCTGCGCAGCCCGCGGTGCTGCCCGAGCAGGTCGTCTCGGTCGCGCAGCTCTTGCTCGAGGTGCGCGACACACGAAATCAAGTCGTCCCGACGATGTCGCCGCCGGTCCCGCAGAGCGCCACGGTCACGATCGCGCCCGGGCAGACGATCCGCAGGACGCTGACGCTCGCGATGTTCTCCCCGCCGCTGCGCCGAGGGCGCTACTCGCTGCGCTTTCGCAGCCCGCTGATCGTGGGTCAGAGCGCGTCGGTCACGATCGCGCGCTGACCGACGGCGCTCAGAGGATGGCGCACATGTTTCCCGACGGGATGCAGCTGCCGTTGCAGCAGCGCTGAAACGCCGTGCAGGTCGCTCCGCAGCGGCCGCAGTTGCTCGTGCTCGAATCGACGTTGATCTCGTACCCGTTGGCCGAGCTGCGATCGCAGTCGCCCATGCGCGGGTCGCCGATCGAGCCGTAGTAGCAGAGCCCCGCGTTGCACGTCGCGGTGAACCCCATCGGCGCGGCCGGGCAGCGATAGCCGCACGCGCCGCAGTTGTTGACGTCGGTCGTGACGTCCACGCACGCGTTGCTGCACGGGATACGCGGAGCCGCGCAGGACTGGCAGAGCAGCCCGTTGCAGATCCCCGCCGCGCCGCAGCTGACGCCGCACGCGCCGCAGTTGCTGGGGTTGTTGCGGATGCTGACCTCGCAGCCCGTGGAGTACACGCGATCGCAGTCGACCTGATCGCGGCTGCAGCTCAACGCGCAAGCGCCTGCGCTGCAGAAGCCGACCCCGCCATCGACCGGTGCGCACACGCGGCCGCACGCGCCGCAGTTGGTGGAGGACATGTTCACGTCCACTTCGCAGCCGTTGGTCGCAGAGCGATCGCAGTCCGCGAAGCCCCCGTTGCATCGCAGCCCGCACACGCCGAGCGAGCAAACGCCCGCGCCGTTGGCCGCGCTCGGGCAACCGATGCCGCAGCGACCGCAGTGAAGCGGGCTGGTGCTGAGGTTGGTCTCGCAGCCGTTGGCCGTGTTGCCGTCGCAATCACCGAAGCCCGCGTTGCACGTAAACGAGCAGACGCTCGCCGAGCACCTGGGCATGGCGTTCGCGGGCGTCGGGCACACGTTGCCGCACGAGCCGCAGTTGTTGACGGTGTTGCTCGTGTCGACGCAGAGCTCGCCGCAGCGCGTTCCGCTGCTGCAACCGGAGACGCAGCGCGCCATCACGAGGTCGCAGATCGGGTTCATCGAGTTGCAGGCGACGCGGCACGCGCCGCAGTTGGTGGTGGTGTCGAGCGAGGCCTCGCAGCCGTTGGCCGCGTTGCCGTCGCAGTCACCGAAGCCCGGCCGGCAGGTGTACGTGCAGCGGCTCGCCGCGCAGGTCGCCGTGGAGTTCGCGCGCGGGGCGCAAGCGGCTGCGCAGGCTCCGCAGTGCGCGAGGTCCGTGCGCGTGTCGACGCAGGCGCCGCTGCAGGCGGTCTGTCCCGCGGGGCACATCAGCGGAGCGTCCGGCAACGACACGACGTCACGCGCCGCATCGACGGCGACGCTGGCGTCCGGGACCGTAGCGGTGTCCGGGACCATAGCGGTGTCCGGCATCGCGGCCACGTCCGGGCTCTGCACGACGTCTGGCTCGGGGACGAACTGATCCATCAGGTCGCCGTCTTTCGACGCGTCTCGATCCCGCATGGGAACCGACGTGCACGCGGCGGACAACAACGACGAGGCGAGCAGCACACGAGCGAAGGGCAAGCGCATGGAGAGCCATAGCTTAGCCGACTCGCGTCGGAGGTTCGCGAATTCGTTGCGCTGCGCGGCGACCGATGCGTCGCGGAGTGACAAATTTTGTCAGTCAATTCTCAGGCGATTTCGCTCTTTAGGGCCCAAAACATAGCGAGGTCGAGTACGATCCGCTCATGCAGCCAGCACGCGATGCAGCGACGGGGGCAGTGACCGTGTCGACGATCACCCCACACATCGCCGACGCGGTGTACACGGGACGCGTGACCGCGGCGCTGATCGAGCGCGCGGTGCGCGAGACCGTGGCGCTGCACAATGCCCACCCGATTCGCTGGGAGATCATCGACGCGACCGCGGTGCATAGCGTCGACCCGACGATTCGCGCGGCGGCCAGCGACGCGATGAAGCGGCTCAAAGAGCTGAACATCAGCACGGTGGTGATCGTGCAGCACTCGCCCGCGCGGATGCTCGGCAGCGCGCTGGCGTTCGCCGTGGGGTTCTCGATGCGCTTCGCGGCGACGCGCGACGAGGCCCTGGCGATCTTGCGCGCAGAGAAGGCGCTGTAAGCGCGAGGAGCATCGACGCGGGCGGGATCAACGGACTATAGTGTCTTAGTGAGAGCCCTCGCTCCGCTGGTGTTGCTGATCGCGTGCTCGTGTGGCGATCCGGCGATGGCGCCGACGGACGCGGGCGACGCGGCGACGGGCAACGCGGCGCGACGCGAGCTCGAGCGGTGCCGAGCGAGGGTGGCGACGAGCGACGATCTGGCGTCGATCGCGGCGGTGGTTCGGCACATCAACGCGCTGCCCGCGCCGGTGACGGTGCCGTGCTTCGTCGCGAGCCTTCCGCGACCGTTTTCAGTGGTGGCGACGGCGAGCGTGACGAGCGCGCAGCCGGCGTTCGGCGCGCGGAGCCCGCGGCTGTTTCTGCTGTTCTCGCGGCTGACGCTGTCGGTCGTCGCCGAAGGACACGGCTCGACGCTGGTCGAGTTTGGCGAGTGGACCTCGCCGCAGCGAAGCGTGAAGGCAGAGGTGCAGCTGCCTTGGACCACGCCCATCACGCCGAGCGATCCCTTCACGCGGGTGCGCTACGAGCGAGGGAGCTCGTGCGGCTTCTGCCACCGCGACGAATCCCCGAGCGCGAGCGGCGAAGGAGCGTTCGACTCCATGGCGCTGCGGCCGGTGAGCGAGTCGCTGGTGTCGATGGAGACGGTGCGCGCGATCCCCGCGGCGGCCTGCGAGAGCGCGGCGGACACGAGCGAGAAGTGCCTGTTCTGGCACGCGCTGTTCGACTACGGGGACGTGCAGCAGGGGGCGTTCGACCCGGCGATCGAGACGCTCTTTCGCTGAGCCATCGCTCACTCGGCGGCCTGGTCCGTCGCGCGTTGCGACGGGCCGCGCAGCCAGCGAGCGAACATCTTTCGGTACGCGATGATGGCGCCGTCGGCCTTCACGAGCACTTCGTCTTCGGCGATCAGCGGGAGCTGCGGCTGCGAGACCACCACGCGCTCGTCCTGGTTGAAGACGGCTTTGTTGCTGAACACCATGAGCCTGTCGACGATCCACCCGAGCACGGGCAGCGTGACGAAGGCCTGGTACGTGCGGAGGTACGTACGCGTCCGCGTGGCGTCGATGGGCGCGAAGGCAGCCACGATGCTGAAGCGCTCGGCGATGCGATTCTCCCAGAGATTGGCCCAGCGAAACGCGATGTAGAAGCCCTCGCGCGGGTCCGTTCGCTCGGCGCCAGGCCACGCGATGATCTCGTCGTCGGACTCGACGTGATTCACCGTCATGGCCTCGGGCATGTTTCGGCCGATGGTGGTCTTGTGCACAAACGGCAGGTGAAACGGGTCGAGCTGGTTCTCGATCACGCGGGCGAAGCTGGCGTCCCACTCGCGCGCGAAGGTGTGCGCGCGATGGCGGCCCGTGTGCAGGTGCTCGAAGCGCGGGATCTCTGGGAGGGCCTCGGGAACGGCGCCCCACCAGAGCCAAATCCACTGGTCTTTCTCACGGATTTCGTAGGCGCGAGCGTGCAGGGCCTTGGGGATCTTCGCGTCCGGGCCGAGCACGGGGAGTCGCTTGCACTCGCCGTCGCCGGCGAACTCGAAGCCGTGAAACGGGCAGGCGACGCAGTTGTTCGAGAGCCGTCCCAGAGAGAGCGAGGCGCCGCGGTGCTTGCAGCGGTCGTCGAGCGCGGCGACCGAGCCGTCGTCGCGGCGAAACACGACGATGTCGACGCCGAAGCGCCGGAGCTTCACCGGGCGATCACGAGGGATTTCTGCGGCGTCTGCGACGACGTACCACCCAGGAGGAAACACCACGCGCTCGCCCTCGTTCATCACTGGCAGTGTGATGCGCGAGCGCCCTGAGCGGTTGCGACAATCGCGCAATCAGCGGCGGGGGGCTCGGCGGCGACGCACGAGGGCCAAGGCGACGAGCGAGGCCCATCGAGCGTCGATGCGCTCGGTGCGCCCGACGCCCACGGTGCACGCGCAACCGTTGGCGCCCTGCGCGAATCCTGCGTCGACCGAGCCGTCTCGTGCGGTCGCGCCGCTGTCCTGCGAGGGGACCACGGGCGCGCTCGCGTCGACGGGCGCTGCGCCGCCGTCCCCTGCGCCGCCGCCGTCACCGCCACCGACGCGCGCGAGCGCGAAGAAGCCGTCTTTCATCCCGAGGACCGCGGGCTGCAGCGGGTCGCGCGCGAAGAACTCTCGTCCGTCGTCGCTGGTGTTTCCGCCGTAGACGATGCGTCCGTCGCGCGCGTCGACGCCGTGGCCGTGCCCTCCGGGATCGACGCGGGTGAGCAGCAGTCGCGAGCGAAGGTCAGCGCTCATGACCAAGAGATAGGCGCCGCCCGAGTAGGTTCCGGTCGAGGGCAATGTTTCGGTCAGCGGGAGCCCCGAAGCCGCGGCGCCGGTGAGCAGCACGCGGCCCGCTTCGTCGGTGGTGATCGCGCCTTCGCTCACGCGCACGGTGTTTCCTGCGCCGCTCATGAGGCGACCGACGATTTGTTGCCCGAGCAGGTAGCGCCCCGTCGCGGGGTCGTACGCAGCAAAGAAGGTCTTGTGCTCGCTGCGAGTGTTGCTGAACGTGTGAAACGCGTCGCCGCCGACGATGCTGACAGTGCGCGTGACGTCGGCGGGGTCGTAGCGAAAGATGTGGTTTCCGCCTGCGCATTCGAAGGCAGCGAACATGCGACCGTCGCGGCCGACGCTGACGCGATAGCCGCGCGTGTCGGCCATGTTGTTCGTCGTGCGGTTGATAAAATTCGGCGAGGCCGTGTCCGTCGACCAGTCGTAGTCGGTCCACTGCGTCGCGCCGCGAAGGTCGACGCCGCGCAGATACGCGATCTGCACCGGAAAGGTCCGCGCCCCATCGAACGCGTTGTCCTGCCTCCACCCGACGAGCACGACCCGCTGCGAGGCGCTGTGCACGGCGAGGTCGAGCGTGTTGCGGTGGCCGTCGAACATCGAGAGCGCGGCGCCGTCTGCGCCGAAGACGAACACGCGCCCGGCGCCCGGCGTGGTCTCGGCGCTGGCGGGAGTCGATGGGACGAGGGCTGCGTAGGTTCCGTCGCTGCCGACGTCGATGCGACGGACGTCGCCCGCGGTGTGGGCTCGCACGAGCGCGCTCAAGTCCGCGGCGAGCACGACGGCGCCGCTGCTCGAAGCCGCGACGTACACGCGGTCCGACGCGTCGAGCGCGAGGTCGCTCACCACGGGCCCCACGCGCGTCGCGGCCAGCACGCGCCGTCCGTCTGGCGACAATCGCAGGACGATTCCCTGGCTCGCGTCGGTGGCACCCGCGAGCGCGCGGATCATCGTAGACCCGAGCGAGAGGCTCGCGAACGTCCCTCCGACCACGATGCTGCCGTCCGACTGCAGCGCGACCGCGCGAACGGCGTCGGCCATCGGACCGCCCAGCGCCGAAGAGACCTCGATGCTCTGCGCCTGCGCGAGGGCTGGCGAAGAGAGCACGCACGCGAGCACGACGAGCGACCTGCGCAGCATGCGCTCTACGATGCCACCGCGCGCGACCGTCGCGCGAGCGGACAAACCGCTTATGCGCAGCGCCCTGTGCGTTGACAGCGCCTCGCACGCGCCGCAACGCTCGAGGCGTCGTGGCCTATGTGTACCAGGGGTTCAGCGTCAGCACCGATGCGCTCAGCGCGCGCGTGCTCGCGCCGATCGAGCCCCGGATCGCGCGAGCGACGGACGCTGTGCGACAGTGTCGATCACCGCGCGAGGCGTGGGAGGCGTTGATCGCGCGGGGGATGATTCCGCTCGAGTGGGCAGAGGACGAGCGGCGTGCGTTTGCGCTGACGGGCAGAGGGCGAGCGACGCCGCTGCGGGTCGCCGACGCGGTGCGCATCGCAGCTGCGCCCGAGCAAGCGTTGGCAGCGGAGGGCGCCGCGCGGCTGTGCGCCGAGCGAGCGGCTCCGTGGATGCGCGAAGAGCGGGAGGGCGCTCCCGTGCACGAGCGGCCGATCCTGTGGCGCTTCGTCGCTCCTGCGCGTCGCCAACGTACGCGCGGAACCGGGGGCGTCGGCACGATCAGCGACTTGAATGTGTGGGTCCACTACGCAGAGATCGCCCACGACGACGCGCTGCGCGCGCTCGAGGCCGAGCCTGCTGCACCGCGATCGGGCTGGCGCGCGGCGATCGACGGGGTTGCCCGAGGGCTGCTCGAGCGCATCGGCCTGCGTTCGCAGCGGGCGAGCAGGGACTCGTGGGGAGAGCTGTGCGCGCAGTCCGCGGCGCGGTCGTTTGGGCTCTTGGAGAGCGCGATGTGGGACGTGCGGCTCGCGTGGACGTGGGACGCGCTCGGCGCGATCGGCGCTGTGGCGCGCGAGTACAACGCGATGTTTCCGGGCCCTGCGCGGTGGCTCGGGGCGTCGTTTGCGTCGTTGCCGAACCCGTACGAGCCCCGGGTGGCGCTGTGGCTGACGGGCTATGCGCCGCGGCTGTTGCTTCCGACGGCGATCGAGCTGGTGACCGTGAGCGCGAGCATCGGGGACGGTGTTCAATAGTTCACGACAGCGGGATAACTCGGCGAGATTCCGACGGAGCGCTACGGGAAGGGGGCAACGAGAAGCGTGGATTGGGGGGGACGGCGCAGCGGCGGCCCACGGGGACGGTGCTCAATCGTTCACGGACGCGTCCGGCAGCGCAGCGAGGGTAGCGCAGACGCGGGCAACTGTGATCTCGCGGAGTTATCCCGGCGTCGTGAACTATTGAACACCGTCCCCGTGGGCTGCCCGCTGGCCGCTGCCTCGTCCCCGCTGCCCCCTTCCCGCAGCGCTCCATCGAAATCTCGCGCAGTTATCCCGGGGTCGTGAACTATTGAACACCGTCCCCGCGGAGCCCGCCCCCACCGAAAACACGAAAGCCCCCGCTGGTGACTCGCACCAACGGGGGCTCTCTTCGTGCCGCAGTGTCACTGCGCTACTCGATCACGAGCAGCCCATCGACGCGCCGCAGTTGAGGCACTTGTAGCAGGCGCCGTTGCGGACCGTGATGTGCCCGCACTGGTCGCACATCGGGGCGTCGCCCATGAGCTTGCCGAGCTCTTTGTTCATCTCTTGGGCAGCGTTGTACGCGCCGTTGGAGGCGGCCGCGGGCTTGGCGGCGGGCTTGGCGACGGGGGCGGCGGGGACCGCTCCGACCGCGACGAACGTGTCCTTCTCGCGAGGCGCGGCGGGCGCGGCCATCATCGGAAGCTCGGGCTGCACGGAGGTGTCCTGCGTGTCCGAGAGCGCGTCGCCCGCGGTGGACTGCGCGTCCTCCGGCGGAACGTGCGCCAGGTCGTAGCGACGGAGGTACTCCACGCCGAGCGAGCGGAAGATGTAGTCCACGATGGACGTGGCCATCTTGACGTTCGGGTGTCCCTCGACGTTTCCCTGCGGCTCGAAGCGGGTGAACGTGAACTGATCGACGAACTCCTCGAGCGGAACGCCGTGCTGCAAGCCCATCGAGACCGCGATGGCGAAGCAGTTCATCAGCGAGCGGAAGGAGGCGCCCTCCTTGTGCATGTCGATGAAGATCTCGCCGAGCTGCCCGTCGTCGAACTCGCCCGTACGAAGGAAGACCTTGTGTCCGCCGATGCGGGCTTCTTGCGTAAATCCGCGGCGGCGCTGCGGCAGACGATAGCGTCGCGCCGCGGTCGGGCCGAAGAAGACCGACTTCGAGAAGAGCGGTCCGTGATCGCTGCGCTCTTCTTTCGCCGCAGGCGCAGCGGGCGCGGGCGCCGCGGCGACGGGCGCGGGGACCTCTGCCTTGGAGTCGACCTTGGCCTCTGGCTTCTTGTCGTTCTTCTTGTCGTCCGACGACGTGCTCGAGAGCGGCTGGCTCATCTTGCAGCCATCGCGGTAGAGCGCGACCGCCTTCAAGCCGAGCTTCCATCCCTGCATGTAGATGTCAGCGACGTCTTCGACCGTGGCGTCGTTGGGGAGGTTGACGGTCTTGCTGATCGCGCCCGAGAGGAAGGGCTGCACCGCGGCCATCATCTTCACGTGGGCCATCGGGGCGAGGAAGCGCTTGCCGTGCTTTCCGCAGCGGTTGGCGCAGTCGAAGACCGAGTAGTGCTCCAGGCGCAAGTGCGGTGCGCCTTCGATCGTCGAGCGGCCCATGATGTGGTCCGTCGCCTCGTCGATCTGGCTCTTGGACAGGCCGAAGAACTCGAGCAGCGAGAAGCTGTGCGACTTCATCTGCTCGTCGCTCACGCCGAGGCGCTTGTACGCGTCCGCGCCGATCACGTGCTTGCCGAACGCCTGCGGGAGCGTGAAGGCCCCGCGCAGACCAGCCTCGACCTTGCGGATCTCTTCTTCGGTCAGGCCCTTGCCGAGCAAGAACTGCCGCGAGCAGTGGGGGGCGCCGACGAAGGTGTTCGTTCCGATGACGTAGGCGATGATCTCGGCGACCTGCGCGGCGCTGTAGCCGAGCCGGTCGAGCGCGCGCTCGACGGACGCGTTGACGATCTTGAAGTACCCGCCGCCGGCGAGCTTCTTGTACTTCACCAGCGAAAAGTCAGGCTCGACGCCGGTGGTGTCGCAGTCCATGAGCAAGCCGATGGTGCCCGTGGGCGCGAGCACCGTCGCCTGCGCGTTGCGGTATCCGTGCACCGTTCCGAGCTCGACGGCCTTGTCCCAGTCCTCGCGCGCGGCGGCGACGAGGCTCTTGGGGCAGTGCTTCTCGGAGATCGAGTACGAGGCGTCGCGGTGCTTGCGCATCACGCGCAAGAAGGGCTCGCGGTTCTTCGCGTAGCCGTTGAAGGGGCCCTGCACCGCGGCCATCTCAGCAGAGACGCGGTAGGCGTGGCCGCACATGATGGCGGTGAGCGAAGCGGCGACGGCGCGGCCTTCGTCCGAGTCGTACGAGAGGCCCATGATCATGAGCATCGTGCCGAGGTTGGCGTAGCCCAAGCCCAAGGGGCGGTAGTCCCACGAGTTCTGCGCGATGCGCTTGGTCGGGTACGACGAGAAGCCCACCAAGATCTCTTGCGCGATGAAGAACATGCGCGCGGCGTGGCGGTAGCCTTCGACGTCGAAATCCAGCGTTCCGTCGGACTTTTCAACGAGGAACTTCGTCAGGTTCAAGCTCGCCAGGTTGCACGCCGAGTCGTCGACGAACATGTACTCCGAGCAGGGGTTCGACGCGTTGATGCGCGCGCTGTTCGGGCACGTGTGCCAGTCGTTGATGGTCGTGTCGTACTGCACGCCCGGGTCGGCGCAGGTCCACGCGGCCTTCGAGAGCTTCTCCCAGAGCATCCGCGCCTTGTGCGTCTCGATGACCTCGCCGTTGGTGCGGCCGCGGGTGCTCCACTCGCCGTCGCGCTCGACCGCGCGCATGAACTCGTCCGTCACGCGGATCGAGTTGTTCGAGTTCTGCCCAGAGATGGTGTGGTAGGCCTCGCCGTTGAAGTCCGACGGGTATCCAGCGGCGATCAGCGCGTGAGCCTTCTTCTCTTCGCGCTGCTTCCACTCGATGAAGTCCACGATCTCGGGGTGGTCCATGTCGAGGCAAACCATCTTGGCCGCGCGGCGAGTCGTTCCGCCGGACTTGGTGCTGCCCGCGGCGCGGTCGAACACCTCCAAGAAGGACATGAGCCCCGAGGACGTCCCGCCGCCCGAGAGCTTCTCTTGCTTGCCGCGCAGGGCGCTGAAGTTCGACCCGGTGCCCGAGCCGTACTTGAAGAGCCGCGCTTCGTTCTTCGCGAGCTCGAAGATGCTCATCAGGTCGTCTTCGACCGACTGGATGAAGCACGCCGAGCACTGCGGGCGCTCGTACGCGCTGTTCGTCTCGATGACCTCGTCGCGCTCGTAGCTGTACGCGAACTGTCCGCCCGAGCCCGTCACGCCGTAGCGCTGAAAGAGCCCGCAGTTGAACCACACCGGGGAGTTGAACGCGCCGTACTGGTTCACCAGCAAGAAGCTCAGCTCTTGCTCGAACGACTCGGCCTCGTCCGCGCCCGCGAAGTAGCCGTGCGCCTCGCCGTGCTCACGGATCGTGTGCGCGATGCGGTAGACCACTTCTTTGACGCTGCTCTCGGACTTGTTCTTGTCGCCGTACAGCCCGCTCTTGCGGAAGTACTTCGACACGACGATGTCCGTCGCGAGCTGCGACCACGCCTTGGGGATCTCGGCGCCGCCCATGCCGAAGACCACGGACCCGTCCGGGTTCTTGATCTCGCTTCCGCGGCGGTCGTACTCGACCGAGTCGAGCGCGACCTGCCCCGCTGCGGTGTACCGACGCTGGACCTTCAAGCCCTTGTCCGCACCGCGAGCGGGCTTCGTCGCACGCTCGAGCTTCGCTCCATCGGACCGGGGCTTGATCCCGTTCTTCTTGCTGACAGACCCGTCGACGCTCATGCCATTTCCCTCGGTTGAACTCTCAAACGTTGGCGGCGATGGAGCCGCTGTTGCACTCAGCTCTGCGAGCAACGAACCCTGCGTCGACTTCTCGGAGGTGGTCATCTGATCAGCTCCGGTTGTAGCGCAGGGCGGTCGTACACCACAGGCAGTTGTGTCTACGGCTTCAAGCTGCCCCATCCGGTTGGGGGTCGAAAGTTCGTGACGACGATTTTCTCCTGGGAATCGTGCGGTCAACTACGTTTCGTCAACCCGCGAGAGGGCGAGTAGACAGAGCGCCTCGTTCGCGACAACTCCACCCCCCTCGCGAGCGCTGTGACCGACTCGGCACCGGCCCGCTCTGAGACGCTCGCAGCCCGATGATTCGCAGCTCACCCGCGCGAGCGCGCGCTGTCCACCGCGAGAATTCTCGGCTCGTTTTGCGATGACCCGCGGTCACGCTGCGCGATGAACGATCGCGGCCCGCATGCAACAAATCGGCGTTGCATCCATGCACACCACCCTCACGCACGGGCCGCGCTCGCCGTGGCATCATGGCCGTCCTATGCGCGATCACGCTCGCTCGGCGCTGTTCTGCGCGGTCTTCGCTGCGGCCGTCGCATCCTGTGGGCCGTCGACGAAGCGCGATCTCTCGCAGGTTCCGCAGCGGCAGATCTCGTTCGACGATCAGTGTCACCTGCAGTCGTACTTCGACCAGCGAAATAACAGCCCTGCGCGAGCCTTCAGGGTGCTCGACGAGACGCAGACCACCCTCGAGATGACCGTCGAAGACGACGACGGCCGCGAGCGACGACGCTCGGTCGAAGTCGGCTCGGGCGAGTACGAGATCTCTGATCGCCCCGCGCGACGACGGCTGCAGCAGCTCATCGACGACGAGTACAGCAACATCCCCGACCTCGGCCTGATGCGCCGCGGAGCGCACGTCCGCGTGCGCGTGCGCTACTGGGTCTCGAACGCAGTGCGCAGGCTCGTCCCCACCAACACGATCACCGTCACCGGGCCGCTCGCGAGCGTGACCGTTCCCTTCAACCCGTGCGTGGGTGAGTTCTTGTTCGGCGCGGAGGTGTACGCGATGCGCAGGCGCTTCATCGATGACACCAACGCGCGCTCGTCGGGCCGGGTCGCCCCGAGCGAGGTCGCCGCCATCGAGAGCGAGCGGCGCGACGCAGGCGCGGGCGAAGCGGGCGCTGGAGACGCGGGTCCGTAGCCTTCGCCCACAGCGCGGCGTACACCGCGCCATGGCCGGCTATTTCGACGACAAAGACCTCGCGCATTTCGGAGCCATGGGCGAGCACGCCCCCGAGCTCTGGAAGAAGTTCATGGAGTACTACTCCGCTGCCTTCGAAGAAGGGCAGCTCAGCAAGCGCGAGAAGCTCCTGCTCGGCTTCGTCGTCGCGCACAGCGAGAAGTGCCCCTACTGCATCGACAGCTACACTCAGCAAGCGCTCGCGCACGGGCTCACGATGGAGCACCTCACCGAGGCCCTGCACTGCGCGGCCTCGCTGAAGGCCGGCATCACCATGGCCCACGGACTGGTCACCCGCAACATCGTGAACAAGAAGTCCATGTGAGAATTCACTGCTGATTCTGCGACGGATCACCGACGCAAACCGCCGTACGTCGCCCAGTACAAGAGCACCGCGATGCTCTTGCTGTCCTCGATGCGACCGTCGCGCACCATCGCGAGGCACTCGTCCCACGCGCACGCGAACGGGACGATCCGCTCGTCGTCCTCGAGCTTCTGCCCCACCGCGGTGAGCCCGCGCGCGACGAACGCGTGCATGCGCTCGTCGCTCACGCCGGGGCCGATGAAGAAGCTCAACAGGGGCTCGACGGACCGGGCTTCGTAGCCGGTCTCTTCGATGAGCTCGCGCTGGGCGCAGGCGAGCGGGGGCTCGTTGGGCGCCATCGTTCCGGCGGCGAGCTCGATCAGCGCGCGGCCGACGCTCACGCGCTCGTTGCGGATGAGCACCACGCGACCGTCGTCGAGCAACGGCAAGAGCACCACCGAGCCAGGGTGCACGACGACCTCGCGGCGCCGCGATCGTCCTGCGCGAGAGTGATCTTCGCGCGCGACCAACGCCCAGCGCGCGCCCTGATAGAGAACCTCGTCCTTCACGGCGCGAGAGTGTACTCACTGCACGCGAGCGCGGCGCGCGTAGCTCACCGCGGCGAGGGCGCCGACCACCGCGGTCGCGACGCACAGCTCGACGTGCCTCACCCGTACGATCGCGAGGATCACCGCAGTGAACTGCAGGGCCGTGGTGAGCTTTCCGAAGGCGTTGGCGCGTTGTTCTTCGTGCAGGGCGTGGTCGTCGCGTCGCAGCGCGACCCACAGCGTGACGAGCACCTCGCCGGCGTCGCGCACGCCGAGCAGCAGGGCTTCTTCGAGCGTGAGCAAGTGCGCGTGCCAGAGCGACCACGCGACGCTGAGCACCAGCAGCTTGTCCGTCGCGCCGTCGACCAGCGCGCCAGTGGCAGTGCACTGGTTGAAGCGGCGCGCCCACCATCCGTCGAGCACGTCGCTGAGCCCGCCGAGCGCGAGCACCAGCAGCGCCCAGCGCGGCTCGGTGACGACGAACACGAACGCGACAGCCAGCGGAGCGCGCGACAAGCTGAGCAGCGACGGGACCGTCAGCAGGTCACGCCACGCGTACTTCGCGTCGGGCGCCGCCATCGGCTCACCTCGGCTCGCGGTCGTCCAGCGGAACGAGCCCCAGCCGAATCGCCGACCGCACCAGCGCCGCGCTGTTGGGCGCGTCGAGCTTCACCATGAGCCTCGCGCGGTGCGTCTCGACGGTCTTGGGGCTCACGCCGAGCAGCTCGCCGATCTCGACGCTCGAGCGCCCGTACGCGACGTGCTGAAGCACTTCGCACTCGCGCGGAGTGAGCCCAGGGTCGGCGTCGGTCGGCACCTTCGCGACGGCGACGCCGGGGTCCTTCACGCCCGCGCCGAAGTACGTTTCACCGCGGGCGATCGCGCGGATCGCGTCGACGAGCTGCGAGAGCCCGTTGCCCTTGAGCAGGTACCCAGAGGCGCCTGCGCGCACCGCAGGACGCACGTACTCGTCGCCGCCGTGCATGCTGAGCACGAGGACCTTGACGCCCAAGTTGCTCACCGCGCGCGTCGCGCTGACGCCGTCGAGCTTGGGCATCGAGAGGTCCATCACGACGACGTCGGGAGAGAGCTTCTCGCACTCTCGCACGCACGCTTCGCCGTCGTCCGCTTCGCCGATCACGGCGAGGTCGGCGCATCGCGAGAGCAGCGCGCGCAGCCCCTCGCGCACGATCGTGTGGTCTTCAGCGAGCAGGACGCGGGTCACAGTCGCGGCGGCGGGAGCGTGCGTGGTGTCCACTCGCCAACTGTATCAACTGCGGCGCTCAGCGCACGATCACAGGGGGGCGCTCTTCGTCGCTTCCGGTCGCGCGAACGTCAGTGTTTTCACTGGTCGAAGGGCGCACGCTGGCCGAGGGCTCGCTGGCCGCGGGGCGCACGTCTTGCGACGGGCGCACGCCGGTTGCGCTCGCGGTGCGCGGCGCGGTCGCTCCCGAGCTCGTCGGGCCGCTCTCGGGCAGCGAATACCGCGGAAAATCCAGCATGATAAACGTGATCCCCTCGGGCCCCGCCTGCTGCGACTGCGTGGGCTGCGCGCCGCTCGCGCGGGTCTCGACGACGAGGTCCACCGCGCCGCGCCGCGTGCGCAGGTACGCGCGAGTGATGGGCGTCGCGAAGGCGACGGTCTCGAGGGCGCGACGGTTGTTCGACAGCGGGACGCTCGCGCGCTCGAGGCGATAGACGAGCCTGCCGGGCTCGGTGATCACCGTGATCCGCGGGACCGCAGAGACCGCGAGAAACAAGCGCGATCCCTGCTCGGTCATTTGAAAGCCCGGCCACGCGACGACGACCCGCCCGTCGCGCGAGCGGCGGCGAGCCCAGCGACGAAGCACCGCGTACTCGCTCGATCCGGGAGTGACCCCTGCGTACTCCCACCACGCGCGCTCGCGGTGCGTCGTCACGCTCGCGTTGCCGCCGCGGCCTGCGCCGGCGTTGGTGATGGTGGCGTTGCGCTCGTTCGTCGCTGAATTCGCTGTCGATCCGCCTTCGCCCGACCGGCGCACGGACGCGGTCGAGCCACCTTCGTTGGGGTCTTCGACGCGTCGGCCCTGCGCAAAGGACGGCGCCGCGACAGCGGTGCAGAGGGCCGCGCTCGCGAGCGCTGCGACAATCGAGGCTTTCATGGATTCATCGGTGATTGGAGCACACCCCGCTGCGGAGCGCCCAATTTCGGCAACGCGCTCAGTGCCGAGCCATGCCTTGGCGAAGCGCCGCGACGATCTCGTCGGACAGCGCGCGGGTCGACGGCTGAAAGCGCTCGGGGTCGCTGCCGCCGGCTTCGCGAAAGCCCGCGAGGGTTCGCTCTGCGAAGGTCAGCGCGATCGGGCGCTGCGCGCGCAGGTCGTTTTGCGCCAACGGATCACTCTCTGGCGCGATGAGCACGATGTTGGCGCCGCCGCGCGAGGTGAGCGCGAGCAGGTCGCCGAAGCGCAGGGCGAGGTCGTTGCGGGCGCCGAGCGCGCTCACGAACCCGCGAGGATGCACGCCGAGCGGGCTGCTCGCCGCGAGGGACACCGGCGCGAAGCTGCCGCGCCAGGGGCCGTGCACGCCCAAGCGCTCGAGCACCGTCGCGTTGGCGTCGAGGGCGTCGACGACCTCGGTGAGCACCCGCGGTCGAACGCCGGGCGCGCGCACGAGCACAGCGCTCTCGCTGACGACCGAGAACGCGACGGGCCCCTCGCCGATCCAGCGGTCTTCGCCCAGGGCCGTCGCGCGAGAGCCCACCACGACGATGACCGTTTGCTCGAGCAGGTTGGCCTCGCGCAAGCGGTCGATCGCCTGGCTGAGCGCGCGGTCGACGTTGGCCATCGCGGCGTCGTAGAGCGTGACGACGCGCTCGAAGCTGGTGCTCTCGGGCGCGCGCGGGGCGAGCGCGAAGACCGCAGTGCCCTCGGGCTGCAGGGCGTTTTCGGGCGGGTTGGGGTCGAGCTGCAGCAGCAAATCACGGGGCGGATCGAAGGGCGGGACCCCCGCGCGCGTCACGACCATCGCGAACGCGCGGCGGTCGCGTTGGGTCACGAGCCACTCGGCCGCGAGCCCGAAGGGGACCTCGGCGCGACAGCGCACAGCGTCGCCCGGACACGTGCGCACTTCGCCGTAGCCGCGGTCGAGCCCCGAGCCTTCGAGCCACTTGTCGTCGGCGAACATCGCGGTGGCCATTCCGCCTTCGCGCAGCATGGCGCCCATGGTGGGAGCGCGCTCGTCGTGCGTGTCCGTCCAGTCTTCCATGCGATGCCCTTCGGGGGTGAGCCCCGTGAGCATGCTGGCCATCGCGGGCAGCTCGCGGCCCGAGGGGACGAGCACCCTGGCGACGAGCCCTTCGCGCGCGAGGCGAGCGAACCCGCCGTGCGACAACCTCGCGTTGACCGCAGGAATCACCCGGTCCGCGCGCAACCCTCGCACCACGACGAAGAGCGCGTGGCGGATGGGCGCGAGCGTCGGGGCGGGCGCGGTGCGCGCGATCACCCGCGGGTCTGCGAAGGCCACGCGGACGTCCGCGCGCGCTACGCCGCCGTCGGAAAGCAGCGCAACCGAGCCAGCGTCCTCGTCGGGCGGCGCGGGCTCGGCAGCGAACGTCACGCGCACAGCGCGGTTCGAGAAGCGCGCGAGGTCGAGAGAGACCTCGCTCCACGGTTGGTTCGCGCGGACGATCACCGAGTGATCGAGCGCAGGAGCGTCGTCGCTCTCGACGCGGATGCGCGCGACGATGGGGGCCGAGTTCGTTCCGCGGATGCCCTCGGCGGTGACGGCGGTGCGCAGCGTCGCGGCCGCGGGCAAGACGGTGACCCACGATGCGCGCGTGGGCGCGTAGAGCGTGAGCGATCGCCGGGGAGTGTGATCGATGCGCACGTCCGCGACGAGGTCCGCCGCGCGCGCGACGGTCGCGCCCGCGCGCCCGATGTGCACCCAGTCGATCTCGATGACCGGGCGCTGTTGCGGCGGTTGAGCGACGGACGAAGGCGCGCCGGCGTCGCGGCCTCGCGCGGCTTCTTCCGCAGAAATCACCGGCGGGAGCAGCAATCGACGCGCGGCGCGCGACACGGGCGCAGGGTCGCTCTCGATCTTGTTGGCGCCGAGAAATCGCAGCTCGACCAGCGAGACGTCGCGCGTAAACCGCTCGGGCGCGACGGGCAGCTCGATCACGTGCGTCCCTTCGTCCGTCGGAAACAACGCCTGCCGCACCGGAACGCCGTCGACCAACACCAACACCTTGTGCGCCCTCGCCTTGCGCACGCGCAGCCGCACGCGATCGGGCGGGTTGGCCGTGTCGATCGGCACGCGCAGCCGCAGCCGCGGGCCGACCTCGGCCCAGCTGTCTCCGTTGACTTCGCCCATGCGCGTCGGGACAGGAGGCAGCACAAACGCCGCGCTCTGCGCCTCGCCGAGGTCGACCACTGGGCCGTCGACGTCGATGGCGCCGTTGCGAAGCGGCTCGAGCAGATCCACCGCGCCGGGCTCGTCGAGGGCGAGCGCCGGGCTCGATCGAGTGCTGCGATCATCGGGCGTCGCGCCGCGCGCGCTCGGGTCACCGACGGACGAGAGCGATCGGTCTCGACCACATCCGAGCGTGATCAGCGCGCTCAGAATCAGCGTCCAACGGCTACGAAGGGTCACGGCTCGCGGGGTTCAACGTCCGCTTCGACAGGTAGCACGACTCGCACCGCGCGGCGCGCGACCACGTCGATCACGCGAAAGCCTCGGACGTTGCCGCGGCGATAGGTGAGGTTGTGCTGCCCCGCAGCGAGCTCGACGCGCAGCGGAGAATCCCCGAGCTCGCGCGAGCCGATCGTGACGCGCCCTGGACCATCGACGACGAGCAAACCGCGCGACGGATCGAGCGAGCCTCCGTCGAGAAACGGCGCGGGGTCGAGGCCGAGCTCGAGGCCCGCCGACGGCGCTGCGCCCGCGTCTTCGTCTTCGACGGCAGCGTTGCCGACCGCAGGCTCTTCAGCGCTCGCCGCGTCTTCGACCGGGGTCGCCACCGCTTGGGCGTCTGCGATCGGCAGCGGATCGACAGCGTTCGACGCAGCGGTGTTCTGCGGGCCCGAGAGCACACCGACGCTGGACTGCGCGGACGGGGCAGGCGTCGGGAGCAGGGCGCGCACGAGGTAGTAGCTCCCGAAGCCGAGCGCGACGACGGCGACGAGCAGCCAGAGCCACGCGGTCGGGCCGGTGAGCGTCGTCGCGCGCTCGCCGCTCGGCTGGCGCTTGCGGGGAGGCTCTTTGACTTCGACGGGACCGCCGACGGCGGCGACGTCGATGATGATCGACGAGTCCGAGGTCGAGACGGGCTGCGGCTTGTGATCGTCGCTGACCTTGTCGACGTCTTGCGTGCGCGCGCGGCGGCGAGGCAATCCGCGGGCGTCGAGCTCGATGTTCTCGAGGGGAAGGCCCGGCGAAGCCTTCGCCGCGGCGTGCAGCTCGTCTTCGCTGAGCGCAGCTTCGCCTTCGTGCTCTTCGAACGTGGGTCCGTCGTCGATGTCTTCGTCGCGAATGCTCGCGGTGGGCCGCTCTCCAGAGACCTCTCGTCGAGGGCGCTCGCCGTCGCTCACCGCGACGCCCACGGGCGCAGCGTCGTTGCTGTTGGGGGCGGGCGGCTCCATCGAGAACGGGACGCGCTCGCCCTCGACCGCGGCGGGCTTCACCGCCACCAGCTCGATGGGCTTGTCGTGCTCTTCGCTCTTGGGCTCTTCGCTCTTGGGCTCTTCGAGCGCTCCAGGCTCGCTCTTCAGCGCTTCACTCGCCGCGGGGGGAGGATCGTTGGCGTCGACCTCGATCGAGATGTCGTCGCCAGAGCCGTCGGCGCTGATGTCTTCGGCGCGCACCTTGATGGTGGCGAGCGCGAGCGGCTCGTCTGCGCGCAGCTCGGCGAGCAGGGCGTTGGCGAGCGAGTCGTTTTCTTGTGCGCCGAAGCCAGGAGCGAGGGCCTCGTCCATGTTGGTCGGGCGCTTCCACGACGGGCTCGACGGGCGATTCGACGGCGTCTTTTCTGCGTCCGATCTGCGATCAGCCTCGGGCGGAGGCTGCACGAGCAGGGCGGGGTCGGGCGCGGCCGAAGGGTCTTCGTCGGCGAGCTTCGCGCTCTCGGGCTTGGGGTGAATCTGCGCGAGCGACTCGGGCAGGAGCACCGCGGGCATGGACATCGAGACGCTGCTGCGGGACTTGGACTCGGCCCACTGGACGGACTGCGCTTCGAGCCTGGGCGCGACGAGGTCTTCGCCGTTGGGGCCCTTTGCGCCGCGGATGACGCCGCGACGCGCGAGCTCGACGAGCAGAGGGTCGAGCTCTTGTGGAGCGATTCCGTCGCGCAAGACGAGCTCGCGGGGGCTGTCGCCGCCGGCGACCTTCTCGATGAGCGCGCGCATGGGCGCGGGCAGGGTCTTGGCGTAGGCGTTGGCCGCGTCGGCGTCCATGTCGAGCGAGGCGACCTCGACGAGGGACGCGCCCGAGACGGCGTCTTCGAGCGCGGCGATGAGCGCGGCTCCGCCTTCGAGCAGCGCAGAGAGCTCGCCGTGGACGTTGGAGCGCACGACGTGGGTGGCGCGCTTGATCGAGAAGCGCGCGGCCGACGAGCCGAGCACTTGAACCAGCGCGCTTTCTCCGCGCGAGAGCGAGCCGTCTTGCGCGGTGCGCACGACGCTGACGAGCCTGCCGCCGCGCAGCTCGACCTCGGACACGCTGAACGAATCGGTGACGGTGATCGTCGCGCCGCGCAGTGACGACGCGGCCACTTCGATGAGGGTAAACACGCCGACGCGCTCGACGCGGCCGCGGACCTCTTCGCCCTCGCCCATGCCCTCGATGCGTCGCAGCAAGCGCACGCGCGGACGCAGGACGCTTCGAACGCGGGCGAGGATGGCCTCTCCCTTGGACTCTTTGCGCAGGTAGCCTTGCGCCTGCGCGCCGAGCTCGCGCATGCGGGTGATCAGGTCTTCGCGCCACGAGAGCAGGACGACCGGGGTGTACCGCAGCGAGACGTCGCGACGGATCGCGCGGCACAGCGTAAAGCCGTCCATGCCGGGCATGAGGATGTCCGAGATGACCACGTCGGGGCGGGTCTTGCGGGCGTCGCGGAGGGCTTGTGCTCCGTCCGTGCACTCGACGACGTTCATGCCGGCTTCGCGCAAGAGGTTGGCGAAGAACCACACGACGTTGGGCTCGTCGTCGACGACGAGGGCGGTGCGCGCGGGCAGCGGGTCTTCGCCTTCGGCTTCGGGGACAGCGTCTTCGTCGTCGCCGACGGCGAGGACGTGAGCGCCGCCCATTCCGAGCGGGGCCGAGGGCATCTCGAAGCGAACGCGACCTTGGGTGCGCTTGGCGACGACCTCGCGCACGCGGGCGATGGCCTCCCACGTCGCGGCGAGGACCTCTGTCCCTTGTCCGAGCGGGACGCGAGCGTTGCCTGCGGACGGGCCTGCGGCGCCCATGAGCCCGCGGCGAATCTCGTCTTGCAGGGTCTTGGTGAGCTCTTCGAGCGTGAGGTCGCCGAACGAGGGCGGAGGAACCGACGGCTTGAGCAGCGTCTCGACGGCGCGCGCGATCGAGCGCCCGAGCTTCTCGGGGTTGATCGGCGTCGTGAGCACGTCGAACACGCCCTGCTGGCGCAGCGCCTGCTCGTCGAGCCGGTCTGCGGGCGAGGCCACCACGATGACCGGAATGAAATCCGTCAGCGGATCGCCCCGCAGCGACGCGACGAGGCCGATGCCGTCCGCGGGCTGAAGGCTCTCGGCCACGATCACATCGGGCGACGCGTCCCTCGCCGCGAGCACTCCCTCTGCGAGCGAGCGCACCGTGCTGATCTCCGCGTCCTTGGGCGTCGCGCGACGCACCTCGCTGATCAGCCCCGCGCCTCCGACCACCAGCACTCCGATGGGCGTCCCTGCGTTGAACGCCGGCGGCCGCACCGAGGGCATCCTCGTGGACGTGCTGCTGCTCCCGCCCGTCGTCACCGCGGGAGGAGCGATCGAGCTACGCCCAGTTGTACCCGACTGCGCGACGGTGTTGCCCGCGGTGATCGGGCTCGACCCCGTCGCTGCGCCCTGCGCCGACGGGGGTGCGACCGAAGGCTTGCTCGACTGCAGCGCGGCCGGCCCTCGGTCTCTCGGGCGCTCGAACAAATCTGGCCGCTCGGGAAGATCCCTCTGCGCCAGCGTCGAGAGCGTCGCGATGAACTCTCCCAGGTTGTCCAGGTCTCGCTGCCCGAGCACCGAGCTCGCCCGCAGGGCGTCCAAGTGGGCGATGCCTTCGCGCAGCCCTTCGCTCAGCGAGACGAGCCCGAAGCCCCGCGCGCTGGTGTAGAGCGCGTGCAGCCTGCGCCGCAGCTCGTCGCGCATGCGGGACGAGCGGGTGTCGGCGACGATCGTTCCGAGGGTCGCGCGCAGCTCGGTGACCTTGCGCGGGAGCGACAGAACGAACGCGGTCTTCTCATCGGCGTCGTTCGAGTCGGTCATCGCGGTCGTTGGTGAGAGACGGTACGCGATGCACCGATGCGAGCGCCAATTTCTCGCGGCGGTTCGGCAGAGCCTCGACGCGCCGCGCGCGGTCGGGCGACGGATCGAGCGCCCTGTGCCCCGGAGTTGCGCTGTCCGTCGCGCCCACTCTACGTCCGCTGAGCACGCGAACCGACGCGACAGCGCTCGTTGTATTGGCCGCGAAGGGCGAGCGCCCTGTGCTCGAAGCGCTACGGGGCGGCCAATTGCGCGGCGAGCACCACGTCGACCGTGTCCGCTGTGGCCGCGAGAAAGAGCCACCGCGCCAGCGCCGCGCTGTCCGCGCAGCGATCGATCACGGCGCGCTGCGCGTCCGTCACGGTGAGCCCGCGCCCCGCGAGCATCTGTACGAGCGTGGCGCGCATCGTCGCCAACACGCGGGCCTCTCCGCGCGCCTCTCCGCGAGCTTCTCCGCGCGCTTCTCCGCGCGCTTCTCCGCGCGCCTCGAAGATCTCGCGCATCCGTCGTTCGAAGTTGCTCTCGATTGTTGGGTCGTTCGTCGCCATGGCTGCCTCCAACGCTCGCTGCACGGACGCGTCGAGCGCATCCCACAGCGCAGAAGTATACGTCTGCGCGCGCGCTTCATCGAGTTCGCCGAGCGCGCTCATCGCGGCGAACACTGCGTCGATCCCGCCCTCGGCGGCGTTGCCGTGCGCGACGGCCGACAGAAACGCCAGCGACGGTCGCCGCTTCGCCTCGGCCGCGTCGCGCACCCACGGGACCGCCTCGGGGCCGAGCACCGCGACGCGCATCTCGTTGCCGGGTCCGAGCGCGATCGGCTGCTCGGCCCATCGCGCGACAGGCGCGCGCGGGCAGACGACGAGCACCACGAACGGACACCGATGCTCGCGACGCAGCGCGCACGCATAGAGAGGCCAATCCCACTGCTTGTCGTGGTCGACCGCCAGCTGCACCTCGATGACCGAAAGCATGACGGCGCGGCCTCCGGCAGAGAACACCACCGCCGCGTCGACAGCGAGCGAAGGAGAAACATTTTGGGCGACGGTCGGGTCGATGAGCGCCGCGTGCTCGGGCGCGGCATCGGGCCAACAGCGCAGGAGCCGCAGCAGGTCCGCTGCGAGCATCGGATCGTCGCGAAACGCGTCGCGCAGCGCCTCGTGGAGGGAGCTCGGCATGACGACCGCAGCTTCGCAACACGCGAACCAACGACTTCATCGCTGAAATGACAGTCATTTCGCTGCCCAACATGGCGGTCCGCCATGGCGGCCGCCACCGCCCGCCATGGCGGCCGAGCCCCCCGCCAAGCTCAGTACGTCTCGACGTGAAACCGCCCCTCGCGGCGCATGCGGTCACGCAGCGCAGCCCAGTCGAGGCCGCGCGCCGTCGCGATCTTGGCGAACGCGGCGAGCACGCCCTCTTCCATGCGCTTGTGGCCGCAGAGGTAGACGAAGCAATCGTCGCTCTCGAGCCAGTCGCCCACGGTGTCTGCGCGGGCGAGCATGCGATCTTGCACGTACGCCTTGGGGTAGCCCGCGTCGCGAGAGAACGCGAACTCGACGTCGATGAGCTCTTTCGGCAGCTTCTGCAGCGGGCCGAAGTACGGAAGCTCTTCGGGCCGTCGCGCGCCGAAGAAGAGCAAGAGCTCTCCGCCCTCTTTGAGCGCGAGCCGTCGGCGACGACGCTCGGTCATCGCGCGCATCGGCGCGCTCCCGGTGCCCGTGCACACCATCAAGAGCTTCGATTGCGGGTGATTCGGCATGAGAAAGCTCGAGCCAAACGGCCCTACGACGGACACCTTGTCGCCGATCGCGAGGTCGCAGAGGTAGCTGGACGCGACGCCGCGCACGGGCCTGCCTTCGCGGTCTTCGGTCACGCGCTTCACCGTCAGCGCGAGGTTGTTGTACCCGGGTCGCTCGCCGTTGCGCGGGCTGGCGACGGAGTACAGCCGCACGTGGTGCGCTCTGCCGTGCGGGTCTTGTCCGGGCGCGAGCACGCCGATGGACTGCCCTTCGAGCACGGGCATCGCGGTCTTGCCGAAGTCCAAGACGATGTGACGGATGTCCACGTCGCTCGACGCGGCGGTGAGCCGGTAGTTGCCCGTCACCGTCGCGATCGCGGGGCGCTGAGTTGAATACAAGCCCACGTAAGGGTGCGCGGCGCTCCACGGCGGCGGGGCCTCTCCGCCCTGCGCGCGGCTCGCCTCGCTGACCAGCGCGCGAACGTCCTCAGGAACGTCTCCGCCCCCGACGGCGCCCGCCATCTCGTCAGCCCCCGTCGAGCCCGCCACGTTGGCCGCGTCGACGGCGTCCGTCGGCAGGATGTCCCACACCAGCTGCTCGTCGAGCGAGAAGGGGCGGGTCACCTTGCGCCAGCTGTCGATCGCGCCGGTGGGGCACGGCGGGAGGCAGTCACCGCAGGCGTTGCATTTCTCGAAATCCACCACGTAGTTGCGCGAGTCGTGCGTGATCGCCTTGGGCTTGCACACGCTCTCGCAGGTGTTGCAACGAATGCAGATCTCGGGGTCGATGAGGTGCTGTCTGGCGAGCATCAGAGTCGTGGCCCGTTTCGCTCAGTTGTTGAACTTCACGTACTCGAAGCCGTGCGGCAGGTTGTTGATCCCGCGCATCGGCGCGGTGATGTAGCTCGCGTACTTGCCGGGCTCGACCTCGCGCTTCATCAGGCCTTCGACGTGCTCGTGATCCGCGGCGACCGGGAGCCAGTCGGCGCTGTGGCGCGTCCAGTCGACCTCGCTCAGCACGCTGCCAGTCGGGCTGATGTGGCTCTCGGCAAAAACACCGATCTTGCGGTGAAACGCCTTGTGCGGGAGCGTGAGCTTGACCGCGACGCCGGCCTTCTCGAGGGCTCTGTTCCATCGGTCGACGCCGGCCTGGCAGTCTTTGATGTAGTCGTCGCGCAGGCGCTCGTTGAGCGTAAGCAGCGCGGCCTTGTGCTTCTCGACGAGGCGATCGCCCACGGGCTCGAGCATCGCGTACTCGCTCTCGTTGAGCTTGTGATCGTCGTCGATCTTCTCTTCTTCGAAGCGGCCCTTCAGGCCCATCTGAAAGAAGTTGGACGCGTTCGAAGAGACCTCCGAGCCGTACAGGTCCAGCGTCACGGAGAAGTGAAAGTTCAGGTACTTCTGGATCGTCGGGATGTCGATCACGCCCGCGCGACGGAGCTTCTCGGGGTCGTCCGTGCGCAGCTCTTTCATCACCTCGGCCGTGCGCAACAAGATGCGCGCGATGCCCGTCTCGCCCACGAACAAGTGGTGCGCCTCTTCGGTGAGCATGAAGCGCGTGCTGCGCGCGAGCGGGTCGAACGCCGACTCGGCCAGCGCCGCGAGCTGATACTTGCCGTCGCGGTCCGTGAGAAACGTGAACATAAAGAACGACAGCCAGTCCGGCGTCTTCTCGTTGAAGGCCCCCAAGATGCGCGGCTTGTCCGCGTCGCCCGAGCGGCGCTCCAACAGCGCCTCACCCTCTTCGCGGCCGTCGCGGCCGAAGTACGCGTGAAGCAGGTAGACCATCGCCCAGAGGTGACGGCCCTCTTCAACGTTGACCTGGTAGAGATTGCGCAGGTCGTAGAGCGACGGGCACGTCTGCCCGAGCTGCCGCTGCTGCTCGACCGAGGCCGGCTCAGTGTCGCCCTGCGTCACGATGATCCGGCGAAGGGTCGAGCGGTATTCGCCAGGGACCTCGTTCCACGCGGCTTCGCCTTTGTGTGTGCCGAAGGGGACGACGCGCTCTTTCTCAGCGGGCGTGAGAAAGATGCCCCAGCGGTAGTCGGGCATCTTCACGTAGCCGAACTCGGCCCACCCCTTGGCGTCGACGCTCACCGCAGTGCGCAGGTAGACGTCGTGGTTGGTGCTGCCGACCGGCCCCATCTCGCGCCACCAATCCAAGTACTTCGGCTGCCAGTGTTCGAGCGCCCGCTGAAGCTGCTTGTTCTGATCGAGGTCGACGTTGTTGGGAATCTTGTCCGAGTAGTTGATCGTCATCGCGCGCTCCCTGCGTTGCCGCACACCGGCGAGCGTTCGCGTAGGCAAATCAGAGGCCTACCGCGAAGCGCCCACGCAACGCTCGCGCGCCGCAAACACCCTCGCAGCCCCTGCGCCCCGCGCGCAGTCTGTGCACATCTCGCGCGTGCGTCGCGCTACGGGCAGCCGATGCGCTCGTCGTCGAACACCACGTCGTCGATGAACGCCTCGCGCGCGTCGTCCATCTGGTAGCTCTCCCACCCGACGGCCATGCGCTGAAACGTCGGCGCCAGCCATTGGTCCATCAAGTCGTGGCCGATGCAGCCCTCTCCGCGGGTGTTGGTCGCGATGTCCGTGAGCTCTCTTCCGTCGAGCCAGAACTGCATGGCGTTGCGAGGGCCGTCGAACTTCCACTCCATGCACGCCCACCGCCCCTGCGGAACGCTCGTCGCCGAGTGATCCCAGCAGTCCGTCCGCGCGTTGAACGTCTCGTAGTTCGACATCAACCGCTGCATGTGTTGCCCGCCGTAGCGATAGAGCGCGCTCACCCCGGCGCGGCCCGCGAGCGGCCCGCGGCCCTCGATCATGGTCCAGTGCACGCCGTCGTTGGCCGCGCGGTCCATGTAGAACATCATTCGCCCGTACACGACGTTGCCCGCGACCGGAAACACTCCGCTCCCGTCCACGTACAGCATCGCCGACTTGTACCCCGCGCTCATCGTGCTCACGCGCACCGCGTTCGCTCCGCTGCGCGCCCGCGTGTTGACCACGGTGACCGAGCCCATGTTCGCCTGCACGCGCCACGGAGCGCGCGGCGCCCCGCCCACCATCGCCCCCTCGAAGTCGTCGCAGAACAATCGCCCGCTGCACGGGCCCGCGTCCGTAGGCAGCACCCCCGCGTCCCGCAGCACACCGGTGTCCCGCGCGACGCCCGCGTCCGTCGCCGCGTCCACCGCTGGCGCCGCGTCTTCGGCCATGCGCACGTCCATCGCCGCGCCCTCGTCTCGCGACGCGACGTCCGTCGACGGCGCGCTTCGATCGTCCATCGCAGCCACGTCCGGCAGGTCCGCGCGCCCCACGAAGCACGCGGTCGTCATCGAGAGCGCAGCGCCCAGCCACAGCGAGTGTGTTCGCATCACCCGCGCGAGTATCGCAGATGTCCCGCAGTGGCGCGGACCGCTCGCTTGTCGGTACCTTGCCCGCCGTGCCGCCGAGCGCGCTCTCGCTTCCGCTGTTGTTCGTCTCGCTGACGACCGTCGCCGCGTTCGCCGTGCGCTTCGCGCGCGCCCGCATGTTTCGCTCGGTGATCGACTGGTGGATCGCGCTCGCGCTGGTCCTCATCGCCACCGCCGTCCCCGCGCTCGTCGCCGCGTGGCGACCGTGGACCGGGGCCGTTTCGTTCGCAGCCCTCGTCGCGCTCGTGCTCGTCCCCGTGTGGGTCGAGCGCATCACCCAGCGCGCTGCGCGCCTCGCCAAACGAGACGCGGCCGTCTTCTTCGCCACCCTCGGCGCGATCATCCACCCCTCGCGCCGCAACCGCGCGCAGCCTCGATCGCTGCGCATCCTGCTCGATTTGCGCGCGGGACGCGAGCCCACCGACGCCGAGCTCGCCTCGCTCAGCGAAGGCAACGAGAGCGTCGCCGCGGCCCTGCGCGTGCTCGTGCTGCACGCGCGCGGTGACATCCGCGCGGTCGCAGAGGCCATGGCGTCGAGCGACGATCGGGCCCTCTTCTTCGCGATGGGCTTCGGCCTCTTGCACGTGCGCAGCGTCGCGCTGCTCGACCCCACGCCAGAGTCCCTCGTCCGCGCGGTGGCCGAGGCCTCGGCGCTCGACCCTTCGATGCGCGACCCCGACCGTCGCGCGCTGCTCGCGGCCTTCACCCTCGCGTACGCGGGCGACCGCGACGGAGCCTTCGACGCCGCAGAGCGGCTGAGAGACTACTTCGCGCCGGGCGAGCAGCACGCGGTCAGGGCCTTTGCGCTCTTCTGCTCGGGCGACACGAGCGGCGCCGAGCGAGAGGTCCGAGCGGGCATCGACGCACACAAACACAACGTCGCCGCCACGCGCTCGCTCGAGGCCATCGCGCGGGTGCTCGCCACGGTTCCGCCGCGCGACCGCTCGCTGCACAGCGAGTCGCTCTCGGACCTGGTGAGCCGTCTGCGCGCAGAGGTGCGCTCGCTCGCGGCGATCGCTCCGCTCGAAGGCCGCACAGCAACGCCATGGCTCACCCTCGCGTGGAGCGCGGTCTTGATCGTCGCGTACCTCTGGCTGAGCCTGCGGGGCAATCCCTACGAGCCCGAGCACCTCGTGCGCTCGGGCGCGCTGCTCACGGCCACCGTGGTGACGCTCTCGGACCTGCGGTCCGTGTGGTGGCAGCTCTTCACGCACGGCCTCTTGCACGCGGGGGTCTTGCACCTCGGGTTCAACCTGCTCGCGATGGCGAGCTTCGGGCGGTTCTGCGAGGCTTTTTACGGGCGAATTCGCACGATCGTGATCTACCTCGCCGCCGCGGTCACGAGCGGGACGGCCGTCGCGCTCACCGCGGACCCGCTGCGACCCACGGTGCTCGTCGGCGCGTCGGGGAGCATCTTCGCCCTCGGCGGCGCGATCGTCGGCGCGGTGCTCTTCGACCGCGAGCTGCGCGCGACGCCGCGCGGACGACGCGAGCTCGTGGTGCTCACGCTGCTCTTCGTCGTGCAGAGCGTGATGGATCGAATGGTCCCAGGGATCTCGGGAACCGCGCACCTCGCGGGGCTCGCGACGGGCGCGCTGCTCGGGGCGCTCTTCGCGCTCACTCGCAGGCGGCGCTGAAAGAGATCCACCGCGAACCGCTTGCGCGTTGAGCGCAGCGTTGATGCTGCAGACGCGCGCAGCGAGTGCGGCGGCACGCGCAATGGACGGGCTCAGCGAGCGTCGAGCAGGGACAGCGATCGCAGCGACGCGCAACGATCGCTCGACGGGGTGTTGGCGCGGATCGTGAACAGCGAGCCAGCGCGGACATGCGGCCATTTCACAAATCAATTCAACGATTTGCGGGCCGCGACCCATCAACCCCGTCATCGCTGGAGAGAACATGAATCGAAGTCGCTTCTCTTGGATGTTGAGCGCAGCCGCGATGGTCGCGGCGTGCACGAGCCCGCCTCCGCCGACGCCAGACGCGACGAGCGACGGGGGCACGGACGCGTCTGCGCCCATGGATGGGACGATGGACGCGCCGTCCTGCGCAGCCGGCCAACTGCTGTGCGGCGCGCGGTGCATCGACGTGAGCGCGAGCAACGACCACTGCGGCGCCTGTGGAAACGCCTGCGCCTCGGGTCAGCGCTGCGCCATGGGCGCGTGCGTCGCGGCCATGGCGTGCCCCGAAGGGCAGACGGACTGCGGCGGAGCGTGCGTGGACACCAAGACCAACGCGGCCCACTGCGGCGCGTGTGGCAACCCGTGCGCCGCCGGGCAGAGCTGCGCTGCTGGACAGTGCGCGGCGACCCCGTGCGGGGCGGGCGAAGTCCGCTGCGGCGCGAGCTGCGTCAACACGCAGAGCGACGTGAACCACTGCGGAGCGTGCGGCGCGATGTGCCCCATGGGGCAGATGTGCGCGGCGGGCGCGTGCGTTCCTGCGACGGTCGTGTGCAGCGGGACGCAGACCAACTGCAGCGGCGTGTGCGTCGAGCTCGCGACGAGCCGCGATCACTGCGGCGCCTGCGGCCGCGCGTGCGCGAGCGGACAGAGCTGCGCGGCGTCCAACTGTACGGGCGCCATCGTGTGCGGCGCGGGGCAGACGCTCTGCGGCGCGACGTGCGCCGACGTCCAAGCAGACCCGATGCACTGCGGAGCGTGCGGCAACGCGTGCGCGGCGAGCGAACGCTGCCTCACCGGCGCGTGCGTTCCCGCGAGGCCGACGTGCGCCGCGGGGCAGACCGACTGCGCGCCGAGCGCTCCTGCGCCGAGCTGCGTCGACCTGCAGACGAGCGCGACGAGCTGCGGCGCCTGCGGCGCTGCCTGCGGCGCAGGGCTCACCTGCGCTGCAGGACGCTGCGTGTGCGCAGGGTCGCAGACGCTCTGCGGCCGCACGTGCATCGACACGCAGACGGACAACAGCAACTGCGGCGCGTGCAACAACGTCTGCGCGGGCGGGACGACCTGTCAGGCCGGCGCGTGCCGCTGCGCGACCGGTGAGGGTCTCTGCGGGACTCCCGCGATCTGCGTGGATCTTCGCTTCGACTCGGCCAACTGCGGCTCCTGCGGGACCGCGTGCGGCGGCGGGACCACGTGCCGCTCGGGCGCGTGCGTGTGCCCGTTGAGGCAGACCGCCTGCGGGACGCCGGCCACCTGCGTCGACACGCAGACGGATCGCCTCAACTGCGGCGCCTGCGGGCGCGCGTGCGCGTCGGGACAGTCGTGCGTCGCAGGGGTGTGCGCGTGCCCCGCGGGACAGACGATGTGCGGGGTCGGACCGCGATCGCGATGTGCAAATTTGCAGACCGACAGCAGCAACTGCGGCGCCTGCGGAACGGTGTGCGCCGCGGGGACGAGCTGCAGCGCGGGGACCTGCAGAGGGGTTCCGCCGGTCAACGACGCGCGCACGGGGGCGATCGCGATCTCGATCTCGGCGAGCGCGCCGAGGATGGTGATCAACGCAGACACCACCAGCGCGCGGCACGACGTCGACGGCCCCGCCGGCTGCGCGTGCACGCTCGGCAACGACGTGTTCTATCGCTTCACGCTCACGCAGAGCGAGATCGTGATGGCATCGACGGTCGGCGCGAGCTGGGACACTGCGCTCTTCTTGCTCGACGCCGCGGGCGCAGCGATCACCGCGCCGAGCGGCTTCACCGCGTGCAGCGACGACGCGCGCGAGTGCGGATACACCGGAGCAGGGTCGCTGGTCGTCTCGAAGCTCTCGCCGGGGACGTACTTCTTGGTGCTCTCTGGCTGCAGCGCGGGCGCGGCGGCGATCGAGTTTCAGCACTTGCCAGCGGGCAACGGCGCGCCGGTCCGCATCGCGCCGGACGCGAGCACGCGCTCGCTGTCCACGACCACCGCGGGGACCGGAGCGATCAACGCAGCGTGCTGCTCGGGAGGCCCCGAGACGGCGCACTGGTGGCTCACGTGCCCGAACACCGCGGCCACGACGTTCAACAGCAGCAGCTGCTCGCCCGCGAACGGCGTCAACACCGCGAGCTACGACATCTCGCTCTCACAGAGCAGCGCGCTGCGCACGCCGGTCACCACGTGCAACGATGACGCGGGATTCGTGTGCGGTTCTGGCTCGGACGTGAGCGCGACGATCCCCGCGACCGCCGCGAACCAGCTCGGGCTCAACACGCTCGTCGTCGACTCTTGCTCGGCGGCCGGCAACAGCACGGTGTTCTACACCCTCGCCAACTGCGCCAGCGGGACGCGCTGCGGAACCAGCTGCGTCGACACGCTCAACGACTCGAACAACTGCGGCGGCTGCAACCGCCGCTGCGCGAGCGGAACGCGCTGCGTCGCCTCGGCGTGCGTCGCGACCGTCGCCAACGACGAGCGGGCGCGCGCGACGGTGATCGACATGGCCCAGCCGTGGGCCACGTTCAGCGTCGACACGTCGTTGGCGCGCAACGACACGTCGGGCATCTGCGGCTGCACGACGGGGCGCGACGTGTTCTACCGCTTCACGTTGACGCGCACGGAGCTCGTGTACGCGCACACGATCGGCTCGGCGTTCGACACGTCGTTGTTCTTTCAGAACGCGAGCGGCGCGAACCTCGTCGCGCCTGGAATCAGCACCGGCGCCGTGTGCAACGACGACAACGGGCTCTCTGGCTGCACGACCGGCGCCCAATCGCAGGTGCTCGCGAAGCTCAACGCTGGCACGTACTACCTGGTGCTCTCCGGCTGCAGCTCAGGCAACGCGTTCGTTCACGTGCAACACCTCGCGGTCGGCAACGGCCCGACGACGTTCTTGCCCGCGGGGAGCAGGGTGATGACCGGCACCACGTCGGGGACAGGGCTCGTGAGCACCGCCTGCTGCTCGAGCGGCCCCGAGGACACGTACTACTGGCACACGTGCGGAGGGTTCACTGGCGGCGCGTTCACCGCGTCCACTTGCGGGCGCGCGACGTGGGACACCGAGCTCGCGCAGGTGAGCCCGCGCCGCACTGGCGTCACCGTCTGCAACGACGACGCCTGCGGACCAACGCAGTCGTCGGTGAACAGCGCGATCCCCGCAGGCGCTGGGCTTCACGCGCTGCACGTGGACGGCTGCAACGTGAGCGCGGGCGCGTACTCCGTCGCGATCACGCGACCGTAGCGGCTCGAGTCGCGCTCACGGAGTCGCGCTGGCGTCGGCCGTGGGCGCGCCGGCGTCGGTGCTCGCAGGGACCGCGGCAGGGGCGCTGTTTCCGCGCGCAGCCGAGAGCTGACGAAGCTCGTCGGGCGAGAGCGCGCGGGCGTAGAGGCGCAGCTCGTCGACCTCGAGCGTCGGGAGTCGCGGAGCGAGCATTCCGAGCGAGATCCCCTCGTTCGAGCGCACCGACGGCCAATCGACCAGCGGCAGCGTGCCAGCCACGGTCGAACCGGGCGAACGCCAGCCGTCGCTGCTGCCGTCGAGCTGCACGGTGACCGTTCGCGCGCTGCGGTTGAACACCGCGGAGAAGTGATGCCACCGGCCGCTCGTCACGCCGCTGAACGTGAGCGGCGGCAGCTGCAGCGAGCCGTCCGGAGAGACGTTGAAGAACAGCGTGTTGCCTTGTTTGCGGAGCCGATAGCCGACGCCACTCCCGTTCGGAAGGAGCCCATGGGCGATGATCGGGAGCGAGGCCGCGCGATCGATGCGCGAGAGGCGCTCTTGCTCGCGAGGATCTGCGGTCGGAGCGCTGATGTCCTCGATCGAGAACCACAGCGAGACCGTGTGATCTCCCTCGCCGATGTCATGGCGATCGTAGTTGGGCAGCGTGACGCCCGACTCGCGGAGCAAGAGCGAGCCGCTGTACGGAAACACGCTGGTGTCCACGCTCATCGCCCGGCCCCGCAGCCCGCTGAAGCTCAGCAAATCCCGGCCCGAACGGCACAGCGGCCCGCCCGAGTACGGGACGTTCATCGCGCACTCGAGCGTCGCGTCGAGCGGGACGGCGGCGGGCGAGCGAAACACAAACGGCGCGCTCGGGCTCTGCGCGCGCTGGGCGAACTGCTCGTTGGGCGAGTTGCTGCACTCGGTCAGGAGCAGGTTGGCGCCCTCGTTCCACAGCTGCGCGCGCGGCGCTTCGAGGCAGCGCCCGAGGTGGTTGACGAAGCGTCCGCCGCGCAAGACCCACCGCTGCGGATCGCTGCGATCGCACGCGGTCACCCGCGCGCGCGCGCCGGGAAACGCCAGGTCTTCGCTGTTCATCGAGAGGCATCTCCCCTCGCCGTTGACGATTGCGTCGCCGACGCCGCGCCACGTTTGCTTCGCGCTTCCATCGCAGCGCTGCAGCTCTGCGTGATCACCGTTGGCGCCGACGCAGAGGTCGGACGCGGCGACGAAGAGCGACGGCGCGAAGGTCTGCTGGTGCCCTTCGCACGTCGCGTTGACGCGCACCGAGCTCGGCCCCGGAAGCGCAGGCGCGGCTCGCGACTGCCCTGCCGGGACCGTCGTGCACTCCCCGGTGAAGTTGGCGCCCGCGTAGAGCGCGATCGGGCCGTTGTTCGCGGTGATGCGCGGTGCGGTCGAGAAGATTTCTCGTGTGAGTCTTCCCCAGCCGCCGTAGATCCTCCGCACCGACTCTCGGTTCAAGCTGATCCCCAGCGCGCGGATGTCCGCGACGTCCGAGTGGATGGTGACCGGCGTACGATCGCGCGCCTCGAGCCCTTCGTACGAAATCGTGGCGGCCGGGCCCGTCGGATTGCAGCGGTGATCGAGCCGCACCGAGCGGATCGACGCCCCGCGAGCGAACCCGATCCAATTGGCAGAGTCCGCGTCGAGCTGAACGCACGTGCCCCGGTAATTCGGCTGCGAGTACACGGCGACCGGCGTCGGTCCGGTGCGCTGGATCGAGCGAATGGCCACTCCTGCGCGGCCGAAATCTGCGATGTCCGTCGCGACCTCGACCACCCGGCCCGCGTAGTTGGGCTCGGTGTAGACCAGCGCGGCGAGGTTGCCGGGGCAGTACATGCCGAGCCGCGCCGACGACGCGTGATCGTTGCCGACGTTGGTGTTGGTCACGTCCGCCACCGAGCGCGTAAACGTCTGGCAGAGCCCCTGATAGTGCGCGTCCGTGTACACCGAAGCGACCCCGCCCTCGGGGATGCTGATGGACGAGAGCGCATCGGACATGCCCGCTGCGTCGCGGATGTCTCCGCTCAGCGGCAAGGACAGGCCGCTGTAGCCGCGATCAGCAAACAACCGCACGGCCTCGTCGTTCGGCCACGGCTGCACGGACGTGTGGAGCGCGCTCGAGAAGGTCGGCGTCGCGCCTCCGTCGCTGTGAACGATGTTGGGACACGCCGCCTGCACGAGCCCCTCGATCGTCTGCACAGTGCCGTCGAGGTTGTAGAGCTCTTGCACGCCGCGGGCGATCTTGCGCACGAGCGTCGTCGAGCCCGCGCCGTCCGTGGCGATCGCGAGGACGATGCCGAAGGCGACGTCGCCGATGCTGCGGCACACCGCGCCGTCGAGGCGAGGCGGCTGACCGCCGGCGAACCCGCGCGTTCGGACGTTGCGGATGCAGTCGACGACGGAGTTCATCATCGAGACCTGCGAGTTGATCGCGCCGCACACGAAATTCGCGGGCGGGATCGGGATCTGGTTGCACGGCGAGCGGCTCATCCCGCGGGTCACCTGGCGGTAGACGTCCGCGGACGAGCCGATGAGGTCGTACACCGAGCCGGGGATCGAGCAGGCGAAGCCCACGGCCACGTTGCGCGCGCAGTCTGCGGTGATCTCCCCCGCGCTCGCGTTGCCGCTCGTGTACGAAAAATCCGAGCCGAAGCTCAGGTTCAAGATCTGGTCGCAGCGCAAGCTAAAGAGGTTGCGCGCGATGATCGTGCCCTCTTCGTACGCGTACTGAACCCCGTCGACGAGGCCAGAGATCGCCGTGCCCGAAATGTTGCCCGCGCCGTCGATGACGATGTTGCCGATGTTGGTGGCCGATCCGAGCCCGCGGCGAAACTGGATCTGCATCTGATCGCCGACGGTGTTGAACACGATCGGGCTGTTGAGCACGGTGCTGGCCGTCGCGCGATAGAGAGGCACCGCAGTGCGCACGGCGACGTAGCCCACCGGACGACCGATGTCGTCGATCGCGACGTTGCCGAGGGTCGCGCCGGCCGTCGAGGCCGTCGAACGGATGCCGTTCCACGAGGTGTTGGCGACGTTGACGGTGCCGTTGGCGACGGTGTTCGCGGTGCTCGTCGCAGTGTCCGCGACAGCGTTGCCCGCGGTCGTCGCAGTGCGAACGATGCCGTTGCCCGCCCGGCGCAGCCAGCGAGGAATCGCGTGCGCAGGCGTCGCCGCGCTCACCGCCGCGAACGACAGGGCAATAGCCGATGGACCGAGACTGCACCTCGAACGCATTGCGAATCCTCCAAACAACTGGCTCGCGGAAGCGGCGCGTCGACGACCCTCATTGACGTCGACGCGGCGACCGACCGCGCGGTGACCGTGCCCGTCTCCGACGCCGAGGGACAGCGAACATTCCACGGTGAAATGCCCTGTCAGGTCTGCCTACCAACCCACGAATTCAAGCTCGGGTGATCGCGTCCGCCGTCCGAATCGCGGTGAGCGCCGTCGCGAGCGTGCTCTGCCCCATGCCCACCGAGTCGCCGACGAGCCACAGCCCTCGCTCGACCTCGGTCGGCCACAGCCGCGCATACTGCGCCAGCCCCGCGCGCCGCGGAACTCCGCCCACATACCCCCCAGGCCGCCCCGTGAACCGCTCGAACGTCCGCGGCGACGCGCTCTCGTCGCGCACGATCGCCGCAGCGACCTCTGGGCTCCGCGCGCGCAGCGTCTGCCTCATCCGCTCTTGCACCGCGCGCACGTACGCCTCTTGCTCGCCCGCGCCCATCGCGCGCAGCTCCGCCGCACGCACGTGGGTCGAGCACGTCACCGTCCGTTGCCCGGCCTTCGCGCGCTCGGTCTCGCGTCGATCCGAGAGCGAGACGAACACGTGGTTTCCCTCGATAAACGGGCGCGCGCCGTCGAGCACCAGCTCGTAGTGCTTCGCGTGCTCGGGCAGCGCCGGATGGTCCTCGATCACCAGGTACAACATCGCCGCGCCCCAGCCGCTCGCCACCAGCTGAGAGAGCTCCGTCGTGACGTCGTACCGCTCTCCGCGCAGCCGCTCGACGGCCTCGGGCAACACGTTGGCGATCACGTTCTTCGCCTGGATTTCTCCTCGCCTCGCGCGAACGATCCACCCGTCGTGACCGCGCTCGATCGCGCTCACCCGGTCGCTCGTGCGCACCGTGCCGCCGCTGCGCTCGATCGCGCGCATCATCGCCGTCGCGAGCGATCCGATGCCCCCGCGGACGTGGCCCGTCCCTCGAAAGTAGTAGTCCATCGCTGAGAGCGCGAAGGGCGCCTCTGCCTCGTCGCTCGACGTCTGCACGGTGATTTGCAGGGTCGCGTCCATGTACTGCCGCAGCGGCGCGAACCCTTCGAGCCCGTGTCGCTCGAGCACCGCGCGCGCAGGCCGGCCGATGACCCGCGCGATGGGCGCGTACCTCGGCAGCCGCGCGACGTGCGCGAGCAGCGACCGCGCGCTGAGCGGCGGCAAGAGCCCGGGCTCGCGAAAGAGCGCCCACAGCGCGTCCGCCACGGTCCGCTGCTCGTCGAAGAACGCCCGCAACGCCCGCACTGGAGCCCCGTCGATCGCGCACAGCGCAGCGATCAACGACTCGCGCTCGCGACCGACCGAGAGCGTCATCGTGTCCGTGCGCAGCTCGACCATCGGGTCGATCGGATCGACCGTGACGTCCATCGCGTGACGATCGATCCACTGGCGAAATGGCTGCCCTTCGTCGAAGCCCGAGAACAGCGTCGCGCCCGCTTCGAACCGGCATCCGCCGCGCGCAAAGGTGCTCGCGCAGCCGCCTGGGTACTTCAGCGACTCGCACAGCGCCACGCGCGCGCCCCGCTCGGCGAGCGAGAGCGCAGCGCTGAGCCCGCCGAAGCCAGCGCCGATCACGACCGCGTCGTAGCGCTCGGTCATCGCGCGCCCTCCTGCGAGAGCAGCCACGAGGCCAGCGCGGTCCCGCTCGCCCACGCGGCTTCGGCGTCCCGTCCGTGCGCGAGGCTCGCGACGCCGTCGCCCACGGCGAAGAGCGTCTGGCCCTCGTCCAGCGCGAGAAACGCCGCCCCTGCGTCGCACGCCCGCGCCTCGCCCCGCACGCGCGCGTAGCGCCATCGCTTGTGATCCGCCGCGACCACCGCGCCGAGCCCGAGCAGCGCCCGCGCGCGATCGAGCAGGACGTCCCGCCACGAAGCCTCTGCCTCTCCCGTGTCGCGCGCCTCGCTGAACGCAGCGGTCGCGTACACGGTCACAGCGACGCGAGGCGCTCCGTCGATGGTCACCGGCTCGAAGAAGACCCGCTCGACCTCGGCGTCGTCGAAGCGCCGCTCGGGGTCGCCGTCGAGCGTGTGTTCACCAAGCTCGCACAAGGCCATCGCGACGAGGCAGCGGTCGTACGCGACCGACGAGAGCGCTTCGAGGGCCGCGCGGTCGACCGCTGCTTCAGCAGTCGCAGCGAGCTGCGCGGACTGCGGCGCGGGCAGCGCGAGCACCAGCCGCTCGCACGCGTGCGCGCAGCCCTTGTCGTCGCGCACCAGCCAGCCCTGCGCGGTTCGCTCGATCGACGTCGCGCGCGCGCCGTACGAGACGCGCGCGGACAAGCGCTCGAGCACCGAGCGAACGACGGCGGTCATCGGCCCGCGCGCCGCCCATCGCGATCGATCGAGCGAGACGAGCGCGCCCTGATCGCTCAGCATCGAGAGCCACCGCGCAAACCAGGGCCGCGCGCTGTGCAGCAATGGAGCGCCGTGCGAGAAGCGATGTGCACCCGCGCGACGAGACGCGAGCCGCCCTCCAGCGCCAGCGCTCTTCTCGAGGACGCGCACGTCGGCGCCGCCGTCGATCAGCGATCGCGCGCAGAACGCGCCGGCGATCCCCGCGCCGATCACGAGCACTCGACCGAGGGACGCGCCCGGTCGCGCGCCCTTGGCGCGGTAGGCCTCGACGTCGAGCCTGCGCGCGTGCACGCGGGTCTCTCGCGGACGCACCGTTCCCCACTCGTCCGAGCGCGGGTGCGGCCGATCGAACTGACCCATGCACCAGAGCAAGCCACCGTAGCTGCCCGGGTCGCGGCCGTCGATCGCGTAGCGGTGGTTGAGCGACTCGAGGATGCGAAGGGCGCGGGCGGGGTCGTGGGTCCAGGCGACGATCTGCTTTCCCCAGGTCATTCGCAGGTTGTTGTGGAGGTAGCCGTCGCGACGCAGCCGCTGCTGGGCCGCGTCCCACAGGGCGTCGCCTGTCTCGCCGAGCTCCATCGCGAGCTCGCTCGGAGAGAACATCGGCCGCGCCCGATCGGTGAGCGTCTTCAACGCCCACGCAGGAATCGCGGTCTCGACCCGGTCGTAGCCCGCGTTGTGCGCGCAGAAGTGCCACGCGAGCTCGCGCCACACGAGCAGCTCGTCGAGCCACTTGTCCGCGCCCTCGGTGCGCCGCTCGGTCGCGTCCCGCGCGAGCCGTCCGGCCCAGATCATCCCCCAGTGCAGCCACGCGCTCATGCGCGAGACCCCCTCGTCGTCCAGCGCGTCGTTGCGCCCGATCGCATAGCGGTCGATCGAGCGGTCGAGGTACTCGCTCCAGCGCTCGTTCGCGCGCTCGCTGCCGCCGCGCAACGCCGCGCTGCGCGGGACGCTGTGGTCGATCGGAAGCGACGCGAGCACATCGGCGATCGCGTCGGGCTCGATCACCGTGTCCACCGTAGGATCGAGCAGAACATCTCCCTCCCACGCGCGCGGCGCGGGCAGCGCTTCGATCGGCGCCATCGCGCTCTTCCACAGCGGCGTCACGCGCTCGCGAAAGGCGAAGGCGCGCTCGTAGCCGCGCCCCAAGCTGCGCATCGGCACCACGCACGCCGCGTCCACCGCGAGCACCGGGCCGTCGTAGCGCGCGGCGAATCGCTCGACCCACCCGCGTACGTCGTACACCGGAAACTCATCGGTGATCACCACGCTCGCCTCGGACGCGACCTGATCGAGCCACCGGGTCCGACGTTCACCGCGGTCGAGCGCGAACACATAGCGCGCGCCGCGCCTGCAAAACGCCTCGCGAAGCGACGGCTCGCCCTCGAGCACGAAGCCCGTCATCCGGTCGTTGGCGTGCGCGTACCGCGCCGAGAGCCCGTGATAGACCAGCAGCGGCTGATCGAGCTTGTGCGCCGCGAGCACCGCCCGCTCGAACGCTGGGTTCTCTTCAGCCCGCAGCGCCGTCGTGCACCAGTAGAGCACGTAGCGCCCCGTCGGCCGCGCAGGCGCTGCGCGCACGACCCGCACTCTCGCCTCGAGCGCGCGCGAGGCATCGCGCAGCGCAGAGCTCGTCATCGCAGACATCGCCCGCCGTACGATGCGAGCGAGTCCGCGCCGTTGCTGTGCTTTCTCTCACCGTTGCGCAGGCAGCGGCGCGACGCGACCTGCGCGATCGACGGTCACGCGGCGCTCGTCTTCGAGCACCATCACCAGCGCCCCGCGGCAGCCGTCCCAGTAGCCTTCGCGAATCGCCGCGGGCAACGTCGCGAGCAGCGCAGGGTCTCGCCCTCCCAGCGCGTCCACCGCGTACACCTGCCGCGAGAGCGGCTCGTCGTTGCCCATCGACGCAGGAGCGAACACGAAGTACCGCGTCCCGTCGCCAGCGCGCTCGACCACGCGCTCGGTCGTCGCCGTCGCGATCGGCCCGCGCAGCGCGCGACGCTGTCCGCTCGGCGTGACGACGAAGAGCCCCGCGGTCTCGACGCTCCAGCGCCACCCGCCCGGAGCGGGTCCGCTCGTCGCGGTCACCGCGGGGTCCATCACCAGGGCGACGGTGGGTTCGCGCAGGGGATTTCCAGTGAGAAATGAGAATCGCTCGACGGTGATGTAGCGCCCCTCGGTGCCCGCGCGACGACGCGCCGCGCGCGGCGATCGGTCTCGCCATCGCAACGACTGGGCGTCGACGACGCGATCCAACGCCACCACGGTCGTCCCGCGAAAGTTCAGCGCGCCTCTCCAGCGACGGCACTCGATCGGCGGGCTCGCGCGCGCGACGACCGCGCCGTCCACCTCGAGCTCGATCGCCGCGTCGCACTCTCGCTGCCCAGGCCCCAGCAATAGGTACCAGTCGACCGTCACGTGATCGAAGCGCACGCGCCGCTCGCTGCGGATGTCCAACGTGTTGTCGTCGTGCTCGGCGAGCGTCCACCACACGTCGCTCAGCCGCTCTTCGTCGAAGCGCCGCGCCCCTGCGATCGAATACGCCAGCGAATATCCTCGGCAAGCGCGCGCGGCCGCCCCCTCGCGCGGGCCGTTGACGCCCACCGTGAGCGCGTCGATCGCGCCGCTCTGCGGCTCGCTCACCGTCGCGTCGACCGAAGCATCGGCAGCTGCGACCGACGGCGCCGAAGCGTCGACCGTGGGCAACGCTGGCAGCGCTGGCTCCTCCTGCGGAGCCGCAGGACGAGCGCGAGGACAGCCGACGAGCGCGAGCGACGTGAGAGCGAGCGAGATGCGACGCACGGGCCGAGCATGCCGCGATTTGCCCACCGATGAAGAGCGGCTTCGAGACGCGCAGGGCGTGCGCGGCGCGCGCAGGCGTTTTCGTTGCGCGCGCGCGGGGAACTCTGCGAACGTCGAGCGCGATGCAAGCGCTGCTGATCACTGTCTTGCTGCTGTGCGCGGGCGTTCCGCTGCTCGTGTGGGCGTGGGTGAAGCTCGCGGCCCGCGCCCTCGCGCTGCCCGAGTTCTTCGACGAGGTGCACGAAGTGCAGACCGAAGACGGCGCGACCATCGTGCTCGGTCGACTGCACGCGCGAGGAGCGCGATCGAGCGCGCCCCCCGTGCTGCTCTGCCACGGGCTCGCGATGAACCGCCGCGCGTTCGCCCTGGATTCAAAGCGCTGCTTCGCGCTCGCCCTCGCCGAGCGCGGGCGCGACGTGTGGCTGCTCGAGCTGCGCGGGGCCGTCGCCAAGAGCGTCCCGAAGGCGCTCAAGCGCGCGACCTTCGACGACTACGCCGCGCACGACGTGCCGAAGGCGATTGAATTCGTGTGCCTGCAAACAAGCGCCGAGCGCGTCGACTGGATCGGCTTCTCGATGGGCGGCATGCTCGCGTACGCCTACCTCGGCGCCCTGCGCGGAAAGGGCATCCGCAAGCTCGTCACCATCGGCTCACCCGTGCACTTCGAGCAGCACCCCGTCGCGCGCGGGCTCGCCGTGCTGCCCATGCTGCTCGCGCCGTTGCTGTGGCTCACGCGCACGCCGTTTCGCTTTCTCTCGCTCTTGGTCGCGCCGCTCGTGTGGCCAGGGGTCCCGACGGCGCTCTCGCGCGGGCTGCGGGGCGAGCACTACTCGGCGAGGGTGTTTCGCGCGCTGATGGCCAACGGGCTCGCCGACGTGCCCACGGGGGTCGCGCGGCAGTTCATCCGCTGGGTGCGCACGGCGGCGTTCGACAACGAGGACCGCGCGCTCGATTACCGAGCGTCGATGCGAGAGATCACCGTGGACACGCTGGTGATCGCGGGCAGCCACGACAGGCTCGCGACGCCGTACTCCGTGCTCGACGCCACCAAGCACCTCACTGCTGCCACGGTCGAGTCCAAGGTGATCGGAACGCACACCGGCGCCGCCAAGGACTACGATCACATGGATCTCATCCTCGGGCGCGACGCGCTTCGCGAGGTGTTTCCCTCGGTCGAGCGCTGGATCGAGTGAGCGCGTCCCCCCTCCGCGCGAGCGCTCACTTCACGACGAGGTTGAGCATCTTGCCGGGGACCCAGATCACTTTGACCAGGGTCTTTCCGATCAGCGCGTTCTGCACGGTGTCCATCGCGAGCGCGCGCTCTTTGACGAGCTCTTCTGTCGCGTCGCGCGGGACCTCGACGGTGCCGCGCATCTTTCCGCTGACCTGAACGGGGATCACCAGGACGTCGTCGATCGTGAGCGCCTCTTCGAAGGTCGGCCACGGCGCCTTGCAGAGCAGCCCCGCGTGCCCGAGCTGCTCCCAGCACTCTTCAGCGAGGTGCGGCGCAAACGGCGCCACCAGCTGCACCAGCGCCTCGCGGTCCGCCTTCACGCTACCCTTGGCCTGCAGCGCCGAGACGTACTCCATCAACGCCGCGATCGCCGTGTTGAACTTGAACGTCTCGATGCGATCGCCCACGGCTTTGATGGTCTTGTGCCGCAGCTTCAAGTGCTGATCGCCCTCGGCCTCTTTGGGCTCGAAGACCACGGACCACACGTTGTTGACGAAGCGCGTGATGCCTCGAATCGCGCGCGTGTCCCAGGGCTTCGCCTGCTCGAAATCGCCCATGAACATCTCGTACGCGCGCAGGGCGTCCGCCCCGTGCTCGGCCACGACGTCGTCCGGGTTGATCACGTTGCCGCGCGACTTGGACATCTTGTGCGCGCGCGCGTCGACCATCGTCGTGAGCTCGTCGACGAGCGCGAAGCCCTCGCCGGCCTTCTTCACCTGCGACTCGCTGAGCTTCTGCGCCTGCGCGATGGACTTGCTGTTCTTCACCGAGGCCCAGATGCCCGGGCGCTCTTCGATGGGATCGAGCTCGTCGCCGACGTTCTTGGCGCTGATCCACTCGCCGTCGACCTTCCAGCCCGTGTACTCGACCTCGCCGAGCACCATGCCCTGGTGGCGCAGCTTGGCGAAGGGCTCTTTCGTCGTGACCACGCCGAGGTCGTAGAGGACCTTGTGCCAGAAGCGCGCGTACAGCAGGTGCAGCACCGCGTGCTCGGCGCCACCGACGTAGAGGTCGACGTTCATCCAGCCCTGCTCGCGGTCGGGTGAGAAGATGCGCTCTGCGTTCTGCGCGTCGGTGAAGCGCAGGTAGTACCAGCACGAGCCCGCCCACTGCGGCATGGTGTTGGTCTCGCGCGCGTACCACCGGCCGTCCTTCTGAAAGAACCGCCAGTCTTTGAGCTTCGCCAGCGGCCCGAGCGGATCGCCGCTGGGCTTGAAGTCCGTCGTCGGCGGCAGGCGCAGCGGCAGCTCGTCTTCGCTGACAGCGATGGGCTGATCGTAGCGGATCGTGTGCGCGTCACCCTTGCGCGGATCTCCGCTCGGGTCCTGCATCTCGACCGGAAAATAAATCGGGATCGGCTCGCCCCAGTAGCGCTGCCGCGAGAAGACCCAGTCGCGCAGCTTGTAGTTCACCGTGGGTTTTGCCACGGATTTCGCAGCCAGCTCCGCCACGATCCTCTTCTTCGCCTCGCCGCTCGTGAGCGCCGTAAACGCCCCAGAGTTCACCAGCACCGCGTCGTCGCCCGAGACCTCGTAGGCCGACTTCTCGGGCATCGCTCCGCCGCCCTTCGGCGCGATCACCTGCACGATCGGCAGCGAAAACGCCTGCGCAAAATCGTAGTCGCGCTGGTCGTGCGCGGGCACCGCCATGATCGCGCCCGTCCCGTAGCCCCAGAGCACGTAGTCCGCGATCCACACCGGGACCTTCGCGCCGTTGACCGGGTTGATCGCAAACGACCCCGTAAACACTCCGGTCTTCTTCTTCGCGCCGAGCGCTTCTTGCCGCTCGCGGTCGCTCTTGTTCTTCGCGACGCTCACGTACTGCTCGACCGCCGCGCGCTGCGCGTCCGTGGTGAGCTTGCCCACCAACGGGTGCTCGGGCGCGAGGACCATGTACGTCGCGCCGAAGAGCGTGTCGGGCCGCGTCGTGAAGACAGTGATCGCCTCACCAGCGATTTCAGTGGCGAACGTGATCTCAGCGCCCTCGGAGCGCCCGATCCACTCGCGCTGCATGGTCATCGTGCTCGTCGGCCAGTCGAGCCCTTCGAGATCATCGAGCAGACGATCCGCGTACGCCGTGATCCTGAGCATCCACTGGCGCAGCATCACGCGCTCGACGGGGTGATCGCCGCGCTCGCTGCGGCCGTTCTTCACCTCTTCGTTGGCGAGCACCGTGCCGAGCGCGGGGCACCAGTTCACGGCGATCTCGTCTTGAAACGCCAGGCCCTTCTTGAACAGCTGCAGAAAGATCCACTGCGTCCAGCGGTAGTAGTTGGGGTCGGTCGTGTCGACCTCGTGCTCCCAGTCGTAGCTGAACCCGAGCGCGTTGATCTGCCGCTTGAAGTTGGCGATGGTCTCTTGCGTTCGATCGTGCGGGTGCACGCCGAACTTGATCGCGAAGTCTTCAGCGGGCAGCCCGAACGCGTCCCACCCCATCGGGTGCAGCACGCGAAAGCCCTTGGCGCGCTTGTACCGCGCGAGCACATCGGTGGCCGTATACCCCTCGCAGTGCCCCACGTGCAGCCCCGCCCCAGAGGGGTACGGAAACATATCCAGCACGTAGAACTTGGGCTTGTTGGGGTCGTGGTCCGTAGCGAAGGCTCGCTCGGACATCCAGCGGGCCTGCCACTTGGGCTCGATTTCGCGCGGTGTATACGGCATTGCGGTGTGAGCAACGCTGGTACGACGCTGCACAGCCGCTCGCAAGGGCGCATTGCGCTCTGCCGCGAAGGGCCCTCGCGCTCACTCGCGGCGCAGCACCCAACGCAGCGCGGGGCGCACGTGGTCCGAGAGAAACACCGGGTCCGACCAGAGCGCGATCGGGTGGCCGAGCGCGCTGACGAACAGCCTTCCGTCGCCGACCGCGCGGTGCCACGCCACGGGGACAGCCGCGACCCCGTCGAGCGCGTCGCACGCGAGGACGACCTGGTTGTCCCTGCGAAAATTGTGAAACACGTGCACTTCGTCGGTGAGCGTGAAGGGCGACGGCAAGCGATCGACCGCGGGATGCGAGCCGAACGCGAAGCACCGAGCCGCGCGGGTGTCTCCTGGGTGCGAGCGAAACGTCGCGCCGACGAAGCTCGGATAGCGGCCGCACGGGTACGCGTCGCCCACCGCGTGCAGCCCGAGCCAACCGCCTCCTTCTTCGACGAACGCGATTAGCGCGCGAACCGACGGGGAGTCGTCCGTGCCGAAGGGCTCTCCTGTCGGGCTGATCGCCACGATCGCGGCGAAGCGACGAAGATTGTCCGCGGTGATCGCCGAGAGCTCTTCACTCGCCTCGACCTCGAGGCCCTCGGCGGTCGCGATCGCTCGCACCGCTGCGACCGCCGCAGGAATCGAGTCGTGCCGAAACGCCGTCGTCCTCGAATAGATCAGCACCCTCGCCGGGCGCGAAGCCTCAGCGTTCGCTGCGTCCCTCGACGCCGCGTCCTCGTAGAGAATCGGGCACGTGGGCGCGGGCCGCTCGCAGGACGCGCCAGCGATCGAGAGCACGAGAGCCAAACCGAGCGACGCGCGCATGCTCACCGCAATCCCCCACAGCGCTCAGTGAAACGCGCCGCCGTCGAAGAACACCAGGACCGCGGTCAACTGCCGCACGTGCGCGTAGCCGCCGCAGCACGAGCTCGCGCTGCCCCAGCGAGAGCCGCGGACGTAGATGTCCCCGTCGCTCTCGACCTCGCCGACCCGCGAGCCGCCCATGTACACGTCGCCGTCGGACTCGATCTTTCCGACGCGAGAGCCGCCGCGGTAGATGTCTCCGTCGCTCTCGACCTCGCCCACGCGAGAGCCGCCGACGTAGACGTCGCCGTCGGACTCGACCTTTCCGACGCGAGAGCCGTTGATGTAGACGTCCCCGTCGTCTTCGAGCACCGCCCAACGGCTGCCCCCGCGGTAGATCGTCACGTCCGCCGAGGCCACAGCAGAGAGCGACGAGACCGCGGCGAACGCCAACACCATCAACGAGCTGCGCATACCCAGAGTGTGCCCCACGCCCGCGCGCTCGTCACGGCGGCGGCGCCTGCAGCTGCGCGAAGATCGCCATGAAATCAATCCACACGTTCTCGCGCAGGATCTCAGCGTCCGCGCTGAGCTCGAACACGTGCAAGATCCGAAACGTCAGCGGCTTGTTCTGCCCAGGGATGCCAAAGGGCGCGCCGACCGCCCTGCCCCGCCACACGCTCTCGTCCACCACGAAGCCCTCGCCGTAGTACCGACGCACCGTCTCGACCGCCTCGCCCTTCAGGTCCGCGAAGAGCTGCGCGTAGAAGCCCCGCGCTTGCTCGCGCCCCTGCAGCGGCCCCGTCGGCGAGCCCACCGTGTCGTGCACCGCGTCCGGCCGCATCGTCGAGAGCACACCCTCGACGTCGTCCGTGACCTCGAAGTGAAAGTGCCGGTCCACCATCGCGTCCACCTTCGCTCGATCCAGCGCCATCGCCATCGCTCCTCTGCATGCTCGAAGCGCCGCTCGCCACGAGGACGACTTCGTGAGACACTGTCTCACGATGAGACACAGTCTTACAAGTCCCCCCACAGCGCCTTCGAAGAGCCCCCGCGCCGCGAGCGACGAGTCGCCCGTCATCGACCCGCGCGCTCGGCAGAAATCCCGCACACAACGCGCGCTCATCGACGCCGCGCTCGCGCTGCGATGGGAGGGCGCCACCCCCACGCTCACCGAGGTCGCCGAGCGCGCAGGGGTCTCGCGAGCGACCGCGTACCGCTACTTCGCCAGCGCCGACGCGGTCCTCGCCATGGCCGCCTTCGACGCCCGCGTCGCCGACGCCGAGACCCTCCTCGCCCGCGAGAAGAGCGCCGAGCGCGCCGCGGGCGCGGCAGCCTCGGCGATCAACGCGCTGTTTCTCGACGACGAGCTCGCGCTGCACGCGATGATCAAAGGGTTTATGCAGGTGTGGATGGACAACAGCCCGAGCGAGCGCCCGCCCCGCCCAGGGCGCCGCTTCGCCGTGATCGAGCCGATCATCGCCGCCATCGAGCCGCCGCTCAGCAAGCCGCAACGCAAGAAGCTCCGCGCCGCGCTCTCGATGGTGATCGGCACCGAGGCCGTGATCGCGCTGCGCGACGTCGCCGGAGCGACCCGAGACGAAGCGCAGCAGGTCGCCGCGTGGGCCGCGACCGCGCTCGTGCGCGCCGCCATCGACGAAGCAGCGCACAAGCGCGCGAAGACCCAGCAGTGAGCGATCAGCGCGCCGGTCGCAGCTCGATCACGACCACCTCGGGCTTGCAACGAAAGCGCAGCCTGGGCGCGGCGCCCCGCTCGAGTCCCACGCCGCGCGAGACCACCAGCGTGCGCCCGTCGCTCAAGCGCACCTCGCGGTTGCCCGCGGCCCACTCGCGCGGGACCGCGCTGAGGGTCATCAGCGGCCCCACGATCGGGAGCTGCACCTGCCCGCCGTGCGTGTGCCCCGCGACGAGCAGGTCCGCGCGCACGTCACCCAGCGCGAAGTCCGGCGCGTGGCCGATGGCGATGTGAAACCGCGGCTCGCTCGCGATCGTGAGCGAGGGAGAGCCCGACTCGCGCAGGCCCATTCCTGTCACGACCAGGTCGCCCGTCTCGACGCGGCGCTGCGCCGTGAAGAGCTGCGCGTCGAGGCCTTCGAAGAGCGCCTCCCAGCCGGGCTCCCACTCGACGTTGCCCTCGACCACGAAGATCCCGAGCGGCGCGCCGAAGCGAATCGACCGAAGAAACGCGTTGGCTTCGCGCCGCAGCGCCGCGGCCCCGCGCGCGTTCGGCAGCTGCGCGTAGTCGCCCGGCAGCAAGAGCACGTCGGGCCGCTCGGCCATCGCGAGCCGCAGCGCCGACCGCGTGTGCTCGTCGAAGCGATCGAACTGCAGGTCCGCCAGCACCACCGCCCGCAGCGGCCTCGTGAGCTTCGCGCTCTGCACGGTGAGACGACGGACCGTGAGCGACGTCGGCTCGATCACGAACGCGTCCACCGCGATCGCGACCAACGCCACCGCCACGAGGGCCCACGCCGCCTTCGCGCCGCGCGCGCTCAGCCTCACCGCGAGGTAGAGCGCGATCACCGGAGCGTGGATGAACACCGCGTGCGCGACCATGTTGATCGCGAAGAACGGGTTGCCTGTCACGAGCGCCGCGAGCGCGGCGTACCCGAGCGCGGCCACCGTCCAAGCCAGCGCGCGCAAGACCGAGCTCTTGGCGTCGAGCGGCGGGCGACGCCGCAAGAGCCACACGCCCGTCGCGCCGAGCGCGCAGTGAAAGAGCGCCCATACGGGCTTGTGGTACGCGAGCGAGGCGACCACGTTGTCGAGCGCAGCGGAGAGGGACATCAGCGAGCCGCGCGCATCTTGCCCGAAGCCACCGCGCGCGCCACCACCGGAGCGTCCCGCGCGATGCCCCGCAAGAACTCGCTCGCCGCCGCCAGACCGCACGGAAAGCCCATGAAATACAGCCCCGAATGAGACTCGCTCTCGCCCGTCGCACGCGTGCGCAGCACGTCCTGCTCGCCCTCGACCGTCGCGAGCCCCCGAGGCGCAAACGGGATCGCGTAGCGAAAGCCCGTCGCGCACAGGACGCGATCGACCGGGATCACCTCTGCGTCGACGAAGCGGGCGACCCCGCCTTCGATCCGCGCGAGCGGCCCTCGAACCTTCACGCGCCCCTCGCGCACGAGCTTGCCGAACCCCTGGTCCGTGCCGAGCACGGTCTTGCGACGACGGCAGAACCCGAGCGCCATCCACCGCGGGACCTTCTCGAACGCCGTCGTAATCTCGTGCAAATCATGGCCCCAAATCGCCTTCGGCACCGTGCTCACGCTGCCCGTCCGCGAGCTCACGACCACGCTCGCCCCGTCGCTCGACGCGCGCTCGGCGCACTCGACGGCGCTCGTCCCCGCGCCGATGATCAGCACTCGCTCGCCCGGACGCGCGCCGCGAAAGTGCTTGCTGTGCTCGACGATCACGCCCTCGCTCGACGAGCCTCGCGCGCCGGCGACCGCGGGCCACACGGGGGTGCTCCACATGCCCGTCGCGACGATGACCGCGTCGAAGCGGGCAGCGGATTCACCCGCACCAGTATTCAAACGCGCTGACCATTCTCCGCTAGAATCACGATCGAGCGCGCTCACGGTCCCCCGCTCGGCGGCGATCGAGCGCGCCGCGGCGAAGCGCTCGAGGTACGCGCGGTACTCTCCGGCGCGGACGTACGCGCGGCCGTCCCCGAGCACGGGCGCGTCTGGCTGGAGCCTCGTGAACCACTCGGGAGAGGCCATCACGAGCTCGTCGGCCATCTCGCGGTACGCGCCGCCGACGAGGCCCGAGCGGTCGACGAGCCGCGGAGCGATCCCGAGCGCGCGAAGGGACGCTGTGACCGCGAGCCCCGCGGGGCCAGCGCCGATGACGAGCACGCGCGGAGCCATTGGTTCGGCTCCGACGATACGCTGCTATCCCACGCCGCCGCAGCGCCAGGTAAACGAGAGCGAGCGCAGGACGGGCGAGGCCACCATCGGCGCGTTGATGGGGTTGAACGTGACCGTGATGCGCGCGAAGCGGCCGAGGTTGGTGACGCCGGCCTCCATGAGCTTCTGCGCGATGTTGATCGGAGAGCGGTCGCGCGGGGCGATCCCCAAGACGAGCGACGGCGCCATCGCGAGCGCGGTCTGGGTGTTGGCGAGCTGAATCGAGAACGCGAGGCTCGTGCCCATCGGGGTCTCGCCGCTCCAGTAGAGCTCGCCGTACGTTCCGCCCTCGCACGTCTCGTAGTCTTCGGAGTAGCGACCGCTGCCGATCACCAGACGCCGCACGCCGCCGGTGAAATCCGTGTACGTGTAGACCTGGTTGGGTCCCCTGAAGGTCTGCCAGCGGTTCATCGCGGGCTCGAACCGCGCCAGCTCTGTGGGCGACGCCGCGGAGGCGATCCAGATGTTGCCCGAGAGGTCCGCGCCCACCGCGGTCGGCTGCCGATGCGCGACCGTCGGCGTGTGCAGCGTCGCGCGGTCGCTCGGCACCGTCGTGTTGCCCATAAACGAATCCGCTGGAATCGAAGCCACCAACGTCGGCCCCACCCAGTCGCCGCCCGTCGAGATCGGCACCCAGATCTTGTTCATCGGGTCGACGGTGATCCCGAGGCCAGCGCTTCCACCAGCGGGGACGTGCGCCGAGAGGTCCACGCGCGACCACTGCATCGACGCGGGATCGTACGCGATGACGTCCCTGCAGCCGCGGCCCGAGAGCCAGAGGCGATTGCGCGCATCCGCGGTGATTCCGTAGGACTGATTGCAGCCGCCGCGCAGGGCCGCGGGCAAGAGCACGGGCTCGCCCGCGGTGCCAGCGACCACGTTGACCGGGACGAGTCCGCCGTTGACGACGTGCTCCCACAGCGTCCCGTCGGTGGTCACCACCGCGCCGTACGCGCAGTGAATGAGCGGAACCGAGCGCATCGTCACGCCCGTCCGCGGGTTGAGCTGAAAGAGCCCCGCGTTGCCGCCCGCGCCGATGTTCGCGCACGAGCCCACCCACACGGTCCCGTCCGGAAACCGCTCGTCACCGCGGTCGATCGCGAGCGAGCGCAGCACAGCGTTGACCGGCCCCACGTTGGCCGTCCACAGCACGCACTCGTCCTGCTCGAACGGACGCACGTCCATCGGCCCCGTGCTCGTGTCGATCATCCCGTTGCCGTTGCGGTCGACGCAGTCGCGACGGTCCGCGGCGATCTTCGTCACCGACCCCTGCATCGAGAACCCGCGGTTCGCGATGTACGAATCCCCCGCAGAATCCACGACGACGCGCGAGGGCATGTTGCAGCCGTCGACGTGACAGCAGCTCCCGACGCACTCTCCCGCAGGCAAGCCCACGCGGTACCGCGCCACCTCGGTCGCCGTCCGCGCGTCCCACTTCGAGAGCGTGCTCTCGGCCACGTTGGGGATCCACAGGTAGTCCGTGCGCCGCGAGTTCGCGCGCACCACGAGCCCGTTCGACGGCATGTCGTACGCGACGCCCTGCTGTCCTTCTTCACGAAACGGCCGCTCTGCGCTGCCGCTGCGCACCGAGCGACACGAGGTGTCCCGCGTCCACACGCACTGCGACCGGCCGGTGTCGCAGCGATCGATCGTGCAGCCCTCTTGATCGTCGCACTCGCTGTCCATGCGACACGCGCGCGGCGCCACGCCCGCCTCTCCGCCGTCGTTTGCGTCGCCGATCGAAGCAGCGTCGCGAGCGCGCCCGTCGACGCCTCCGTCGCGGCCCGTGGGGCTCGACTCTTCTGCGCACCCCGCGAGCGCGAGCACGCAGAGCGCAGCGACGCGACCGACACCCATACGACGGCTTTGCATAGATCGTTTCGTACCCCGCCTCTCGCGGCGGCAACAACTGGGCGAAGATGCTCCCGAGCTGGGGGGTTGATCGCCCATTCGCGCGCGAGGTTCACAGATCCGCGAGCGTCGATTCGAGCAGCGATTTTGCTGCACTCTCGCTCATCGCGCCGCGCCGCCACGTGACCGTCAGCGCCCACTCATCGAGCGCTTGAATCGCCGTGAGCGCGGCGCCCATCTTCAAGCACACCGGCGAGAACGGGCTCCATCGGACGAGCGCGAGCCCCGATCGCGCAGCGAACAGCCCCCGAACGGAGCGATCGATTTGCACCGCGGCCACGTGGCTCGTCGCGTTGCCCGTGGTGCTCGGATCGACCGCGATCCGCTCGAAGAGCGGCCACGGAAGCACCGCGCCCAGCGCTGTGGCCTTGCGGTCCATCTCGAGGTGACCGCGCTCGACGGCGCGACGAAGATCGCTGCGCAGCCCGCGCGCGACGGCCTCGATCGGGCGCGCGGCGTCCGTGTAGAAGACCAGCGGAGCGATGTGGTTTCCCCTGGCCAATCGCAGCCCTTCGCGCGCCCGAACGCTGACCGGAACCTCGATCGCCACCACGCCCCCCTGCCCCGTCGCCGCGTGCACGGCCCTCGCCCACGCCGCGATCACCCACAGCGCAGCGCTCACCCCGCTCGCCTCTGCGCGCGCCTTCGCTCGATCCATCGCCGCGTCGCGCAAGCGCTCGCTCACCGTCGCCACGTTGCCCGGCGCCACGCACGCGAGCGGCAACATCGCGTGTCGGCTCTCTCTCGCGAGGGCGTCCCGCCGTTGTTTTTCTCGCAGCAGCGCAGGCCACGACAGCGCACGCGCCGCTCGCGCGACGGAGGGCGCTTCGTGCTCGAGCGTCGTCCCCGCCAGCGCCGCGAAGAACGTCATCGCCACCGCCGCGAAGCCCTCTCCGTCCATCATCGCGTGGTGCACGCGCACGATCACCCGATGCGATCGCCCCGTCGAGCGCCAGCGGACCTGCAGCGACGGCTGCGCAAACGGGTCGATCTGCTCGTTGATCGCGGCATCGACCGCAGCGTCGTCGTCGCCCATCGGCCGCGCGATCGCCGATCGATCGACCCGGTCCGTGGTGTACACGCCCGCGATCCCCGCGCGCAGCGGCGCGCCCAGCGCCGGCCACCGCGCGAGCACCGCGTCCACGGCGCGGGCGATCCTCGATGGGTCGAGCTCTCCCTCGAGCTCGGCGTCGAGCCCCAAGTGCATCGCGATCCCCGCGCGCCGCTGATACGCGACGAAGAACGCGTCGATCGCCGACAGTCGCTCGGCCTTCACGACACGGTTCGCTCGGCGCCGCGCAGCGAGAAGCACGTGGGCAGCTTGGACGTCACCGCGGGGTCGTCGTGCGCGAACAGCGCGTGGGCGTTGCGGGTGGTGCCCTTCGCGTCGCCGCGCTCGACCGCGCGACGCAGCGTCACGAGGTTGTCTCCCACCAGGCAGCGCTTGATTCTGTGTGCGTCCATCGCCGCGCCGCGCACGTCCTCGAAGAACCGCGAGCGCAGCACCTCGACGAGGCTCTTGTCGTGCACCGAGTCCGCGGCGAACGGAACCATGCAGCACGGCTCGACCTCGCCCCGATGATTGACGTGCACGAAGTCCCGCACCGCCGGGCAACCGCCGCGTAGAAGATCGCTCACCACGTTGGACAAGATGCTCACGGGCTTGTCGCCGTGGATCCTCTCGATGCGCTCGCGCATCCAGCGCAGGTCGCGCTCGTCGAGCAGCCAGTCGGCCCGCTCTTGGCCGCCCACCATGTCGTAGTGGTGCAGGTAGCCCATGTACGCGCCGCGCTCGATCATCGCGTCGACAAACGAGTCCGAGAGCAGCTCGCGCACGTTGGCGCTGGTGACGGTGGGGGCGAAGAGCGCCATTCCGCCGGACGAGACGTAGCGCTCGATCGCCGCCACCGCTTGCGCGTGCGTCCCTGCGCCGCGCCACGCGTCGTGCATGGGCGCCGGGCCATCGACGCTCACCGCGAGCTCGACGTTGCCGCACGCCACCAACGCCCGCGCCACTTCGTCGGTCACCAGCAGCCCGTTGGTGAACACCGTGAACAGCACGTCGCTGTGCGCGCTCGCCAGCTCGACCAGCGCGCGCCAACGCAAGAGCGGCTCTCCGCCGATCACGCTCACGCGGTAGGCGCCGAGCTCTTTGCCCTCTCGCACCACCCGCTGCATCACCTCGGTCGAGAGCCGCTCGCGCCCGTCGTGATGGATCTCGTAGAGGTTGTAGCAGTGCTCGCAGCGAAGATTGCACTGCACCGTCGGAGACACGATCAACGAGCGCAGCGACACGCCGTGCTTCGCCCGCGCGAACAGCCGCGCCTTCTCGCTCGCGAGCACGGGCCTCACGAGGTGCCGCTCGACGCGCTCGGCCAGCGCGCTCGACGACCAGCCGCGACGCGCTCCGTACCTGAGAAAATTCAGAAAGAAATGCGCCGAATCGCGTCCCGTCCCCTTCTCGAACGACACGCCCGGCAGCGACTCGACCCGGTCGAGCAGCGCGTCGTTGGGGCGGCTCTTCAAGAGCGCGCCGATCGCAGAGAGACCAATGCGCAACGCCGCGTGCTGTGTGCTCATCGCCGGTCGTGATCGTAGCTCAGCGCAGCTCTCGCAGGTACCGCTCGGCCTCTTGCCGCACCAGCGCGTAGCGGTCCGAGAGCATCGCGCGGATGACAGGTTCGGACTGCGCGCGAGGCAGCCGCGCAGCCCGGTGCAGCACCGTCAACCGAACGTTGTCGTTGCGGTCCTCTCGCAGCGAGAGCAGCACGGTGAGCGCCCTCGCGTGGGGACTGCGGTCGAGGGCCTGCGCGCTCGTCAGCCGCAGCGACTGCGCGCTCTGCTCGCGCAACGAGTCGTTGGCGTACCGAGAGGGGTCGAGGTCCGCGGCGGTCACGCGCAGCGAGCGCTCGAGCGCAGCGACCGCTCGCTCGTCGTCGAAGCGGCCAAGCGCAAACAAGTAGCTCACCGTCTCGCCGGCCAGCGGCCTGCTCGCGAGCCGGACGAGCGCGTCGATCACCCGAGGGTCCCGGATCCACACGAGCGCGCGCGGAGCATCCTCGTCCGAGCGCTGCGCGCGGGCCTCGAGCGCGGCGATCATCGCCGAGAAATCCGCTGGATTTTCAGGGCGAACATCGATGTGAGCCCGCGCGCTGAAGGCGGTCTCGACCGCGGCGGTCATCGACGCGGCGCGCGCGGGCATGGTCGTGCGCAGCGCGAGCGCGTAGCGCCCGGGACGAGCGAACGGCGCCCACAGCGAGAGCAACATGCGCGTGCGACGGCTATGGCCTGGGTCGAGGGTGACGTTCCACGATTGGCCGCCAAACTCGGGGCCGATGGGCGGAACCGGGACCGCCGCGCCCTGCGCGTCCTGCGCTTCGATGCTGTAGTTGCTCGGCCGACCGAGCTCGTTGCGCCCCATCCACGAGTACTCGAGGGTCACAGCTTCGGCGCCCGCGTTCTCGATCACCAGGGTCACGTACGAGGGCTCGCCCACCATGACCGACGGCGCGTCGGGCGCGAGCGAGACGCGGAGGACCGCGCGACCGACTGCAAATTCGCTCACCGAATCACCGCCTCCGTCCGAGCGCAGCGCCCGCGGCGCCGAAGCCACCGAGGACGGCGGCGTGCGCGGCGCGCCACGAACGCACGCGAGCAACGAGAGCGCCCCCAACATCAACGCGCGCGCAGCACTCTTCACAGCGATGAACGGTAGCGCGGTCTGCCCCGCGCGCCGCTCAGCGCTTGTACTTGTCGAACAGCGACTTGAATCGCTCGCGGATATTCGCAGGGATCCGTGAGGGGTCCGTGAGGACCGCGTTGTCGAAGGCGCTCGACGCCGGAGAGCGCGCCGGGTCGGGCAGCGTCGCGGCGAGGTGCCGGACCGTGTTCTGCGCGCGCTCGACGTTCTTGTGCAGGATCTCGAGGATCATCGTGATGTCGACGCTGGCGTCGTGCTCGCGCCAGCAGTCGTAGTCCGTCGCGAGCGCGAGCGTGCAGTACGGCAGCTCGATCTCGCGCGCGAGAAAGACCTCGGGGACGTTGGTCATGCCCACGACCGAGCAGCCCCACGAGCGAAACATAAACGACTCGGCGCGGGTCGAGAAGCGCGGCCCCTCGATGCACACGTACGTCCCGCCCTCGTGCACCTTCGCGCCGGTCTGGCGCGCGGCTTCGGTGACCGCGCGCGCGAGCAGCGGGCACACCGGGTCCGCCATCGACACGTGCGCGGCGATGCCCTCGTCGAAGAACGTCCCCGCGCGGCGCTGCGTGCGATCGATGAACTGATCGACCACCACGAGGTCGCCGGGCGCGATCTCTTCGCGCAGCGAGCCCACGGCGGACACGCTCATCACGTGCGTCGCGCCGAGGGACTTGAGCGCCCAGAGGTTCGCGCGAAAATTGATCGCGCTCGGGGGGATGCGATGGCCTCGCCCGTGCCGCGGCAGAAACAGCAGCGTCGTGTCGCCGAGCCTGCCCTTGATGACCGCGTCCGACGGAGAGCCCCACGGGGTCTCGACGTCGATCTCTTGCACGTCTTCGAGACCGGGCATTTGATAGAGCCCGCTTCCACCGATGACACCCAACACGTATCCCATCGCTCGCCTCGCTGAAGTTTGAACTGCGCGCCTTGTACCACTACTTCTTCGCAGGAATCGTCGTGATCGAGAGCGCCCCGAGGTCCTTGCCTCCGTGCCCTTCAGCGATCAGCGCGTCCATGCGTTGACCGAGCCCAGGCAGCACGGCCAGCGGCCGCTCGGCGGCGCTCTCGCACATGAGCCGCACGTCTTTGCGCGCCATCGAGAGCTCGAAGCTCGGGTCGTACTCGCCCTTGATCATGCGCGCGCCCCGGCCCGCGACGATGGCCGCGAACGGAAACCCCGTGACGAACTGCTGCACGGACTCTGCGCTCAACCCCGCGCCCATCCCGAGCGCAAACGAGTCCGCGAGGCAGCCCGCGACGCCGATGATCATCGCGTTGCCGACGAGCTTGAGCGCGCACGCCGCGCCGTTGTCCTCGCCGAGGATGACCAGCTCGCCTGTCATCTCTTTGAGCGCGTTCGAGAGCGACTGGACCACCGGGGTGGGCCCTGCGCAGAGCATCCTGCCCGACGCTTGCCGCGCGTTGATGGGGCCCATGAACACAGGAGCGCTCACGTACGCGACGCCCATCGCTCCGAGGCGCGCGGCGCGCTCCCTCGCCCCCGCGGGCGAGACCGTCGTGTGATCCACGATGGGAACGCCCCTGGCCAACGCCGGCAGCGCCGCCTCGAGCACAGACTCGACGGACTGGTCATCGGACAGGCACACGTGCACGCGATCGACGTCCCGGACCGCCTCAGCGGGCGTCGCGCAGGCGATAGCGCCCTTGGCCGCGAGCGGCTCGGTCTTGGCTGCAGTGCGATTCCACAGGCGAACCCCGGTCTTTCGTGAGAGCGCCGCTTCGACAAAGCCCGAGCCGAGCAGGCCCGCGCCAAACCACGCGATGGTCGTCATGAGCCACTCAAGTACTCGCACCGCGCCCGAAGAGAAAGCCCCTGGGTGGGCGCTGCGCTGGTTGCTCGAAGGCACAGCGGACGGGTAGCTTCGCGAGCACAACACAAGACCATGGATCGCGCGTACGCCATCGCACTCAACGCATTTCGCGAAGCCGTTCGAGACCGGGTCTTGTTCGGCGTCCTCGGCCTCGCGCTCGCCTCGCTCTTGTTCGGAACGTCCCTCGCCTGGCTCTCGGTCAACGAGCACAGCCGCGTCCTGATCGACCACGGGATCGTCACGATCTCTTGGCTCGCCAACCTCGTCGCGATCTTCTTGGGCGCGAGCTTTCTCTACAAAGAAGTCGAGCTGCGCACGCTCTACGTGATCCTGGCCAAGCCCGTCGCGCGCTGGCAGTTCGTCCTCGGCCGCTACCTCGGCATCGTCGCGACGGCGGTGGTCTTCGTCTCGCTCACCTCGAGCGCGCTGCTCGTCCTGCTCGATTTCGTCGTCGCAGAGTCGCACGGCACAGGCAGCTCGATGGTCGAGCGCCTCCGCGGCTCGCGCTCGACGCGGGCGCTGATCTTGTCGCTCGCCACCATCGGCGGCGCCCTCGCGCTGCTCGCGCTCTCGAAGCTCAAGGCGCTCGACAAGCTGCGCGCAGCGACCAGCGGCGCCGGGCTCTTGCTGGGATCGACCGCGCTGCTCGCGCTGGTCGCGACCATCAGCAACGGCGTCGCGCCGCAAGAGACGGCGTTTGTCTTGATGTCCTCTGCGATGGTGGTGCTCGAGGTGTGCGTCACCGCGGCGCTCGCCACGCTGGTGTCGTCGTTCTCGACGCCTTTCGTCACGGGGGCGCTCACGCTCGGGTTCTTTCTCATCGGGCGCTCGACGGGCGCCATCCTCGAGCTGAAGGGACGGCAGCTTCCGCCCGAGGTCATGAGCGCGATCAAGCTCGTGCCCGAGGTGTTTCCTAACTTGCACTTGTTCGTCCCGAATCGTCAGGCGCTCTCGCTCGCGTTCGGTTGGTCGCCGCTGCTGTCGTTCATCGCGGGGCTCGCGGTGTATTCGATCGCGCACGCCGCGCTCTTCGTCGGCGCAGCGGCGCTGCTCTTTCGCCGAAGGGACCTGACGTGAGCGCCGAGGCGATCCCCTCGCGTCGACGCGCGGTCGGCTACGCGATCTGCGCCCTCGTCGTGCTGCTCACCGCGAGCACCCGCGCCCTCGTCGAGTCCTCGCGCGCGCTGTCCGCCGCGCAGTCCGCCGCCGCGCAAGGAGACACCTCGGACGCGATCCGAAAGCTCCGCCGCGCAGCGCACTGGTACGTGCCCGGCTCGCCGTTCTGCGCGGACGCCTACCAGCAGCTCGAGCGCCTCGCGACCGAAGCCGAAGCGCAGGGCCGCGCCGAACAAGCGCTCGCCGCGTGGCGCGCGATCCGCGCGAGCGCCCTGGCCACCCGCTGGCTGATCATCCCCGAGCGCGCGAGGCTCGATCGAGCCAACCGACACATCGCAGCGCTGATGGCCGAGCTTCCCGCGCCCCCCGAAGACCGCGCGAAGGACCGCGCGCGATTGAGAGAAGAGCACCTCGCGCTGCTCAGCGAAGACCGCGCCCCAGACCCCGCGTGGCTCGTCGTCCTCGCGATCGGTTTGTGCGCCTGGCTCGTCGGCCTCTTTCGCGCGATGCGCGACGGGTGGGACGAAGAAGACCGCGTTCAGAAGCGCCCGCTCGCAGTGGCCGCGGCGCTGAGCGTCGGCGGACTGGCGCTGTTGTTACTGGCTGTCGCGCGAGCCTGACGCGCGAAATCACTTTGTTGCGCGAGCCTGACGCGCGAAATCACTTTGTCGCGCGAGCGTAACGGACGCGATCAATCTTTGTCGTCGTCGCCTTTGAACTCCACCGGCGCGCGCGGCGGAGCGCCGTACGCTGCGGCCGGCGGAGCACCGTACACCGGCCGCACGGTCGGCGGTCGCGCGCGTGTCCTGCCGTCGCTCGCGCGCGCTGGCGTGGCGACGTCGGGCGCGCTCGACGCCACATCGGGCTGGACAACGCCCGCGTCGACGACCGGCGACGGATCGAACGGCGGAACCCCATACGGCTGCGCGATCGCGGGCTCGAGAACATCGGGCGTCGGCGGGTTGGGCGGCGCGCCGTACGGCTGCACGATCGCGGGCTCTCTCGCGAGCGGATTGCGGTCACACGCCCCCATCGCCATCGCGCCCGCGAGCAAGATCGCCGCGCGAGAGAGCCGCGTCGGACCTTCGGGCGACGGGGTGTCCTCGTCGCTCGCGCTCCGCGCGGCGCCGCAAAACGGACACGCAGCTTCGACCTCGCGAACGTGTCGCGCGCACTCGTCACAGAGGATCAGCGCCATGGACGCAGAGCGTATCCTACCGATACGCGCGCGCAATCACGGCGCTCGACACCGCGCGACTTGATTACTGGGGCCAACGAACGCGCAGCGAGCGAGCGACCGCGAGGGTCTCGCTGACGACGCGCTCTTGCGACAACGTTTTCACGGCGAGCGCACGGCCAGCGAGGCCGATGGCGGCGAGCTCGTCGCGTCGTCGCACGGCGTCGGCGACGGCGTCGGCGATCGCCTGGGCGTCGCGCACCGGGACGAGCCAGCCCGTCTCTCGATGCACGACGGTCTCGCGACAGCCGGGGACGTCCGTGGTGATCACGGCGCGACCGCTGCTCGCGGCCTCGGCCAGGGCGAGCGGCAGGCCCTCTGCGTAGGACGGAAGCACCGCGACGTGGGCGCGGCGCCAGACGGCAGCCATGTCCGTCTGGTGTCCCCACCATTCGACGACGCCCTCCGAGACCCATTGCTCGATGGTGGCCTGCGCGATGGCTGCGCGGTTCTTGGCGTCGGTTCCTCCGACGAGCGCCATTCGCACGGGCACTCCGCGAGCGCGCAGGATCCTCGCGGCCTCGACGAACTCGCCGACGCCCTTGTCCCAGAGCATTCGCGCCGGCAGCGCCGCGACGAGCGGACCGTCGGGCAGCGGAGAGAGCGCGTAGCGATCGGTGTCGACGCCAGCGCCGCGAATGAGCGTGGTGCGCGCGGGGTCGATCAGCCCGCGGACGCGAAACATCTCGAGCTGGTCGGGGTTCTGAAAGACGCTGTGACAATTGTCTCGGCGCAGCGCCGCGCGGTAACCCGCGTAGGCGACCTCGCGGAGCGCGCGGCGGCGCAGCGGGTCATCGGGGCGCTCGATGAGCGCGTAGCCGAGGCCGCTCATGGTGTTGATGACCCCGGGGCTTGCGCACAGGGCCGCGGCAGCAGAGCCGTACAGGACGGGCTTGATGCTCGAGTGGTGAGCGAAATCAGGGCGAATCGCGCGGTACGTCTTGGCGACGAACGCCGCGGCGCGCGCCTCGGACAAGGGCGAGACGCTGCCGCGCTCGACGGGCCACGGAACGAAATCGAGGCCGAGCGCACGAATGTCCGGCCCGCGCCCGGTGTCCGACGCGACGACGGTGACCGCGAAGCCCTCTCGCTTGAACGCGAGCGCGAGCACGCGGCGGTGCGAGAGTAGAAATCCATCGGACGTGGTGAGAAACACCGCGCGGGGCTGCGAGCGCTTCACGCGGCGCGCTCCGCGGTCTCGGGCAGCGCTGCGGCGCGGCGGCGCACCGGCGCGGCGACGCGCTTGATCGCGGGTCGCTCGGCCCAGCTCAGCGCCGCGAGGATCGCGGTGACGAACACGATGGGCATTCGCTGCCTCAAGATCAGCCCGATGTTGGCCATCGTCGTGGCGTAGGCGACCGTCGCGGGGACGAGAAACGAGAAGAACTGAACGAGCGTCTGTCGGTCCTTCACGAAGAGCCTTCGACTCGAGAGGTACGCTCGGTAGATCAAGAAGTAGAAGATGAAGACGTCGATCTTGCCGAGGTGCAGGCCAAAGCTTCCGCCCTGCCAAGGAAACGGCGACGCGATGGTGTAGAGCAACTTCGGGCCGATGGCACCAAAAGGGTTTCCTCCGTCGTCGAAGCTCACGCCCGAGCCGCCTCGAGCGTTCCAACTGGTTACGTTCGAGTCGTGCGAGTACTCGTACGTGTCGACCATGCGGCTCACTGCGCTCGACCGCATCGCGCCTCCGCCCACCGCAACAGCGACGAACGCAATCGCTCCGACGATGGACAGCAGCTTACGAATCGGCGATCGGCTCTTGAGCCCGAGCAAACCCACGACGATCGGCACGCTGCACATGAACACCATGTAGAAGCGGACCAGCCACAGCCCCGTCAGCCAGACAACCAACAGCGCCGCCTGGACGACAGAGAAACGCTTGGCGATCCGCATGCTGCCGCTGAAGCTCAGCACGGTAAAAAACGCGACGAACCCGTCTTTGTAACTATCAGACGTATGAAACACAAAAGCAGGACTGAACAACACCAAAATCATCGAAGTAAACGCCCCGCGCTCGCTCGCTCCGAACTCGCGCGACGAGCGGTAAATCTCGAGCGACGTGAGGCAGCCGACGAGCGCCGCTAGCGCCGTGCAGCCCAGCGACGACTTGCCGTCGTTGAAGAAGTTGACCAGCGCAAACATATTGCAGATCAGCGCCGTCGACCCGATCTCGGGCATCATTGACTCTGTGACGAACACCACCCCGTGTCGCCGCCAGTAGTTCGCGATAATCGCCGCCCACTCTTCGTACTGAACAGAATCGCCGCCGCTGAAGCCGTGGCTGAAGAAAACTCCACTGCGAACGATGGTCAGATGAAAAACCAGCCTCGCGACGAACGCGAACAGAAGCACCGCGACGAGCATGTTCTGCTGCTTGCGATCGCCCACCATACGCGTCGTCGCGACCAAGATCGACGCACAGAGGAGGATCAGCAGCAGCGCCATGGCGTCAGCCCACCTGGTCCGCGACGACGCCGGACGGTCGAGCGACGCGCCCAGCGCGCAGCTGCCGCAGCCAGATTTCGATCGTGAGCAAGAGCCACAGCCGCTGTCCGTTGTCAGCGCGGTGCTCGAAGTGCGCGTCGAGCAGCGAGCGCACGTAGCCGACGTCGAGATAGTCGTAGAGGCTCGCGCCAGGACGAAGGTAATCGCTCACGAACTCGCGCAGCTCGCCGCGAAACCAGCTTCCGAGCGGCACGCCGAACCCCATCTTGCCCCGACGAAAAATCTGCTTGGGAAGCAGCGAGCGAAACGCGTTTTTCAGCAGCCACTTCATGTTCAGGCCCCGCCGGCGATAGCGATTGGGGAGCCGAGCAGCGTATTCAATGAGCGCGGTGTCGAGAAACGGCGACCGGACTTCGAGCGAATGCAGCATCGACGAGCGGTCGGCTTTCACGAGCAGGTCGTACGGAAGGTATCCCTCGAAGTTGTGCTGCAGGATACGCGAGAGATCGCTCGCCGCAGAATTGTCGGCAAAAATCTTCTCGTTCCACTCGTACGGCTCACGAAGAGAGACTGCGCCGTGAAGGTCGCGTCGAACAATCGAGGCGAGGTCGTCGCCGAAATAGCTATTCCAAAGGACCATTCGCTGGTCGATCGGCTGTGCCGCGACGCCGAGAAAACGCTTCGCCCGCACCGAGAGCGACTTCATGTTGTCGCCACCGGGAATCTTCTGGGCGATCTTCGACCCGAGCGCGAGCAGCGCGCTCGGGAGCATCCCCGCAGCTTCTCCGGCAAGAAACCGAGAGTATCCGCAGAACAGCTCGTCTCCACCGTCCCCCGTCAGCGCCACCGTCACGTGCTGCCTCGTGAGACGCGACACGATCGACGTCGGGATCGCCGAAGAGTCTCCGAAAGGGCCGTCGTGCACCCATACGAGCTCCTCGATCAAATCGAACGCGGAAGGCTCGACGATGAACTCCGTGTGGTCCGTCTTGAACGCCTTCGCTGCCAGTCGAGCGTAGCTCGTCTCGTCGAACCGAGCGTCCCCTGAGAACCCGATCGAGAACGTCTTCACTGGCCTCGACGAGGCCTTTGCCATCACGCCCACGACGATCGTCGAATCGATGCCGCCCGACAAAAACGCGCCGAGCGGGACGTCCGCCTCCAATCGACGCAGCACCGCCGCTTCGACCAGCTCGCGCACGCGGTGCTCCGCGGTCGCCTGGTCGTCCTCGATCGGCGCCATCGCAAACGGCGCTGTCCAAAACCGCTCGGTCTTCGCGACGCCAGCTTCGGTCACGACCATCTTCGTCGCCGGCGCGAGCTGCTCTACCCCTCGCAGCATGGTTCGCGGCGCCTGCGTGTAGCCCATCACGAGCAATGACGGAAACGCGCTCGGGTCGACCTCTGCATCGACGCCCGACGCGAGCAGCGCCTTCTGTTCAGAAGCAAAACGAAATCCTCCCCCTCGCGTCGTAAAAAAGAGCGGTTTCTTTCCTGCCCGATCGCGCGCGAGCAGCGCGCGGCGGCGACCTCGATCGAGCAAGCAGAACGCGAACATCCCATCGAGTCGCTCGACGATCGCGTCGCCCCACGCTCGGTAGCCCTCGAGGATCACCTCGGTGTCCGACCGCCCGCGAAACGAGTGGCCGAGCGCCACCAGCTCGTCCCGAAGCGCGTGGTGATTGTAGATCTCCCCGTTGAACACCAGCACGATGTCGCCGTCACCGCTCGCCATCGGCTGCGCGCCCGCGGCGGACAGATCGATGATCGAGAGCCTGTTGTGCCCGAGGACGCAATCGTCACGCTCGAACAAGCCCTGCGCGTCCGGGCCACGGTGCGATTGCGCTCTCAGCGCAGCGCGAGCATCCACGCGAGCGAGATCAGGAACGAACAGAGCGCCGAAAATTCCACACATTCAGTCGGGGTCCTTGAAGAGCATCATACTGGGCGGAGATGCCCCGAGCGGGAGGACTTGCGCAAGCGCTCGCGGCGTCCAAATGCGTACGCAGTCGCGTCGCAGACCAGCTGAAGCAGAATTTCAGCTTGAGGAGAAACACCCCCGTCCGCGCTATCGACGAAGAACGTCAGCTCGTAGCCGCTGTCGTTCTCGTCCTTGAACGAAAACTGTGCCGTCGCGGCCTCGCGCTCGCGACCGCCCACCTTGGGGGATTCCCAACGCCAACGTCGTGGATCGCCTTCCTTCGCGTCGGCGGGCCGAAGCTCGACCGCCAGCAGATCGACGTCCTCTGCGAGCTCTTGCAGCAAGGGACGCACGTCCTCCGGCGCGCGCGCATCGTGGATCCGCGCGATCGCGATCGGGACCAGCTTGCGAAGCGACTCCGTGAGCACGTCGCGCTGACGCGACTCTCGTCGGGCGATCGCCGAGGTGAAATACCGCGTAAACCGCACGACCGACACGAGCGTCGCCGTGAGCACCAACAGCGCCAGCCCGATCTGCCACGAGCGCCCCAGGTGCACGACCAGCGCGATCGCTGTAAACACCATGCTGAGCGCGTACAGCACCAGCACCGCGCGGCGGTGGGTCAGCCCGAGGTCGAGCAGACGATGATGAAGGTGCCCTCGATCCGCCGAGAAGATCGACCGACGCTCGAGGAAGCGCCGCATCATCGCGAGCAGCATGTCCATCAGCGGCAAGCCGAGCGCGAGCAGCGGGACGAGGATCGCGATGGCCGTTGGGCTCTTCTGCGACGACGAGCCCAAGAGAGACATCGTCGCGAGGACGTAGCCGAGAAACAGGCTCCCCGAGTCGCCCATGAAGATCGTCGCGGGGTTGAAGTTGTAGATGAGAAACCCGAGGATCGCCCCGGCCAGCGCGACGCTGAACAGGCAAATCATCAGGTTGTGGCTCATCACCGCGACGACGAAGTTCGTGACGCACGCAAAGAAGGCCACTCCGCCCGCGAGGCCGTCGAGGCCGTCGATCAGGTTGAGCGCGTTCGAGACCGCGGCGATCCAGAGCACCGTCGCCGGAAGCGACAGCCAGCCGAGCGAAACCTCTCCCAAGACAGGCAGCGCGAGCGACCCGATGCGAAGCCCTCCAGCGTACGCGATGCAGGCCGCGATGCTCTGCACGAGCAGCTTACGCTTGGCGCCGACTCCCGAGACGTCGTCGACGAAGCCGAGGACCGCCATCACGACCGCGCCCGCAAGCAGCCCCGCGAGCAGCGAGCCGTGCCGCGCGAGCTCTACCCGCGCAAAGCCGGTCCGAAGCAAGAACAGCGCGGCGAGGGGCGCCATGAACCCGATCACAATGGCCACGCCGCCGAGCCGCGGGACGCGGCGCGTGTGCACCCTGCGAGCAGTCGGCTCGTCCACGGCGCCCGCGGCGAGCGCGAAGTGGCGCACCAGGGGCGTCAGCGCGGCGGTCACGACCAGCGCCGTCACGAAAGCGATCGCAATGCTGTACATGGCCGTCTACTCGCGCCTCTGATCCCTTTACGTCACCAACACCGCCTGCGCGCGCGATCTCATCGTGGTCCCCGGCTCAGTTGCGCGGGAATTCAGCGCTGTTCACCGATGATCGGCATCGCAGAGCCGCGCTTCGCGACATCGAGCCCGCTTGCCTTTAGAACAAGCGCTTCGACCAGGTGTCCGGGGTCTTCTCGTTCACGATCTCGAGCTCGAGGTGATACTTGAACGGGCGCACGCCGCGGGCTTTGATCCAGTCGATCATCTGCTGCAAGCCCTCTTCGAGCTTGACCTTGGGGTTGTACGCGAGCAGCGATCGAGCCTTGTCCGCCGAGCAATTTGCCAGGTGAACCTCCTGCGGACGACCTTTTGTGTACTTGATCTCGAGAGGAAAGTTCAGAAGCCGCGCGGTCACCACCGCCAGGTCGTTGATCGTAATGAACTCGTCGTCGGGGCCAATGTTGAAGACCTGACGATTGCACTCTGGATCGAACGCCATTTGCTTGAGCGGCGCGACGTCGTCCGAGACGAAGCTGAAGCAGCGCATCTGCGTCCCGTCTCCGTAGATGTACGGCTGCCGCCCCTGCAGCATCATGTTGATGAAGATGCTGGCGACGTTGCGGTAGGGGTCGTCGTACTTCTGCCGCGGGCCGATGATGTTGTGCGGCACCGCGACGACCCACTCCATCCCGTGGGTGTCCGCGAGGTTCTGCAGCAGCAGCTCGGACATGTACTTGCCGATGCCGTACGGGTCCTGCGGCTTGGGCGTGAGGTCCTCGGTGAAGGGGATCTTGTTGGTCCCGTAGCGCGCCATCGACGAGCACATCACGAAGCGGCGGCACTTGTTTGCCACGGCGGCAGAGATCATCGCAGTGGAGGCCGTCACGATGTTCTGCGTGATCATGTGCGGCGAGAACACGCTCAGGCCTTCGTACGCCGTCGCCGCGCAGTGGTAGACGATGTCGACGCCCTTCAGGTGCTCTTTGAGCCACGCGAAGTCGTTGCAGTCGACCTGATGAAACTCGACGCCGGCCGGGACGTTGTCCATGTAGCCGCCGATCATGTTGTCGATCCCGATGACCTCGTGCCCGTCCGCGAGAAACGCGTCCGCGAGGTGACTGCCGAGAAAGCCCGCGACGCCTGAGATGAAAATGCGCTGCTTCTGCACGAAGATGCCTCCGAAGAACGAACCGTCGCAACGTTGGTGGCGCGAGCGCCGACCGGGATTCAACCGCGCGCGCCGAGCTCAGCCGCGCAGCTTGGGGTGAGCGTCAGCGCCCGGCGCCTCGATCGCGGCCGACCGCATCTTGTACGCGAGCTCGATCGACGGACGGACGTCGTCCAGCCCGAAGCCCTTGCCGTCGAGCACGCCCTTGTAAACAACGGTGTGCAGGTCCGTGAAGCCCTCGGAGAACTCGATCTCGGTCCCGTCCACGGTGATCGATCGAAACGTCGCGCGACCGCCAGGCTCTGGCACAAACGGAAGATCCGCCGAGTCCACGGACAAGAACCACTTCACGTTGGCGCGCTCGAGCGCGATCTGCCCCGCCATCTTGCGCGACTGCGACAAGTGCACGCTCTGCGACTGCACGCCGCCGAAGAGCCACACGAGCAGGTCGAAGAAGTGAATTCCAATGTTCGTCGGAATGCCTCCCGACTTGTCCGGAGAGCCCTTCCACGACACGTCGTACCAGCTGCCTCGCGAGGTGATGTACGTGAGCACCACGTCGTGGGGTTTCGTGAGGCGCTCGGCGAGCAGCTTCTCGCGCAGCTCGATGAGCTTCGGGTGCACGCGAAGCTGCAGCACCGTGTAGATCCTGTGCCCCGTCTCTTCTTCGAGCTCGCGGAGGGGATCGATGTTCCACGGGTTGATCACCAGGGGCTTCTCGCAGATCACGTCGGCGCCCACGCGCAGCCCGAGGCGACAGTGCGCGTCGTGCAGGTAGTTCGGCGAGCACACCGTCAGGTACTGCACTCGGTCCGACTCGGGACCGCGCCGGAGCTTCTCGAGGTAGCGATCGAAGCGCTCCACCTCCGTGAAGAACCGCACTCCGAACGAGTACTGGTCGAGGATTCCCACGGAGTCCTTCGGGTCCACCGCGGCCACCAACCGGTTGCCCGTGTCGCGAATTGCCCGCAAATGTCTGGGGGCGATGTAGCCACCCACGCCCGTGATAGCGAAGTTCTTCTGTGTCATCGGTCGAGAAAGCGCTTCAATTGCGCCGTTGAGAGAGGCGCGGACCCTATCACGCTTTCGCCTCCGCGCTATCAGCCTCGACGACCGCGCCCTGTTGGCCGTTGCGCGCTCCGCCCGCGCATGCCATCACCGCGCCGTGCAACGGTCTTCGCCGCAGTCTCGTCGGCCCCGCCGCGTTGTGTACATCTCGTACGACGGCATGAGCGACGCGCTCGGCGCCAGCCAGGTCCTGCCGTACGTCGAAGGCCTCGCCCGACGCGGACACCAGTTCGAGCTCGTGTCCTTCGAAAAACCAGGAAACCGCCTGGCCTTTCGCGAGCAGCTCTCGCCCGGCGTCCGATGGACCGCCCTGCGCTACCACCGCACGCCCACCGTCCCCGCCACCGCTTTCGACATGGCGCAAGGCGCGCTCACAGCCACGCTCAACGCCCTCGCCGTACGCGCGGATTTCATTCACACGCGCTCGTACGTCTCGGCCACCCTCGCCCTGCCGCTCGTGCTCGCCGCGCGCCGCCCGCTGCTCTTCGACACCCGCGGCTTGTGGCCTGAAGAGCGCGTCGACGGCAACCTCTGGTCGCGCGAAGGAAGCATCTACAAGAGCGCAGTGCGCGTCGAGCAAACGCTCTTCGCCCGCGCAGACGCCGTCACCGTCCTCACCAACAACGTCAAAGACTACCTTCGCAACGAGTACCCGCACCGAGCCGCCTTGCGCGCGCCGATCACCGTGATCCCCACGTGCGCAGACCTCGATTTGTTTCACCCCGAAGGCCCCGCTGACGAAGAGGTCGCGCCCCTCGTCGGCGCGGCAAAGACCCTCGCGTACGTCGGCTCCATCGGGACCTGGTACATGGCCGAAGAGATGGCCCGCTTCTACCTCGCGTGGCGCAACGCGGTCGCGCCGAGCCCCGCGCGGTTTCTCGTCGTCACCCGCGATGACCCCGCGCCGATGCGCGCTGTGCTCGCCGCGCACGGCGTCGAGCACGAGCTCGTCCACCGCGCAGCGCAGCGCGAGCGCGTCGCGAAGCTCCTGCGTTGCTCGACCGCCGCGCTCTCGTTTGTGCGAGAGAGCTTGTCGAAGCGGGCGAGCGCCCCGACGAAAATCGGCGAATACCTCGGCTGCGGCGTTCCCGTGGTCGGATCCGCGATCGGCGACGCCAGGCTCGTGCTCGCCGAGCCGGGCGCAGGTCTGCTCATCGAGCAGTTCGACGACGCTTCGCTCGCCCGCGCAGCACAGCAACTCGCCGCCCTCAGCGCAGCGCCCGATCGCGTCGCCCGCACCCGCGCAGCGGCCGAACGTTGGTTCTCTCTCGAGCGCGCCGTCGACGCGTACGACGAGCTGTACACCGCGATGCCCGCGCACCACGGAGCGCCCGTAGCCCGCAGAGATCGCGGCTGGCCGTAAGGCATGTTCTTCGCGCTGTCCAAGCTCATCGACGCGCTCTTGAGCCCTCTGTGGTGGGCGCTGCTGCTCGGCGCGTTCGGGCTGCGTTGGCGAGGCAAAGAGCCGGGCAGAGTCCGCAAGTGGGCCGCGCGATCGGGCGTCGCGGCGCTGGTCTTGTTCTCGCTCGGCCACGTCTCGTTCGCCCTGCTGCGATCACTCGAAGCCACGTCCATGACGACCCTGCGCGACGACGACGCCCCCTTCGACGCCGTCGTCGTGCTCGGAGGAATCGTCGACGAGCACGCCATGCGCTCGTCCAGCGACCCACCGTCGCTCAACGACAACGTCGAGCGCGTGCTCGAAGCCGTGCGTCTCGTGCGACGAGGCCGGGCGAGAAACGTCCTCATCGCAGCAGGGTCGCTCGCGCCATCGCCTTCGCGCCCCGTCGAAGCGCACGTGCTGCGCGCGATGCTCCGCGAGTGGGGGGTCGACGATCAGCGCGTCGCCATCGATGACCGCTCGCGCAACACCCGCGAAAACGCGGTCGAATCGGCGCGCATCGCCCGAGAGCGAGGATGGAGCAGGCTCGTCGTCGTCACCAGCGCGTTTCATGGACGCAGAGCGCGAGGCTGCTTTCGAGCGGTCGGCCTCGACCCGCGCTGGTTGATCGCCGATCGGCGAGCGCCGGTCCACGCGCGGTGGACGTCGGCGGACGGGTGGATTCCACGAGCGAAAAACCTGGCTCTCAGCGAGATGGTGCTCCGCGAGATGGCCGGCTGGTGGATCTACCGAGCGCAGGGCTACGCCCGTCCCTGATCGCCCTCGCGGTCGCTCACGCGCGCGATCGCCCCCTCCTCGATCACCATGTGCGTCGCGCACACCGCGCGCAGATCGTCGCGGTGCGAGATCACGATGACGCTGCGTTGGAGGCTCTCTTCTCGCAGCACACGCACGAGCGTCGCGCGTCCGTCGGCGTCGAGCCACGCGTCCGGCTCGTCGAGCACGAGCACCATCGGAGCGAACAGCAGCGCGCGCGCGATCCCGACGCGGTGTCGCTGCCCCCGAGAGAGGGCAGACACCGAGCGATCGAGCTCGATCTGCAAGCCGACGCGAGCGAGCGCCGCGAGCATCGACGCGTCATCGCGCTCAGGGACGAGCAGCGCCATGTTTTCACGCACGGTCAGCGCGGCGACCATCACGGGCTCTTGCGGAACGAACAGCACTTGCTCTCGCAGCGCACGCGCGCAAGCGACGGAGCGTTCGGCGCACACAAACTCGAGACGCCCCGCTGCGGTCGGCCCGACGCCGGCGATCGCTGCGGCGAGCGAGCTCTTTCCTGCGCCGTTGGGTCCGGAGATGAGCAGCACGCCGCGGAGCGAGATGGTGCGCGCGGGCTCGGAGAGCGCGCACACGTCGCCGTAGGACAGAGAGAGAGCGTCGAGGCGCAGCGCCTCGGGGACCGACGGCAACGACTCGCTCGGCAGCGGGTCAGGACCGCAGTCCGAGAGGATAGCGTCGAGCCTCCGCAGCTCGGCCACGGTGATCCAGCTATCGCTTGTCGCCCTGATTGCCGCGTAGCTCGCAGAGAGCAACGCCGCGCCCACCACCGCGACAGCGACCTCGTGAGAAAGCGCCCGACGCGCCATCGCCACAGCACCAGGAACAACCACAACCGTACCCGTCACCGCCGCCGCGATGATGAGCACCCTCGACAGGTCGCGACGCAGCTCGAAGCCGTTGTCCTTGGCGCTCCACGCGTTCACCGCCGTGCGTACGCGTGAGAGGTAGCGTTCGTGCGCGATCCGCCCGCGGATCTCGATGCCGCCGCGCAGCGCCGCAGACAGCCAAACAGCCGCGTGCTGCCGCGCGTCGAGCGCCGCTGTCGCGCGGCTCGCGAGCGCACGGCTCGACGCGAGCACGGCGATCGCAACGGCGCCGAGCAGAGCGAGCATCGCCACCGCGCCGCGAACACCGACGACCCGTGCGATGAACTGCAGACAAAACAGCGCCGTGACGACCGTCGCCACCAACGCGGGGATCGTCGTCGAGACCGCGAACTCCGCGATGTGCGCGCTCCAGAACGCCGCGGCGGCGTCGGCCTCCGACAGCGACGGTTGCGGACGCTGAAGCGCGCGCTGCGCGGAGCGGACGAGCGCAGCCTCGCGGAGCCGCTGCCGCAGCGACTGCGACAGCACCACGCGCACCGGCGCGAGGGCCACGCCGATCGCGAGCGCGACCCACGGAGGGGCAGACAGCACGAAGGCGAGCGGAGTCTGAATCCACCACGCGGTATGCACCAGCACGACGAGCGCGAGCCACACCGGCGCCGTGCCGATGAGCGTCGGGATCAGCGAGAGCCCCGCGTAGCGCGTCGCGTGGCTCATGCGTTGACCGCGCTTCGAATCATCGCGACGACCTCGCGCGGCGCGATGAGCGCGTCTCGGCCCAGCGCGACAGAGAACGCGGAAGCCCCGTTGGCGAGCGAGGCGAGGATGGCGAGGTTTTCATTGCGAAATCGCACGCCATCGACCAACGCGAGCGCGCTCGACTCGATGAGGGCGCCGAGCGCGTGCGCTGCGTTGACGCGCGTGACTTGCGTGCGATCGGCGCGCGCAACGGTCGGCAGAAGGATCACCGCAGCCCCGTCGCCTTGCGCGATGAAGCGCCCGCCGAAAGCGCGCTGAGGGTCGAGCGCGAGCTTTCCGCCGATACCGTCGGCGCGCTCGGAGAGAGAGAGCAGCGCGGGCATCGCCGACGCGGTCGCGAGCGCGACATGAAAGATCCTCGGGTAGGCCCGAACGACCGCTGTCGCGCCATGCTCGCGCGCGAGCAGCACGCGATCGTCGCCGAGGTATCGCGCGGAGTCCGAGAGAAACGCTAGCGCGAGCGAGCTCTTTCCCGAGCCAGAGTTTCCCACGATGAGCCACGTCGCACGCTCGTCGCACACCGCGGCAGCGTGCAGCTCGAACAGCCCCCACTCGCGCAACGCGAGGCACAACGACGCGTGACACAGACCGCTCGTCGTCGCAGCAAACGCGCCGTCCCGAACGCGACGAAGCGTGATCTCTACGCGCCGCGCGTCGACGTCGATCACCGCCTGCGAGCGCCCGTCGCACAGCGCGTAGCCGCGCGGTCCGACGTAGCCTTGCATCACGCCGAAGAAGAAGCGCGGCTGCCACTGCGGGGCCGAGAGGTCCTCACGACCGCCGCCCTCGGACACCGTCACGCGCAGGGCAGCAGGCTCGTCGCCAGCCGCATCGAAGTGCGCGAGCAGCGGCGCCAGCGCTGACTCGTCCGAAAGCGCGTCGAGAGCAATCGCGACCCCGTGCATCCGCACGCGCAGCGCGGTCATCGGGCTCACGACACGATGGGCAGGGACTTCTTCCACGCGCCGCGCCAGCGATCACGGACCGCCGCCGGCCCGCCGACGCCATCGGCGGTCCAGTGCGGCTTGCCGAAGTCCTTGAGGCAATAGTTGCAGGGAAACAGGTCCCATTCGTCGTCGAGCGCGCCTTCGTCCGCGCGCTGGAGCTTGCGATCCTGCGCGTCGTGGATGATCTCGAGCAGCCGTCGGTGCGCCTTGGGCAGCGTTGTTTGCTCGAGATTTCCCCCGCGGTCTGCGCTCGCGCCGTCCTCCATCGGGACGCCCGCGTGCTGACAACAGAGCACCAGGTTGCCCTCGACGTCGATGTGCAGCTGTTGCTGCGCGAACGCCTCGCACGTGTAGATCGGCTGCGCGTGAAAATAGCCCTCGGGACGGGAGACTCCCAACCGCAGCGTCTCGATCAAGCGCGCGACGCGGTCCATGACCGCTCTCCACTCGAGCGCCGAGAGGTAGAGATCTCTGTCGAGGTGCGTTCCCGTTGGTTGAACCATGGAGAACGAGAGCCGCGAGGCCCCGAGCTGGCTGGCCAGCAGGCCCATCGCCTCGATCTGGTGCTCGTTCTTTCGGTGCACAGCGCACTGCAGGACGAAGGGCAACCCGTGCGCAGTGCAGAGCGTCACGGCCTTCATCACGGCCATGAAGCTGCCGGCGCCGCGGATCTCGTCGTGCGTACGCTCGTCAGCGCCGTCGAGGCTCAGGGTCACCGACGTCATCGCCGCACGACGCGCGGGCTTCTCGCGAAACCGATCGAACAGCCACTGCATGTTGTGGCCGTTCGAAACCATGTGCCACGTGTAGCCGAGCTCGACGGCGAGGTCGATGACCGCCGCGAAGTCCGGGTGCAGCGTCGGCTCACCGCCGGTAAACGCCGTGTGCGTCGCGCGGTAGACGCGCTTGCCGTCGAGCAGCGCGCGGCGAACGACCTCGATCGAGAGGTCTTTGGGCTTGAGCGCCGGGTCTCGCAGGCAGTGCTGGCAATCGAGCTGACAGCGGTCCGTGAGATGAAATGTGACCCACTCGACGGCCATGGCTGCGCTTCGATCTCTCGTCGAACCGTCAGTTCATCATGCTGATGACGCCGACGCTGGTCGCGCCCATGCCCGAGAGCAAGGTGACGCGCGCGACGGGCTGACGCTTCTCGATGCGCGGAGGAGAGTAGGGGCGCCGCGCCTTGCTTTCGGTTTGAGCAACGTCGCGATCCGTCTGGTCCAATTCGTTCTTCTTCATGGTCTCTGTTCGTACCTGCGATGGTGTTACCAGTGAGATGCGCGAGGCACCTCAGGGATTCGTCGGCGTCGCGGTGAGCTTGACGAAGTAGCCGACGCCCGGGCACGCAGCGAAGGTCGATCTGTTCGGCAGATATGCAGTGTTGAACGAGACACCCGTGGACTGCCCGATGTCGCCAGTGACGCCGATCGTCGCCGAATCGCCGCGGACCGTCGTGGGTCCGGTTCCGCTCAACGCGCAGCCAGTAAGGTTCGTTGTCCAACGGTGATAGAGGAAGAACACGTTGTCCGTGGTCTCTTGAAAGACCACCGAGAACGACAGCCGGTTGTTCGTGTTGCCAGTGATGGCGAGCTGCGCCTCTTTCCACGTGATGACGTAGCGGCGATTCGGCGCGGCGCTCGTCGAGTCGACCCCAGCGCAGATCTGCCCGTTGGTGATGGACAGCTTCTCGTCCCAGAACGGCAGCAACGACTGCTGAGGAGCGCTCGCGATCGCGGTGTTCGGGTCGCCGAACGTGCCCTGCAAGCTGATCGCGCCATTCGTGGTGACCTGCCAGATCGCGCCGTCCGCCGAAGAAAACGTGCTGCTGTAGAGCGTAAACGGAAACGGCATCTCGACGAGGCCGTAGTCGAACGAGCTCACAGAGCTGAGCGGGGAAGCGGTGGTGTCCGAGGTGACCACTGAACCAAACAAACACGCGTCGCGCCACGGAGGAGTCGACTCGCTCCAAGCCGCGTTGCCAGCGACCACGTTGGAAGTCGCGGTGATCGTCCCCGCAGCGGCAGTGTACGACGTTCGCGTGTACGTGCCCCACACCTTCACGTTGAAATTGAAGTCCGCGCCGCCGCTGGTGTTGAACGCCCAGAACGCGGTATCCGAACCGCCGCCCGGCACCGCAGAATAGCCCCAGCCGCCCACGCCCGTACCGCTGGTGGGGTATCCGCTCGGCAAGCTCGACGGGTTCGACAACGTCGCTCCGCCCGTCATGTCGATGATCTCGACGTGCGGGTTCTCGATCTGCCGTGCGCTGTCGTTGGTCAGGGTGACCATCGCGCAAATCTGCCCCCCGGTGCACGAGTTGCCGCCCACCGTCGCCGGTCCCACCGCGCCCGTCCCGCCGTCATCGAGGGACACGTTGCTCGTGCTGATGGGCGAGAAGCCAGGGCGCGGCAGCCCTGCCGCTGCGCCAGATTCACCTCGACGCGTGAACGTGAGCCGTCCAGTCGCGTGTGAGTAGTGTCCGACGAGCTCGGCTACGACCTCGGGCTGAGCGACCGCAGGACGCGCCCCCGGTTGAAGCCGGTTCGGCAACGAGCGCCGCGCAGCCAACCGCTGCGCCGGAGTCTGCTGCGGCTGCCCTTGCTCGACAGGTAGCGGCCCACCACACGCGGCAAGAGAGAGACTCGCGACCAACGTCGCTCCAACACGGAAAGAAAAGCTCTTCATCACAGGCCTCGGTGGGGGTTCATGAGGGGGGAGACATCACTCTGCGTCGGCCGTTGACGTCGCCAACACTCGAACGGACGCATAGTAGCCTTCACTCTGCAGCCCCACAAGCGGCCGACACGTGACCGATCTTTGGGCGACCTGGCGGTACCGAGCGAAGGAGCAGAGGGACATTCAACCCTGAGTTGCCGGTGACACCGTCGCCATTCGCCCAAATTTTTCTCTCGGCGCGACGACCGGCGGCCCGCCAAGCTGCGGTGCGTGTGGCGAGCGTCCCTCGAGGTCTTCCGATGGAGGATTGTGCTGCCGACGCGCTACGATCGCGCGCCGTTCGACGCGCTCTTGCGGTCTCTCGACGGCCGCCATGGTCATGGTGGCGCGCTCTCTGCGGAGCTGGTCGCAGCGATCGTGCGCGGTGAACGAGCGGTCGAGCGCATCCCGCTGCTGCCCAAAACCTGCCTATTTCGCTCGTTGGCGCGGTTCGCCGTGCTGCGGGCGCGCGGGATCGACGCTGCGTTCGTGATGGGCCTGCCGCGGGACGGCGTGGGCGACGGGCACGCTTGGGTCGAAGTGGCCGGCGTCGCGGTGCTCGACGACGAAGACCTCTCGTCAATGACCGTGACGTTCTGCTATCCCCCCGCCGCTCGAACCTAGGCGGTCGGCGCGCAACGGAGTGTCTCGTGATCGACGCAAACACAAAGCTCCACTCGAACCCTCGCTGCTTGCTGACCGAGCTCGACGACGGCACTGGGGTGCTGCTGCACCTCGACACCAAGTACTATTTTACCCTCAATGACACTGGGGTTTTTCTCTGGAAGCAGCTCGCCGAGACGCCCAGCTCAGCGAGCGAGCTCGCCGAGAGGCTCAGCGTCGAGTTCGAGGTGACCGAGGGGGACGCCCTTCCCCATGTGCGCTCGCTCGTCGAAGAGCTGCACGCCAATCGTCTGGTCGAGCTTCGTTGAGCGCTGCTCAGCGCTCGTGCGGCACGAGCAGCGCGTGCGGAAACGGGCTCGACTCGAGCAAGACCACCGCGTAGCCCGCTTCGTGGGCGATCGCCTGCACCTCGCTCTCGGAGAACGCGTACACGAACCCGCCGCCAGCCTCGTACGCGAGGCCCGGCTCGATCCGCTGATTGGGCGCGCCCAGCGCAGAGAACACCGAGCGAAGCGTCGTGCGAAGCTGCTCGGTCCGCCCTCCATAGCCGAGGTCGGGACGAAGAAAGAAGCTGGTGATGAGCGGCGCACGCGGGGCGAGCGCGCGGGCGGCGACGAGCAACGACCGCTGCTCGGCACGGGTGAGCACGTGCGTGATGCTCCCCCAGCCGAGCACGACGAGGTCGTACGGCGCGCGGTTGGAGAGGGCGGCGAGCGGACCAGCCGCGAGGACCGCAGGCTCGAGGTCTGCGTAAACGCCGTCGAGGACGATCGCGCCCGAGCCCGGGTGCTCGCGCGCGACCTGCTCGGCTCCCGCGCGTAGGATTGGGTTGGGCTCGAACGCGACCGGCTCGAAGCCGCGTTCGATGAGCGCCTTCAGCTCGCGGCCTCCGCCGGCGGCGCCGAGCAGCACTCGACCCGCGCGAGGCACTTCTGGGCGGGCGAGCAACGCGCGCTCCCACGAGAAGAGGCCGCGCTCGAAGGTCGCTCCGCCGGGCAGATACACGCGCTGGTCGCGGTATGCGCGCTCGATCACGGCGCTTCGCTGGCGCGCGTCGAGCCAGGACAACAACAGCTCGTCGCGCAAGACTTCGTAGCCGTGAAACGCGTACCAGGCGAGGCGGTCCACCTTCTGAATGGCGCGGACCCATCGTGGAACAGACATCGCGTTCGATGGTAGCAACTCCCTCCCTTGGCATTCATCATTTGCGCGGAAGAGCGTTCGCAGCGATGAGCTTCGCGGACCCGCGCGGCGCGGCGTTCGACGCCATCGAGCTCGCCGCGCGACGCGCGCGGGCAGAATTCGCGCTCGCCCGCGTGCTGAGCGCGCTCGACGCAGAGGGCATCCCAGCGATCCCCGTGAAGGGGATCGTCACGGGTCGGTGGCTCTACCGCAGCGCGCACGAGCGCCCGATGAGCGACGTCGACCTGCGCGTCCGCGGCAGAGACCGACGCGCGGTGCTCGCGCTCGCAGAGCGTCATCGCTGGCCCATCCAGCAGCGCTCGGCGCTGTATCGAAGCGTGACGTTCGTCGTCGAGGACACGCCGTTCGACGTCGAGTGCGCCGTGGGCGCGCCGGCGATGTGCTCGATGAGCGTGGAGGCGATGCTCTCGCGAGCGCGCAGGACGCGCGAAGGGCTCCGCTGCGAACACTACCGCGCAGAGACCCACGACCACGCCCTGCTGCTCGCGATGAACGTGCTGAAAGACCAGGTCGGCCGCTCGTTTCCGTGGGCGATCGAAGACCTCGTGCGCGTCGCGACAGTAGCCGATTTTTCGCCGTCGATCCTGGGCGAGCGCGCGTGGCGCGCTGGGACAGCGAGCGCGCTTCTCGCGGTCGCGCGATGGCTGGCGAGCGAGCGCGACAGCGCTCCGTGGAGAGCGGTGGCCGAGGCGGTCGGCGCTCCTCCTCGCCCGCGCTACGCGCACGCCCTCGAGCGCGCCCTCGCTCCGGGCGGCAGTCCGCGAATCAGCGCGCTCAGAACGCTCCTCGCAAGACGATCTAACGATTTGTATTCTATGAGAATTTTGTCCATCTCAGCCGCCGCGATCTTCGTGCCGTCGGTCGTCGGCGAGCGCCTCGTCCTGGGCGCTCTCGAACGCCGAGCCCGCCGCGAGCAACACAGACCACGGCCCTGACAACGGGCATTTGTTTTCTCCGCCGGGCTGAGACTCTGCGAAGCCTCTCTCCACACAACGGGCGAGGGTTCTGCTATCACCCACCGACTTTTTCAGAGGTTTCGACGTTGGCCGAAGAGCAAACAGCGGTCGTCCAAGACGACCAACAAGGAGCAGGCGTCCAAGCGATGCTGATGTTGGGTCGCGGCCTCTGGCGGCTGCGCTACCTCATCATCCTCGTCGCCGCGATCACGACGGCCGTCGTCGCGTTGTGGACCCTGCGTCAGCCGAAGATCTTCGCGGCCTCGACGACGATCGAGTTCGACCCTACCCCGCCGCGTCCGCTCGGCGACCGCATCGAAGAGGTCTCTTCGGGTCTCGAGAGCTACTGGACCACGCGAGAGTACTACTCGACGCAGTTTCAGGTGCTGCAGAGCCAGCGCATCTCAGAGGCGGTGGTGAGGCAGCTCGGGCTGCAGCACGACGCGGACTTCATGGGGGTGCCGAAGGAGCAGCGGCAGGGGTTTCGAAGCGTTCCGGTGCTGCGCGCGGCGGGCGTGCTGCGCGGGAGAATGCGGGTCGAGTCCGTGAAGGACAGCCGCATCGCGCTCATCGCTGTCGAAGACACGAGCCCGCGCCGCGCACAGCTGCTGGCCAACACGATCGCCGCCATCTACATCCGGCAAAACCTCGACCAGCGCATGTCCACTACGGTGAGCGCGCTCGAGTGGCTCGGGCAGCAGCTCGATACGCTGCGCCGGCAGCTCGATACCAGCGAGCGAGCGCTCTACTCGTACCGCCAGCAAAACAACCTGCTCAGCACCTCCTTCGAGCAGAGCCGAGATCACATCGGCACCAAGATCACCGCGCTGTCCAACGCGGTCACCGAAGTGCAAACCCGGCGCATCGCGGTCAACGCGCGCGTGCTCGAGCTGCGCCGCGCTGCGCGATCGATCGAGGCCAACGGCGATGTCATGGCGGCGCTTGCGCCGGAGCTGCTCTCGTCTCCGGCGCTGTCAACGCTGCGCGGGCAGCTCGAAGGGCTCGACCGAGAGAAGGCCGGCCTCGCCCCGCGCTACGGCGCGGGGGCGCAGCAGATGCAGCTCATTCAGGGCCGCATCGACGAGGTCAAGCTCGCGATCCGTCGCGAGGTGCGAAACGTGCTCGAGTCCGCAGAGGCGGAGCTCCGCACGCTGCGACGCAACGAAGGAGACCTGCGCAGCGCCGTGGCGAGCGCGCAGCGTGAAGGCCTCGAGCTGAGCCTCCGAGAGATCGAGTACGGCCAGCTCGTGCGCGAGCGCGAGAACAACTCGAAAATCTACGGAATCGTCCTCGAGCGCTCGAAGCAGACGGACCTCTCGCGGTTGATGCGCGTCAACAACGTGCGAGTGCTCGATGAAGCGCTGCTGCCCGGCGCACCCGTGCGACCAAACATCACCACGAACATCGGCGTGGGGTCGCTGGCCGGGCTCGTGCTGGGGATCGTCCTCGCGTACATCGTGCTTCAAGCAGACCGCACGATGCGCAATGAAACGGACGTGCGCGACGAGCTCTCGGCCACATCGCTCGGAGTACTGCCGAAGATCACGAACCGGCTGGGGACTCGCTACGCGGCCTCCTACGGAAAGAACGAGGCAGAAGAGCCGATCAAGAACATGGATCTGGTTGTGCACTCGCACCCGAACTCAGCCGCCGCTGAGGCGTGCAGAGTGATTCGCACCAACCTGCTGTTCATGGCTCCGGACAAGCCGTTCGAGCTCATCATGGTGACCTCGTGCGATCCCCGCGACGGCAAGACCCTCGTGGCGAGTTCGCTCGCGATCTCCCTCGCGCAGAGCGGGAAGAAAGTGCTCCTCGTCGACACCGACCTGCGACGCCCGCGCGTGCACAAGGCGTTTGGAGTGAAGTCCATCGTCGGCATCACCAACGTCCTCGTTAACGAAGCCACCATCGAAGAAGCGACGCTCGACACGGACGTCCCCAACCTCGAGCTGATGTTGTGCGGCCCGATTCCTCCGAACCCGTCGGAGCTGCTGCACAGCAAGCGATTCGAAGACCTGCTCGCGCAGCTGCGGGAGAAGTACGACCGCGTCGTGTTCGACACCCCACCGGTCGGCGCGGTCACCGACGCGCTGGTGATCGGTCCGCAGGTAGACGGAGCGATCCTGGTCACGCGCGTGCGCAAGACCGTGCGCGCCAAGGCCCGCCACGTCCTCACGCAACTTCAAGCGCTCGGCACGCGCATGGCCGGCGTCGTGCTCAACGACGTCGACCTGCAAAAAGACGGACGCGAGTACTACTCGTACGCGGGGACGTACGAATACAAATCCCGCAGAGAACCCACCTGAGCCAACAGCGCGAGCGAGCACAGCGAACCCATGGCGTCCCCTTCGGACACAGAGAACGAGGAGCTGCCGTGGCACCGCCGCCGCAGCCAGCTCGCAGTCAGTGTGTTGCTGTCGCTGATGTTTGGCGCGGCCATGCACCTCGGCGGGGCAGGCATGCTCAGCGTCGCGCTCTGGTCGCCGGTCGCGATGATCGCGCTGGCGCTCGCCGGCTTCGCGCCAGCGCTGCACCGTCGTGACCTGTTGCTGCGGGCCGCGCTGATCTTCATCGGCGTCACCGCGCTGCAGCTCGTCCCGCTGCCCCCAGCGCTGCTGCGCGCGATGGACTCGCAGCTCGCGGATTGGTCGGCGCGCGCGCTTGTTCCGCTGCGGATGGACCGCTCGACACAGTGGCGAGCGTTGCACGCAGACCCAGGCAACGGCTACTCGGACCTGCAGTACGCAGTGGGCGCGCTCGCCGCGTTTCTCGCGGCGACCCGCCTCGCGCGGAGAGGCGCGGGAGAGCAGCTCGTGCGGGGTGCGGCCGCGATCACCACCATCGTGGCGCTCATCGGCTTTGGCCACAAGCTCGGGGCGATCGACAAGCTCTTCGGCTTCTACAGTCCGTTCGAGACGTCACCGCCTGAACTGCTGACGCCGATCATCAACCAGAACCACCTCTCGAACTACCTGGGAATCGGCTCGTTGCTTTGCGTCGGCCTCGCGTCGAACGCAACGGCTCTTCCCATCAAGTTCGCCTATGGAATCGCTGGCTTCGTATGCGTGAGCGGCGCCGCGCTGAGCTTCTCGCGCGCGGGCGTCGCGTCCACCATCGGCGCGCACGTCATGCTGGCGGCGTGGCTCGCTGCTCGTGTCAAGCCGCGGCGCAAGGGAGTCACCAAACAACGTCACGCGCGCCTCGCGATGTTGTCCGCGGCGCTCGGGGGAGCGGCGATCGCGCTGGTGCTGTTCTTCTCTTGGCCACTGCTCCAGCAAGCGAACATCCGCAACGACACCACGAAGCTGTCGTACATCTGGGCAGGGGCGCGGGTCGCCGCTGCCCACCCGCTCTTCGGCTCGGGCTCGGGTGCGGCCTACGCGGTGATCACTGCCGACGGCCGCGAACCAGGCGTGTTCACCGCGGAGCGCGCGGAGTCGCTGCCCGTCGATCTCGCGCTCGCGGTTGGGCCCCTGATCGCGCTCGTCCTCTGTGTGCTCGGCGTTGTGGGACTGTGGCGCATTCGTCCTAGCCGCAAATCGCCTGCCTGGGTCAACGCGACAGCGTGTGCGGTGGCCGCCGCAATCGTGCACAATCTGCTCGACTTTTCGCTGTGGCTCGGCGCGACTGGCTATCTCGTCGCGGTCCTCGCCGGCGTGCTGGCTGGAGAATCCTCGCGCGACGATCAGGAAGAATCCACGTCGAATCGACAGAGCAAGAGTCTGCGATTCGCTCTCTCGATCGCCGCGATCATCGTCGCAGCCGCAGGGATCACGACCAGCAAGAGCGCCTACTTCGTCGACCGCGCTCGGGTTCGTGAACTCGTTCAGCACAACGGCGATGCCTTCGCAGCGCTGCAAGTCGCCATGACACGCCACCCGGCGGACGCGTACCTCGCGCTGCTCGGCGCCAAACATGCGCTGCAGCGAGGAGATCGGCGCGCGGGCAGGTTCATCAACCACGCAATGTGGTTGGCTCCTCGCTGGCCAGCGCCCCACGAGCTGATCGCCAAGCTGTTCTTGTTGCAGGGTCGGCGAGAGCAAGCGCTGATCGAGCTGAGGATCGCGCTCGAGCGCGACGTCGATTTGTCCGGCACGCTCTTCAGCCTCGTCGTGAGCGTGCGTCCCAATCAACAAGAGCTCGCGAGGATCATCCCGACAACTCCGAGGGGAGACGCTCTGCTGGCCTCGCTCTCCGCGTCCCCAGCGCTCGTCGAAGCCGTCGACGCCGTCATCCTCGAGCGGTCCGCAACGAACCCCGATGCACTCTTCAGGGTCGCCGCCCGAGCACAATCAACCCCCGAAGGAAAGAGAAGGGCCCGAGAGATCTACCAATCCATCCTCCGCACGCACCCAGAGCACATCGGCGCGGCGTACGCCCTGAGCACACTCATGATCGAGGCTGGTCAGCTGAACGAGGCCGAAGCTGTGCTCGCGCGCACCCAGGCTAGAACGTCCAGCACTGGCCTCTTCTACCCCATGGCCACGCTGCACGCTCGCAGGGATAACCCCGAGGCCATGCGACGGGTGATGCAGCAGTGGCTCGAGCGGGTGAGCAGCGACTTCGACGAGCGAGCGCGCGTGCTGGGGCTGCTCGGCGAGCTCGAGCTCGGTATGCGCAGCTTCGGAGCGGCGTTCGCTGCGTTCGAGCAAGCCGACATCGCCGCGGGAGAGAACCACCCGTACATCAGTCGGATCGTGGAGGTCGCGAGGCAGTCTGGTGATGTTCCGCGGTGGCGCGGGGCGTGCGCGAGGCTTCGAGAGCTCACCGCGACGGACGATCCGCGACGCGCGGCGTGCGACAACGCACCGGCGCAGCAAGCGCCCCCCGTCGCCCCCTAAGAGAGCAACGAGCACAGAACACATGCGTGTCATCGCCTTTGTTTCGAAAGAGAAGGGCATCTCGCCCGGTCAGCGATTTCGGCTCGAACAGTGGGCACCGCACCTCGAGCGCCAGCACGGGATCACCGTCGACTTCGTTCCGTTCGAGTCTGCGGCGCTCACGCGCGCGCTTCGAGACAAGGGCAACGTCCCGCAGAAGGCAGCGTATGTCCTGCGCGACTTCGCCCTTCGATCCGCGCACGTGCGGCGCGCCACTGGCTACGACGCCGCGATCTTGTACCGAGAGGCGTCGCTCATCGGCCCCGCGCTCTACGAGCGAGTGCTGCGCGCGCTGGGCGTCCCGTTCGTCGTCGACTTCGACGACGCGATCTGGATCGCCGGAACCGATGGCAACAACGGCCTCTTCGCGCACCTGCGGTTTCCGAAGAAGACCGCAACCATCTGCCGACTCGCATCAGCGGTGAGCGTCGGCAACCAATACCTCGCGGACTACGCGCGCGCGCAGAGCAGCAACGTGCACATCGTCCCGACCACGATCGACCTCGATCACTACGCGGTGCAGCCCGAGCTCGCCGACGAGCAGCCGTTCACCGTGCTGTGGAGCGGCTCGACCCCGACGCTCGCGCACTTCGAGACCGCCCGCGGCGCGCTCGAGAAGTTCGCTCGGACGCGCGACGTCGTCGTGAAGGTCATCTGCAACAAGCCGCCCGAGAAGCCGATCGCCAACGCGCGCAACGAGTTTGTGCAGTGGAAGCCCGAAGGTGAAGCCGAGGCCATCGGCGCGTGTCACGTCGGCATCATGCCGCTGCCCGACGACGAGTTCTCCCGCGGAAAATGCGGGCTCAAAGCTCTGCAGTACATGGCCACGGGACGCGCCGCGATCGTCGCCCCTGTCGGGATGAACCGCGACCTCGTCGAGCACAACGTCAACGGCGTGCTCGCCTCGACCGAGGCCGAGTGGCTCGCCGCGCTGAATCAGCTCGCCGACGATCACGCGCTGCGACGGGCCCTCGGCGCCGCGGGGCGCAAGACCGTCGAAGAGTCCTTCAGCGCCCGCGCTGGCGCAGCGAAGTACGCCGCGCTGCTGCAGGGGATCGCGCGCTAGCGCTTCTTCTCGAGCAGGACGACCCGGTACGTGTCCGTGCGGTCGACCATGTTCTGGTACAGGCGCGTGCCGGGGTTGCGCGCGAAGTTCTTCAACGCGACGTCGGCTTCAGCTGCCTTCTTCGCGCCGACCACGGGGATCTTGAACCCGTGAAACGCCTCGATGCACTGGTCGACGTACGTGTCGATGCGGGCCTTGTCTTCGTCGCGCGCGCGCACGGCCTCTTCGGTCACGTCGCACTCTTCGCGCAGCTCGAAGCCGATCGACTCGAGAAACTTGAAGCACGCGCTCCAGGTCGGGTCGGGGATCGCGTTGCCCCACACGATGAAGCCGCCGGTCTTGAGCATGTGGTGCGCCTTGCGGAAGAAGCGGTCGTCTTCTTCGGTCACGACGCCGACGAGCTCGGTCACGTGCGTCTCGTTGACGGCGACGAAGTCCGCGAAGCCCTTGGGGCGCGCGAGGTGCGTCGCGTCCGAACACGTGGCCTGCAAGCGGCCCGGGAGATCCGGGACGAACTTGCGCTCGCACGTGCGGATCGCGGCCTGCTGCATGTCCACGGCTTCGTACGTGCACTTCTTCAGGACGTTGGAGCAGACGTGGTGCGCGCCAGCGCCGGTTCCGCAGCCCATCTCGACCACGTGCACTTCGCCGTTGCGGGCGTTGACGTAGTTCTTGACCGCGTCGAAGTGGTAGAGGCCCGAGTACGCGTTGCGCCCGTAGCGCTGCGGGTCGCTCTGGTGCGGAGGCGCCTCGCCCCACGACGTCGGCCACGTGTAGCCCCACGTGTTGAACGTGAACTCGTAGCGCGTCCCGTGCTCGTCGCGCACTTCGCCCATCGAGCGATAGAGCGCGTACAAGAGCGAGTAGAGCGACCGCTTGTCGTAGTCGTCTTCGGACACGTCGCCATCAGAGAGAGAGATCTTGCTCTTCTTCTCGGCCAGCCCGCTCATGATCCATGCGCTCACGATGAGCTGGAGCTGGTTGCGTGAATAGTCGCTCTTGTTGCTGAGCGCGGTGAGTACGTCCACAGTGCGTTCCTCGCGGTGATAGGTCGGCGCGTGCGTGCGCGATCGGCCCGCGAACGTTCACGCGGACGGATGCGACGCTATCCTGAATTTCCCGCCGCTTTGGTACGGAATCACAAGACACACAGGGGTGCTCGCGAGAATTTTCGGGGTGAGAAGCGCGCTACGCACGCGCACGCTGATCGCCGTCTGCCAGGTACGGCAACACCCCGAGCAGGTTTGGCACCAGCTGCCCTACCAAGAACACGTTGAACACGTCCGCCCCGCCCGCGACAGAGAACAGCCGAAACAGCGAGTCGAACGCGGCGTGCCCCACGCCGATGCCCCCTGGCGCCAGCGGCAGGATGCTCGTCAACATCCCGATCGGGTACACCACGGCGACGTCGAGCAACGCCATCGGCGTCGGCGCGACCCGCGTCGAGAGCACGAAGAACAGCGCGATGAACACCGCGTGCATCAGGACCGAGAGCAAGAACGCCGCACCGAGCGTCGCCGGCCGCCGCGCGTACGCGAGCAGCGCCTCGCCGATGTCCGCCACCCGCGCGCGAATCTTGGCGACGAGCCCCGCGGATCCCTCCCCTTCCGCGCTGCGAGCCTTCGACGCGAGCCTGGCGGCGATCAGCGCGACCAGCACGCCGCCCACCGTCCCCGCGCCGAGCAGGTAGACGAAGGCCACCAGCGCCGGCGCTTTGGCGTACACCTCGGCGAAGCGCAGCGAGACCGCGAGCACCGAGAGCAGCATCAGCGCAGCGAGACCGAGGACGCGCTCGACCATCACGCACGTGAGCGTCCGCGTGAGCGTCAACTCGGGGATCGTGCGCGAGGCCAGCACGTTCTTGAACACGTCGCCCGCGACGTTGCCGGGCACCGCCGTGTTCATGAACAGCGCGACGAACTGAAAGCGCATCGCCCTCAAAAATCCCAGCTCGAAGCCCAGTCCGCGGAGCAACAGCTTCCACCGCAGCGCGGCGATCACGATCGAGCATCCGGCCCACGCGACGACGCTGCCCACGAGCAGCAGCGGGTCGCCGTACACCTTCGGGAGCGAGCGAAGATCGAGCTTGCCCGACGAGAGCAGCCACGCGATCAGCGCGAGCGGTACGATCCACTTGAGCGCGGTCTTCACGACCGTGCGCGCGCGCGACGGAGCCGCGGCGGGGGCGTCTGCGCTCGGCTGCTGCTCGGTCATCGTGGTTCGCGCCAACGCGAGCGCTCAGACAAAGAGCGCGTCGAGAGACGGCACGGCGCCAGGCGCAGCCACGGCTTGCTCTTCGTGCCGACGGGCGTCGAGGCGGATCGAGCGCTCGGCCAAGAGCACAGCGGCGACGGCGTCGGCGCCCACGCAGAGCTCTCCGCGGTCGCCGGTGGCCAAGAAGCGTCCGAACTGGTTGAGCTGCACGCGCAGGGGCTCTTCTTTGTTCACCCCGAAGGTGATCTTGTCGCTGTTGCGGTAGAGCTCGAGCAGCTTGCTGAAGTCCGCGCTGCCCGGCTGCTGCGCTTGCAGGAGCGCGCCGCCGAAGAGCTCGCAGGTCTGCAGGATGTAGTCGACGAAGCACACGCCGCGCGTACCGGTGACGCGGATCGAGCGGATCTTCGTCGGGGTGATCCAGTTGACGTGCACGGAGGCCGTGGGGCCCTGGTGGCTCGCGAGAAACACTTCGGCCGTGTCGAGCACGCCCTCTTTGACGGTCGAGTGGCACACGGACGCCTCGACCTTGAGCGGGCCGATCAGCGAGCGCACCACATCGATGTCGTGCACGGCGAGGTCGAGCAGGACGTTGTTGCCGGGCACGAGGTTCTCGGGGTAGCCGCCGACGCGCGTGACCGAGAGGTGGATGGGCGTCCCGAGAAATCCCGCGGCGATCACCTCACGGAGCTTGCGCACCGCGGGGTTGAAGCGCTCGACGTGGCCGACCGCCATCTTGACGCCCTGCTCGTTGGCGAGGGCGACGAGCTTGGCTGCGTCCGCGGCCACCGTGCACAGGGGCTTCTCGACGAGCAGGTGTTTGCCTTGGCGGATGAGCCGCTCGGCGTTCTCGTAGTGCATCGACGAGGGCGTCGCGATGATGGCGCAGTCGAACTGCACCTTGTCGAGCTCGTCCATCGAGCGGAGGAGCTGCGCCCCGCCGAGGTCCGCGGCGGAGACGTTGGCGACGGGATCGACGACGGCCACCAGCTCGAACTGCGGATCGAGGCGAGTGACGCGCAGGTGATTGCGCCCCATGCGACCGAGGCCGAGCAGCGCGATACGGAATTTGCCAGAGCTCATGCGCCGGAGTGCTTAGCCCGACAGCACCGGCCGTGGCAATCCCAATGGGCTCTTCGCGGCTGCCGATCGCTCAGGGAAACCAACGCCGAAAGAACCATCGCCGGCACTGCTCGCGCGGCGCCCGCGCAGACGGCCGATTTTGCGCGGCGAGCGCGTCCATGTGCAGGATTTCTTGCGCGTCGGCGATCCAGTGCCACGCGCACGGCGTGGTGGGGGCAGCCTCGACGAGCTTGGCGATCCGGTCTCGTCGCGGCGGCTGCCAGTACGTCGTCCAGTAGTCGAGCGGGTAGGGCGGGGCGGTCTTGGGAACGTGAAACGCGGGGTATCCCGCGGCGATCGCGAAGGGGATCGCGAGCAACAGACCCCAGCCTGCGCGCCGCGGGGGCTTCGCTTCGCCCTCGACGCGCTCGCGGCCTGCAAACGTCGCCACGATGGGCGCGAGAAACATCGCGACGACCGTGAGGTACCAGAAGCCCGTGCCCTTGAACCCCACGAGCTCACCGTTGTGATGCGGCACCACGCCGATGCGCGCGAGGGGCAGCGCCCACTGCGTCACGGGGCGCTGAATCTCTTCGGGCAGCGTGTTGTACATGAGCCCGACGAAGCCGAGCGAGGCGACGCCGACGAGGGTGGTCCCCAGCGCGACGCCGCGCATGGCGTTGCGCGTGTGGGGCCACTTCGTCGCGATGCGCTCGAGCAGCATGAGCGCGCCGAGCGCGAAGAACGGCGGAGCTGCGCCGGCGCGCCTGGCGCCGAGGGTCCAGCCTGCGCGCCACTCGGCCGCGCCGCACATGGCGAACCAGAGGGCGAACATCGCGAAGAACCACACGATCGCGCCGGTGTGCTGCACCCTTTGCGCGCGCCCGCGGCCCTGCGGGGACAAGACGAACACAAGCGCGCCCAAGAGCCCCAAGAGCATGAACGGGCTCATGCCGAAGAACCCGTAGCCTGGGTCGAACGAGAGCGCGCCGAAGGCCTTCAACGTGGGCATGCTGACCCCGTAGAGGCCTCGCGCGTGCTCCGCGGCCCACTGCGGGTTCTCGACGAACTTGTGGCCAGGCGTGAGGGGACTGCCGAAGGCCTTCCACTGATAGAACGCGACCATGGCCATGGGGACCGCGGCGCCGAGGCCGTACGCGAGCAAGCGCGTGGGCCGCCAGAACACAAAGAACGCGAAGACCGCGAGCACCGCGGACATGAAGAACGCGTGGTACTCGAAGCCCGTCGCGGCGGCGATTCCCATGCCCGAGACGAAGGCGGCCCACAGCGAGCGCTTCTTCGCGTCGGGCTGCTCTCGCAGCTCGCGCTCGGCCATGCCGAAGCCCAAGAACGCCGCGACGGCCACGAGCGAGTGGCTCGCGAACATGTGCGAATATCCAAGGTAGTTCGTCCCGAGCCCCGCGGCGGCGACCGCCATCAAGCGCAGCGACGTGTCCTTGCTAAACCCTCGCAGGTAGCGCTCGAGCCAGAGCAGAAACAGAAAGCACGGGAGCTGCACGGTGACGAACCGCAGGACCCAGGTGGTCTTCTCGAACCACTCGTTGCGCTTCTCAGCGGTCTCGGTGATGGGCGGCGGCGGGTGCTTGCGCCAGTTGGCCCACTTCACTTGCAGCCAGTACACGGGCACGCCGAGCAGCGAGTTGAGCGGGCCTTTGACCGAGTAATAGTGAGGGACGCCCTGCTTGTCCTTCACCGAGGCCATGTCGTTGACCCAGCCGAAGCGCGCGACGACCTGATCGAGCTGAAACGTCTTGTTCTCGACGGCCGCGATCGTCATGTACGTACGCGTGTTCTCGTTCGGGTTCATCACCACGTTGATGTACGGAAACACCCCGAAGAACGGGAACGCGACGAGCACGAAGAAGATCGCGACGAACCATCGTCGATCACGGGTCAATGGGCCGGCAGCCATGCGAATTCGCGGGACTGTACACTGAGTTGGCTCCGGTCACCGTCGCCGTTGACGCCCGCGTTGCAACCGCTCGCCTCCGCCGCGCAGCCGCCCAGGCACAGCGGCGTTGACCGCGTGCGCGCGCGCGATATCGTCCGACGCTCGATCGATGGATTTGACGCTTTCTTACGTCGTTCCGGTGCACAACGAAGAGCCCACGCTCGAGCGCAACGTGCGCAGGCTCGAAGAGCATCTACAGCGGTTTCCCGGCTCTCGCGTGCTGCTCATCGAGAACGGCAGCAAGGACGACTCGTGGGGACTCTGCCAGCGGCTCGCGAAGAGCGACGGCCCCGTGGCCATCGAGCCGTTCCGCGAACCCAACGCGGGCATGGGCTTCGCCTTGCAGCGCGGCGTCGTCGAAGAGATCCCCCGCGCCGAGCCCAACCGATGGCTCGTGCTCACCGCCGCGGACCTCCCCTTTGGCTTCACCGACCTCGACGGGCTCGTCTCGCTGCTGCAAGCGGGACAGCGCCCCGACGTCGTCGTGGGCTCGAAGGCGCACCGAAACAGCCAGATTCAAACGTCTCCAACGCGCACCGCCGCGACGCTCACCTACCGCATGCTCCGCAGGGTGATCGCCGGGATGCGCACGGGCGACTCGCAGGGGACGTTTATGTTTCGCGCAGAGACCGTGCGCTCGATCGCGCCGAAGATCGCCTCGCGCGACTTCTTCTGGAGCACCGAGTTCACGTACTACGCCGAGCGCGCCGGGCTCACCATCGCCGAGGTCCCCGTCGTGCTCGAAGAAGCGCAACGCGCTTCGACGGTGAAGCCCTTCAAGCACGGCTCCAAGATGCTCAAGCAGCTGGTCCAGCTGCGCCTGCGCGACGCCGGGCTCCTTCGATAGCCCTCAACGACCGCCGCTACGTGCGCGCGCGGGGCGCTGACCTTCGCCCGCCTGCAGCTCGACCGTCTCTTCGCCGATCGCTGCGTTGCGACCACGAGTCCCGCCGAACACGTAGCCGTTGCTCGATCCACGCACACCCAGGCCGCCGTAGCCAAACGCGTCCGCGGGAGCCGTCACGACGCCGTCGCGCGTGAAGTACGGCCGCTGCCCCGCGAAGTAGAACGCGTTGGCCACGGTCCGCCAGCGCATCGGTGCGCGCTCTCGCAGCACGATGGTGCCCATCGCCATCGCCATCGCCTGATCGCACTCCGCTGGAGGCTCTGGGACGCTCACGCCCGGCGCGAGCGTTCGCAGACCGCTCAACCATTGCACCAGCGCGTCGTACGAAATCGCGTGCGGCCTCAGCGCGGCCGCGATCGTCTCGGGCGGACGCCCCAGCTCTCGAATCGCCAGCGCGACCACCCACGGCGCCGTCGACGGGATCTGGTCGAGCTCGGTCTGCAGAGCCGCGGCGATCTGGCCCGGCGTCGCTCCGTCGGATGCGCCGATCAGCTGCGTAAACGCCGCGCGACGAGGCGCGTCTGTGACGCGTCGGAGGGCCTCGCTGAGCTGCCCGCGCGAGAGCGCATAGAGGGGCCCCGTCGAGTGTTCGCCGGTGCCCCGTTCGCTGTCGAGCAGCTCGCGCACGTAGTTCGAGCGGTCCACGAAGCGCTCGATGGGCGCGCCCTCCATCGCCATCGGCGGAGAGCTGTCGCGATCGAGCATCGAGAGCGCCCAACGGACGCGCTCGAGCTGCGCGCCGAGGACCGCGGCGTCGTCGCGAAGCGATGGCTCGCCGAGGGCGGGCTCGACGAAGGCCAACGCCGCATCCCATTGCCCCTTGCGGGTCGACGACCACGCAGCGGCCCACGAGAAGTACGGATCGCCGGGGTACTGCGCGATTCCGTCGCGAAACGCCTGCTCTTTTGCGGCTTCGTCGGAGATGCAACGGGCCGCGAGGTACGCGCCCGCGGCGCCGGGATGCGCCGAGGCCCACTGGCGATGCCGCGCGCACACGGACTCTCGCGACGAGGCGTCCGCGGTGTCTTGCTCGACGCGCATGATGGCGACTGCGCTCGACGGGCTCTCGTTGATGCGCTCGCTCAGCGCAGAGAGCGCGCTGCGATCGTGCTGCTGCGCGGCGCGCACCCACGAGCGAAACGTGCTGTTCGGCGTGTCGAAGCGCAGGTGCGCGCGGATCAGCGAGCTGCGCGTGTCGTTGTTGTTGGCGTACGCGAGCAAGCGCTCGGCGTCCGCGTCGATGCGCGCGGCGCCGAGGAGCGTGCGGGTCGTGCTGCGCTGGCCGCGGCTGAGCGTCACGCGGCGAGGAACGTCGTCGAAGCGGCCCGCAGAGCGGTCGGTCGACCACCGCGGATTGCCGAAGAACTCTGGGCGAACGCGCTCGTTGGCCTCTTCGGCGCCGTACCCGTACGTGACGGTGACGTGATAGAGCATCGCCGCGCTCGCGACGTTGTAGATGTACGTGCTCTGCCCGTTGGAGGCGTCCTCTTCGAACGCCTCGATCGGCGAGCCCATCGCGGTGACGGTCCGCACGCGGATGCGGTCTTCGCTGCCGATGGTGAACTTCGTGGACTGGCCGGGGTCGAGCTGGCGGCTGTCTGTCCCGATCGTGATCGAGACGCGTTGATTGAGGCCGTTGTACGCGTAGACCGAGTGCGTGATGGCGAGCTGGCTGAGGTAGCCCATTCCGCCGAGCATGCTGACGGCGACGGCGGCGCGCGCCGTGGCGGGGACGAGGCCGTCGGCGAGCTGAAATCGATCCCACCAGCCGAGCTGCAGCTGCCTGGGCCGCTCGCGACCGGGCTCCATCGTCGCGTAGTGAAGGGGGTATCGGGCGGGCGGCGGCGCGGCGGGGATGGCGTCCCACGCGGTCGCCGAGAGCATCGGGCCGCGCAGCATTTCTTCGACGTCGAGCAGCTCTTCGACCGCGGCGTCGGCGAGCGCCTCGAAGTCGATCGGCACCGTCGCGAGCCACGACTGCGAGTTGGCGAGCCAGTCGCCGAAGTTCATGTTGCTCGGCTGATAGAGCTGCAGCTCTCCGAGGCGCGCGCCCCAGCTCTCGACGACCTGCTCTTTGCGCGCGACCTGGTTCATCTTGCCGAGGACGTTGGGCGGGAGCACGACCTCGCCCTTCTGCGAGTACGCGCGGGCGAGGGACTCGTACGCGACGTGCGCGGCGGCGAGCAGGCGCTGAAACTCGCTGTCGCTCACGTGCCCGTCCGCCGTGACCACGGCGAACACGTTGTTCAAGTGGCCGTTGGCGTCTAGGATGTCCGCCGAGGTGTGCTCGGCGTAGTGCGCGAGGCGCACGAGGCTCTCGTGGTACTCGGCCCAGCCGCGGCCGACGCGACGGGCCAGCTGCTGGTGCAGCGAGCGCAGGTGTCGATCGCGCGCGGCGATGGTGTTCGCGGCAGCGTCGCGCTCGGCCTCGACGCTCGCGACCAGCGCGGGGAGCGCGTGGCGGCGCAAGGGCTCTCCGCGGTAGTGCGAGTTGGCGTCGCTCTGCTTGAGGTTTCCTTCGAGCAGGCCCTTCAGCATCAAGTGCTCGGTGAAGAGCTGCTTCCAGCGCTCGATCTCTTCGCGCATGGCCGCGGGATACAGGGCGTCGAGCGAGGGAAACTCTTGCTCGGTGTAGGGCCGCGCGGCGATGGCGTCGAAGAGCTCACCGGAGGTGCGCGCGATGCGCGTGAGCGGACGGCCCAGGTACGTCCCGCGGTACGCAGGGCGGTTGAACGAGCGCTCGAAGGACGCGTCGACGGCGGCGAGCGAGGCCTCGAGCTCCATCATCACCGTGGGCTTGGCCTGCGCGGGTGCGGCGGGCGCGGGCTGTCCGGGGACCGCTGGCGGGTTGAGGATGAGCTCGATCATCAGCTGCGTGACTTGATTTCGTGTGCCCTGTGGATCGCGAAAGAGCTCCCACGCCGAGCGGTCGTCGAGCGCGCACGGGACGTAGGTGCGCTTGGCGTTGTCTTCGCGCTCGCGCACGGGCGGGTGGGTCGCCCACATCTTCGGCGGCTGCGCGAGGAGCTTCTTGAACACGCGGTGTTCGGCGCGGTTTTGCTCGGGCAGCGGCGGGGCGACGCCGTAGGACGGGTCGTCGGTGACGCGGCGAAAGTTCTCGGCGAAGCGCTGTTGAAGCGCGTAGAGGTCGGGGACGCGAGAGCCCTGGGCGAGCTCTCTGCGCAGGGTGCTCATGGCCGAGGCCATGGACTGATCGGCCGAGCCCGTCTTGTGCAGGGCGTGCACGAGGGCGTCGGAGCCCGTGAGCGAGACGGCGACGAGGTCTGCTTGCAGCTCCATCTCTCGCGAGAGGGCGCGCTTGGAGAGGGCGACGATGAGGTACATCGTGTCGAGCACGGCGCGCACGGCCCAGACGCACACGCGGAGGATCCAGCCGATCCACGCGATGCGCGGGTCTTGGACCGAGAGGGTGCGGAGGCCGTTGTCGAGCTTCGAGCGCGACGAGACGATGTACGAGGCGATTTGCTCGGCGAGGTAGACCCAGCTGCCGATGGCGACCGTGCGCTGCGCGAAGTGACCGAACTCGTGCGCGAGCACGGCGCGCAGCTCGCTGAGCGTGAGGACGTTGAGGAGCCCGACGCCGATCAGCAGGTTCTTCTTCGTGGGAAAGATGAAGTTGATGAACCCGAGGTCGTAGAAGACCGCGGCGTTGACCTCTGGGGCGAGGTAGACCTTGTGGGGTCTGGGGGCGCCGACCTTGTCAGCGAGGTCGTAGAGAAACGCGAAGAGCTCGGGCTCTGCGTCGGGGCGGACCTCGAGGAGGTCTTTGGGGTCCGTTCCGCGCTTGATCGCGAAGATCCCGCGGACGAGGACGAAGAGCAGCAGCGCGGGGATGGCGGACTGCAGCAGGCCGATGAAGAGGTTCTCGCGGAGGCCGTCGCGCAAGAAGCGAAAGATCATCGCCCCGAGCCAGAAGGTGAGCCCGAGGTACACCGCGACGAACGCGGCGAACGCCGCGGTGGCCAGCCACGCGTGCATCTTGAACGCGCGCGTCGGCGCGGCGAGCGCCGGCGGTACGTGCTCGGGCCCCGGCGGAATCTTCGACCGCACATCACTCGTCGTCATCGCTGCACTCCTCCGAACAGAGGGGCGCAGGATGCAACGACCGAGCGGGTGGCGCTAGAGACCGTCAGCTCTTCGCGGCGAGCGCGAGGATCTTGCGGTTCTCTCGGTGGTCTTTGTTGAAGGCGTCGATGATGGACTGCGCGGCGGGGTTGTCGCTGCGCAGCGCTCCGTCGACGATGGCGAGCTCGCTCGGCTCGACGCCAGCGCGCTGCACGCCGCGGGCGTTGAACCGCATGAACTTCGCTGGGCAGCCGCTGACCATGGCGAACGGCGGGACGTCCTTCGTGACGACCGAGCCCATGCCGATCATCGCGTACGAGCCCACGGTGGTGAACTGATGAAAGATCGCGTTGACGCCGATGTTGGCGTTGTCGTGCACGCGGGTGTGGCCAGCGAACACGACGTTGTGCGCGACGGTGACGCCGTTGCCGAGGACGGTGTCGTGCGAGAGGTGCACGTGGTCCATCAAGAAGCATCCGTCGCCGATGCGGGTGTCCCGGTCGCCGATGCCGCGGGACACGAGCGTGTACGCGTGCAGGGTGTTCTTGTGGCCGATGACGATGGTGCCGACGGGGGGCTTGCTCGTGTGCTCGGGCTCGGTGCCGATCACGACGAAGGGATAGAGATGGTTGTCCTCGCCGATTTCGACGGGGCCTTTGATGTAGCAGTACGGGTCGATCACCGTGCGCGCGCCGATGGTGACGTCGCCCTCGATGATCGCGGTCGGGTGGACCTTCGCGGTGGGGTGGATGGTGGGCATCGCGGCGATCAGCCCTGGAGGATCTCGACGAGGGCGCTGGCGCTGGCCTCGAGCTCTTCGTCGGTGATCCCGTAGAAGAGCGGGAGGTTGAGGGCGCTCTTGCAGAAGCGCTTGGAGTGCTCGAGCGAGCCGAACTTGATGGCCTTCACCGCGGGGGGCTGGCTGTCCATCGTCTCGGGGTACGTGCGGCCGAAGCCGATGCCCTTGGCCTTGAGCTTGTCGGTGACGGCGTTGACGTCGACCGAGTCGTCGACGGTGAAGACCGCGAGGTAGCCGTTTTCGCCGTGGCCCGCGGGCGGGCCGTAGATGCGCAGCTTGGGCGTACCCGCGAGGCGCTTGCGGTACCACTCAGCGGCGCGGCGGCGGTTGGCGACGATGTCATCGGCGCGCGCGACCATGTGATTCAAGAAGGCCGCTTGGAGGCCGCCCATACGCGAGTTCCACCCGACGCGGTCGTAGGAGTAGTGGGCGCTGCGGCCGTGGTTGCAGAGCGAGCGGATGAGCTTCTCGAGGGCCTCGGTGTCGGCGAAGATCGCGCCGCCGTCGACGCAGCCGCCGACGACTTTGGCAGGATAAAAGCTGGTCGTCCCGACGGTCGCGCCCGCGAGCACGGGCTTGCCGTCGACCGTCACGCCGAAGCACTGCGCGCCGTCTTCGAGCAGCGCGATGTTCTTCTCTGCGCAGAACTTTCGGAAGTCCTGGTGGTGCTTCGACGCCCAGCCGAACAAGTGCACGAGGATGGCCGCGTCGAAGCGGTAGGCCTCGTACGCCTTGGTGAACTCCGAGAAGCTCATCTGCAGGTCGTCCGGGTCGATGTCGATGAGCACCGGCGTCGCGCCGAGCTGAGCGATCGCTTCGTACGTAGCCCAGAAGGTCATGTTGGGCAGCGCCACGCGCGAGCCGTGCCTTACGCCGAGCGCTTGCAGGCCGATGATGAGCGCGTCCGTTCCGTTCGCGCAGGCGATGGCCTTGTTGACGCCGAGCGCCGCGCACAGCCTCTTCTCGACCTCGGCGACGCGGGGGCCGCCGACGAACTCGATCTTGTCGAAGACCGTGCTCCAATCAGCGAGCACCTCGCTCTTCATGGTCTTGGTAAGCCGCGCCAGATCGATGAAAGGAACGTTCATGAGCACTCACTCCGTCTATCGCTGACCGTGGAGCGGGCCGTTGAATCACCAGCGGCCCAAACCTTCGGGATTTCGCGCGGAGTGTATGCCACACCGCCCCCCTGCTCCGCTCGCGAGAATGTTGCCGTTCGCCCGCGGTTTTCGACCGTTGGGCCGACGCCCTCCCCTCCCATGACACGGGCGTCGCACTGCTACGCTCGCGCGCGCACGATGAGCGAAGCCCAGGCGATCCGAGCGCTCGCTGCCGAGAGAGACGCCCGCGTCGAGCAGGCCCGCGCGAAGCTCGCCGCGGCCACCTCCGAGCGCGAGCGCGAAGAGGCGCTCTGCCAAGAGCTGCAAGCGAAGCTCGCGTTCGAGCGCGGCGTCGACGAGCGCGAGTCAGGCCCGCCCCCGGTCATCGCCGCGCGGGTCGCGCTCGGCGACGTCGCCTTCGAAGAGCTCCTCGCGTTCGTCTCGGCGATGGACGTCAGCCAGCGCGCCACGCTCGAGCGAGAGCTCGTCGCCGCGCTGAGCGCCGAGCAGTGGATCGCGCTCGAAGCCGCGGTCCCGTCGGCTGCGGTCTATCGCACCGAGCGCGCTCGACGCGCAGCCGCGCTCGGCGATCGCGAGGGAGCCATCCTGCTGGCGCTCACGCAACGGCCCTGGGCGCTGCCCGACACGATCAGCGCGATCGCTGAGTTCTTGCCGCGCGGCGCGCTCGAGCCGCTGCGCGAGCGGGCCATCGCCGAGCTCGCCGCGGTCGACGCCGATCGCCGCGACAACGACTACGCGTGGCTCTTCGCGGCGGCGCCGCTCGCGCTCGCGCTGGACGATCGCTCGCTCGCCGTGCGCGCGGCCGAGCTCGACCGGCGCATGAACGCCGTGCGCGACGAGCAAATCGACACGGATTTCGGCGACAACGACGTCCGTGTGCGCGTCCTTCGCGCGCTGATCGCCGCCGGAGAACGCGGCGCCGGCCGCGCGCTGCTCGCGCGGGTCTTCGACGACCCCACGCCGCAATTCGAAGCGCCGACGGCCCGAAGAAACTGCGTCGAAGCCCTGGCGATCGCGCTCTTTGGATCGACTCCCGAAGAGCGGATCTCCCTCGAACAAGCGGCGCTCGCGCGGTACGGCGCCAGCGCGTGGGCGTCGGTGCTGGACCTCGCATCGATCGGGCTGTTCAGCGACGAGCGGCGGGAGGCCATCATCGCGGCCGGACGCGAAGAGTTCGAGCAGGATCCCGAGGCGATGCCCGCACAGTTCGCGCTCGCCTTCGCGCCGCCCGAGCGCTGCTGGCGCGCGGTCTTCGCGCGGATCGAACGAGAACACCCGCACAGCACGCTCGCCGATCGATTCGAGAGCGACCGTGATTTCAGAGACAACTTGATTTCATGGGCCGAGTCACCGAGCGCCTACGAGCCGCCCCAGTACCCGGGCAGCGCGTGCGAGCCGCTTCGAGTCGCCGCGAGCGCCGGCTGCCGCGCGGCAGGAGAAGCCCTGGTCGCCCTCAGCGCGAAGACCGACGGCAGCAGCTGGCCGCGCTTCTTCGTCGGTCTCGCGCCGGAGCAGACCCGCGCGATCATCGCGGGCCGCCGCTCGTTCGCCGCGCAGAGCCCGATAGAGATGATCGACGCTCGCATCAACCTCCTGCGCGCCGCGGCAGAGCCCGCTCGTGAGGCCTTCTGGCCGGCGCTTCGCGCGATCATCGGGGACGATTGGCAGTGTCTTCGCAGGCACGCGACGCTCGCGCCGAACAGCGCGGTCCAGTGGATCGCGGCGCGGCTCATCGAGCTGTGCGGAGCGTGGGCGACGACCGAGGGAGCGTTGCAGATCACCGATGCGCGCGTGCGCGAAGCGGTCGCGCGGCGACTGTACGCCCCCTATCGCGACGACCGATCGCGGCCGCTCGCGACGAACGCCGCGTGGAGCATCGCGCTGGCGCTCACGGAGGTCGAAGAGGCCAGGGAGGTCGTGCTGCGCGCGTGGGGCTCGCTCGAGCGCGCGCCGATCGACGCGCTGCCCCCGGCGCTGGCGCTCGAGTGGATGCGCTCGATCGATCCGAGCCTCGATCAACGCTGGATGGGCAGGTTCGCTAGGGACTTTGCGATCGATCGCGTCGCGGCGCTCGACGATGGTCCGCCGCAGCTCGCGCGATTCGCCGCAGCGGCCGCCCGCGCCGCGGTCGCCAGCGGCCCTCTCGCAGACTCGCCGAGCACGAGAGAGCTGCCATGGCTGCTCCCGTACGCGTCGCTCGACACCCTCGCAGCGCTCGGCGGCGCCGACTGGAGCGCGGCGCCGGTGCTGCTCGCTCAGCGAGCATTGATTCGTTGTGCGTATTTTCAAATGCGCGACACCGAGAGGGCGGCGATCCTCGCGCCGCTGACAGCGAAGCTCTACGAGCGGCTGGCGCCCGAGGACCTGTGGGGCTGGCCGCGCTTCGCGCTGCGAGCGTTCGCGTCACCCGAACGAGCGTCGTTCGCAGAGGCGATCGAGGAGCGCCGGGAGTATGCGTTTTTCACCGATCGCAACGACGAGATCGAGATCGCGGCGCTGGGCATGGCGGACGCGCTGCTGGCGCTGGTCGAGCGATGGCCTGCCCGCGACGCGCTCGATGTGGCGCAGACGGTCTGGGTGAGCGCGACCGACGCGGGGCGCGCGCGGGCGATGCCGTGGATCGTCGCTGCGGTGCGCGAGCGGCGCGACGGCGATCTGCCCGAGGCGCTGGTGCGAGACCTTCCCGTCGAGCTGTTGATCGAGCGCTGGAGCGGCTACGCAGGCAGCTCGGTCTTCTCGATCTGTCAGTCACCGGCGGTGATCGAGCGCATCGGCGGCCAGAGCGCGGTCGACCGCATGGCGATCGCGATCATCGAGAGCGCGGCGAGGACCGCGGGGCGCTAGCGCTGCTCGCGCAGCAGCTTGTCGAGGTCGAAGATGAGCTCGCGGATGCCCTCGTGCGTGACGGGGCAGATGATCCGCAGGTCGATCCCGCGCTTCTTGAACTTGGGCTTGAGGCGCTTGTACGCCTCGCGCGCCTCGGGGAGATCGGCCTTGGTGATCGCCACGATTTGCGGGCGCTTGGCCATCTCGGGGTTGAACTTCTCGACCTCGCGGACGATCACGTCGTAGTCGTCGTCGATGGTGCGATCGGAGTCTGGGGCGATGAGGTGCAGCAGCACGCGCGTGCGCTCGACGTGCTTGAGAAACTGAATGCCGAGCCCTGCGCCTTCGCTGGCGCCTTCGATGAGGCCGGGGATGTCGGCGACGACGAAGCTGCGGTCTTCGTCGGCCTTCACGACGCCGAGGTTGGGCACCAGCGTGGTGAAGGGGTAGTTGGCGATCTTCGGTCGCGCGCGCGAGATCACAGAGATCAGCGTGCTCTTGCCGACGTTGGGAAACCCGATGATCCCCACGTCAGCGAGCAATTCGAGCGACAGACGGAGCCTGCGCCCCTCGCCCGCCTCGCCGGGCTGGGCGTGGCGCGGGGCCTGGTCCCAGGGCTTGGCGAAGTTCATGTTGCCGAGGCCGCCGCGGCCGCCGTGGGCGACGACGAAGCGCGCTCCGTCGACGTCGAGGTCTGCCACGAGCGCGCGGGGATCGGGGCGCGAGGCCGGGTCGAACCGGCGCTTGCGGCGGCGCGGGGACTCTTCGGCTTCTTCGTCGCCCTCCCCGTCGTCGCTGCTGTCCTCCGCGGGCTCTTCTTCTGCTGCGGGTTCGCTCACGGCGTTGGCCGCGTCGTCGCGACGCAAGGACGCCTCGAGCTCGAGGTCGTACACCATCGTTCCGACGGGAACCCTGATTTCGAGGGGCAGCCCGTCGCGCCCATTGCAGTCGCGCCCCGCGCCGCTGTCGCCGCGGGGAGCCTCCCACTTGGGGCGAAACCGAAACTCGATCAACGTGTTGAGATTGCGGTCCGCGACGAGGATCACATCCCCGCCCTTGCCACCGTCGCCGCCCGACGGGCCACCCATAGGAACATTGGCTTCGCGGCGAAAAGCGACCGCTCCATTGCCTCCGTCACCAGCCTTCACGCTGATGACGGCCTCATCGATAAAGTCCATAACGGCGCGGAGGGTGACACAACTCGCTGCGTTTTGCCGCACACTCTAGCGCCATGCGAGTGCACGACAAAGACTCTCAGGCCACGATGACGCCCGAGCAGGCGCTGACGATCCTCAAAGAGGGCAACGGACGCTTTCGGCAGAACCTCAGGGTGAGCCGCGACCTGCTCCAGCAGGTCAACGCCACGAGCGAAGGCCAGTGGCCCTTCGCGACGATCTTGAGCTGCATCGACTCGCGCACCTCCGCCGAGCTCATCTTCGACCAGGGCCTCGGCGACGTCTTCTCGATCCGCATCGCCGGCAACATCATCAACGACGACATCCTCGGCTCGATGGAGTTCGCGACGAAGGTCGCCGGGTCGAAGCTGCTCGTCGTGCTCGGCCACACGAACTGCGGCGCGATCAAGGGCGCGTGCGACATGGTTCAGCTCGGCAACCTCTCGACGCTGCTCAACAAGATCCAGCCCTCGGTCTACCTCGAGCGAAAGACCAAGACCGACCGCAACGCCAAGAACGAGCAGTTCGTCGAGCGCGTGGCGCGCATCCAAGTGCGCCGCTCGGTCGAGAGCATCATCGAGCACAGCGTGATCGTTCGCGAGCTCATCGAGACCAGGGCGGTCGGGCTGATCGGCGCGCACTACGACATCGACACGGGCGAGGTCGAGTTCTTCGACGACACGTACATGTGCGGGACGATCAAGCACTTCTACCTGGATCTTCCCGAGGGAGCGCCCTCGCCGGCCTGAGAGCGCTCGGGCGCACGACCGCGGAGCCGCGTTCGGCGCTACGCTCTTCGCACCGACGATGCTGCACCGCCGCGCCGCTCTCTGTGTCGCCTCGATCTGCGCCCTCTCGGCGTGCACCCTTCGGCCGCGCGCCGCCAACGCCCAGTGGTACGACCCCGCGCCGCTGCTCGCTTCGCTGCGCGCCCAGTCGCGCGCGACGCTGCCAGCAGCCGCCGGGCTCGCGCGGCTCGACACGCTGCCGCTCTACGACCTCGAGCTCGACGCCGACCCCGAAGCGCACTCGTTTCGCGTGCGAGAAGAGCTGTATTTCACCAACAACGAGGCAGCGCCGCTGCCCGACCTCGTCCTGCGCTTGTACGCCAACAGCACCCAGCGCACGACGCAAGGCGCCGTGGTCCTGCCCGCGTTGCGGATGACCCGCAGCGGCTGCCGCGCGGAATCGGGCGCGGACGTCCCGTGCGCGATCACCGCGGACTCAGCGTCAGTGCTCACCGTGCGGCCCGCGCAAGCGATCGCGCCCGGGCAGCGAATTCGCGTGTGGATCGAGCTCGACGGCCGGCTCGACGCGATCGACTCGTCGCGCACCAACCTCCTCTCGCAAGGGATGGAGTCCTTCTCGTCCATCACACAGCCGAGCGACCCGAGCGCCGCCAGCGCCAGCGACTACGGCCTGCTCGCGGTGGGCGACGGGATCGCGTGCCTCGCGCAGTGGTACCCCGTGCTCGCCCCGCGCCGCGGCAATCAATGGGTGCGCGACGACCGGGGATCGCTCGGTGACCTCGGCAGCGACGAGCTCTCGCACGTCCGCGCGAGGGTGAGCTTTCCTGACGGGTACAGGACGGTGACGACCGGCGTGACCGTGCGCGAGAGCGTGGGATCGTCCTCGGTGGCCGTGGTCAACGGCGCCGACGCAGGCGCGACGGTCCTGCGAAATCCCAGGCGAACACACGAGGTCGTCGCCGCCATGGTGCGGGACTTCACGGTGCTCTCGTCGCGCACGTGGGTCGCGCTCGAGCGGCGAGTGGGCGACGTCACCGTGCGCTCGCACGTGCTTCCAAACGAGCGCGCGGCGGGGCAGCGCGTGCTCGACGCCGCAGCAGGCTCGCTCGAAGTGTACGAGCGCCGCTTCGGCCCGTACCCGTACGCGGACTTGGACGTGTGCGAAGCCGCCGTCGTCGGCGGCGCGGGCGGCGTCGAGTTCGCGGGGCTCGTGACCGTGGCGAGCATGTTCTACCGCGATCCCTCTGCGGCCAACGCGAGCGCGAGCGGCGGGATGGGCCAGCTCGTACAGCAGCTCATGGGGGGAGCAGGCGGGCTCGACATGAGCGCGGCGCTCGGCGGAATGCTCGAGTTCGTGACGGCGCACGAGGTCGCGCACCAGTGGTGGCACGGGCTCGTCGGCAGCGACTCGCGAGATCACCCGTTTGTGGACGAGGCGCTCGCGCAGTACAGCGCGATCGTCTACCTCGAAGACCGCTACGGCCGCGCCCGCGCGCAGCGCGACGGCGACGCCAACGTGAAGAACAACTACCACTTGCTCCGCGCGCTCGGTCAGCCCGATCAAGCGGTCAACCGCGCGGTCGCGACCTTTCGCACGCCCGTCGCCTACGCGGGGATCGTCTACGGCAAGGCGCCGTACTTCTACGACGCCGCGCGGCGCGCGCTCGGCGACGCGGCGTTCTTTGCGGCGATGCAGCGGTACGTGAGGGACAACGCGTTTCGCGTGGCGCCCCCCAACGCGATCATCGACGCCCTCGCGCAAGGCGACGGCGCGCTGCGAGGGCGCGCGGCGACCACACAGGCGACGCGGGTTCGAGCGCTCGCGCGGCGGTGGCTCGAAGAGACGCACGGCGACACGGACCTCGGCCGCGCGTCGCTCGGCACCCTCGCCGCGCGCATGATGGGCGAGACGGACCCCGCGCGCGTGCGAGAGATGGAGCAGATGTTCGAGATGCTCGAGCGGACGGGTCTCATCCGCTCGCTGCTCGGCGGAGGCGGTCAGAGCGGCGGCGGCTTGAATCTTGGTGCGTTGATTCAAAACGGCGCGAGCGGGACGAGCGGAGGCAACGGCGCGAGCGGCGGGCAAGACGCGCTCGTGCAGACGCTGATGCGCGCGCTCTCGGGCAGCGGCGGCGCGGGCGCAATCGATTTGAGCGCGCTGCTCGGCGGCGGCGGCACGACTGGCGGGGCTGCGACTCCGCGCACGAATGGCACGAATGGAGCGGGTCGAGCGGGCGGTTCGCGCGGGGCGGGCGGCTCGGGCGCGAGCGAGAGCCAAGAGCTCATGGAGCTGCTGCGACAGTTCATGCAGTGAGCGGCTGACTCGCTCTTCGCATGTTGCCAACCCGTCGAGACCACTGCGACTTCGCTGCGGCTTTGGGCGCCTTCGCACGCCGCGCGTGTGCCCACCCGCCGGGCCGCGCGCAGCCCATGTACACTCGCGGCGCCGCCCATGAGACTCCGCACACGCTCTCGCGCGCTCTGCGCGCTCGCCGCTGCATCCATCGTCTCGTCGCCGCTCGCCGTGAGCGCGTGGCCCTTTCCGCCGAACGCGACGCGCGAGCAGGCGGCGGACATGGCCAACTGGCCCAACGACCCGGACTACCGTCGGCAGTATCACCACTGGTCGTGGATCCCCGCGCGCAACCAGGCGATCGCGGGCTTTCGCACGCAAGAGCTCGCGATCGGCGCGGGAAACAACACCGATCGCGCGTGGGGCCTGAGCACGGGTGACCCTCGTGTGCTCATCGCCGTCCTCGACTCGGGCATCGAGTGGGACGAGCGAAGCATTCAGCTCCAGGCCGCGCTCAACCTCGCCGAGACGCCGGTCCCGCAGCGCGCGGACGGCAGCCCGTTCGCCACGCACGACGCCGACGGCAACGGGCGCGTGGACGTTCGCGACTACGCAAACGACCCGCGAATCACCTGCGGAACCGCGCTGCCACACCCGATCACGGCGTGCCGCGACGCGATGGGCGCCGCCAACGACCCCAACCGCAACGGCATCCTCGACGCGGGCGACCTGATCCGAACGTTTTCGAACGGGACCGACGAGGACAACAACGGACTCGTCGACGACATCTCTGGGTGGGACTTCTTCAAAGACGACAACGACCCGTACGACGACACCCGCTACGGCCACGGAACGGGCGAAGCCGAAGACAGCACCGCCACGGCCAACGACGGTATCGGCAGCATCGGCGGCTGCCCCGAGTGTCAGTTCGTTCCGCTGCGCGTGGGCGACTCGTTTGTGACCGACTCCAACGACTTCGCGCAGGCCGTCATGTACGCCTCCGACGCAGACTACGGGCAAAACCGCAGGGTGCGCGTGATCCAAGAGGCCCTCGGCGCGCTCAACCTCACGCAGTTCGCGCAGCAAGCGATGGACTACGCGTACCGCCGCGGGCTCATCGTCGTGGCCAGCGCAGCCGACGAAAACTCTCGGCACCACAACCTCCCGGGCACCGGCAACCACACCCTCTACGTCCACGCCGTGCGCCCCAACCGCGGCCTCGACGACGCCACCACCTTCATCGCCTTCAACAACTGCACGAACTACGGCGGCCAGCTCATGCTCTCGGTCGCCGGCAACGCGTGCTCGTCAGAGGCCGTCGGGCAGAGCTCGGGCATCGCCGGGCTCATCTATTCGTACGCGCTGCAGCAGAACCTCTCGCCCGAGCTCAGCGCCGAAGAAGTGCGACAGCTCTTCGTCACGACCGTCGACGACATCAACGTCCCCGAGTCGCAGATGAGCTCGCCCAACTACAACCGGCAGTTCTACCCGTCGCTGCCCGGCTGGGATCAGCGCTTCGGCTACGGGCGCGTCAACTCGCGCAACATCCTCGAGGCCATTCGAGACCGAAAAATCCCGCCCGAAGTCGACGTCACCTCACCGCGCTGGTTTCAGGTTCACTACCCCGATCGATCGCCCATGCTGCGCATCGAGGGGCACATCGCCGCGCGTCGCGCGCCCAACTTCGACTACGTCGTCGAGTGGGCGCCGGGCATCGAGCCGATGGACTCGCAGTGGCGCTCGGTCGTCACGCGCAACAACGTCAGCGCGGCGGTCGACGGAGAGCTCGCGTCGATCGACACGTCCACGCTCATGATCGACAACCCGGGCGAGCGCGAGAACCGCTACACGATCACCGTGCGCGTGCGCGCCGTCGCGCACTACGGCGGGACCGCTGGTGACGTGCGCGGCGAGTACCGCAAGGTCGTGTACGTCCATCGAGACAGCACGCTTCTGCCGGGATTTCCCGTGGATTTGCACGGCTCGGGAGAAGCGTCGCCGAGGATCGCGGACCTCGACGGCGACGGGCGGGGCGAGGTGGTCGTGGTCAACTCCGACGGAGTGCTGCACGCATATCGCGCGAACGGGAGCGAAGCGCCTGGGTTTCCGGTGCGCACCAATCTCATTCGCGGCTACGACGGGAGCACGCAGGTTGGAGGGCGCGTCGTGGACTATCGCAACGTCCGCGGACACCGAATGGACACCGTCGGTCGCGTGGACTTCGACGTCGCGCGAGACATGGTCCTCTCGGCGCCGGCCATCGCCAACATCGACGACGAGCCGCAGCTCGAGATCGTCCTGCTCGGCTACGGCGGCAACGTCTACGTCTTCAACCATGATGGAACCGCGTATGGCCGGGGATTTCCCAGCTCGCTCGACGATGTCCCGAGCGGGGACACCTCGCCCGAACGCATCTTGGACCGCGGGATCGCGGGCGCGCCCGTGCTCGTCGACCTCGACCGCAACGGCCGCCCCGAGATCGTCTTCGGCGCGTTCGACGGAAAGCTCTACGCCCTCGACTCGCTGACGGCCGCGGATCACCCTGGGTTTCCCGTCACGCTTCACTACACGCGCGAGCCGAACACTGAGTACAACCGCGCCTTCGGCAGCGTCGGCGTCGCGGACCTCGACGGAGACATGGCCCCAGACCTCGTCGCGGTCTCCAACGAGCGCATCGCCAACACCAGCGGCAACATGGGCCCCATCTACGCGGTCTACGCCGACGGCAACCGCCACGCTGGAGGGCCGTTTCATCCTGGCTGGCCCATCCCCTTCAGCGGCACGGACATCCTCCCCCTCGTCGGCTCTGGAATCATGAACGCCCCCGCCCTCGGCGACGTCGACGACGATGGCCGCGACGAGCTCGGCGCGATCGGCAACGCCAACACGGCCATGTCGATCCTCCGCGGCGATCAGCGCATGAGCACGCCGCGCTCGCAATCGTCGCTCAACACCGTGACGATCCTCGACAACATCGCGCGCGGATCGCGCAGCGATGACCGACAACGGCAGCCGTTCGTTCCGGCGTTTAGCTTTCCGACCTTCGCGGACCTGCACAACAGCGGGCGCCTCGCGATGATCGCCTCGGGCGCCAACCTCGCGTTGATCGCAGCCGCGACCGGCGGAATCGCCGCGGAGTACTCGAACCTCGTCGGCGCGTGGGACGCGCGCGACGGCCGCCCCGTCGCCGGGTTTCCGAAGCTCATCGAGGACTACACGTTCTTCGTGAACCCCATCTCCGCCGACGTCTCTGGTGACGCGTACCCCGAAGTGCTCTTGGGCTCGGGCGGCTACTACCTCCACGCCTCGGACGCGTGCGGCGTCGCTGCGCCGGGCTTTCCGAAGTTCACCGGGCAGTGGCACGTGGGCTCTCCCGCGGTCGGCGACCTCGACGGCGACGGAACGCTCGAGGTCGTCTCCACCACGCGCTCGGGCTGGCTCTACGCGTGGCGCACCATGGGGCGCAGCAACGGCAACGTGCAGTGGCCCACGTTTCGACACGACAACAGCAACACAGGCAACTGGCGCACGCCCCTTCCGTTCGGCACGCGCCGCGTGATGGACGCTCCCGCCCTCATGTGCGCGCCGCGCGGCGCCGACGCGGGTGTCCCCGACGCCACCGTGGACACTGACGCGAGCCTCGACGGCGGCGCGACGGGCGACGCCAGCGCCTCGATGGACGGCAGCTCCGCGGACGGAGGACGCCTCACCGCAGGCGGCGGCTGCGGGTGCCGCACGAGCCCCACGAGGGCACCCGGCGCGCAGTGGGCAGCGGCCGTCGTCGCAGCGGCTGTGATCGCCTCCGCGCGTCGTCGCAAGCGCGCGCGAGGGTGAGCGCGCGGCCCATCACGAGGGGGAGCGCACTCGACGGACCTCCCTCAGCCGCTCTTGTCTGCGTCGATCGCGTACTGCTGCAGCTTCGCGTAGAGCAGCGCGCGACGAATCCCGAGCAGCCGCGCGGCCTCCGTGCGATTTCCATTGGCGCGCTCGAGGGCCTTGCCGATCAGCGATCGCTCGAGCGCCTCGACGCGCTCCCGCAGGTCCAGAGACCCGAGCGCCTGGCTCGCCTCGACGGGATCCGCGTCGACCGAGCGCGCCGCGAGGTCTCCTCCGAAATCGACGACGTCGAGCACCTCGCTCGCAGACATGACGCAGGCGCGTTCGACCACGTGAAATAGCTGCCGAACATTGCCAGGCCACGGCTGGTTGACGAGCCACCGCATCGCCTCTTCGGACACCGCTCGTCGGCCATCGCCGCGACGCTGGAGGCACAAGTCTACGAGCAGCGGGATGTCCATGCGTCGCTGTCGCAGCGGCGGCACCTCGATGCGCACGACGCTCAGTCGATAGTACAGATCCTCTCGCAGCGGCGGGGGCGTCGCGTCCAACGCGCGCGAGGTCGCGGCGATCACGCGCGCCGATGATTGCAAGCGAGCGTTGGTCCCCACTCGCTCGAAGCCGCCATCCTCGAGCACGCGGAGCAGCTTGGTCTGCAGCGCGGCGTCGATGTCCGCGACCTCGTCGAGAAAGAGCGTGCCGCCTTCAGCGGCTTCGAAGCGTCCCTCGCGTCGCGTCAGCGCGCCGGTGAACGCCCCTCGCTCGTGACCGAACAGCTCGCTCTCGACCAACGTAGGCGCGAGCGCGGCCACGTTGACCGCTACGAGGGGGCCTGCGCGACGCTCGCTGTGGTCGTGGATCATCCGCGCGACGAGCTCTTTGCCTACGCCGCTCTCGCCGGTGATCAACACGGGCGCGTCCGAGGCAGAGGCGCGGCCGATCGCCTTCCACACTTGCAAGATCGCTGGGCTCGCGCCCACGAAGCGCTCGTCCGTCGCGACCCGCTCGACGCGAGCCACGGTGCGCACGCGCACCGCGCGCTGCAGCGCTCGCTCGAGCGCGGCCAGGTCGAACGGCTTGGTCAAATACTCGAACGCGCCGAGCTTCATCGCAGAGATCGCTCGCGCGCTGTCTCCGTACGCGGTCACGATCAGCACGGCGAGCGACGGAAACCGCGATCGCAGCTCGCGCAAGAACTCGAGCCCATCGCCGTCGCGCAGTCGAATGTCCAAGAGCACCGCGTCGAAGTGCGCCTCCGACAGCAGCGCGCGCGCGGCGCTGATCCCGTCCGCCGTGAGCACGTCGTATCCCCAGTCGTCGAAGGTCGCGCGCAGCCCGTCGCGGATCGCGCGCTCGTCGTCGACCACGAGCAGCCGTGGCGTGTGGCTCACCGCGTCGGCTCCCGCTCGAGCTCGATCGTCATTCGCGTCTCGTTGTCCGCTCGCTCGAAGCGCAGCGCGCCGCCTTGCGCTTCGACGAGCGACTTCGACAAGAAGAGCCCCAGCCCAGTTCCGTCAGGTTTGGTCGTAAAAAACGGCTCGAACAGCTCTTGTACACGGTCCTCTGGCACGCCTTCTCCTCGGTCCGAGATCGTCACGGTCAACGCTCGCTCGGCCTCCGCGATGCGCACGCGCACGACCTCGCCGCGAGGGCTCGCTTCGACGGCGTTGCGTAGCAGGTTGTCGATCACCTGCACCAGCTGCGCGCGGTCTCCTCGCGCGACGCCCTCGCCGAGGCGCTCGATGACAACCGCTCGCGGCGCGGCGAGCGCGCTCATCAGCGACACACGCTCGTCGACGAGCGGGGCCATCGCCACCGCTTGCGGCTGCTCCGACGAGCGTTGCGAGAGCTGCAGCAACGAACGCACGAGCGCGTCGAGGCGCACCACCTCGGCGTTCGCCGAGCGGACGTCTTCGGTCGAGCGCGCGTCGAGCGGTCGACGCTGCAGCCGGTCGAGCCGAAGCTTCACCGCGGCGAGCGGGTTTCTCACCTCGTGCGCGACGCCCGCCACGAGGCGCCCGAGCGCCGCGAGCCGCGCTGCGTGATCGAGCGAGCGCTGCAACGCCCGCTCGCGATCACGCGACGCCTTGAGCCGCTCGACCATCTGCGCGACGGCGTCTGCGATGGAGCGCAGCTCGACCGACGGAGGCGGTTCGATCGGCGCGTCGAGGTCGACCGCGACCCGCGCCAGCGACGTCTCGATCGCGATTCGGCCGCGCCGGAGCATCAAGAGCAGGTCCACCGTGAGTCCGACGAGCGCCAGCGCCACCACGGCGAGCGCCGGCACAAGCAGCAGCCACAGCGTGTCCGAGCGCAGCCTCGCGCGGTTGGGCATGCGAAGCAGCACGAAGCGCGCGAGCGACGGAGACGCTCCCCTCGCGACGATGAAGAGCATGTCGTTGGGCGCGGCGAAGCGGCGCTGCTGCAGGATTCCGACGCGCGCGAGTCGACACACGTCGCTCACCACGGATCGGTCGAGCGGAAGCATCCGCGGCGACGAACGCGCAGCGAACGAGCTCGAGGTCGGCGCTTCGAAGAGCGGCGCGATGGTCACCACGTCGAGCAGCGCTCCGCTCGTCGCGCACTCGCCCGCGCTCGCGTCGATCAACGGCTCGATCAGCGACAGCATTCGCGCGCGCCGAGCGCGATCGTCGGGCGGCCCGGGCGAGGCGTCGAGCGTCCTCTCGAGCCCCGCCAACGTCACCTCGGCGCTCTCGAACGAACGCCGCTGCTGCTCTCCTGCGCTGGACGCACGAAGCTCGAGCCCGCCGAGCACCGCCGCCGCCAGCGACGCGAGCGCGAGCGCGAGCAGCACGAGCGTCCGGCGTTCGAGCGATGCGTGCTTGGACCGTGCCATCAGCGGGCGAGGATGCTCGCTCGGGATCGTCGCCGAAGCCACCCCCCGAGCAGCCCGAGCGAGAGCAGGCCGCACGCCGAGGCGAGGGCGCGAGCGCGGCGGTTCCACTGGAGATTGGGTGGGTCGAGCGCGAAGCGAACGTGCGCCTCGCGGCCTTCGAGCGCGCGGCGGACGCCCGTGACGCGCGGCCCTCCTGCACCAGTGAACACGTGGATCGAGTACGCGCTCGCCACCGGTCGGTGATCGCTGCGGACGCTCAGCTCGTGGGATCCAGCGGCGAGCGCGGGGCTCTTCGCAGCGCAGCGAACGGTCAAGCTCGCCGCGCCGGTCTCGAGCACGCCCGGCGACGAGAACGAGCGAGGCGCGCACCGCACGTCGAGCGCGACCCCGTCGATGACCGCCGAGAGCTCGCGGGCGAGCTGAGCGCTGTAGTGATCTTGCTCGCGCGCGTCGATCGCTCGGTCGCGATTCGAGTCGATGTGATCGACGAGCGAGCGCGCCACGGACGAGCCCGGGTTGAGCTCGACCGCGATGGTCACGCGATCGGCTTCGACCTCGACGAACAGGCTCTGCGCGCAATGCTCTGGGTGCGCGCTCGCGGTGCGCGCGGCCAGCAAGAGGACAGCAGAGACGAGCGCGCAGCGCTTCACGGGTTAGAGCGATGCTCCGTAGTCGTTGCCGAACTCGCGGTACATGGCGTGCGTGTGATTCGTGGCCGATCCGCCCAGCGCTTGGGGGCTGTACTCGATGAAGAGCGACGGACCGGTGACGCGAAAGTACGCCGCGCTGCCGACGGCGGTGGGTCCCGACCACGCGAAGTAGGTCTGGTCGAGCGAGGCGCGGATCTCGCTGATCTTCAGGGACGCGGCGCCGTCGTTGATCAACCCCACGCGGGTTTGAATGAGCGCGACGAGCAGCTCGCGCTGCGTCGCGGTGAGGGCGTCAGCGCGGATGCCTTCGTTGGCGACGGTCCTTCCGTCTTGTCCTGGCCCGAGCGCGAGGTCCATCACCGCGCTGCCGATCACCGCGGTCGCGCGCTGCTCGGTCGTGAGCGCGTTGACCATGGCGAACGCGGCGTCGAGCTCTTCGCCCTGAACGCGCACAGCGCTGCCGGCTCGGGTGAAGCTCGTGGGCTGAGCGCCGGTCAAGCTCGGGGCGAGCGTCATGCGCGCGCCGCGGATGGTGACGTTGATCGCGAGGTGATGGCCTCCGAACTGGATGCACCACGGGGTGGTCGTCGAGGGAGTGCCGCGGAGCGCGACGAAGTACTCGGCCTTTCCGAAGACGAGATTGCCGCCTGTGGTCTGCGAGAGAAGCACGTCGTCAGCGTCGACGGTGTCCACGACCTGCTGATAGCCCTTGGCGCTCAGGACCACGCGCAACATCGCCCACACTGCGGTCTGCTGCGCTTCGGACAGGACGCCGAACTTCAGGCCTGCGCGCGAGAAGATCCCCGTCGGAAGGTTCGACCAACGGACCTTCTGCGCGGCGTCGTCGTAGGCGAACTGCGCGACCGTGCGCTGCTCGCTCGAGAGCGTCGCGAGAAACGCCTCTGCCGCGGCGACCGCGGCCGCGGTCGACTCGCTCGAAGACGCGTCCGTCTGCGAAGTCGCATCACTCTGCGAAGACGCGTCGCCCTGCGGGGCTGCGTCACTCTGCGACGTCGCGTCGCTCTGCGCTGCGCTGTCCTGCGAGGAAGAAGTGGGGCCGCACTGCGTCGCGAACAGGCAGCAAATCACTGCGATGGTCTGTCTCATTCGTTCTCCGTCGTCGGGCTCGGCGAGGTCGCGAGCCGCGAACAGCGCGGGAAGTGCACTGAGCGCGCCAGACATCGCCTCGCGCGAGCCGCGAAGAACGCAGGGGCGCGCTGTGCGAAAATCGCACACGCGAACGAAGATCGGACACCGCAGCGCGGCCCCCCTGTCGCGCGCCTGCTCACCACATCGTCGCTTCGAGCATCACCGTCGCCGAGAACCCCATCTCGAAGCGCTGCCCGCTCAACGGGACAGCGAACACCGGCGCTGCGTCCACGGTCACGCTCGCCCTGGGGTACTGCGCGAACACGTAGCCCACCGCCCACCCCGCGGGCCGCAAGAACAACCACCAGTCCGTCGCGTTGCGCGCAGGCGTCGCGCCCATCGCGGGCACCCGATAGGAGGACATCTGGTAGCCCACCTCGGGCACCAACGCTCCGAGGATTGATGGAACCCTCCAGCGCCCGCCCAACACGATCCGTCCGATGGGCGCCGCGCTCAGCAACGCGACGAGCCCTCCGGGGTTCGCGAGCCGCCATTGTACGCGGGCGCGAAAATCCATGCCGAACTCCGTTCCGATCACCCGCGAGAAGGGGATCGCGTCGAGCGAGGACGATCTGTCCGAGCACGGGTCGCTCTGGCTGCGCGGATCGCGGGCGACGACCCTGCGAAAGCCCGGCGATAGCAGCACGCCCATTCGCGGCTCGAGCCCGCTCAGCGCGAACTCGGGGCCCAACGTCACGTGCCCGGCCCACTCGCGTTCGACTGGGCGATTCGCACACGGATCTCGCGGCTCCTGCTGCGGCCGCGGCGGCGGGGACCACTGCTGCTCGTACGTCGGCGCCAGTCGAAGCACCGACGCCCCCTCGGCGCACGATCGCTGAGGAGCGACGTTGGCCGCGCGACACGAGAGCACTTCGATCACGCGCCGGCAGAGCTGCGGCCCCCAGCACGCGAACGCTACGCGCTGCACGTCCACACCGGACGCCAACACCGTCCCGTCCGGGTAGGCCAGCCCCTGCCCCAGCGGCTGCTGCTGCGCGTCGTGCAACGACACGACCGTGACCGCAGGCTCTGTCATCCATCGCGGGGGAGGCTGATGAGCGCGCACCGCGCCCGCTGCGAGCATCACAGAGAGCGCTAACGCCGAGACGGTCCAACGAGAATCCACCATGAATCGCCGCACAATACGCCCGCGCCTCCGAAGCCCTTACAGAGCTTCGCTCGTCGCGGCCGTCGACGGCGCGGCGAGCGCGCGCCAACGGGCGAGGTCGCGCTTCCATTCTCCCTGCAAAAACTCAGGCAGAAGCGACGCGATCGCGAGCCCGAGCTGCGCGTCGTGCGCCTTCGCCTTCGCGGCCCACGCGATCGGAGCCCCCAGACGCACCCGCCAGCGCTCGCCGTCGAACCACACCGCGCACGGGACCGTCGCGACGCCGATCGTCGCGAGCCACCGCCCCGAGCCCGCGCGCATCGCGCCGAGCTCGTACCCCGCGATCCCCTCGGGAAACACCACGCTCAACCGCTCGGCCGCCACGCGCTTCCACGCGCGCAGCGAGCCCAAGTCTGCGCGCGAGCCCTCCATCGAGATCACCGCGAAGTGCGCGCTCCATCGGCGGCGCAGCCACGCGCTGAGCGCGGTCCCGACCCGCGCGAACACCCGCGCGAGCGCGCCCGTTCGGACGCGATCACGGCGGCCGCCCACCATGAGCACCCGCTCCATCAACGCGGGGCGCGCTTCGGCGACCGCGTCGAGCGCCGCGCGCACGGACGCTCCGCTCGCGCCGTCGCTGAAGTGATTGAGCGCGAGCACAAACGCAGGCGCGTCGGGCAGCCGCGAGGCCCCTTCGCTCTGCACTGCAAACGGTCGAGAGAGCCGCTGCAAGAGCCTCGCGCTCGACCGCCGCGTGAGCGTCTCGAGAGCCAACACCAACACGTCGCGCGCCAGCGAGAGCGCGGGCGGACGATAGCCGCGCCGCCTCACGAGTCGCCGAGCTCGTGCCCCTTCGGGATCGCGCCGAGCTCTTCGTCCGTGAGCTGCGCCGTGTGAGCGCCGGGCGGAGGCTGTCGTCGCTTCGAGCACTGCGAGCTCTCGCTGCTGCTGCTCTCGACGCTCTCGGGGCTGATCGAGCTCGCCTCGCTCGCCGCCTCGAAGCTCGCCTGCGCGCTCGACTCGCCGACGCTCTCGCTGCTGCTGGTCGAAGAGTCTCCGCCGAGCGACTCGCTCGACGAGCCCAACAGATCATCCGCTACGACTCTGAACATCGGGTGCCCCTGAGTTTGTGCGATCGCCGCCATGGACGCCAGCGACGATGTCGGACCTCACATCGTGCAGCTGTCCCTGCCGCCCGGCTGCGTCACGAGGTTGACCGGCCCCGCGCCCATCCCCGTGAACCAGTTGGAGAACACCCGCATAAACGGCACTGGCGCGCCGCCAGACTCGATCGCGACATTGAACACACTGTCGGTGTCGCCGATCGCCTCGTGCTTCGGGCAGCTCGGGCCGAACGTCCCGGGCGCCGTGCGGATCATCGCGCGCTCGTTGGCCAACGTCTGCGCGTCTTGCGCCCGCTGGAGCTGCGCTCGAACGCCCGCGGCGAACTGCGGCATCGTCAGCGGCCCCATGCCCGGGATCTGAAACTGCGCCTCGACCGCGTTGCGCCCGAGCAGCATGTCCGTCTGCCCCATGCGAACGAACATCGGCGTTGTGATGTGGTTGAGCAAGACGTAGCTGTCGTCCAAGCAACGCCACTCTTCACCGGGGCGATTGGCGCGGTGCCAGCCCTCGCACGTGTCGTCGTTGCGCACGCCCTGAAACACGTTTTCGCCCGTCTGATACTGCGCCTGAAAGTACTGGGAGTAGCTGCACAGCATGCCCATCGTGCACACCGGCGTGAGCGTCCAGTCGAGCTGCGAGCGGTCCATCGGGAGGATCGAGTCGATGAGCGCCGCCACGCGCAGCGGGCACGCGCCGCCCGAGCGACACGCGGTGTTGTTGGCGCGCAACGTGGTGGCGAAGCGGTCGACGTTGCGGATCGTTCCGGCGCCGCCGGCAGAGGCGCCTGCGAGGAGCACGACTGACGCGTCGTCGAGGTCGGGCAGCGCCGACGATGCGCCGCCGAGCGTGTAGCGAAGGGCCGCTGCGCCGTCTTGGCGAAGGGTCGCGACGGCGGCGTCGAAGATGCGCGCCCCGGCGAAATGCAGGCGAAATCGCACGGGATTGGCGGTGCCCGGCTCGACCGCGTCCATCGCGACGTCGCTGCGCGTCCCCGACCACGCGTCGGAGCTGCAGTAGCGAAGAAACACCCTGTTCCACCCGCGCATCGGGTTGGTCGGCTCGTTGCGATCGAGGATGCCATCCCCGTTGATCCCAGTCCGAGGAGCGACGCTCGAGGTCATCTGCGTCTTGCTGAAGTTGGTCATGTAGCCGCACCAGCGCGCGGCGCACGCGTTGGGCGTCGTGCAGCTTCCGCCGCCCTGCAGCTGAATCACCCAGCGATCGCGGTTCTCTGCGCCCTCGTACGGGCGATAGTAGAGGACCGCTGGCGTTCCGTCGTTGCAGCGCGCCTCGGGAAACTGCGCGAGGTCGATCGTGTGTCGCTGCAGGTCCGTCCCTGGCGCCAGTCCCCCGACGCCGCCTTCGGATCTGCACGCGAGCGCCTCGCCGATCATCGGAAGCGCGCCTGCGTCGCTCGCCGCGCCATCCGAGCCAACAGCAGCATCCGCGTCACCCGTGACGCCAGCGTCGTCGATCGAGCCCGTCGCGTCGGGCTGCGCGGTCGCGTCCGCGCCGCCATCCTGCGTGGTCGCGTCCGGCGTCGACGGCGGCCCGCCACACGCGACGAGCGAGATCGAGACCAGCCAACAAAGCGTTGTCCGTCGTGTCATGCGCAGGGATTCATAGAGCCTCCCCCTGCGCGGCCGTGCCTTAAGAAACCCGATGTTTGCTCTCCCACGAGGCGCTGCCCACATCGAAGCGATCGCCTGCGCACACGCACAGCGCCGCCACCCACCAGGTTCTCATACGCCCACCTTCTCGGGTGCTTGCTGCCACGACCGCGCTCGCGCAGGCGACTACACTCTTCGCCATGCGCCGCGCGCCCGCCCTGCTCTCGCTCTTGGCGCTCTCGTGTGTACGCGCGCAATCGCCGCAACCACCGCAGCCCACGATGCCCCGCGAAGCTCCCGACGCCACGCCCTATCCCGACGCCCATCTCGACGACGCTGCCGCTGAGACGTCCGCGCTCGCCTGCGATACCAGCGCGCACCCGACGCTCGAGGACTACAGCGAAGTGCGCGAAGGATCAGCGTTTTCTCTGCTCGTTCGCCGCGAGCCGAGCGGCGCGTGGGCGCCCGTACACCCCTTGCGCATGCCCCTGCACCACGCGAGCACGCTCGTGTTCGAGCCGCCCCTCGACTCGCTCGTCTCAGAGGCGCATCGCGCGCGGCCCGTGCTCGTGCTCGCCGTGGGCCTCGGCCGACGCTCGATCGTCAACGACCCGCGAAGGCACCACTGGTTCGCCACCTACGCAGCCCGCGTCGAGCGCGCGTGCCCCTCCCCGTTGCCCTGAGCGCGCAACGCACGCGATCATCGCCCATGACCGAGCGCGACGTGATCGAGGGAGTGCTCGAGGGATCCCCAGGCGAGCTGCTCTTCGTCGACGCGACGATCACCGTCGGAGAGACGCAAATTCGCGCGCAAAAGCCCGCGCAAACGCTCTTTCTCGCGACCGCGGACCAGCGCCGCTACAAGCTCTCGGGCTTCGAGCACGGCAAGAAGATCGGGCGCGTCACGGACGCGGGGCGCTGGGCAGAGGTGCGCGGTCGACACGATTTTCTCTCGCTCGTCGACGGAAGCAAGATCCGCAAAGAGACCACCGAGGTCGAGCTGCGCGCGTTTGTTCTGCGCGGAGGAGATCACGTCGAGCTCGAAGTGACCGAGACCCGCGCGGGCCCTGGGTACATCGAAGCGCGCGTGCGCCGCGCGGCCATGCCCGGAGAGAGCGCCGGGCTGCCAGCGCCCCCCCGCAAGAAGCGAGACGAGCCCGCGGTCGAGCCGAACGCCCCGCCAACAACCGCCGCGGCGCGACCGTCGACCACGCAGCCGCAGCCGCCGCAGCCGCAGCCGCAGCGACGGACACCGAAGGGGGATCGCGTGCGCGTTCCGCTCGAGCGATCGACGCTCGCGTACGCCGTGATGGGGGGAGCGCTCTTCGGCGCATCGACCCTCGCCGGGTGGCTCGCGCCGCTGGTCGAGGCGCGCAACTGGCTCACGACGGCGTCCGCGATGGGCCTCGCGATGCTCTTCATCGCGATCAACCGACGCATGCGCGCCGCGCACCACAGCGCCTACGTCAGCCGCGCGGGCGGAGGCCAACGCATCACCGCAAAGAGCGCAGTGTGGGGCTACCACGCCGACTGGGTCTTCTTGTTCGCGTACGCGTTCGTGGCTCCGTTCTCAGCGCTCGAGTCCTCGCCGAACGTCGTCACCCGCGTCTACGCGATGCTCGCGTTCGTGCCGCTCGTGCACGCGCTGCTGCTCGCGATCCAAGAGGCTCCCTTTCGTCGCTTCGCCGCGCGCGTGCTCGGCGCGCGCTCCGACGACCCTCGCGGCGGACAGCCCGTCCTCGTCGAAGGATCCGTGAAGAGCAGCGGCCCCGCGCTGCACCACACGGTCGACTTCATCTGGAGATCCGAGACGACCTGGTCCACCGACGAGCACGGACGACAACACGAGCACACGAGCAATCAGCTCTTCGACCGCGCGCAGTGCGACCTCACCAAGCCCGCGTTCGAAGTCGACACCCCCAACGGCGCCGTCACGGTACGCGCCGACCGCGCGCACGTCGCGTTCGCCCACCGCCTGTGGGAGCCCAGCCACGACGTCTCGTCGTACGTCGAGACCCTCGCGCACGCAGAGCCCGTTTGCGTCGTCGGTCGCTTCGAATCGACGGACGACGGGCTGGTCGCCAAGGACAACGGAGACGAGTCGCTCTTCATCTGGGCCGGCTCGCGCCGCCAGCTCGTCCTCGCGCAGCTCGTCGCGCGGGCGCGCATCGCCGCCCTGCTCGCGCTCGCGCTCGTCCCGGTCGCGACCGGCACGCTGCTCGTCCCGTTCGCTGCGCGCTTTCGCGCAGAGGGCGCCATCCTCACGAGCAACGCCCCGGCGCTGCCCGCGGGGACGCGCTGCTCGCTGTCTCTGCTCGCGTACACGAACCACCGCGCGCAGCTCTGCAAAGCGCAGCTCACCTGCGGCGGGACCCGCTTGTACGGAGGTTGGGCGATGGGCCAAACCACCTGCGCTTTTGCAGCGGATGCAGCGGACACCACCATCGTGGGCAGCGACGACCTGCGCGACGACGGCGACCCGGCCCTGCGCTTCGACCTGCGCGCGCAGAGCGCCACGTGGAGCGATCACAAGAGCAACGACACCGTCACCCTTCAGCTCGACCGCGCGACCCCAGCGCTGCTCTTCTGGTAAGTCACGAGCCGAGCGCGAAGCCGACCAGCGCGAGCAACGCCCCGCCGCCGCCGAGCGCGAGCACCAAGAGCCCAGCGCCGATCTGCTTGCGCATCATCGCCGTGATCCCGCCGATCGCCGCGATCAGCCCGCACAAGAACGCCACCATCGTCGGCAGCGCCAGCATCTCCCAGCCCGCTCTTCGTCCCTGAAGTCCCGCGATCAAGAACACCAGCACGCCCGCAGCAAAGCCGATCGCCCCCGCCGCGATCGACCCGGTCGGCGCCTTCGGCTGCGCGCCGTTCATCGAGACCATCGAGTGCTGGGGATACCCTTGCTGCGGGTAGCCCTGCTGCTGTGGGTATTGCTGCTGCGGGTAGCCCTGCTGCGGGTACTGCTGCTGTTGGGGATACGGGTACTGCGGGGGCTGATTCTGTGGAGGCTGCATCAGGAGTTGCGCGCACCGTAGCAGGGCCCCATTCGCATCGATGCGAACGCCGCTCGCAATCGTGCAAACGCGCTCAGCGCACGCGCGGGCCGTTGGTCCCGAAGAACCAGCGCGCCCAGGTCTTCATCCACTGCGCCTTCGCGCTGTCGCCCGGCGCGAACTCACCGGCGCGGATCGCCTGCGCGAGCGCCTCGGTGTCCTCGCTCTTGGCGTAGCTCAGCACCGCGGACAAGATCGCGGCGTGCTCGGGGTTGGCGCCCGTGCGCGCGCACCACTCGGCGACGGTGCGCTCGAACACAGGGTCGCCAGGGTAGGGCTCTTCGCGATCGCAGCCCAGCCCGAGGCCGTTGATCGCCGCGATGACCGTGGCCTTGCGGTCTTTGTACGGCATCGCTTCGAGCTCTTCGGGCAGGATGGGCCGGCCGAACCAGTAGTCCTGTCGGCCGTAGCCGAGCGGAAACTCGAGCCGCGTTTCGAGCGGCGGATCGCTGGGGATTCCCCCGACGAAGCGCACCGGGACGATCGGGACCTTCACGCTCAGCGCCATGTCGATGAACGCGCTCGACATCTTGATCACCGGCGTACGGCACGTGACCGAGCGCGTCCCCTCGACGTGCACCATCACCGAGCGCGCGCCGGACGCGAGCTCTCCCGCGAGCTCGGCGACGATCTGCAAGAGCGCCTCGCGGTCCTCGCGCTCGAAGAACGTGATCAGCCTCGGGTCCTGCACGCCCGGGTACGTAAACGCGTGGTTGATGAAGTGCCCCAGCCACGAGTCTCTGTGCTCGGCCTTGGCCAGCGTCACCACGGGCTGCTCGGTGAGCCCGGCGGCGATCACCGAGAACAGCAGCGACTCGACGCCGACCTGGTGATTCGCGAGAAACAAGCACGAGCGGCCGCGCAGCTTCGCAAACGAGTCGGGGTCCGCGAGCACCACGTCGCCGACGAACTTCTTGATGAGCCCGTAGTGCAGGTCCTCGCCGAACCACGGGCCGATCCCGAACCACTTGTCCCAGTAGCGACGGATCGGCGCGAGGTCCATGCGAGAGGCGCGCACGTCGGTCACGCGCGTCCGTCCCTGCTCGTCCGTGCTGACGCGCACGGGGTGCGCGCGCAGCGGGCGCACGTCGGCGACCCCGTGAAGGTCGGCGATTTCGCCGGTGATGGGCTGCGCCGAGGGCTCTGGTGAGTCTCCGTCGACGAGCTTCACGCGCGAGGGGTGCACGAACGCGCGGCGGGCGATGTGCTCCTTCGCGGCGATGTGCGTGAAGAGCTCCGCGCGCTTGCCGGGCTCGACCTGGTAGATCGTCGCGAGGTTGTTCGGGAGCCAGTCGCTCGAGGCTGCGTCGGCGCGATCGAGCAGAGAGATCCCGGCGTCTTCGCGCGAGAGCGAGACGCCCGGGACGAAGCGACGGTCGCGCAAGAAGGCCACGCGGTGCGCGCGAGGCGCCGTTCCGATGGGGCCTTTGGGCAACAGGATCTCGACGAGCCGCGCGCTGGCCACCACGCGTCCGTCCGCGGACACGAGCTGCAGCGCGATCGCAGGAAACCGCTTGTCTCCCTGCTCGAACCCGTCGAACCGAGCCTCGACGCGCGCGAGCCCCTCGGTCGCGATCGGGCCGTACAGCGTCAGCGAGTCCAGCGTGTACGGGTACGCGACGAGGTCCGAAGCGATCTCGCTCGACCATCGGTGCAGCGCGTCGTGCGGAACCGCGTGCGTGAGCGCGTCGAGCACCCCCTGGTGCAGCGCTCCGTACGCGACCGTGCAGCGGGCGAGGTCGAGCTCTGCCGTCGCTCCAGCGGCCCCCGTGAGCAGTCGCGTGACGCAGCGAAACGCGGGGCCGTGAAACAGCGCCCCGCTCTCGTAGGGGTCTCCGTCGTCGACGCCGTCGGCGAGCGCAGCGAACGCAGCGGGCGCGTCGGGGTAGCGATCGGCGAGCAGCACCGAGCCCTTCGCCGCGAGCTCGAAGCGCGAGAGCTTGGGGTCCGCGGCGTCGCGCCACACGCTGAGCGAGCACTCGCGCGAAGCGCTGTCGCCGGTCGAGTCGAGCTTCACGCGCACGGTCTCTCCGTCGGGGACGGTGATCCAGCGCTTCATGTTGACGCTGCGCACGCCAACGACGGTGCGCCCGGTCGCGCGCGCGGCTTCGCCCGCGAGGAGGTCCACCGCGGACATCATGGGCAGCGCAGCGATCGTCCACGTGGGGCGGTGATCGCCGATCCAGCCGTCCGAACGGAGGTGCACTTCTCCACCAGCCGCGGGGCTCTGCGCGTGGGGAGCGCCGCCACCACCGCCGTTGGGGCTCGGGTGTTGTCCGCCCGAGACGACGCGCATTCCCAGGTTTTTCGCCTGGTAGATCTTCTTGCCATCGACCCAGAGAGAGCAGTTGGCGATGGCGAAGGGGCCCTTGTCGTCGGCACCCACTTCGGTGATCTCGACCTCGCTGGTGATGAGCTTGTTCTTGGGGACGACCTGCCCGCGGTACTTCCACGTGACGGGTTTGCCGGTCATCACGGGCTCGAATCGCCCGTTGGAGACGTCTGCTCCGATGCCCTTCTCGAGCATGGCCCACTGGAGCAGCTGGCAGAACGCCTCGACGCCGAGCGAGCCAGGCTGCACGGGGTCTTGAAAGAAGTGGGCTTTGAAGAACCACTCGCTGGGGTCGACGTCCTTCACGGCGCGCGCGTAGCCGAGGCCCTTCGCGCCGCCCACGGGGTTCCAGTGAACGACGCGGTCGATCATGAGGAGCATCGGGTCCGAGAGGGTCGGGCGACGCTTGTCCGCGACGAAGAATTTCGCTGGTTTTTCGCTGTCCAACTCGACGCTATTGAGCGCGGGCAGCTCGAACCGCGCGCGCTCTTCGTCGCCCACGGGCAGCCCCACTTGGTTCTCGAACGCTTCTTTCGGGAAGAACCCGAACACGGTTTTCATCTCGTACACGCAGCGCTCGCGCTGAAAGCACTGCACGGTGAAGGACTCGATGATCATCCCGGCGGTCTGCGAGATCGAGTCGATGCGCGCGCGGGTCACCAGCGTCCCGTTCTCGGGGACGATGTCTTCGTAGAGCGTTCCGGTCCCGTCCAGGTTGCGAAACAGCAGGTCGATGTCCGTCGTGCACGCGCTGCCCACGTAGCTCGCGAGCCAGCCGCACGGCTGCAGCGCGGCCTCCATCAGCACGCAGAACGGCATGGTGCGCGCGCCGTTCTGCTCGAGGTACCAGACCGAGTCGGGCACGTCGTACTCGACTTCAATACTGGTGCCAGTTTTCATCTGGCCCATGCCGTGGCCGCCCGCGCCGTCATCGACCTTCGTGATGCGCGACATGAAGTGGTACGGCGGCCCCGGCAAGCGCGCGACGCGGCGAACGCCGTCGAATCGCTGGTAGAACAGCCCAAACGCCGTCGACGGCTGCCCCCACGCGCACGCGAGCAGCGAGCCGTAGTCGAACGCGAACCCGTCCACCGTCGCGACGGGTTTGGGCTCGGTCCAACCCTGCATGCCCGCGAGCTTCGAGAGCGCCACGGGCGCGCCGCTCTCTTGCTCGGTGCGCGGGTCGAGGCGCTTCCAATCGGCCAAGGGCCAGTCGGGCACGAGCTTGAGGCCCACGCGCCTCGCGTGAAACGCCTTCAGCCCGTCCACCGTGCAGAGCAGGTCGGCGAACACCGTGGGCTCCGGTCCGTCGATCACCTCTTTGATGAACAGCTCGTAGACGACCTGCTTCGACTTCGGCGTCACCTGTCCGCGGCAACGCATGAGGTACTTCTCGTCGCGGACGGGCTCGAAGCGCCAGCCGTCCTTGTCGATCGTGTACCCGAGCGAGCCCATATAAAACGCCATCATTTGCAGGCATCCCTCGAACATGAGGGTGCCCGGCATGCAGGGGTCGTTCTTGAAGTGACCCGAGAAGAACCAGTCGTCCGCGGTCACGTCCTGCTCGGCCCGCAGGTAGCCGTTGCCCCAGGGGCCACCGTCGACGTCCAGGTCCGTCACGCGATGCTGAAACACGATCCGCTCGGGCCCGAACGACGGCGTGCGAACGTGCGCGCGCGTGTACTCCCAGCCCTCGCCGAAGGTCTCCCACGGGCGGCGGTTGGCGAACGCGAGCACTTCTTCACGCGAGAACGAACGCTTCACGCACGCGCGCGCCGGAGCTGATTTTCTCCAGGCAGGATCGGGCTTCTCTTCGTCCGCGCTCCAGAGCACGCCCCCCGACTCGGCGAGCTCGGCGTCCGTGAAGAAGCCCGCTTGTCCGCCGCGCACGCGCAAGCGCAGCTCGCCGTTCACGTGGCAGTCGTAGTGAAAGAAGAACAAGCGAACGTCGCCCTGGTTCGCGTGCCCGTCCACGTGAATGTCGTACACGAGCGTGTCGCCGGGCTTCGGAAGCTCTCCGTGCCACGAGCCCTCGCAGCCGAGCAGTCGGTACACCCGCTCGCCCTTGTTCAGCATGTCCACGCCGAGCCAAGAGATGAGCAAGAGGTCCGCCTGACCCGACTCGATCATCACGCCCGCAGGCATGCGCCCCTCGGGCGTGAGGTACCAGCTGTCCGCGCGGACGTCGGTCTCGGTCCAGATCGTTCCGGTGCCCATCGAGAGCGCGACGGCGTCGATGCCCGTCACGCGATCGGCCAAGAGCAGCGGCGGCTCGGGCATCCGCACCTGCCGGTGGTACTGGTCCTGCTCTTGAAACTGTGGGCCGAAAATCGACGAGATGCTCCCGCCCGCGAGCACCTCGAGCTGCTCTCGCGAGTACTTCGGCCCCGGCAGCGCGCGCTTCACGGGCTGCGTTGGCTTGCTCTGCGCCGCTGCCACAGGGGCGACGACAGTCGACACCGTCGGCGCACGCTGCTCGACCGCCACTGGGACGCTCGCCGCAGGAGCCGTCGACCGCGCGACAACGCTCGCGACCGGAGCAACAGCAACGGGCGCATCCACGCGCGTCGGCGCGACCGCGACCGGCGGCAGCGCAGGGTGCTCGTAAGCGATCGCGCCGAGCAGCGAGGGGGCGACGGACGGCGTCATCGCCTGCAAAAATGCACGGTGAACCGCGGCTTGCTGCGAGAGAAAATCCGACTGCACCGCGGCGATCCGCGCTTGCATGAGCAGCGCGCTCGTCACGGGATCGCCCGGCCACTCGCCGACCGGAGCGCCGTACTGCTCGGCCTCGGCGGCGCTCAACAGCTCCCCGGTCTGCGCGGGCGCTTCGTACACAACATCAACGCTCGCGTGCGCCGGAGCCGTCGCGCGCACAGCGACGACGGGCGCGCTCGTGCTCGCCGCGACGGGCGCGCTCGGCGTCGTCTTCGGCGCAGCGCTGCCCGTCACCATGACCGCGTTCGAGACCGGCAGAAGCGCGGGGGCGCGCTCCATGCGTTGCACTCTTGCTTCGACCATCGGAACCACGACTCTCTGAAAGTGCGCGGGCCTCCGCGCAGCCATCTTGTATGCGACCGGCCCCAGCGCTCTCGACGAGCGCGCCGCGCCTTCGATCTTCCACGTCGACTCGATGCCCTCGAGCCCTTCGCAGCGAACCAGGCACTCGCCCTCGCCCGCGCGCCACACGCCCGCGGCCAACGAGAGCAGCCCGTGCGCCGCGTGCGCCCGGCCGAACACACGCTCGGTCACGAACGCCGCGCCCGCGCCGTCTCCCACCACGATCGCCCCAGGGCGATCCAGCTCACTTGAATTCGTGTGCGACACGTACGCCAGCGGCGACAGCCCCTTGGCGCGCGCGGTCTCTTCGCGCATCACCACCAACGCCACCGCCGCGTCGCCGGTCTCGCAGCGCGCGCCGAGCGCGGCGAGCGCCGCTTCGTGTACGGGCTCGCACGAGAGGTCCACGGCGCCCACGATCGCGCTGTCCAGCGTCCCCGCGCTGATCGCGTCGATGGCCAGCGAGAGCGCGTCGAGCCCCGAGCGCTCTTCGCTCGAGACGGTAAACCCCGCGCCGCCGAGGTCGAGCTGGCTGCTCACCCGGTTGGCGGGGATGTTGGGCATCGTTCCGACGACGCCGGCAGCCTCGAGCGCGTGCACGAACGCGTCGCGCGCGCCCTCGATCCACGCTGGATTTTCGCCGACAAACGCGCGACCCCAGTCGGCCATACGCCAGCGCGCGCCGTACCGCGCGATCTCGGGGTCGCAGCCCATCCCCACGAACACGCCGGTGCGCTCGCGGTCGAACGCCACCCCGCGCGCGGCCTCGCGACACACGTCGAGCAGCACGAGCTGCTGCGCCAGCGTGTGCTCGAGGTCCTTCGGCGGATAACGCAGCCCATCGAGATCGACCGTGACGCTCTGCATCGCGCGCGCGCCGGGCGTGGCGCTCACAGCGCGCAGACGAACCTGCTCGCTCTGCGAAGACTCTCCTGCGCGAGCGGCGATCGCGACGATGGCCACGCGCGTGGCTCGCGGCTGAGAGAGGTCCACGGAGACAGGGACCATCGAGCGACGCCCCGCAGACTCCGCGGAGTCCGGGGACTCGACGATCGCGTGCGCGTTGTTTCCTCCGAAGCCGAAGGCCGAGACGCCAGCGAGCTTGCGGCCCGACCACGGCTCGGCCTCGGTGAGCAGACGAAACGGCGTCCCGTCGAGCGCCTCGATGGGCGCGTCCGCGTGCAGCGTGGGCGGGCGAACCCCGTTCTCCATCGCGCCGATCACCTTGGTGATGGCAGCGGCGCCCGCGACGGTCACCAGGTGACCGAGGTTGCTCTTCAGCGACCCGATCGGAAGGTCCTTCGCCTGCGCGCCGCCGAAGACCGCGGCGCTCGACCGCACTTCGGTCCCGTCGCCGACGGGCGTGCCCGTGGCGTGGCACTCGAGCAAGGTCGCTTCGGCCGGCGAAATTCCTGCCATTTCGTAGGCGCTGCGCAGCGCGCGCCGCTGGCCCTCCTCGGACGGCGCCAGCAGCCCGCGGCCGCGACCGTCGTTGGACAGCCCCACGCCGCGCAGGATCGCGCGCACGCGCAGGCCCTTGGCGCGGGCGTCGTCGAGGCGCACGAGCGCGAGGACCGCTGCGCCCTCGGCGGGCACCAGCCCGTCGGCGTCGCGGTGAAACGGGCGGCTCTGCCCGGTGCGAGACATCGCCGAGAGCGCGCAAAATCCCACGTGAATGAAGAGGTCGTCCGCGCGGTTGACCGCGCCCGCGAGCGCGACGTCCACCTCGCGGCGCTGCAGCTTTCGGCACGCGGACTCGATCGCGTACAGCGACGAAGCGCACGCGGCGTCGAGGCAAAACGCGGGGCCCGAGAGGCCGAGCGCGCGGGCGGTGAGCGCCGCGGGCAAGCCCGACGAGAAGCGGTTGCGCGCGTGCGGTCTCGGGCGGCCAGCAGCGGCGATCTGCCTGAGTTTTTGCAGCGATTCGTGCTGTGATGCGAGCCACACGTCCTGCGCGAATCGGGCGTGCGACTCCGTGGGAAACGAGAGGTTTCCCAAGATCACCGCGGCGCGCTGACGGACGTGCGAGGGGTCGAAGAGCCCCGCTTCGCGCAGCGCCTCGCGCCCGGCGTACATCGCCCACTGAAACATCGCGTCGAGCGCGAGCACTTCGTCCTCGGCCATCGCGAAGCCTCGCGGGTCGAAGACCGACTCGAACCCGCGGACGTAGCCGCCGACGTCGCTCCACGCGCGGTCGCTGTGCGCAGAGGTCGTCCCCATCGCGCGCCCGTGCGAGAGGCCCCATCGGTCGGGGCTCACGCTGCTGAGCGCGCTGCGCGCGTTGCTCACGTTGTCCCAGAGCTGCGCGGGCGTGAGGGCCCCCGGCAAGACACACCCCAGCCCGACGATCGCGATCGGCTCGAACGTCATTTCAGCACTCAAACTTTCTCAGCGATTCGTTGGGGCGCGCGCTCACGTGGCGACGCTGGGCTGCGCGGCGTCGGGCCGCAGGATCGTCTCGACGCCGCTGAGCTGGACGAGCACAGCGCCCTCCGCGTCGACCACGTACACGTCGCTCACCGCGCGGCTGTCCTTCGCAGAGCGCGCGGCGACCACGCAGCGGACGGGGCCCTTCACGGCGCCCGTCGCGCTCACGTCGACCTCGGCGATCGCCATGGGCAGCGTGGCGCCGCCGAGCGCGCGCTTGGACCAGAGGACAGCGAGCTGCAGCGCGCCGTCCATCGCAGCGGGGTCCCACTGCCACGGCTCGGGGCTCCAGCCGCGCTCGATCAGCCCGGTCATCGTCGCGCTCGCGCCTTGCGACGCGACGCCTTCGACCCGAGAGAGCACGCGAAATCGCTCGCCGTGAAAGAGCGCGAAGCCGTCGTACACGACGCCGTCGTGCGGCTCGAGCGCGCCGAGGGACGGGGCCTTCGCCGAGGCGCCCGCGAACGGGGCGCCCAGCTCGACCTGCGCCGCGTAGTGCAGCCGATCGTTGCGACCGCGGAGCTCAACGTGCGCGACGACGCCGCTGCCGTTCGAGAGCTTCTTGGCCGTGAGCACGAGGCGATCGCCGGTGGTGGCGAAGCGCTCGAGCTTGATTCCGTTGAGCACTTTGACGGCGCGAATCGCGCGGACGTGACGCTCGGGAGAGAGCGCCCGCGCCGCGCGCTGGATCCACTCGAGGGCCATCACCACGGGGACGACCACGACGCCGGCGATCGCGTGGTCCGCGAGGTAGCCGTGCGTGCGCTCGTGCGCGAGGACCTCGGTGACGGCGGGCTTGTCCGCGTCGCTGCCGAGCGCGCCCGCGCCAGGGTTGCCGCCGAGCACCACGTGCCCATCGTCGCCTTCGCGGTTGAGCTCGCGCACAAACGCCTGCGCCCCCGCGTCGATCGCGATGAGCGGAACCGCCATCTTCTCGAAGTGCTGCGCCAGCTCTGGCGTGACCATACCGCCCGCCCACGGGCCCCAGCCGAGCGAGCGCACGGTGCACGCGCCGCCGCGGCGGGCGCGCTCGGCGCTGGCGACCAGGTTGAGCACCTCGTTGGCCATGGCGTAGTCGCTCTGACCGAGGTTTCCGGTGCGCGCGGCGACCGACGAGAACAGGCAGATCGCGCGCAGCGGATCGCCCGACGTCGCGTCGAGCAGCGTGCGAAGCGCGGACACCTTCGTGTCGAACACGCGGTCGAACTGCTCTTGCGTCTTGTCCGCCACGAGCTTGTCCGCGAGCACGCCCGCGCCGTGAACGAGCGCGTGAATCGCGCCCCACGCGCCGCGCACCTCGTCGAGCGCAGCGCGCAGCGACGCGGCGTCCTGCACGTCCGTCGCGAGGTAGCGAACCTCGCTGCCCGCCGCGCGGATCGCGTCCATCGTCCCGCGCACCTCGCGGTTGGCGAGCACCTTCGACGCGGCCTGCCCGGCTTGCACCGGCGTGACCTTCGCGCCGCGCTTCTGCGCGTCGATCATGAACGCGCGCTTGAGCGCGATCTCGTCTCGGTGCCCCTGCGCCCACGCCGCCTCGTCTTCGAGCGCCGTGCGGCCGAGCAGCGCGATCTTCACCGGCTGCGACTGCGCCAGGGCGATCAAGCACGACGCGGTCACTCCGCGCGCGCCGCCCGTGGCCAGGACCACCGCGCCGGCGTCGAGCGACGGCGTCCCCTTCGACGGAAGCGCCGCTGCTTCGGCCTTCACCGCGAAGCGCGCCCCGTCCGCGCCGAGCGCGACCTCGCGCTGACCGCCGCCGAACACGAGCTCGTCCGCGATCGCGCGCGCCAACGTCCCCGCGTCGCGCCCAGCCCGCGCCAGGTCGATCGCCTGCACCGTCGCGAGCGGCCACTCTTGCGCGCACGTCCGAGCCAGCGCCGAGACGCCGCCCAGCCACGCGCGCAGCGGCTCGCAGCCCGAGAGCCCGTAGTCGCCTCCGGTGTCCTGCACGGTGACGAGCGTCCCGCCCTTGTCCGTAAACGTCCGAGCGACGGACTTCACCGCGCGAAACACCGCGCGATTGACGGCGATCGCCTCGTCGATCGTCGCGACCTCGCGCAGCCCGTCGAGGCTCACGAGCACGCTCGCGTCCTCGGGAACCGCGTCCGCTTCGCACAGCTCGGCGCGCACGTTGCGCTGCGCGAGCTCGCTCACCAGCGCCTCGGCGACGCCCGCTCCGTCGCGGCTCACCGCCACGCGGCCGCCCGCGTAGAGCCCGCGGATCGCGAGCCCAACGGGCGCACACACATTCAAGCGGACCGCGAATCGACCGATGTGCGGGGCCTCGGCTTTAGGGATCTTCTCCCTGTCGCCTGCCGATAAACGGGTGGTGGCCGAGGTCGGGACAGCCGTGGCTCCGCCCGAGCGGTCGCGCATGTAGTCGACGATCTGTCCGAGCGTGCGCAGCTGCGCGAGCTCGTTGGGCTTCACTTCGGGAAGGTTCGGGACGCGCGCGCGCATGGCCGAGAGGATCTCGACGCGCTTGATCGAGTCGATCCCGAGGTCGGCCTCGAGCTCCATCTGCATCCCCAGCATCTCTGCCGGATACCCAGTCTTTTCGCTGACAACTTCGAGCATCACCTTCTCGAGGTCCACGCCCGCGCTCGCCGGAGCGGCAGCAGGAGCCGCAGCCGGAGCCGCAGCCACGGGCGCGCTCGCCGCAGCGACCGCTCCGCCCGAGCGATCACGCATGTAATCGACGATCTGTCCGAGCGTGCGCAGCTGCGCGAGCTCGTTGGGCTTCACTTCGGGAAGGTTCGGGACGCGCGCGCGC
>JAAFIF010000179.1 GCA_013298625.1 Myxococcales bacterium
CCCCCCGCGCAACCGGCGCCCCCACAGGCAGCCCCCGCTGCCGCTCCTGCGCAGTCCGCGCCGCCAGTGCCAGTTGCCGCTCCGTTTGCGCAAGCCAATCCGCCCGCACAGGCGATGCCCGCGAGCGGGTCGCCGTCGGTCTCGTGGCAGGGCGTTCCCGCGCAACCCAAGAAGAGCAACACCGCCGTGATCGCCCTCGTGGTCGTCGCAGGCGTTGCGGTTACCGTTGTGATCGCTGCGGTCGTCGCTGCGGTCTTCCTTCGCAAGAGCGACTCGGATTCTGCTTCGAGCGAGCCGCCCACCCCGCCAGCGCAGAGCAACGTCGCTCCCGTCACGCTGCTCGGCCAGCTTCCCGCGATCGGCGCGACCAACTCGCTGACCTTGCCGTCGATCAACGTCTCGCCGACGGACACGTCCGACGCGAGCGCGGCGCCGAGCGCTGCAACGCCGGTCGACGCCGACGCGTCCAGCGAGCCCGTGGCGCCGTCGAGCTCAGCGCTCGGTCGCGCGAGCACGAGCATTCAGCGGGCGTTTTCGCAGCACGAATCGGAGTTCGCCGCGTGCGTCACCGCGCCGAGCGGGACGCGCGCCCGCGTGACGTTGCGCGTGCAGTTCGACGGAGGCGCGCGGGTGGTGCGCTTCGTCGAGTCGACGTCCGATCAGCTCTCGCTGCCGCTCGACGCGCAGCAGTGCATGAAGAGCGTCGCGCAGCGCGTGCTCGCGTCGTCAGCGGTGGTCGCGACCGTGACCGTTCGCTGGTCGTTTTGGGTGCAGACGCGCAGCATCGTGGGCTTGGAAGGCCGCCGCGACTGAGCTCCGTTCGGTTTCGAATCACAGGCGCGGTACGCCGCGCGCCAGTGCTGCCCGCCGCTGGCGGCCGAGCCTCGCGCGGGCGGTCGCGGCCGTGTACTACACGACTGTGATCTCTCGCTTGCAGTGCGGTCTTCTCGGCGTGTGTTCGCTGCTGTTCGCGTGCGCTCCTGCAGTGTCTGGCTCGGATGCTTCGGCGGGCGACGCAGCGCACGACGCGATGCTCGACACGGCGGTGATGCGCGACGGCGCGAGCGACGCATCAGCCTCGGCTCTGTGCGCTCCGTGCGTCAGCTCTTCTGACTGCGATCCAGGGGCGTTCTGCGTCGGCGGCGTCGCTCCGCGCTGCGGTCGATCGTGCGCGAACGCTTCGTGCCCAGGGTCGCTCGCGTGCGACGCGATCCATGTGGGACGGGGCCCCGTGCTCGGCAGCAACTGCACGCCGACGACAGAGTTCTGCGGTCCGCGCCCGGACCCGGGATGGACGTGCACAGACACGTACCAGTCATTTGCGCGCGATTTTCTCAGCGCCTCGTGCGTCGGAAGCTGCCATCGCCACGATCAATCGTGGTCCGATCTGGCCGCGATCCGGGCGAGCGCCGACAGCATTCGCATCGACGTCGAGCGCAGGCTCATGCCTCCCCCTTCGGACCCGCAGCTCAGCGACGCGCAGATTCGCCGGCTGCTCACCTGGCTCGCGTGTGGAGCGCCGTGAACAGAGCCCGATGAATCCAAACGCCGCCGAGTTTGCGCTGTTTTCACTGGTCAGCTCGCTCGGCGTGATCCTCGCGATCGGCATGTACGGGCTGCTGCGCTGGCGCGCGAAGGGCCGCTTTGGCGAGCGTGTCGTTCGCGACGAGACGACAAGCCAGGGACCGTATCGACAGGGATGGTTCGAGCGCGTCGTGGCGCTCGACGCCTCGCTGGCGCTGCGGCTCGTCGCGGCGTTGTGCCTGTCGGTCGCGCTCGCTGACTCGCTCGCGCGCGTCGCGTTGTGGGCGACGCGCTTCGTCGTGATCGAGCAACACGTCCGCGACGCCTTTCAAAGTGAGACGGCGAGGCCCGCGCAGGGATCGACGCTCGCGCTGTTCTCGTGGTGGTCCCAGCAGTTTCCGTCGGGCAGTCGCGCGCTGTTGTGGTGGTCGCTGGTCGTTTTCGCGCCGCTCGTCGCGAACGCCGCGAGCGCATGGGGGGCAGCGACGCTGCTCCGCGCGCGAACCGTTGGCGCCCGCGCCGCGCACGCAACGCTGGCCGTCTCGCTCGTCACGCGCTTCGTCGAGCTCGGCAGCGCCGCGTTGTTCACGCGCAGCACCGAGGGGCTGCCGCTGGACGCGACCGCTCCGAATGCAGGCGCGATCGTCGCTCTGCCAGTGATCGCCTTCTCGTCGTTCGCGCTCTGGCGCGCGTCTCGATGGTCGAGCGTCGAGGCGCGCACGGAAGCTGCCGCGCAGTAGGCGCCGCCGCGACGGAGCTCAGTTCGCCGCTGGCAGACCGGCCGGCAACAGCGCTTCGAACTCGCCGTCTTCGTCGGCCTCGGCGCTGAACATCGAGACGTCCACGCTCGACGACGTCCCCGTCGACAACGTGTACGGAACGCGCGCGAACGCCTGCACGCTCGCTGCTGCGACTGGGTCGAACTGGTTGGGCGCCAACACGCGACCGCGCAAGGCGATGGGCGCACCCACGCTGAGCGAGACGCTGGGCGTCGCGCCGTCCGTCGTGACCACGACGGGCTGCGCCGTCAGCGCGGCAGCGAAGCCGGTCGCGCTCGAGGGCCTCGCGACGATCAGGTAGCGACCCGGGTCGAGCCGCAACGAGAACGCTCCTGCGCCGTCCGTGCGGCCGGTTTGCGCGCGCGGCGCGAGGGCGGGGGCAGATCCAGAAGGCGCCGGCTCGTTGAGCGGGATCGCCTCGATGTCGACCAGCGACATGGGCGAGGCGTTGGGCAGCGAGGCGCGCACGACGCCGTTGACCGAGGTCTTGAGCGGGACCGTAAACGTCCGCCCGCGCACCATCGTGCTGACCCGCAGCGTGCTCAGCGCGAGGGCGTACGACTCGTCTTCGGGAGTGATATTGACCTGGTAATTTCCAGGCAGAACGAAGGTCGTAAACGCGCCGCGCGCGTCGCTTCGGGCGTACGCCTCGAACCACGCGTGGTGCCCTGCCGGCAGGTCTTCGAGCGAGCCGTGCATGAACACCGAGGCCGACAGCCCCGCGGTCTCGTCGAGCGGCCGCACCGCGCGCTCGACGCTCGCCTCGATGGGAACACACCCCACGCACGCCCCCTCCGTCGTGCGCGCGAGCCGGTTGAGCCCCGGGATGCGCACTTGCAGTCCCGTGAGCTCTCCGTTGGACAACAGCGCGTCGCGCTCGATGCGATAGACCGCGCGCGCGCTCGTCGCCGCGGCGCCCGTCGTCGGCGCGCTCTCTGCGCTCGAGATCTCCAGCGACCACCGCTGCGCCGAGCCTTGCGGCGCGAGCCCGATGCGAAACGCTCCGCTGCCCGTCGACGTCTGTCCTCGCGTCGAGAGCGGCGCGCCCTTGTCGTCCACGATGCGCACGAGCAGGTCGCCGACGCCCGCGCCCGCGTCGCGATCCACGATGAACCCAGAGACCTCGAGCGTGTCGCTGTAGCTGATCCCGAAGGGCAGCGGCAGCGCGGGATCCATGCGAAAATCCACGGTCAACGCGCCGCGCAGCACCAGCGGAGGCAGCGACTGCACCTCCATCCCCATCGGGTTGGTGGGCGCGACCGGCCGCGGCTCGACGAAGACATCGTACTGACCTTCGGCGAGAAACACCGAGAAGCCCTGCGTGGCTTCGTCGCTCGACGCGCTGGAGAAGCGCACGACGCCGGGGTCGTTCGCGGCCGCGTCCGAGCGCACGAAGCGGACGTTGGCGTTGACGAGCGCGTCCGCGCTTCCTGCGGGGGCGCGCACGACGCCTCGCACCTCGCGAGCGCGGGCGAGGGTGATGTCTCGCGTCGATCCTGCGCGCACCTCTTGGTGCGCCAGCGTGGTGGGCGCGAACGCGCGCTGCTGGTTGCTGTTGGCAGGCGTCGCGGCGAGCACGACCCACGTGCTCGACTGGCGCGCGACGCAGCGCGCCTCGACACAGCTCGCCTCGGCGCCGCACTGCACGTCGGTCGAGCACGCGTTGCGCGGGCCCACGAAGGGGGCGAGCGCCGAGCAGGCCGAGAGCGCCGTTGCCGTAAGAATCGAAGCGAAAGCGAGCGATCTGCGCATCGAGGCACTCCTTCTGCGCGTTAGCGGTCGCGACAAGCGTCGTATGAGGGAAACACGCCCGTCGCGCTCGGCACGACCACGTACCAGCGCGCGTGCGCGACCTCCCCAGGACGCTCGGGCAAATGGTCGGTCGTGTCGTCGCCGTTCACGTCGAAGCGGGGCGAGGCGTACAGGTCGACGCGCGTGCACTTGCTGGCTGCGCTGACGTCGACGACGAACTCTGCGGTGCGAAACGCGCCCGAGTCGTTGGGCTCGAGCACGCGCGTGGCTTGCTGCGTCCCGCAGGTCGGGGTCGAGCCCGTCGTCACGCACGACTCGAGGTTGCGATCGGTCCACACGCGCACGAAGAGCGGGACGGCGAACCCGTAACGAAACGACACTTTGAAACGCTGCGTGATCGCTTCGCCCGTGGGCGTCGGGCCGATGATGATCTCTCCCGGCAGCGGGTTGGTGATGAAGTTGGGGTTCGCGCCGCGCTCCATCACGATCACGGGCGGAGCCAGCGGCGTGAGGTACTCACCCGGCTGTCCGATGCGGCGATCGAGCAGGCACGCCGTCGTCGGCGCGCTCAGCGCGGTCAGCAAGATCGTTTGTGCGCAGCGGGCCACGAGCCCCATGTCAGCGAAAACCGTACCACGTGAACTTCTCTGCGCGCGCACAACCGACACGCGGCGAAGCTGCGCGGCGCTGCGCGCGGATCGACTGCAATTTCAGTGGTAGAATCACTTCGCTCTCGCGCGAGCGCCGCGCGTCGCTGTGACATTGCAGTCGCGCGTTGGGGGCGCGACGCGCGGGCCACGCTGACGCTGGCGTCGCGGTCTTCAGCCTTCGCCCGGCGGAACGGACCCGTTGTGCCCACCGGGCGGCGGCCCGCCCTCTTTCTCGAGGTAGCGAAAGATCGTGCGCGGATCGACGCCGAGGTCTCGCGCCGTCTTCGTGCGGTTGCCGTTGTTTCGCTCGAGCACCTCGAGGATGTACCGCCGCTGAAACTCTTCTTTCGCTTTGTCCAGCGGCACGATGGGCTGCAGCTGCTCGGGCATGAGGTCCAGGTCCTCCGGTCCGAGCAGGGTCTTCTCGCAGAGCACCAGGCCCTTCTTGATGCGGTTTTCGAGCTGGCGAACGTTGCCCGGCCAGTCGTACTTGCGCACCGCCACGAGGGCGTTGGGCGTGAAGCCCTTCACGGGCTTGTTCATCTCGACTGAGTACTTCTGCAAGAGCGACTTCGCGATCACGATGATGTCGTCGCCGCGGTCGCGCAGGGGCGGGAGGTAGATGTTGACGACGTTGAGCCGGTAGTAGAGATCCTCGCGAAAATTGCCCTTCTTGATCTCTTCTTCGAGGTCTCGGTTGGTCGCGGCGATCACGCGGATGTCCACGCGCTCGGGCTTGCTGTCGCCGACCTTCGTCACCACGCGCTCTTGCAGCGCGCGCAAGAGCTTCACCTGCAAAGGCAGCGGGAGCTCCCCGACCTCGTCGAGAAACAGCGTGCCCTTGTCCGCCGCTTGAAACTTGCCGATGCGGTTGGTGACCGCGCCGGTGAACGCCCCTCGCACGTGCCCGAACAGCTCGCTCTCCATGAGGTTCTCAGGGATCGCGCCGCAGTTGATGATGATGAAAGGGCCGTTGTTGCGCGACGAGCGGTTGTGCACCTCGCGCGCGATGAGCTCTTTGCCCGTGCCCGTCTCGCCCGAGATCAACACGAAGATGTCCGTCGGCGCGACCTTCTGCACCTTGCGAAACACCTCGAGCATCGAGGGCACCGAGCCGATGATCTCTCCGAAGCGCTGGTCCTTCAGCCGCTTCTCGAGCTCGGTCTTGTCCGTGCGCAGCGAGTCGAGCAGCAAGGCGTTCTGCAAGATCAACGCGGCCTGCGCTGCGAAGATCGTGATCACGTCGAGCGACCGCGGCGGAAACAAGTTCGCCACCCGATCGTTGCCCAGGTACAGCAGCCCGAGCAGCTCGCCGCCCGCCATCAACGGCGCGCACAACACCGACGAGAGCCGCAGGTGCATCACGCTGTCCGAGCGCGAAAACGCCGTGTCGTTCATCGCGTCCGCGACGATCAGCGGCCGCTTGCTCTCGATCACCTTCGCCACGATGCTGTCCGACAGCTGCCGAACCGCGTCGGGGATGTTCTCTTGTCGGAGGTTTCTCGCCGCGCGCACCTCGGGCTTGTTGTCCCGCAAGAGCAGCACGAAGCCTCGCTCGGCGCCGGTCACCTCGATCGCGCCGTCGAGCACCGACTCGAGCAGCGACTGAACGTCCCGCGTCACCAGCAACCGCTCGGAGAACTGCAGCAGCCGCCGCAGCCCGACGATCTCGGCGTGCGCGACGTCGTCTTTGTTCGCGCCCTTGCCGCCGGGAGCCTCGGCCTCTTCGAGCAGCGAGAAGACCAGCTCGGCCGTGCCGATCAGGATCTTGTCGTTGTGCTGCAGGCGGGCGCGGCGCTTTCGCTTTCCGTTGATCTGGATCTCAGCGACCGGA
>JAAFIF010000171.1 GCA_013298625.1 Myxococcales bacterium
GCAGCGATGAGCGCGAGCGCCAGCGCGAAGAGCGCGCGAGCGACCCGCGCATCAGCGTGGTCGGCCCCCGAGACGCCGCGACGCACGATTGGCTCAGTGCGGGATCACGCCGGAGAACCAGAGCCCCGCGCCCACGGCGGCGAGCGCGAGCACGCCCGCGACGGCGTACACCGCGGGGCTGCTCTTCTTCTCGGGCTCTTTGGGCTTGGACTCGGTCGTCGGGATGCTGTCGGCGATGGCGGCAGAGCCCACGCGAGGCTTGTCGTCGAGCGAGACTTTCTCGGCCTCGGAGACGGGCTTCGCGACGGCTTCGGCTTCTGCGGCGCTGACGGCGGGGACGTTCTTCGAGCGCTCGGGCTCGGTGGGCGGCGGCGCTTCGGGCGGCGAGAGGTCGTCGCCTTCGAGCTGCGAGGCGAGGTCGGTGCTGGGCGTCCCAAGCTTGGCGGGGTCGAAGTCGTCGCCGTCGAACATGTTCGACGCCCAGTCGCTGGTGTCCACGAGGCTGCCCGGGTCCAGCGGGAGCCCTGCGGCGCCGACGGAGCTCAGGTCGATGGGCTTGGAGCCCTCGTCGACGGACGCTTCTTCGTCGAGCGAGGTGAAGCGACCGAGCTCTTCAGCGATGAGCTTGTCGATGAGGTCTTGCTCGGGGCGCTTCTCTTTGGCCTTCTGCGCGCGGCGCTCTTCGATCGCCTCTTTGGTGATCTTGGCGATGTCGAAGCTGTTGACCGCGAGGCGGTGCTTCGCGAGAAATTCTCCGAGGTCCTGCGCGAGCGCTTCAGCCGAGCGGTACCGCTCGTTCTTGTCCTTCGCGAGGGACTTGTTGATCACCGCTTCGAGGTCCGCAGGGCACTCGGGGACGATCGATCGCAGCGACGGGATCTTGCATTTCTGCACCAGCTGCACCGTCGCCCAGTCGCTGTCCGCGAGGAACAAGCGCTTGTTGGCGATCATCTCCCAGAGCATGATTCCCACGGCGAAGATGTCGACTTGGGCGTCGACCTCTTGGCCGAGCGCGGTCTCGGGCGCGAGGTAGCCGAACTTGCCCTTGACCATCCCCTGCTCGGACTTCTCGAGCTGCGTCGTGGCCTTCGCGAGACCGAAGTCCACGATCTTCACTTCGCCGCGCTTGGAGACCAGCACGTTGGGCGGAGACATGTCTCGGTGCACGATCCCGAGCGTCGAGCCGTCGGTGTCCTGCAGCTCGTGCGCGTACTGCAGCCCGTTGCAAATCTGCATCGAGAGGTACGCCGCGACGGGGATGGGCACCGCCTGGTTGCGGTTGCGCAGGTGCTCGATGATGGCCTTGAGGTTCACGCCATCCACGAACTCCATCACGATGAAGTACGTGTTCTCGACGTGGCCGATGTCGAAGACCTGAACGATGTTCGCGTGGTTCAGCCGCGCGCACAGGCGAGCTTCATCCAGAAACATCCGGATGAACTTGTCGTTCTGCGCGAGGTGCGGGAGCACGCGCTTGATCGCGACGGCTTTCTTGAAGCCCGCGAGGCTCTCGGCCTCGCCGCGAAACACCTCGGCCATTCCTCCCGATTCGAGTCGCTCGATGACTCGATATCGGTTCTGTGCCTTCGCCTCACCTGCTGCCATAGCCTCTTTGCCCGGTTCGTCAGTGGCGCAAACGATCCCGTACGGGTCGTCCGCAGCCCAATGCGCACCCTGCCCGCCCGAACACGTCGCGTCAAGCACGACGCATCCCCCGCAACACGCACACTGCTCGCACACAGTGCGCGCCGAGCGCCCACTGCCCCATCGCGCGCAGCGCGCGCTCAGGCCGGCTCGCGCAGCCCGAACTCCTTCATCTTGATCTGCAAGCTCTTGCGCGAAATCTTCAGCAACCGCGCGGCCTGCGTGACGTTGCCCCCCGTCTGCGCGAGGGCTCGCACGATCAGCTCTCGCTCGAGCCTCGCCGCCGCCTCGCGCACTTGCTGCTTGAGCCCGCCCGGCGCGTTCTCCGTCGCGTCGTCGTCGTCGCCCGCGTCGAGCGCGCCCACACCTCCGCCCCCGTCGCTGCGATCGCCGCCCCGCTGCAGCTCGAGCGGAAGATCCTTCGGACGAATCGTGTCGCCGTCGGTCAACAGCACCGTGCGCTCGACGACGTTCTCGAGCTCGCGAATGTTGCCCGGCCAAGGATAGTTGGCCATCGACTCCATCGCCTCGGGCGAGAGCTTCATCGTCCCGCGCTTGAGCCTCGCCGCTTGCTTGAGCAAGAAGTGCTCGGCGAGCAGCGGGATGTCCGTCCGGCGCTCGCGCAGCGGCGGCAAGTGAATCGGCACCACGTTGAGCCGGTAGTACAAATCCTCGCGGAATCTCCCGGACGCGATCTCGCTCTTCAAATCGCGGTTGGTCGCCGCCACGAGGCGCACGTCCACGGCGATCGGCTTGATCCCGCCCACCCGATCGATCTCGCCCTCTTGGATGGCCCGCAAGAGCTTCACCTGCATCTCCACAGGGATCTCGCTGATCTCGTCGAGAAACAGCGTCCCGTCGTGCGCGAGCTCGAAGCGCCCGGGCTTCGACGTCACCGCGCCCGTGAAGGCCCCGCGCTCGTAGCCGAACAGCTCGGCCTCCATCAAATCCCTGGGGATCGCACCGCAGTTGACGCGGATAAACGGCCGCTGCCGACGCGAGCTGTTCTCGTGAAGCGCCCGCGCGATGAGCTCTTTGCCCGTGCCCGACTCGCCCGTGATCAGCACCGTGGCCGGCGTGTCCGCGACCTTCTCGAGGATCTGGTAGATCGCGAGCATCGGCTCGCTCTCGCCGATGATGCGATAGCGGCCGCGCTCGTCGGGCTCGATCACCACGTCTTTGTGCCGGTGATCGACGGTGCGCACCGCCTTGCCGACGACCGCTTGCATCTCTGCGCGGTCGAAGGGCTTGGTGAGAAAATCAAACGCGCCGAAGCGCATCGCGTCGACCGCGGTCTCGACCGTCCCGTGCGCGGTCAGGACGATCACGGGGATGTCTCCGTGCTGCTCTTGGATGTGCTTGAGCAGCGTCATGCCGTCCATGTTGGGCATGCGCAGGTCCGAGATCACCGCGTCGAAATGCTGCTCTTTGAGCGCCGCCATCGCCTCTTTGCCGTCGGCGACGGCGTGCGCTTCGTAGCCGTCCTGGGTCAGCTGCGCCGCGAGCAGCTTGCGCAGGTTGGGTTCATCGTCGACGACCAGGATGTGCTTCTTACCGACCAGCATTCGCTTGCCAGCATTGATACCACCATCCTTCGCTCAATCCCCCCAGGTAAGCGCGCCGTGCTCGGCGCTGCTCACGCTGCGACGAAAGCCTGCGAACAGCTCGCGCCCGAGGTCGTGCTCGTTGACGGCGCGCGCTTCGTCCGAGAGGGTGGCGAGCGGGCGGGCTGCGAACTCGGCCTCGGGGACGAGGACGTCGAGCGTTCCGTTGATGGCGTCGAGGCGGATCACGTCGCCGTCGCGCACGCGAGCGATGGCGCCGCCGGCGAGGGCCTCGGGGCTCAAGTGGATGGCGGCGGGGATTTTTCCTGACGCGCCGGACATGCGGCCGTCGGTGACGAGCGCCACGCGGCGCCCGCGCGACTGCAAGATCGAGAGCGCCGGCGTGAGCTTGTGAAGCTCGGGCATCCCGTTGGCGCGCGGGCCCTGAAAGCGAACCACCGCGACGAAGTCCTTGTCGAGCTCGCCCGCGTCGAAGGCCTTCTGCAGCGCCGCCTGCGACTCGAACACCACCGCAGGAGCCTCGATCACCATGCGGTCCTCGGGCACCGACGAGACCTTGATGACCGCGCGGCCGAGCGCGCCGTCGAGCAGCCGCAGACCGCCCGTCGCGCTGAAGGGCTTGCTCGCAGGGCGCACCACGCTCTCGTCGTGGCTGTGCTCGGCGACCGGCTCGAACACCAGGGCGCCGCTCGGGTCGATCGCGCTCTTGCGGCACTGCGAGCGCAGCGAATCTCCGCTCACCGTGCGGACGTCGCCGTGCGCGAGGCCCGCGTCGATCAGCTCTCGCAGCACAAACGCAGGCCCGCCCGCGCGCTCGAAGTCGTTTACGTCCGCGCTTCCGTTGGGATACACCCGCGCGAGCAGCGGAACGACGCTCGACAGCGCGTCGAAGTCCCCCCAATCGATCACGATCCCCGCCGCCCGCGCGACGGCGATCCAGTGAATCAAGTGGTTGGTCGAGCCGCCCGTCGCCAAGAGCGCCACCATCGCGTTGACGATGCAGCGGGCGTCCACGATGGCGCCGATGCGCGCAGAAGGGTCGTCGCGCATCGCCAGCACCGCGCGCACGCTCTCGCGCGTGAGCAGCTCGCGCCGCGGGTCGCTCGGGTGCACGAAGGAAGCGCTCGGCACGTGCAGCCCCATCGCCTCGAGCAGCATCTGGTTCGAGTTGGCGGTCCCGTAGAACGTGCACGTCCCGACGCCGTGATAGGCAGCCATTTCAGCGGCCATCAGCGCGTCGCGGCCGACGGCGCCCTGCGCGAACTGCTCGCGCACCTTGGCCTTGTCGTTGTTCGAGAGCCCCGAGCTCATCGGCCCCGCGGGCACGAACACCGAAGGCAAGTGGCCGAAGTGAAGCGCGCCGATGAGCAGCCCCGGGACGATCTTGTCGCAGATGCCCAGAAACAGCGCGCCGTCGAACACGTCGTGGCTGAGGGCGATGGCCGCGCTCATCGCGATCGTGTCGCGAGAGAACAAGCTGAGCTCCATGCCGGGATAGCCCTGCGTGACGCCGTCGCACATGGCCGGAACGCCGCCCGCCACCTGCGCGCTCGCGCCTCGCCTGCGCGCCTCGTCGCGGATCACCGCGGGGTAGCCCTCGTACGCGTGGTGCGCCGAGAGCACGTCGTTGAACGCCGTCACGATCCCCAGGTTGGGCGCGCGCTCGTCGAGCACCCGCAGGCGCTCTTTTTCGGGGATCGTCGCCAGCGCGTGCGCGACGTTGGCGCAGCCCATCCGCTGCACGCCAGCGGCACGGCGGCTCATCGCCTCCATGCGCGAGAGGTACGCGCTGCGACGGTCCTTGCTGCGCGCGAGGATGCGATCGGTGACGAGCTCGACGGTGCGGTTCATGCGTGGGATTTACCACGCATCGCGCCGCCGAAGACCTATCCGCGGAGCGCCGGGTCGAGCGCGCGCCAGTCGGCGATCTTCGCCGAGGGGTGCACCGGCGTACGATACGCGCGGGTCTTCACGCGGCCGAAGCTCGTCGCGCCGTCGCTCACCACGGGGATGTGGTCGAACGACATCGCCGCGTAGAAAATTCGATAGTGAAAGAAGTTCTTCTGCACGATGACCGCCGCGCGCCGCGGGTCGAGGCCCACGTCGCGCCAGAACTTCGGGTGAATCGGCAGCGGGGGCTTCTCGGTCAGCACGATGTGAACGTTGTTTACATCGAGCCGAACCTTGCGGCCCATGTCGCTCGTCGCGCGCGCGGTGATCTTCGCGCGCAGCGGGACGGCGGGCATGTTGTACCCAGGCGTCCCGCGCAAGGTGAGCTCGAGCTCGACGTTGAGCGGCGCGTCCCAGGTCTCTGCGAGCAGGGCGGGGTCGTGCACGGCCACGAGGCACTGCATCCCGCGGTCGTCCTTCACGAGCTCTCGGACGATGTGCGTGTTGCCTCCGGGAGCGCCGGCGCCGACGATGTCGTCGACGTCGACCAGCGTGACGGGGCCGACTCTGCGCCACTTGCTCTGCTTCGCTTGATCGAGCGCCTGCGCGGGCGAGAGCATCGGCGGCAGGGGGACGTCACGCTGCTCCCATGCCTTCTCGGCGAGCTGATCGGCGAGCCGGTGCGCGAGGGCCTCGTCGCCGTCCGTGCACACGTGCGCGGCCCACCCGAGGTCCTCTGCGCTCGTGTACGGGTGCACCATGAACAAGCTCGCGGACACCACGCGCGGGTCCTCTTCGAGCGCCTTCATCCACTTGAACACCGCGCGCATGGGGGCGAGAAAATCGATGGTGTTTCCCCCGCCCAAGACGAGCGGCAGCTTGCGCCACGCGTGCGTCGGACGGATCTCGCCGCGCAGCGCGCGCACGAGCCTGGTGCCCGCGCGAAACCCGGTCGGCGCGAGGTCCCAGTGCGGGTTGGTCCTGTACGCCACGAGGATGTCCAGCGCGTCGACGATCCCCTTCGACAGGTTGCCGTGAAGATCGAAGCTCGCGGCGATCATGGGCCCCTCGCCCAAGACCTCGCGCACGCGGCGCAGGATCACGGCTTCGGGCGCTTCGCCGAGGTCTTTGACCTCCATCGAGCCGTGCAGCGCGAGGTACACGCCGTCGAGCGGGCCCGCGGCGCGCAGGCGCTCGAGCTGATCGCGCAGGATCTCTTCGAACACGTCGCGCGCGATCGGTCCGCTCGGCACCGCGAGGTACGACGCGAGCGCGACGGTCTCGACGCCGCCCGCGAGCTTCGCCGCTTGGACGAAGCCCGTCAGCTCGGCGTGCGGCATGTAGCCGGGCAGCTCGCTGCCGTTGATCCCGGTGGCGTCGGCGAGCGCCTGACCCTTCAGCAGAAAGTCGTTTTCGAACGCGTCCATCCCCGTGATCAACGGCGAGTACGCGTTGGCCTCGTGAAAGATCCGTCCGTAAGCGATGCGCAGCGGACGTCCGCCTCGACCGAGTTTGGGCAGCGAAATCAGGGACATTCTACAGCTCCAGGGGGTGGGACGACCTTCAACGGCGCGAGCACGTGCTGCCAGAGCACGTCGTGAATAGGGGCGAGCGCGACCCGCTCGGTCACGCGCTGCAACATCAGCCCGTCGATGACGGCGCGGACGAGCTGCACGAGCGCGTCGGCGTCGCACGGGGCGACGATCCCGTCGCGGATGCCCTGACGGATGCGGTCCGCGTTGGCCTTGCGGCTGCTCTCGAAGACCATGGCGGCGCGCGAGACGATCTCGCTCAAGCGAACGCCAGCGGTCGCCGCGAGCGCCTGCGTGAGAAACACCAGCCGCGCTTCTTTGCCGCGGTGAAACTCGTGCACAGCCCGCGCGTGAGCGAACAAGCGATCGATGGGGTGCGACTCGCGCTCGACCTTGGCGCTCACAAACTTCCACTGCTCGACCAAGAGCTCTTCGAGCGCGCACTCGACGATGTGGCTGCGCGAAGGGAAGTGATAGAGCAGCGTCGGTCGCTTCACGCCCAGCGCGTCCGCGAGCTGCGCGATCGGCACGTCCACGCCGTCTCGCTGCAAGACCGCAACGGCATCCCGCGCCAACGCCGCTCGCTTCTCTGGTTCGGTGGGCCTCGCCATGACTGACGAAGTGTCAACTAACTGTTTCCTGACAGATTGTCAAACACCGAATCCGCCGCGTTCGGGACGCGAACGACCGTCGCAAACCGCAGTAGTCTCGCCGTTGACTCGAATGGCGACGACGAAGAAGAAGGCGAGCAAGCGCGCAGCTCCCCGCGAGCTCGACGCGAGCGACGAGGCCGCGGCGCTCTGGGAGCTGTGCGAAGAGCACGCGGGGCGCGTCCCCGAGCTCGAGTCCACGCTGCTCGCGGCGGTTGCAGAGAAGGGCCCCGAGGCGGACGCGATGCAGCGCTCGATCGACCGCGGCGACGCATCGACGCTCAACGCCCTGTACACCAAGCTCTCTGCGTCGATCGACCCTGCCCTGCGGGAGTACTTCGAAGCGCTCGTTCGCGAGGGCCGCGAGCACCCCGCTGAGCATCCGAGCAACACCCCCGGCGCGCTGTGCTTTCTGGGGCTCTGCATGGACGACTGGGCCGAGTACGAAGCGTTCGTGAGCGAGACCCTCGGCCCCCTCGCGCAGCTCGACCGGCTGCGACGGCTCGAGCTCGCCGTGTGCGCCGCGCGCCGGATCGAGAGCCACGCGGACAACGGGGGCCTGGCGTTCTTGCGGCGCGAGGCCGAGCGATGGGCGGCGCAGGTCAACGCGCGGACGAGCGACACGGCGCTGTCCGCGCTGGCGTTCTTGCTGCGACGCGAGGACAAGCCCACGGCGAAGGTGTTCGCCGCGATGCTCGAGCGAGCGGTCCCCGACGAGCGCACCGAGCGCACGCTCTCGAAGCTGCGCGCCCTTTACGCGAGCGCTACGCCCGGCCGAGCCGCCGCCACACGCGGGTGAGCGCGCGGTCCATCGCCTGCGGATCTTCGGTGAAGATCGAGTGGCCGACGTCGGGGATGAGCTCGAGCTCGGCGCCAGGGATCTTCGCTGCGATGCGCTCGGAGTTGACCGGGAGCACCAAGATGTCCGCCGCTCCGGCCACGACCGACGTGGGCGCGCTGATCGACGAGAGCCTCGCGCCCGTCGAGTGCCGCAGGATCGCGCCGATCTGAAGAAAGAACGACCGGGGCTCTTGCGGGTCCTGCGCGAACGCATCGGGCCAACGAGAGAAGAGCTGCTCGGCCTGCGCGCGCTTGCCCGGCGGCAAGAGCAGCTCGGCCGCGAGGGCGCCGCCGGCGCGCCCCTTGGCGAAGGGGATCTGCACGAGCAGCTGCAGCGCGCGCGGACCGGGCAGCTTACCGAGTGGTAGGCCCGCGGTGGTCGCGAAGAGGCACAGCGCCTCGGTGCGCTCGGGGTGCAGGATGGCGACGTTTTGCGCGATCATCCCGCCCATCGAGATGCCCACCACCGTGGCGCGCTCGGCGCCGGCGTGGTCGAGCACGGCGGCGACGTCGTCGGCCATCGTGCGCATCGAGAACGGCTTGGACACGCGGTCGCTGCGGCCGATCCCGCGGTTGTCCAAGACGATCGAGCGCACGCCGTACGTGCGCGAGACGCGCTCGGGGATGTCGAACCAGAACCGCCCGCTCAGGCTCAGCCCTTGGATGAACACCACCCACGGGCCGGACTCACCTACCACGTGGTAGTGAAGGCCGACGCCGTCGCTCGCAGTGGCTCTTGGCATGGGAGGTTCAGTTCCAGAACGCGCAGGCGGGGGCGCGACCGAGGTTGCGGATGCAGCAC
>JAAFIF010000139.1 GCA_013298625.1 Myxococcales bacterium
TGAAAGAGATCGTGCCCTGTGTCCGCGACAGAGCGAGCGCCCTCGATCGCGTGCAACGCGCCAGCCCGGTCGACGAGGCCCGCTGGCTCGCGCGAGAAGTAGAACGGGCGCGAGCCGAGCCGCGCAGCAGCGGTCAGCCGGCCCGCGAAGGGGATCGAACGAAAGTTCACCGTCGCGCCAAAAACGCTGGCGTTGGCGAGCGCAGAGAACGGGCCGCTGGCCGCGCCTTCGAGCCCGTTTCCCTGCCCCGACGCGCTCACCATCACCAGCTCACCCGGGGCGAGCTCGAGCAGGTCCACCGGCAGCGAGCGCGCGTCACGGCCGGTGGCGATCTGGGCGCCAGGCTGGGACACAACCGCGACCACCGCGCTCGTGATCGGCTCGGGGAGCTCGGCGTACGCGTTGGGCACGAGCGGGATCGCGAAGGTCGTCGCGCGCTGCAGGCTCACCGCGACGCTGTCGTTCGACAAGAGCGTCATGCGCCACGCGGTGTTCGCTCCACGGCCGATGCCCGGCACGTTCGCGAGGTCGATCGAGCCGGTCACGCGCAGCGCGCGATCGAGAAAGAAGAGCTTCGGATGACGAAAGGTGCTCACCACCAGGTCGTCGCGGCGGACGACCACGTCGCGCAGGTCGGGCTCGAGCTGCACCGTCGAAGTCTCTGCGCTCGAGAGCGAGACAGTGACGAGCTCGCCGCCCATGCAGGCGACCCTGAGCGCGTCCGCCGCAGCATCGAAGGCGACTCCGCGCGGGACGGGGCAGACGCGAACGCGTCGAACGAGCGCTCCCATTGCGAGGTCCACCGTCGCGATCTCCCCGGCACCACGGAGCACGACGTGCACCCGCCCTGCGTTGTCCTCGACGAGGCGGCCGGGCTCGTCGCCCGACGCGAGCTCGACGCGATGAACGACCGTCGCGTCCGGACGCAGGACCCACACGACGTCGCGATCGCTGTCGCCGACGACCAGCGCGCGCTCGTCGCGCGTCGCGATCATGTTGCCGCCGGAGATCGCTGGCGGCGGCGCGGCGGCGCTCACGACCTCGTCCGGCGCGCGACGGACGAAGCCCGCGGCCGGGCGGCGAAACACCGGGTCCTGTGCCAGAAACACGTCAGGAAAGGTCCGCTCGCCGCCGTCGAACCCGCCGTCGGGCCTCGCAGCGCTCGGTCGGTCAGGCGTGCCGAAGCCCGACGGCGGGCACCCCGCGCTCAACGCACCACACACGAGCACCAACCCTGAGCTTCGACTCACGCTGCACCTCCCGCTGCGAGCGCACCCCGCGCCCGCTTCGCTTCGATCAGTGCACGCGCAGGGCCAGCGAGCTCGACGGCGACAACGGCCTCGCTCACAGGAGGTTTCCGCGGCGCTCACTGCGGGCGCGGATGCGAACCCGCTCGCTGCTGGTGCGCCACTGCGCCACGCGCTCGACGCTCGAGCGCGACAGCGTTGTCAGAGCGAGCCATCGACGGATGCGCGCCCGCGCTTGTCCTCTTCGCGCGTCTTGCAAACGTGGTCCCAAATCGTAAACGCCTCGCCGAAGTTCACCTCGGCGTTGGCGTGGTGCTTGTTGTGAAACACCGAGCTGTTGAGCCGCACCGGCGCGAGCAGCGCTTCGATCGCCGCGATGCGCACGCCGCAGTGCAAATAGAAGTTGAGCAGGATGAAGCCGCCCACGAGCGCGAAGTACAGCGGCGCCCAGTGCGTGGCCTTCGGGTGCGCCACGAGCAAGAGCGGCCAGAACGTGAGCAGCGCTTCGACGGGGCCGACCGAGAAGCCCGAGAGCGCGTTGGGGTCGCGGTAGTGATGGTGCCCGCGATGAAACGCGAACAGCGCGCGGCTGTGCAGGATTCGATGCTTGAAATAGAGCCACGCGTCGAGCGCGAGCACGCCGAGCACCGTCAGCGGAATCGCCGGCCAGCCGCCCGCTTCGCGCAGCGACCACACGAGCCCGATGGGACGCCCCGTCCACGCGCGCCACAGCGGCCAGGCGAGCAAACACGCCGCCACCCACATCGCGAGGCTCGTGTCCCAGAGGCCTTCGGCCAGTCGAGCGCTGCCGCGGCGCACGCCCTGGAGTCGAACGGTCTGCCGCTCTCCCCACGCGGTGACAACCGCCGCGCCTCCCGCGACGGCGAAGAGCACTCCGCCGAAGCCCACGAGCAGCGCCAGATACCACTGCGCTCGATGATCCGGCGCGAGCAACCCGAGCAGCGGAAGGCCCACGACCACCGCGCCGTCCGCCCACTGCGCCGCGCGCTTCGACAACCCGTTCGATGAAGCCAAGCCGACCTCCCGTGCGTTGATGGGATGCGTTTCGTTACTCCGTGTAACGCATTTCGATACACAGTGTCCACGCGGACGCCGAGCCCGTCGCGCGAGTACAGTGACCCTCGCTCATGGCCACGGCACGACGAACGCGCGCAGCTTCTGATCGCACGGGCTCGAGGGTCGCGCCTGAAGCGCGGCGCGCGCAGCTCGTTCGGCTCGCGTCGGAGCTGCTCACCGAGCACGGGCTCGAAATGGTGCAGATCAAAGAGGTCGCCGAGCGCGCCGGGGTGTCGCGACCGCTGGTGTACCGGCTGTTTCCCACGCGAAAGGCGCTCGTCCGCGCGGTGCTCGAGGACTTCGCGGCGGACCTCGGGGCGCGCTTTCACGAGGCGCTCGTGCGCGGCTGGCCCGGGACGCTCGACCAGGCCACGGAGGCTTTCGTCAGCGCCTGCTGCGACGCGATCGAAGCGCGCGGCGCGGGCCCGTGGCTGTTGCTCGACGCGCACGCGGTCGAACCAGAGCTCGCTCGGCTCGGACGCTCGACGCTCGACGAGCTGCTCGATCCCTGGAGGCGCCACCTCTCGACGCTCGGCGCGCTCTCGCCTCGCCGCGCTTCGTCGGTGCTGCGCGTGGTCGTCGCCGCTGGACGCGCCGCGCTCGATCCGTGGCTCGAAGGGACCGCCTCGCGCGAACAGGCCACAGAAGACGCCGTACGAGCGGTCAGCGCGCTGTTGCACGCGTTGGCGATCGCTCCGGCCACCACGGCCAAGCCCGCGAAGACGACGAAGCGCGCGCGCTGATCATCCAGCACACGGCCGTGAGCAGCGCGAGCAGCCGCGAGCGCCTACGCCGGAGGCAGCGCAGCGCGGTCGAGCGCGGCGATCGTTCGAAAGCCCGCCGTCTTCGAGAACGACATCGCGTGCGAGAAGTTCTTCATCGCGTCGCTCGCGTCGAGCGCAGCGAAGTTGAGCCGAGCGAAGGTCGACCGCGGCATCGCGACAGACAGCACCGGCTGCGCTTCGATCTGCCCCGTCGAGGCGTCGAGCAAATCGACGATCGCGTGTACGAGCACGCGCTGCAGCGGCAGCACCGCGAACAGCTCGCGCGCGATGCGAAGCGCGCTTCCGCACACGTAGTCTTGGAACAGCAGGTTGCGGACGCCCGTCGCGAGCGCCTTGGTCGAGAGCTTTCCGCTCGCGAGCAGCGTGAGGCTCTGGGTGGGGATCACGTCGTCGCCGTTGACGTACAGGTCGATCTCCGCCTCTCGCGAGGACAAGTACGGCACTTCGACCGCTGAGCCGAGCTCTTCGAGCTCGTCGAACACATCCCAATACTCGAGCACCGCGCGGTAGGCCTCGACGTCGCCGCCGAGCACCCCGCCCGCGACGCGCTGCTGCCATTGAAGCAGCGCCACCGCGTGCTGCCATCCAGCCCACGCCGCCGCGTGCGCCGCGCTCGCCCGCTGCTCTGCTGCAAAGACCTGCGCTTCGAGCTTCGCGCGCGTCGCCTGCGCGCCGCCAAACGTCTGATCGAGAAACGACGGCTGATACGACGCCAGCGCCCGACGCGCGAGGTCCGTTTCGTACGTGTTGATCGTCGGCGGTGGGGGCGACGGCTGCGTCGCGAGCCGCGGCCAGTCCATCACAGGCGAGCAATCGGCGTGCACGGATCGAAGCACCTGCACGCGCGCTTCGTACTCTTCGGCCTGCAGCCGCGCGTGCTCTTGCGCCTGTTGCTTCTCGATCGTCGCGAGCGCGCTCTTCAGCGACTTGTGCTGCGCTTGCGCGACGCGCTGATGCTCCCGCACCGCGCGCTGGTGCTGCTTCTGCGCCGCCCGCGCGCTGCGCTCGGCCTCCCTCGCCGCGCGTCGACCGGCGGCCGCCAACGAGCGAACTGCTCCTCGCCATCCCATTCATTGACGGTATCGCAGGCGCGTCATCGGTCTAGCAAATTGCTGCGATTCGTTGCGATCGGGACTCCAGCGAGCCCGCCGAGCATTCGTTGTACAGGCCCGACGACGGGCGTGTTGTGCACCACCGAACACAGGAGCGTTCCATGAACTTCATTCGAGCCACCACCATCGCTACGGTCTCTCTCGGGTTGCTCTCTGCCGCGCGGTACGCGACGGCGCAGCAGCAACAGCCTCCCCAGAACGGCCAGCGTCCGCAGCCGCCGACCGAGGCCTTCACGGCGTGCGACGGGCGGCGCGCCAACGACGCCTGCACGGTGAGCTTCCACGGACGAACGATCAGCGGGACGTGCGAGACCTTCACGGACGCGCGCTTGTTCTGCCGCCCCGAAGGAATGCCCCCGCCCCCGCCGAGCCGGTGAATTCGCGTTTCTTCACGCTCGGCGAGGGCGTTCGACGGCGACAATCCGCGCCATGACAGAGACGATTTCGGCCGACAAGAAACCGAGCAAGCTGGGCGTCGGGCTCACCGGCGTGGTCGGCGTGATGATGATCCTGAGCTCGATCGGAAAGTTCGCGAAGCCCGCGCCCATCGTGGCGAACTTCGCGTCGCTGCACCTCAGCGATTACGTGACGATGATCGGCGCGATCGAGCTGGGCAGCGCGGTGCTGTTTCTCGTTCCGCGCACCGCGTCGCTGGGCGTGCTGCTGGTGACGGGCTACTTCGGCGGCGCGATCGTCGCGCACCTGGTGCAAGGTTCGCCCGCACAGTCGGCGCCAGCGATCGTCCTCGGCGCGCTCGCGTGGCTCGGATACGGCCTGCGCTACCCGAGCTTGTGGGCCTCGTTCACGAGCAAGCGCTGACGCGGGCGCGGCATCGCCTCGCGCTGCGCGCAGCAACCACGGCGAGCACCGCGCTACGATCCCCGCGATGCAATCGCTGACCACCGCGATCGCCGCGCGCGACGCCGCGGCCTGCTACGAGGCCCTTACCGAGCTCGCGAAGAGCCCCACGATCGACGCGCGCTGGGTCGAGCCGCTGCTCGAAGCGCTGGTGTTCGATGACCTGAACGTGCTCCCGCTGGCGCTCGAGCTGATCGGGCGCTCGGGCGCGCCGAGCGCGGTCGACCCTGTCCTCGCAGTGATCGAGCGAGAGCGCGCGACGCGCCGGTACTGGAGCGGACAGCGGCCGTTTCACGCGGCGTGCACCGCCCTTGGCGGATGCGGCGCGGGCAACGTTCGCGCCCTCGCTGCGCTCGAAGCCAACGTCACCACGGTGCTCCTGCCCGAGTCGAAGCAGACCTCCGTCCGCGCCCTGATGAAGCTCGGACGCCGCTGGGACGCCGCGCGCGCGGTGCTCGAGCGCCTCGCCAACAGCGACGACGACGGAGATCGCGTGCAAGCGCACTGGGCGCTCTTTGGAATCGACGACGACGCAGACGCGCACGTGCCCACGTTGATCGCGGCGCTCGCTTCGAAGACCCGCGGAGAGATGGTGAGCGGATCCGCGCTGCTCGCGCTGACCGACATCGGCGAGCGCGCCCTGCCCGCGCTCGACGTCGCAGCCAAAGCAAAGGGCCGCCCCGCGCGCCGCGCCCGCGAACTCGCGGCGAGCATCCGAAGCAACCCCGACCAGCCCGCGCACTTCTCGGTCCGTCAGCGAGACTGACACCGCAGCGCCGCCAGCGCGGTCAGAGCGCGGCTCGCGCGCGGCGTACGTTCTGCAACAATGCGCACGATGAACGACGTCACGCCCAACGCGCCGTCGCCGCAGCGCGGCCGCCCCTCGGTCTGCGCGCTCGCGGCCGTGGCGTCGCTCGTCGCGGGCGCAACGCTGGCTGCAGCGCGCATGGAAGCCCGAGGATTCGTTCGGCCCGCAGGCAGGCCACCCAAGCCCCCCGTCGCCGCGGACGCGGGCGCTCCGTCGGGCTGGCAGCTCGTGCGCGACCCGACAGCGGTCACGACCACGCAACCTGACGCAGCGGCGGCCAGCGCGGCCGACACGAGCGCCCGAGGAGCGTCGCTCGAGGCGCTGCAAGCGCGCACCGAGCGAGAGGTGTGCGACCGCTGGTTGCAGGCACAAACGCCCACCGCCCCGGCAGAGTGGGCGACGCGCGCCGACGCGACGTGCGCGAGACCCGCCGTGCACCCGGCAGCGCTGGCGGACGCGCATCGCGTGCTCGACGCGTTTCGATGGCTCTCGGGCGTCTCGTCGGTGCGTTGGCAATCGGATTTCGAGCGCGAGGTCGGCGACTGCGCGGTGATGATGGACCGCGCAGAACGCCTCGATCACAACCCGTCCCCCAGCTGGGAGTGCCACACGCCCGACGGCGCGCGCGGCGCGGCGAGCTCGAATCTCACGCTCATTTCACCGGGAATGGACGCGGCCAGCGCGATCGAGAACTTCGTCAACGAGACCGTCGAGAGCCTGGGCCACCGTCGCTGGTGCCTCTATCCAAGGCTCGCGCCGACGACCCTCGGAGCGACCGCGCGCGCGCTCTGCATGCGCGCCCGAAGCGCGGTGTCGACGACGAGCGACGGGCCCGCTGTCGTGGCGTTTCCGAACCCTGGGTTCGCGCCGATCGCGAACTTTCGCACTGGGCAGTGGAGCGTTCAGGACGGCGCGATCGACGTGCAAGGCGCCAGCGTGCGCGTCGAGGACGCCCGGACGGGCGAAGCGCTCGCGATCGATCAGAGACCGCTGCGCCGAGGTTACGGCGGCGCGGCGATCGCGTTCAGCCCGCGAGGGTGGGCGCCGCAAGTGGGCGCGGCCTATCGCGTAACCCTCGCGCTCGCGAACGGCAGGACGATCCCGTGGACCACGACGCCAGTGCGCTGCGGGGGCGCTCGATCGGGCCCCGGCGGCGAGCCGCGCGGGTGGAGGCCCGCCGCGCCCAGCGCAGCGATCGAGCTCGCGCCGGAGGCGGCGGTTCCCGAGGCGCCCGGCGTGTACGTGTCGTGGAGCACCGACGACGATGCGCGCGTCACGCGCACGATCACGACGGTCAACGACGCCGCCGGAGCGCGCGTCTACCGCGAAGAACGCAGGGTGTTCTTTCGGGGAGGCGGCGGACAATCGTCGACGCGCCAGTGGACCGCAGGCGCGCGCGGACGCGCGATCACCTTCGGCGGCGCAGGGCTCACGGTGCAGTGAGCGACGGTGAGCGATGCTCGAGAAGAGCCCCGTGGAGGGCCCCGGTCTTGCGCGCGACGAGTTGGCCAAGGCGCCGCTCGCGACGGGTGACGGCGAAGAGCGTACGGCCCAGTGAAGAAGCGGTTTTCTCCACGGCGGGTTGGCAAACCCGCCGCTAGCGACGGAGGAACGAGAGCCCGATGCAGCCCCTCTTCGCACCACGGCGGGTTGGCAAACCCGCCGCTAGCGACGGGTGATCGCGACGAGCGTACGACCCAATGAAGAAGCGATCGTCTCCACGGCGGGTTGGCAAACCCGCCGCTAGCGACGGAGGAACGAGAGCCCAGTGAAGACCCGGGGCGCACCACGGCGGGTTGGCAAACCCGCCGCTAGCGACGCTCGAAGCCTCGCGTCGGAAGGTCGCGCTGAGCGCGACCACGCTCAGCGTGTGCAGCGACCGGGCGTACGATGCGGTGAATCGAGCGCGGCAACGCAGGCAACGCAGGCAACGTTGCCCGAGTAACCGGTGCCGACCGCCCCTCCTTATTCGAAAACGGTCGAAGAAGTTTTCGACGCAGGAGGGGCGGCGCCCGAGCGCACTGCGTAAGCGCCGAGGTGGGGAGGATGATGGCTGCGTTTCGTGAACGACGGAGCGTGCGCCGAGGACCGAAGCACATCGCAGTGGCGAAGCCATCGCGCCTCGGGACTACGCGTGATTTGCCGACGGCCGAGGCTCTGCGAGGACGGAGGAGGGACGAAATCAGGCCAGTCCCGAAATCTGCGAAGGGAGTCGCCGCACGCGCAGTCGGGAAACGCAGCGAGTCCAATCTACTCTCTTCGTAACCGTGTATTCGCAGGGGTCCCGGTCAGAGGCTCCCGGGCTACGAGCGCGCGCTGAGCGCCGTGCGCGACGCGTGCGCGAGCGTCTTGGGTCACCGGCAGCGTCGCTCGCGCGTGACCGTGGTGCCCGGCGGTGAACTCGGTCTGCTCTGCTCACACGCGCTTCTCCGTGGCGTCCCGAACGGAGACCCACGCCCATGTATTCAAAGACCCAATCGAGCGCGCCGTGCGCGATGTGCGCTCGAGCGCGCCTCGCTTCACCGCCAGCCTCGCGCGTGACCGTCGTGCTCGCCGAGACACCCGCGCTGCTCCGCCCGATCACACGCGCTCGCCGCAGCCTCGCGATCGTCCCTTCTGCAGACAGCCCTCCTCCCGCGCGTCGCGCCCGCCGCGCGTTCAGCGCGCGCTGCCACTTCGAGACGCCATCGCGAACAACGGACCGCTCTCGTTGTCTGCGCACACACCATGTCCCCCTCGAGCATCCACCGTCGCGCCGCCGCGAGCGTCGCGATCGCGCTCAGCGCAGCCTTGCGGGCGTCGAGCGAATGTGACGCGCAACAGCGGCCCGCGCCCGCCCTCGCAGCGCACGAGCCGCGCTCGATCGGAGGCGGCGTCGGCGTCGCCTCGGGCACGGGTCACCGATGGTGGATCGCGCCCACCTCCTGCGGGCGCGGCGCGAGCGCGATGTCGTTGCGGGTCTCGCTGCGCACGCGCGCGGGCTGCGACGCGCGACGCGAGCGCTGCGAGCGCTCCATCGCCGTGCGCATCAACCGATGCTCGGGGCCGCCGCTCGCGTTTCGCGCGGTCGAACTTCGCTCGGGGCCCAACGTCTGGATCCACGAGCAACGCGACGACATCGATCTTCGACGCGGCGAAGCGTTCGGCATCGAGACCTCTGTGCCCTCGACGCCACGCGCGGGCGTCGTCATCGTCACGATCGAGCGCGGCGGCCGCGTCGAGAGCATTCGTCGCCCGATCAGCCTTCGCTGAACGTCACTCTCCCCAGCGCGGCGCGCGACGATCGCTTCACTTCGGACGGCCGCTGTACTCCGTGAAGACCACGATGTTTCCCTCGCTGTCGGTGGACATGACCTGGCGATATCCTGGGTATTCGTCGATGCCGGGCTTGTCGTTGATCGCCGGAATCACCGGAAACTTCACGCCCTTCGACCGCAAGAACGCGTGCGTCTCGTCCGCCGAGCGCACCCAGAAGCTCGCGTATCCGTTGCTGCGCCCCGCAACCGGTACGCCGTCGTCCGCGCGCGACGCGGTGTACGCGCCGTACACCACGAGGTTGCTCCACCAGCCGCGCCACTCGTCATCGGTGTACGGCTCTCCGAGCGCCAACGTCCCGCTGTAGAACTGCTGCGCGCGCCGCAGGTCCTCGACCGGATGTCCCGTGTAGTCGAGCTCGATCACCAGGCCTTCGCTGCGCGTCGCGTCGACGATGAGCGTGTACGACACCGTCCGCTCGTCCTCGAACACGTGCGTCACAAAGGCGCTGCTGCGAAACGGATGTGGCCCCGTCCCGGTCAGCGTCCGCAAATAGCTCACCACCGTGCTGTCGCCGACCTTGCGCTCGTGCACCTGCGAGGCCTCGAGCCGCACGCACAGACCGTGCGCCGAGCGATCGTAGAGCGGCCAATACACCTCGCGCAGCGCGCGCGACAGGTCGCCTCCGCCCGCCTCGAGGCCGCGGACCGCGGTCAACGTGCCGTCGAACCACTGCGCGTCGCTGTTGTGCATCTTGACGATGCTCTGCGCGTCCTGTCGAACCCACGCCTCGGCGAGCTTGCGCGTCGCAGCGACGAACGTGCCCTCTCCCTCGAGCCCGACCACCACCGGCGCCGGTGCGTTGGCGACCAGCGCGTCGCTGCGCTGCGCCATCACGACGACGTTTCCGCTCGGGTCCTGAACGGCGATCGCTGCGTCCCCCGCGAACGACAGCGTCGTCGTCGCGCTGTTGGCCACAAACGTCACCCGCTCTCGCGCGAGACGAGCCCTGCACTGCTCGAGGTCGCGCACGTAGATCACCGCGTAGCCGTTGGGCAGCGCGTCGCGCACCTCGGCGTGCCCCCACAGACCGCCCGCGTCGAGCACGAAGCGAGCGCCGCGCAGCCCGAAGAACGCCTGCCTCTCGTTGACCACGTCCGGCGCGCCGAGCACCGCGCGATAAAACGCCACCGCGCGCTGCAGGTCCTTCACTGGGTACACGTAGTCGAAGACGAACGTCGGCGCCTCGCCGTAGTCGTCCTCATCGAGGTCGTAGTCCGTCGACCAGCCGTCGATTTGGTGGGCCAACTTCCAAGATCCCTGTGATTTCAACCACGCCTGAAGCACCACGCCCTGGTCGTCGTAGTGCCACCGCGCCCCTCCTTCGACCTCGATCCAATACAGCACCGTCGCCGCGTTCGCGTTGCGCTCGTCGTCGACCGTGATCTCCATCGTGCGCAGCGTGAGCTCTTCAGCGATGCGGTTGCCCGGCCGCTCGAACGCCTCCCACTCTGCGCCGAGCCCCGCGAGCACCGACGCCGCTCCCTGCTGCACCTGCCGCGTGCGCTGGCTCATCCGCGTGACGGATCCGTCCAGCATCGCCCCCAAGGCCCGCGCGTCCATCGCGAGGTACGCCTCCCAATAGCCCGTGATCGCCGCGGTGATCGCCGACACATCCCGAGGACTCGCCTCGACGTCGTCGAGCTCTTCGTCCGCGTCGAACAACACGCGCCCTCGAGTCACCGTCACCTCGTCGCCGCCACGCTTCGCCACAGTCCTCCGCTCCCTCTCTGCGCGCCGACCGCGCGATCGAGCCGCGACCGTAGCGCGACCCCAGCGCGCATCGACGCCGAAATCCGCGAGGACTCTGACAGCACACAGCTTCGACCCCACGGTATCGTCCGCACACATGCTCTTGCGCCAGCTCGCCATCGCCAGCGCAGTCAGCAGCACGCCACACTGCAGGCGCTGCGGCGCCGCCCTCGCGCCGGGCAAAGGCGCAGTGCGCGCGATCGTCGCGCCCGACCCGAAGCTCTCCTCCGACGCGCGGCCCGACGATCCGCCGTGGGAAGTCTGGCTCCACGTGCGATGCGCGATCGACGTCGACGTCGAAGCCGCCTGCGTCGCCCTCGCTCGGCGACGCGCGAGCTCCGTCACGATCGACGATGAGCGCGCGCTAAGCGCCCTCGCACAAGCCCGCTGCGACGCGATCCTCGCCGTACGCGCCGCAAGAAATGGCGCTGCCCCCGCCGTCGCGCCCGCCGTCGAGCGCGCCCGCGACCCATTCGGTCGACCGCGAGGCACCGTCGCGTTCATCGGGAGCCTCGCGCAAGAGGACAACGTCGTGATCGGCGACGGGCTCGCGCCGCTCACGCTGCACGGCGCCTTCGCCTCGCCGCTGCGCGAGTACGTGCTCGAGCCCTGGTCTGGACGAGACACGCGCACCATCGCCGAAGACCCTTCAGCCCCGCTCGTCGCCGTCGTGTTCGGAGCGCTCGCTGACGTGAAGATCGCCAGGTCGCAGCGCGACAAGCTCGCGGCCCTCCGACGCCTCGGCGCGCACACGCTCGTGCTCTGGGTCATCGGCGAAGACCCTCGCGATCGCGGCTCGATCGACCCCATCGTGCTCGCGCTGCGCAAGGCCGCCAACGACGCTGGGTTCAACGGTGACGAGGCCGCTGTCGTCGCCGCGCTGCGACTCGACGCCGACGCGCTCGCCGCGCTCGGACTGGCGCTCGACGAGCAGCTCGATTCGCGCGAGGCGTGCGACACTCCGCCGCGATGACAGGCCCCGCTGACGCCGACGCGCTCATCGCGCTGCTCGAATCCTCGCACTCGCGCGCGCGCTTCACCGAGCTCGGCGCGGCGCTCTCGATCCTCGACGAGAGCGCAGTCAACGAAGCGTTCTTCGTCCCCGCCGCGGTCAGCGAGCCGATCGCCACCGCCGCCGCCATCGTCGAGTGGCAGCGCGTCGAGCAGCTCCGCGCGAAAGGAGCGCTCGTGAGCGCGGTCCTCGTCGAACCCGACGCCTGGGAGACCCTCCGCTGCGCCGAGCGTCCCGGCGAATACACGTGGTGGCGCGACGCGCTCGCCGCGCAGCCCAACGACTTCGCACAGTGGCTCGCCGAGCGTTCGACGCGCGACGACGACACCGTCGAGCGCCGCGTCCTCGCCCTCTTCGAGCGCCTTCGCTCGGTGGTCGGCGACCAGCTCGAGCAAGACTTCGCGCGATTGTCGCCAGAACAGCTCGCAGCCTGGGAGGCGGGCGACGACGTCGCGCGCGACGATCTCTTCTCGGTCGCGAGCGAAGAAGAAGAAGAAGAAGAAGAAGAAGAAGAAGAAGCCCCGCCGAGCGCCAACGGCGCAGCCCCGCTGTTGCTCTCCCCCAGCCCCTACTCTGCCGGCGTCGACGAAGTCTCGGTCCTCCGCGCCTTCGCGGGCCGAGGAAGAGTCCACGTCGTCGTGCTCGCGACCGCGCCGTGCGAGTCGCTCGCGACCCTGGGCTTCGGCAGCTTCAACGACTGCCCCGCCCCCGCGCTGCACCGCGCCGCGTTCGCGCGATGGTCCGACGCCTACGGAGCGCGTCCGCTGCTCATCGGACAGGCCACGATCGACGCCGTGGTCTCGCGCCCTCCACGCACGCTCCGCGCGCTCGCCACGCTCGTCAGCGAGCAGCTCGCGTACGCGCCCGACTGCGGCAGCGAAGGGGTCCTCGTGCTCGCCTGGTCGCTGTTTCAGTGCGGCGGATGGGGCCTGTGGTGGGACTGAGCCGCTCGACCAGGGGCGCTCAACCACCCTCCGACGCGTCACGCTCGCGCCGAACTCGCTCGACGACCGCGAGCGCTCGTTCGAACTCGAAGCGCTGAAGCGCGATCGCGATCGCGTCGGACTCCGCGCCGAACGCCGCACGAAACAACGCCTCGTTCTTCTGCCAAAGCGCGCTCGCGCTCGCGTCGTCCATCGCCAGCCGCGCTGCAAACAGCGCAACCTCGTCGCGCGCCGCGCTCCACCGCTGCCGATCAACCAACACCGTCTGCGCTCGCGCGCCGTCGAGCGCCGCGCGAATCGAGCGAAGCAGCGGCAGCAGCGCCGCCTCGAGCGCGTCGATCTGCGCCTCGATCGCCGCTTCGTCGCCGCCGCCCAGCGCCAGCTCGAGCGCGCTCGCCCGCGACTGAAGACCGGCTGCGCCGAGCGTTCCGCCGAGGCCCTTCAGCGTGTGCGCCAACCGGCGCGCCTGCGAGCGATCGCTCGATGCCACGCTGCGACGAATCTCCTCGATGTCGCGCGCGTGCTCGTCGGCAAACAGCGCGAGCAGCCGCTGCAGCGACGACGCTCGACCGCGCACCGACTGAAGCGCGCGGTCGAGCGAGAGGCCCTCGATCGCGCGCAGCCGCGGGTCGAGCTCGTCGAGCGATCGCGCAGGCGCGTCCTGCGCAGACTCCACGCGCTTCGGAAGCCAGCGCAGCAGCGCCGAGTACAGCTCCTGCGGGTCGATCGGCTTGCTCACGTGGTCGTTCATCCCGGCGGCGAAGCAGCGTTCGCGGTCCTCGAGAAACGCGTTGGCCGTCATCGCCACGATCGGCGTGCGCTCGCGCCCAGCCGTGGCGCGAATCGCCCGCGTCGCGTCGAACCCGTCCATCTCCGGCATCTGCACGTCCATCAGCACCAGCGCGTACTCGCGCGAACTCACGCGCTCCACCGCCTCGCGGCCGTCCGCAGCGGTCTCGATGTCGAGCCCCGTCTCGAGCAACAGCTCGCGCGCGAGCGCGCGGTTCACCGGGTCGTCCTCGACCAGCAAGATCTTCGTGCCCGTGTGATGCCGCGCGATCAACAACTCTGGCGCAGAGAGCGCCAGCGAGCGCACCTCGGTCGCGCCCGACGCCCCCGGCGCCACCGCGAGGTTGACCGTCACCCAGAACGTGCTCCCGCGCCCCAGCGCGCTGCGCACGCCCACCTGCCCGCCCATGCGCGCGGCCAGGTGCTTCACGATGCTGAGCCCGAGCCCGGTCCCGCCGAAGCGACGCGAGGTCGACTCGTCCGCCTGCGAAAACGGCTGAAACAGCCGCCGCTGCTGCGCCTCGCTCAGCCCGATGCCCTGATCTTCGACCTCGAGTCGCGCGGTGACCGTCGCGCCGTCCGCGCGCTCGACGATCACGCGCACCGCCACCCGACCGCGATCCGAAAACTTGATCGCGTTGCTCACCAGGTTCAGCAGAATCTGCCCCACGCGCAGCTTGTCCCCCATCACGCTGACCGGCAGCCGCTCGTCGATCGCGCTCGTCAGCGAGAGCCCCTTCGCCGACGCCCGCTCAGCCAAAATGCTCAGCGTGTGATCGACCACCTGCGAGACGCTGAACGGGATGTGCTCGAGCGTCAGCCCGCCGGACTCGATCTTGGACAAATCCAAGATGCTGTTCACGATCGAGAGCAAGTTCTGCCCCGCAGAGTTGATGCTGTGCAGGTACTCGACGGCCTTGGGATCGGACACCTGCTTTCGCAGCAAGTGCGAGAAGCCGATCACCGCGTTGAGGGGCGTTCGAATCTCGTGGCTCATGTTCGCGACGAACGCAGACTTCGCTCGGTTCGCCGCTTCTGCCGCCTCTTTTTCACGAGCGAGGCGCGAAGCCTCCGCGGCGAGCTTTCGATCGGTGATGTCCTGCACCGTCCCCGTCGCTGGCTTCAGCGCCCCGTCCTCGTGGCAGTCTTGCTTGCCTCGCGCCAGCAGCCACTTCACCCGCCCGTCGCCCATCGCAATGCGATACTCCACCTCGAACGCACGCTGGCTGCGCTTGCCGATCACGCCCCAAAACGCCTCAGCGGCCGTCGCGCGATCATCCGGATGGATCAGCGAGCGAACGAGTTCGAACGTCACCGGAGTCCCGATCGGAACCTCGTAGATCCGATAGCTCTCGTCGGACCACAGCAGTTCTCTGGTCGTCGCGTCGAACTGCCAACTCCCCATCCGCGCGAGCGCCTGCGCCTCGAGCAGCCGCGCCTGGCTGGCCGCCATGCGCTCTTCCATCTGCTTTCGCTCGGTGATGTCCGCCCAGGTCGCGACGAGGTGCTCGTCGCCACCGATCCGAAGCTTGCGCGCGCTCACGCGCACGTCGCGCGGCTCGCCGCTCTTCGTGAAGTGACGCGTGTCGTACACGCCCGCGCCGCGCGCTGGCTCTCCGTCGCGATCGACCACGGCGTCGAGCGTCAGCCGCGCAAACTCGTCCCGCGTGTATCCCAGCGCGTGCGCCGCCGCGTCGTTGAACTCCACGAAGCGACCGCTCTTCTCGTCGATCAGCACCATCGCGTCCATCGCCTGGCTCGCCATCGCGGCGAGCACCACTTCGCGCTCGGCCAGAGCCCGTCGAATCCCTCGCTCTTCGATGTGATTCGACAGCCGCTCGGCGATCACGTCGAGCAGCGCTTGCTCTTGCTCGCAAAACCCCTCTCCGCCGCGCCCGTCGCGCGCCTCGGGAGCCGCGCAATAGCTCACCTCGATCTCGCCGACGACCTTGCCGCCCACCTTCAGCGCGGCCCGCTGATGCACCGACGGCTCGCCCGCAGGCGGGCTGCGAAACTCCTTGTCGCCGAGCGTGATCCGCGCGCTCGCACGCGCTGAAAACTGCCACGCCGCGGGCAGTCGATTCGCTACAGCTCGCAGCAGCGCGTCGAGCTCGACCGCCCCGTCGCTGGTCAACATCGTGACGTCGTGTAAGCAGCGAACCTCTTTGATCCGCTGCTCGAGCCGCTCGAGCGTCGCCCGCTGCTCGGTGATCTCGTGGCCGACGCCGAGCACGCCGACGACCGCGCCGTCCGCCGCGCGCAGCGGCGTCTTGGTCGTCTCGAACAGCGCCCAGCGATCGTCCGCGCGCAGCCGCACCCACTCTTCGTTGATCACCGCGCGACCGGCGCTCAACGCGCGCTGGTCGTTCTCGCGAAAGCGCTCGGCCTGCGACCGCTCGAATAGGTCGAAGTCCGTCGCACCGACCACCTCACCCTCGGTGCGCCCCACGAAGCGCTCGAACGCTGTGTTGCACGTCAGGTACGCCCCCGCGCTGTCCTTGAGCCACACCATGTCGGGCAGCGTGTCGAACAGCGTCCGCAGCAGCGAGTCGCTCGTCTGCTTCGCGTGCTCTGCTTGCCGGAGCTGAGTGACGTCCTGCACGACTCCGAGCAGCTCGACGCCCTCGGGATCCGTGGGCGGCTCGTACTGCAAGATCACCCAGCGCAGAGAGCCATCGCGCCTGCGAATCTGCAGCTCGGCCTGCTGTCGGACGCGCTCGGTCAGGCAGCGGGCGCCGATCTCGCGCGACGCCGCTCGGTACGCAGGAACGATCGCCGCTCGCACCTCTTCGAGCGTCAACGTCGCCGGGTCGCTCGCCCCGATCAGCGCAGCAAACCCGGGAGTACACTCGATGCGCTCGGTCTTCACGTTGAGCCGAAACGTCCCCGTCCGGGCGATGCGCTCGCCCGCTTGCAACTGCTGCTCGAGCTGCCGACGCGCCACCTCGAGCTTGTCCTCTTCCGTCGTGTCCCGCGCGATGCCCACGGTGGCGACCGGCGAGCCGGCCGCGTCGCGCACGACGCTCCCGGTCATCAGCGTCCCGAACGTGCTGCCGTCGCGACGCTTGTGGCCGAGTCGCGTCGTGTTCACTCCGGCGCGCCGAAGCACCTCGATCGCCGGAGCCAGCTCGTCTCGCCACTGCTCGTCCGTGTGACACACGCTCATCGGCTGGCCGACGAGCTCGCGCTGCTCCCAGCCGTGCATCTGCGCCCACGCGCGGTTGACGA
>JAAFIF010000063.1 GCA_013298625.1 Myxococcales bacterium
CGGGCTCGCCGAGCACGGACTACTCGAACTCATCGCTTCCCGACCCCGGCGCACCCGAAGGAATGCTCGCGGCGTTTTGGGACGACCTGTCCGTCGAGCCCGGCGGACAGGTGCGGTCGGCGACGCTGGGGGCGATGGGCGCGCGGCGCTTCGTGGTCGAGTGGCACACGGTCAACACGATCGGGCTCGAGGCGGAGCTGCGGTTTCAGATCAAGCTGTTCGAGGCGAGCAACGTGATCGAGTTTCACTACTGCACGATGACGGACCTGGACATGAGCGACCGGCACTCGGGCGCCGAAGCGACGATCGGCCTGCAGAACTTCGCGGGGACCGCGGCTTCGCAGGTGAGCTTCGACACGGCGGGCACGACGCCGACGGGCGCGTGGATTCGCTTCACGCCGCGGTGACGTTGGCTCAGCGCGAGAGGCGGATGCTGCCCGCGAACTCGCCGTAGTCTTGCGAGGTCACGCCGTGCCGCGCGGCGCCGCGGTAGTTGGGGCGGCCGGGGGCGTTGCTGACGGTGAACGTTCCGCCGCGCTCGAGCGAGATGAGCCCGGCGTGAACGGCGGCGGTGCAGACGCTCGAGTCGTCGGTATACACGTCGGTTCCCCACACGGTGTGCGCGGTGCCGTTGGGCGGGCACCACGCGCGCTGTCGCAGCACGCGCTCGGCGCGATGCGTCGAGAGCGACTGGTCCCAACCGTACGCCGTGGCGCCCTCTGGGGCGCGGGGCATGCGCGCGAACGCCGCGCGGTCGAAGGCAAACGACCCGTCGAAATGCCCGTAGTTCGTCGTGCTCACGCCGTTGCGCGCGCTGCCGGCAAACGCGATCTGCGCGGGCCCTCGCCACGCGCGCACCGTCCCGCCCTGCGCAAACGTGATGACCCCAGCGTGAACTGCGGCGACGCAGACGCTCGAGTCGTCGGTATACACGTCGGTTCCCCACACGGTGTGCGCCGAGCCGCCGGCGGGGCACTCGAACACGACGGGGTCCGCGGTCTCGACGCCGCGCTGATCGCGGAGCGTTCGCGCCCACGGACCTCCAGCCGGCGGCGTGCGCCCCGCACCGTCGTCCACGGGCTCTTCGAGCAGCCCTGGTCGCGGCCCGCGCGAGAAGCGAAACGCCGCTGGATACGCAGCGAAACCGTTGCTCCTCACGCCGTTGCGCCCGCTGCCTCGGTAGCTCGCCGCGGGGCTCTCTCGCACGATCTGCACGACGCCGCCTTGCGCGAGGTCGATCAGCCCGCTGTGCAGCGCCGCGGTGCACACGCTCGAATCCGCGGTGTACACGTCCGTCCCCCACACAGAGCCAGCGGCGCCGTTGGGCGGGCATCGCACGGTCCGCAGCGAGTGTGAGGCGTCGAGCAGCTCGTTGGCCTTCGAGCTCCAGAACACATCCGTCACAGGAAACTCAGGGGTCGGCACCGCAGGGTCGTCTTGCCCTCCCCCGAGCTCGACGGACACTCGAATCGCCGGGTCCGGCCCCGTGGTGCGCCGGCGTCGACAGGCAACGCTCGTGAGAGACAAGACGAGCAGAGACCCGAGCAGCACTACGCGCGCGTTCATCGTGGCGAGTGTTACACGCGGTGCCCCCGTTGGATTGGCGCGGACCGCTCAGGTCGTGGGGCGCGTGAAGTCGACGACGCCCGGCCCGCGACGCTCGACCGGGCCTTCGAGTCGAATGCGCGCGCGGCCGAGCTCTCGGGCGCCGCGCGAGTCGTTGAGGCTCACTTGCGCTTCGTACTGCTCGTTGGGCTCGAACTCGCCCGGCGAGCGACGCACCGTCGTGTTGTGAAAGAGAATCCGCTGCGTCGGGTCGCCGACGTTGATGTTCTCGTTGGAGATGTACCGCGAGACGCGACCCTCGACCTTCGACCAGGTGAGCGTGAGCGAGACCACGTTGGGCGCGCGCGCCATGAACAAGAAGAAGTTCACGCGCCACACGTGGTTGGCGACGTCTTCTTGGTACGCGGTCGCGCGGCGAGCGCTGGCCCAGCCGCGGATGTCGCCGACGAAATCCCTCGGCGGGCGCGAGGTCGTGAAGATCATCGTGTTGCCGCGCTGCGCCTCCGCGTCTTCGCCGCCGAGCACGATGCCGAGCGCTGAGGCTCCGGCGCCCACGAGAATCAAACGTCGATCGAACCGCTGCATCGCTGCGAAACCTCCATCCGAAAGATGAAACCGGCGCGGATTGTACACGCAGGCCCTCTGCGACGAAGCGGACAGTGCGTTGATTCAACGCGCGCTACACTGGCGCGCACGCGATGACCGCCGCGCAGCAGAGCGAGGCCCCGCCGTCGGTGGCCCGGCGACGCAACGCCCGCAAGCGCGCGCGCGCTGCCCGCGCCGCGGTGTTGGCGGCGACGAGCGCGGCCGCGATGGTGGCGGTGAACCCGCGGTCTTGGTGGATGTTGGCCGCGCTGGCGGGCTTCGGATGGTGGGCGCGGGGGCGCATCGACGCGCACCGGGACAGCATCGGAGAGACGCTCGGGCAGCGGCCGTGGGCGATCGTCGCGGGCCTGCGCGCCGAGTACAGCGAGGGCGAACGAGAGACGCTTCGAATGCTCGACGCGCGGGTGGTGGTCGCGATCGAGAGCGGGGACGTCGCGTCGGTCGAGCGATTGCTCGACGAGGTCGAGGCGATCGTGACCGCGGCGGACGCGGCGCGCGTGGTGCACGATCTGCGGGCGTTTTCGCTGTGCGTATCGGATCGCCACGCGGAGGCAGCGCAGGCGGCGGCCAGGGCCGAGCCGACCGCGGCCGCAGCGCGCGGGTGGAGCGCGCTGACCCGAGCGATGCTCGCCCGCTCGCGAGGAGAGCGCGAGGCGGTGGTGTCCGAGGGGGCCGAGCGCTTCGCCGAGCACGCGCCGCCGGTGCGCGCGCTGGCCGCGGCGTTGAGGGCGCCGCGAGCGAGCGACGCGGTGTACCGCGCGGGCACCGTGCGCGGATCGCACCGACGTGCGCACGAGTCGTGGATGCTGCGCGTGGCGCCGGACGTCGCTCGGGCGCTTCCGAGGATGCCCTCGCTCAGCAGCGCGATGGACGCGAGCTGGAACCACCGCTCCGACGCCCTGCCCATCGACGCTCCGCGTCGCCCGTGGCGCGATCGCTTCACGTGGCCCTGGCTCTTGACGGTGGGCTCGCTCGCGGCCCTGCAGGCGCTGGCGTTCGTGTTCGGCGCAGCGCTGGTGCGCGCGCCGAGCCTGGGGTTGGTGCTGGTTTTTCTCGGTCCGATCGCGGGCCTCGCGCTCGCGGGCGCGCTGCAGTGGGCGGCGGTGTCCCGCGCGAGGGCCGAGCGCGAGGCGCGACGACAAGAGCACCGCGACGAGCTCGTGCAGCGCGCGCATCGCTCGCGCGAGAGCTACGCGATCGAGCGGGCGATCGAGCGAGGCGCGACGGACGAGGCCTTCGCGCTCGCGTGGGCGCTCGGGGCGCCGAGGGACCGCGCGCTGCTCTATCGCAAGCACGCGGTGGCCCTCGCGTGGCGCGGCCGCGCGGCGGAGAGCGAGTCGGTGCTCGCGCGAATGGACGAGGATTTCTCCACGTTTTCTCACTGTGCTGCGGCCCGCTTCGAGGCGAGGCTCGTCTCGGCGGTGGTGGCTGGCGATCGAGCGAAGGCCGCGCGGTACGCGCGCGAGCTCGTCGACGCGCTGCCTGTGTCACACGAGGTCGAGCGGCTCGCGTTCGCGGTGTACGCGGCGACGAGCGAGCCCGCGTTGAGAGACGAGGCCCTCTCGCTCGCGAGGGGCGCGATCGACCTGCCGCGCCGCGCTGCCTGGGTGCACGAGGCGCTCTCGCAGCGAGAAGAAGAAGAAGAAGAAGAAGAAGAGGTGGAAAGCGAATCAGCGCAGGTCCGCCGCGAGCGGCGCTGACGGGCTCACTGCGGGTGGTGCGCGGCGAGCTCGGCTTCGATGCCCTGGTGCAGCTTCGCGCGGGCGGGCTCGAAGGCGAACCACACGTACACGACCCCGAGCACGCAGAGCACCGCGCTGAGCGCGAACATCGCGCCGTAGCCCATCGCGTGCGCGAGGACGCCGGAGAGCGAGCTCGCGCTGCCGGTCGCGACGACGACGGCGCACGCTTGGACGGTGTAGTCCGTGGCGCCCTTGCTCGGGCGGCAGACGTCCATCATCACGGTGAACAGCGCGGCGGTCGCGCAGCCACCGGCGAAGTGCTCGAAGCCCGCGGCGAAGGCGAGCGCGTGGACGGAGGGGCGCGCGAAGGCGATCCACGCGTAGACGGCCACGCTGAGGGCTTGCAGCAAGCCGAAGGAGACGAGCGCGCGACGACGGCCGAGGGCGTTGACGAGGGCGCCTCCGACGACGGCGCCGAGCAGGCCCATCGAGAAGCCGAGGATGCCGAGCATCCAGCCGATTTGCGCGAGCGAGGCGCCCATGTCGACGGTGAAGGGTCGCACCATGCCCGAGGCGATCGAGTCGCCGGTCTTGTACGTGAGCAGCATGAGGACCCAGGGGACGATGCCGGGGCGGCGCCAGCCGAAGGCGGTGACGGATTGGAGCATTCCCTTGGCGGCGCTCGAGAGCGCGTTGGTCGAGCGATAGGGACCTTGCTCGACGGAGGGCTGCGGGCGCGGCGCGGACTGCTCGCGGTGCAAGAGGATGGGGATGCTCGCGAGGGCCATGGCGAGGGCCATGGCGAGGAGCGTTCCGCCCCAGTGAACGCGCTCGTAGAGGGGCAGGAGGAGGCCGCCGCCGACGATCATTCCGACGCGGTAGCCGGCGACCTGGATGGCGTTGCCGAGGCCGCGCTCTTTCTCGCGCAGGATGTCTACCGCGAGGCCGTCGGTCGCGATGTCCTGCGTCGAGGCGAGCACGTTGAACGCCAGGATCGACAGAAACAACAGCTTGAGCGCCCCGCGCGGATCCACGAAGGACAACGCGATCAAGGTCACCACGGTGATCGCCTGAATGGGGACGATCCAGCTGCGCCGTCGGCCGAAGCGTTCGCTGCCGTAGCGATCGACCAGAGGGGCCCACAAGAACTTCAGCGACCACGGGAGCGCGAGCAGATAGCTAGCCCCGATCGCCTGCAGCGAGACGCCCTGCTGCCTGAGCATCACCGGCAGAAACTGCGTAAAGAACCCGAAGGGCAGCCCCTGCGCGAAGTACAGCGACGTGAGCAGCGAGAGCCGCTTGAAGCGTTGCATCAGCGCGAGTGTGCTCTACGAGCGCGCCTGCGCGCGAGCGCTCCGAGCACGGCGACCGTGGCCAACGCGGCGCTCCCTCGCGGTCCACGCGCGCCCGACGCGGGCGCCGTGCACGCGCATCCTTGCTGCGTTTGCAGAGGGATTCCGCTGTCACCAGAGGCATCGCCGAGCGAGCTCGCGCCGTCCGAAGCCGCGCGGGCGTCGATCGAGATCGCAGCGTCGGGGACGACCGAGGCATCGTCGAGCGGGGCGCCGCTGTCGACCACCGCTGCATCTGCGCGCGCGTCGATGGGGCCTCCCGCGTCGCGCACAGCAGACGAATCGACCGCAGAATCCCGGGCGATTCCCGTGTCGATCACCGTCGCGTCCCGAGGAGCGCCCGAGTCCGTCGCGACGCCCGCGTCCATCACTGGAAGCCGCGCGAGGCGGCGCAGGTCGTCCATGGTCCCGTTGAACGCGTCGTTGTCGACGGGCCCCGAGACGCCCGGCGCGCGGCCGTTGTCGCCGGCGAACTGCCAGAAGCGCCACTGGTTCCAGTGGTTGCTGACCGACGTGGGGCAGCCGCCGAGGGGCAGCGGCGTCGTGTCGAAGTTGTAGATGCGATTGCGCGCGTCGCCGGGGCCGAAATAGTTGGGATACTGCGCGTGCCAGTACGGATACGCGGCGAACTCCGCGGTGTTGAGGTTGGCGTCCCAGTAGTAGCCGCCCGTGTAGATCACCCCTTCGACGCCGAGCCGCGCGCGAACGGTGTCGAGCCACTGGCGCACCTTGGTGGTGTACGCGGCGCGCGACGGAAGCGGGTTCGACGTGCTGTTGGGATACTCGACGTCGATCATCGGCGGCAGGTCGCCGGGGCCGAACCCGTTGCGCATGAGCGTGTCGGCGACGAAGTTGGCCTGCGCGACCGCGTCCGTGTGCGGGTTGAAATACTGGTACGCGCCGCGCAGAACGCCGGCGCTCCGCGAGTTGGTCCAGTTGCGCACGAACGTCGTGTCGAGCGTGAGGTTGTTGGCGAGTCGCATGTACGCGAAGCGCACGCCGCCCCGCGCCGCCGCGGGCCAGTCGATGGTGCCCTGGTAGACCGAGACGTCGATCCCGCGGATGGCCGTCGAGGTCGCGCACACCGTGTGGATCTCGTCCCAGGTCATCCCGATCGGGCCGCCGGGGTCGCCGCAGCTCACGGCAGCGAGCGACGCGAGGGCAGCGAGCGAGAGCAGCGGTCGTGCGCGCATGCCGTCGATTGGAGCACGGGGCGCGCGGCGACGGGCAGTGTTCAGTGCCCTTCGCCGATGGATTTAGTCAACTGTGAGCGGGCCCTGTCACAAGCTGGCGTGTCGCGGCCGCGCGGTGCATGACCAGCCTTTGTTGTCCTCACTGCGCAACGGTGCGCCGAAAGCCTCTGCCACGATGACCGAAGACGACCTTCGCTCGCTCTTGAACCCGCAGCAATTTCAGGCCGCGGTGACCACCGAAGGTCCGCTGCTCGTCTTCGCCGGCGCCGGCTCAGGAAAGACCCGCGTCATCACCTACCGCACCGCGCACCTCGTGAAGGGGCTCGGCGTCGCGCCGTGGCGCGTGATGTGCGTCACGTTCACCAACAAGGCCGCGGGTGAGATGCGCGAGCGCTTGAAGGGAGTGCTCGGCGAGCGTGCGGCGCGCGACCTGTGGATCGCCACGTTTCACGCGACGGGCGCCAAGCTCTTGCGCCGCTACCACGAGCACGTGGGGCTCTCGAACTCGTTTTCGATCTTCGACGACTCCGACCAGCGCTCGGTGGTCAACCGCGTGCTCGAGGACCTCGGGCTCGACGACAAGCGCATCGCCGCCAAGGACGTGTTGTCGGCGATCGACCGCGCGAAGCAGGACCTGCGCACGCCGCTCGACCTCGCCGAGGCGGCCGAGACCGAGCACGAGGCGCGCGTGGCCGAGGTGTACGCCAACTACGAGCACAAGATGCGCGCGGCCAACGCCGTGGATTTCGGCGATCTGCTCTCGAAGCTCGCGCAGCTCTTGGAGCAAGACGACTTCGTGCGCGCCGAGCTGCAGTCGCGGTTCGAGTACGTGATGGTCGACGAGTTTCAGGACACCAACGCCGCGCAGTACAGCATCGTCCGCAGGCTCATCGGCCCGAAGAAGAACGTCTGCGTCGTGGGCGACGACGACCAGGCCATCTACCGCTGGCGCGGCGCGGACTCGAGGAACATCCAGTTTTTCACCAGGGATTTTCCTGACGCAAAGGTGGTCAAGCTCGAGCAGAACTACCGCTCGACGGCCAACATCTTGAAGGCCGCCAACGCGGTGATCGCCCGCCTCGACCGGCGCGAGAAGAAGCAGCTGTTCACCAACAACGGCGACGGCGCGCGGCTCGACGTGTGGGGCTGCCGCGACGAGCGCGAAGAGGCGCAGCGCATCGCCGAAGGCGTGCGGCAAGCGATCCGCCAGGGCGTCCCCAAGAAAGAGATCGCGGTCTTCTACCGCATCCACGCGCAGTCACGGCCCATCGAAGAGGCGATGCGCGCGCAGAACATCGCGTACACGATCGTCGGCGGACAGCGCTTCTTCGAGCGCGCCGAGGTCAAAGACGTCCTCGCGTACATCCGCCTCGCGCAGAACCCCAACGACGACGTCTCGCTCTTGCGCGTGATCAACACGCCCACACGCGGCCTCGGCAAGACCTCGCTCGACCGGCTCGTCGCTCACGCCCGCGTCCGCTCGAGCACGCTGTGGAAGCTCATCGCCTCGGGCGACTACCCCGACGACGTCGGCGGCGCGGCGCGCAACCGGTTCAAAGAGTTCTGGACCATCGTCATCGAGCTGAGAAAAGCCGCGCAATTGTCGCCACGATCCCCCGCGGACCTGTGCGTCGAAGTGCTCGAGCGCACGGGCTACAAGGCCATGCTGCTCGCGGACAAGAGCATCGAGGCGCAGGGCCGCTGGGAGAACCTCCAAGAGCTCGTCGGCTCGATGCGCGACTACGAGCACGAGGCCGAAGACCCGACGCTGTCGGACTACCTCGAGCGCGTGACGCTCGATCAGGGCGAGGTCACCGAAGGCGAAGAAAAAGGCTCGAAGGACGTGATCTCGCTCATGTCCGTGCACAGCGCCAAGGGGCTCGAGTTCGAGCACGTGTTCGTCTCGGGGATGGAGGACGGGATGTTTCCGTACAAGGGGATCAACCCTGGCGCGGACCCGGACGAGATGGACGAAGAGCGGCGCCTCGCGTACGTGGCCATCACCCGCGCGCGCAAGCGCCTCACCATGAGCTACGCGACGTTTCGTCAGCTGTTCGGGCAGACCAAAGTGCAGCCCGTCTCGCGCTTTCTGCTCGAGCTGCCCGACGACGTGCTCAACGCTCCTGTGCGCAGACCGCGGCTCGGCGGCGCGCCGGTCAGCGACCGCGGCTACGGGTCGAGCGGCGCGTCGAGCGGGTTTCGCGGGGGATTTTCGAGCGCGCCCAAGCCCACCGAGAGCGGCCCGCGCGTCGTGTACGACGTCGAAGAGCCAGCGCCTGCGTACAAAGAGTCCGGGGCGCGCACGGGCGTGCGCGACGACGCAGCGGGCTTTCAGCGCGGGATGCGCGTCAAGCACGCGAAGTTCGGCCTCGGGCGCGTCGAGCTCGTCGAGGCCGGCGGAGAGGTGAAGCTCACTGTGTATTTTCCTGCGATCGGGCAGAGCAAGCGCGTGCTGGCCGAGTTCGTTCAGCCTGTGTGAGAGATCGGTGAGCGTCGGTGTCGCAGACCATCGGCCACGCTCGTCCGTCTTCGCTCGCTCGACCACTGTGATGACACTCCGATCGCTCGCGCTCGTCTCGCTCGCCGCCCTCTCGTGCGTGCGCGCGCCCTCTCCACCGGTGCGCCCGACGCCCGCTCGCGAATCCGCGCCTGCACGCGAAACCGCGTCCGTCGCCGCGGCCGACGTCCGCGTCCCCGAAGCCGTGCAGCCGATCACAACGCCGACGGTCGCCGCGCTTCCGCCGCTGTTCGCGCGCAAAATCGGCTGCATCGATGGCAACAACGCGCGCGCCTTCGCGCGGTACACGCGCGCCGACGGAGGCTCGACGAGGCACGAGCTCACCCTCGACGAGCTGCGCGCGCGGCCGTGGCTGTGGGGCCAATATCCCTCTGGCTGCGCGGGCGTCGGCTGGGCGCCTGCGCGCGCCGACGGGGGTCCGAGCGAGGCCTTGCGCGCGGTCACCGAAGGCGCGATCAGCGCGCGCGTGCTCGCCGTGGCGGATCGATACCTCTCGTGGGGCCGCGTCGACGACTACCAGCGCTGGGCGCCGTTCGACTGCCGATTGCCGCCATCGAGCAGACCGCAGCCGGACCTCGGCCCGAGCGCGCCGCACGGCCGCAAGGTCTATTACCTCTATGCGCTCGACCGCAACGCGTACGTCGAGCACCGCGACGTCGCGCAGCAGATCATCGTGAAAGAAGCGTGGGCGCCGCAAGAGGTCCCGTCGAGCGAGGCGATCTCCAACGGCTACCCCGCGCAGTGCGCAGAAGAGCGCGACGGCGTGTGCGTGCAACCGGGGGCGTTCAGCGGCTTGTTCGTCATGCTGCGCGGCGCAGTGACGGCAGAGACCGACGAGGGATGGACGTACGCGACCGTCGATCCGCGCGGAGAGATCACAGCCTCGGGGCGCATCGCGCAGTGCATGCGTTGCCACCAGCGCGCGCCGCACGGGAGGCTCTTCGGTCTGCCCGCTACCGCGTCGCGCTGGCGCTGAACCGCTCGATCAACGGTATTCTGCGCGCTCGAGGGCGGCGCACACGATCGCGTGCAGCGCGTCGGGCGCATCCACGTGCACCCAGTGCCCTGCGTCCGGGATCACTTCGACCGCGACGTGCTCGGGGTGCGCCGTGGCCGCGGCCCACACGCGAGCGCGCTCTTCGAGCGAGAACGCAGGGCTCTTGCCGCCGATCACCATCGTCGTGCGCGCGTGTCCTGGAGACTCGATCGTCGACCAGTCGTCGCGCGCGAAGTAGTCGCGCAGCATCGCGTGGATCGCGGCGAGGTCGAGACGCACGGCGAAGCCGCCGTCCACGGGGCGGAGGTTCATCATGAGCCACGCGGTGATCGCGCTCGACAAGCCGCGGCCGCGCATGTGTTGGGTGAACTGATCGCGCGTCGCGACGAGCGCGGGCAGCGATTCGAGCGCGTCCAACACCTGGTGAATGTGCGCGCTGCCGCTGGCGTCTTCGCGCAGGCCGGGGTTCGAGTCGACCGAGACGACGGCGTCGAGCGCGACGCTCAATTGCTCGCGGAGCGCGGCGTAGGCGAGCGCGACCTTTCCGCCAAACGAGTGACCGATCACGGCGGTCACGGGCCCAGGCAGGACGGGCTGCAGCGCGAAGAGGTCCTCGGCGCACGCGGCGACGGTGTGGGGCGGCGCGAGGTGCTGAGAGCTTCCGTGCATGCGCAGGTCGACGAGGGCCGCGCCCCAGCCGGGTCGCTCGGCGAGGACGCGGCGCGCGAAGGTGCGCCAATTGGCGCCGGTCCCGAGGATTCCGTGCAGAAACAGCGCCCATTGCTCGGGCTTCGAGCCCTCGTGGACGACCAACGAGTGAAACAATCGATGACTCTCGCTCACAGCGGCGGCGGTTATAGTGACAGCGCGCCGCGGTGGCCACCACGCGGTGTGGGGGAGACGAAGCGTGTGTCTTCGGGCCGGAGCAGAGGACACGGGTTGGGGGGGCCTCGTGGGGATCGCTGGAGACAACGGCGTTCGAGTCGGGCGCGACGGTCGTGCGACGCGCACGGCGCGAAGCGGGTTGGTGAGAGCGGGTCTTGATTACGTGGGTGTGGGTGCTCTTGGGGATCCGCAGAGAAGTGCGTTCGAGCAGAGAAGAGCGGGTTCACCGCCGGGCACGACGGTCACGCGTGCGTGACGCTGCCAGTGAAGCGAGACGCGCGGGTCGCGCACGGCGCGAAGCGCGCGCTCGTCGCCCGGGACCCGATGACCGTGACCCTGCTGAATTCACGGTTACGAATCGAGTCGATTGACTCGCTGCGTTTCTCGACTGCGCGTGCGGCGACTTGCTCCCTCGTTCACGAAACGCAGCCATCATCCTCCCCATGTCGGCACTTACGCGCTGCGCTCGTGCGCCGCCCCTCCCACGTGATGCGCAACAGCGACGCCCGCTGGACGCACGGCCAGAGGACAAGTCGCGCGTCGCGCGGCAGGAACACCCGTTGGACGCACGGCCAGAGGACAAGCCTCCGGCCTTTGCGCGACGCAGCGTCGCGGAGCGGCCAGAGCGTTCGCCTGGCCTAACCGGTGACGCGTTGTTCACCACCATGACCGGCGTCGAGGCGCGCCCAGCGACGGTGCCACGAATGAACCACCAGCCCAACGCGGATCGATCGACGCGCTGTGCGAGCGCGATGGCGCGTCCAGCCGCGCACCACTCGTAGGCCAGGCGAACGCTCTGGCCGCTCCGCGACGCTTCGTCGCGCAAAGGCCGGAGGCTTGTCCTCTGGCCGTGCGTCCAACGGGTGTTCCTGCCGCGCGTCCAACGGGCTCGTTGTTGCGCATCACGTGGGCCCTCCTGCGTCGAAAACTTCTTCGACCGTTTTCGAAAAAGGAGGGGCGGTCGGCACCGGTTACTCGGGCAACGTCGCCCTCGTTGCCGCGCGCGGTCGCGCTCGGTCCATCGCGTCGTACGCTGGCTCGCTCCGCACGCTGAGCGTGGTCGCGCGCTTCGCGCACCTTCCGACGCGAGGCTTCGAGCGTCGCTTGCGGCGGGTTTCATACCCGCCGTGTAGCGAAGAGGGTCTTCATCGGGTCGTTCGCTCGTCGCCCGTCGCTAGCGGCGGGTTTGCCAACCCGCCGTGGAGCGAAGAACGTCTTCACTGGGGACTTCTTCACTCTTCGCTCGCGGCGGGTTTGCCAACCCGCCGTAGAGAACACCGCTTCTTCACTGGGTCGTTCGCTCTTCGCCGTCACCCGCCGTGGAGAAAACCGCTTGCTCATTGGGTCTTCCGCTCTTCGCTCTTCGCCCGCGCGCGGCCGCGGTGGCCAGCGCCCATCGCGCGCCGTACTGTTGCTCGCTCACCTCCAATGCGCGCTCGACTCGCGATGTACACGATGATCTGTGGGACCGCTGCGACCGCGCACGCGCAGCGCGCGCCCGCCCCTGCAGACCGATGGAGCGAGCTCGCGCCCGGCCTCCGCATCCTCGAGCGCACCGCGCGATGGGCCGACGGAACCACCGCCCGCGTGTTCGCCGCGCGCGTGGACCTCTGTCAGTCCGCGCTCACGCTGCGCGTGTCGTCGCCGAGCGAAGGAGGCCGCACCGTCAGCGCCTTCGCCGCCGCGGCGCGCGCGCTCGTCGCCGTCAACGGCGACTACTTCGAGCGAAGCAACCTGCGACCCACCGGCCCTTCGCGCGCGAGCGGCGCGCTCTGGAGCACCGCGGCGTGGATGCACCACGACAGCATCCTCGCGATTCACCGCGACGGAAGCGCGGTCTTTCGCGACGTCACATCCGCCGGGATCCCAGCGCTCACCGCGCTCTTCAACGCGCCAGACCTGCAGCACAGCGACGTGTTGTCCGCGCGCGAACGCGTCCTCGTCGACGGGCGCGTGAGGCTCTCGCCGTGGGTCGAGCACGACGGTCGACGCCACCCCCGCACGGGCGTCGGGCTCTCGGCAGACCGCAGGACGCTCTGGCTCGTGGTGATCGACGGGCGCGCTGCTCGGTCCGCGGGCGCCACGGTCGAAGAGCTCGCCGAAGCGCTGCGGGGCTTGGGCGCGAGCGACGGCGTGAAGCTCGATGGCGGTGGATCGAGCGCGCTCTTCGTGCGAGGACGAGGCGTGATCAATCGACCCAGCGACGGGCGCGAGCGAGTCGTCGCCAATCACCTCGCCGTGGTGCGCTCTGCGCGCGGCGCGACGCGCCCCTGGTGCGCGACAGGCTCGCGATGAAGCGCTTTCTACCTGCATTTTTGCTGATGATCACCGTGTCGATCCCGAGCGTCGCGCGCGCGCAGAGCTACGCGCCGCCGCCGCCGAGCGACGGCTCGCTGATGGGTTCGTGGAGCAGCAACGCCTCGTCGCGACGATCGCAGGACGACATGCGGTACTGGGCCACGGTGGGGACCAACATCGGGATCATGGCGCTCTCGACGGCGATGGCGGCCATTCCGCCGCTCACGGGGTCGTGGGCGAGCGCGGGGCTGCCCGATGAGTTCAAGACCGCAGTGATCATCACGGGGACCGTGATCGGGGTGGTGCTTCCCCCCCTCGCGGTCACGTTTGTCGGCGGCGCGATGGGCGGTCGAGGGACGCTCGCGATGGCCATCGGCGGCCACGCAGCGGGGCTGCTCGTGCCCATCGTGGGCCCCTTCATCGCCAGCGCCGTGGGCTACGACTTTTCGCACCGCGAAGTGGTCGCGCGCGACGGGTACCGCAGCGCGCCGGTGGGGATCACCCTGGGGCTCGGGCCGCAGGGGCTGATCCTCGGCGGCCGGTTCTAGCGCGGCGTCGCGCTGGCGCTCTCGTCCGGGGCGAGCTCGACGCGACCGATGAACTCCCAGCCGAAGAGCCCGCGGTACGAGCGGACGAGCGCAGGATCGCCCACTCGAAACGCCACTCCGAGCGAGCCGAGCGCGCGCACCGTGGGCTCACCTTCGCGCCACGAGCGAAGCTCGACCACGCCGCCGCGGCGCAGGGCCACCACCTCTGTGCGATGCGCGACAGGCGGGTCCGAGCCGACCGCGTTGAGGCCGAGCGTGAGCCAGATCGCGATCGGCGCCGCGTAAAACAACGCGATGAAGCACGAGCTGAACCATTGGATCGCGCTCGACATCGACCAGATCGCGCCCTTGTCCCATGGGTCATCGTCGCCGTACCGGTCGTGCGGCTCGAACACGCCGTAGAGCGCAAACGGGACCATCACCAGGCTCTCGACGATCGCGAGCGCGATCCACGCGCCCTTGTCGCGGGGAACCCACAAGAGCATCGGAAGAAACCCGACCACCCAGAGCCCTCGCCACAGCCACTCTGCGGCGACGCGCCACTGCGCAGCGCGCGCGGCCATCGCGCGCGGCGGTCGCACGAGCCACGCAGGCGCGATCGATCCGCTCTCTCGCGCGGGCTCTTCTTCGGGCAGCGTGCGCCGCGCCGCCTTCTTCAACACCGCGAGCCGCGGGACGCACTCGCGCAAGAGCTCTGCCGTGAGCTCGACCGTCGATTCACGGGGCTTCGCAGTGACGTTTTCGATCGAGATGCTCACGATCATGTCGCGATCGAGCAGCGCCATCGACGACTGGCGCGCCGCCGCGTCGCCGAGCAACGCCATCAGCGCCCGGCGCTCGGCGAACGAGACGACGAAGACATCGCTGTCGAAGCGGGCGTCGCCCGTGCGCCGTCGATCGCCGAACCAACGCTTGTGGAGCGCGTCTTTGCGGGACGTTCGACGAAAGGTCGCCATGAACCACCGCGGCGCGCCCGACACGCTCACACGAAAGCGCTCGGGGTGCTCGACGGGGACGTACACTTCGAACGTCTCGCCCGCGATGACGCCCTCGAAGAACAAGCTCCCGTCGGTTCCATCGGTGAGCTTGGCGCCGGTCGCGGCGGCGATGGCCTCGTACTTCGAGCGATCCTTCACCGGGTGATTGTCCATCGATCGAGAGAGAAGCTCCATCGATCCCGCACTGACAGTTCGCCGGACGGTTAGCGCGCAGAAGCCTTTTGCAGCGCCTGCAGCGCGCGACGCCCCGCGCGGGGATCGAGGTCCGCGGGGCGCACCCGCGAGTGGTACTGCGTGACCTTGCCGAGCGTCCTCGCCCGCGCGTAGAGCAGCAGCGCTTCTTCGCGACGCCCGAGCAGCTCCGTGGCAGCCGACTGCCAATAGAGAAACTCTCCGCGACGCGGATACAGCTCGGCCAGCGCCGCGAGCCACGACTCCACGCGCAGCGCAGCCGCGCGATCGCCGTCGCTCAGCGGGTCTTGGACGGCGCCGATCGAGAGGGAGAACACCTCGACGCCGGGGCGCTCCATCGACGCGATGGCGAGCTCAGCGAGCGCGAGCGCTTCTTCGCGATCGCCCGCGGAGAGAGAGCGCGCGACCTCGTCGAAGGGCGCGGCGCGCTCGGGGCTCGCGGGCCCGATCAAGCGCGCTGCGTGAGCGCGCGCAGCGACGCGATCACCGCGGGAATCAGCGGCCGCGAGGTCCTCGAGGATCGACTCGACGAGCAGAGAGCGAAAGCCGTTGCTCGCGCGAAAACGTGCGATGGCGCGGCGAATGGCCTCTTCGGACACGGCAGTTTCGACGCGGTCGTGATCGGGCGTAGGGTCGAGCGTCCCGACGCCCGCGTACGTGCGGTGCTCGCGACGAAAGCCCTCTTCTGCGCTGTAGCTCGTCGTGGTGACGGTCTCGAAGCGCACCGCGTTGTCGTTGCTGCCCTCGCTCGTAAGCGCGACGCGGCCGCGGCGAAGCGCGTCGACGATGAAGTCAACGTACGCGGGTGAACGAAAGAACGCAGGGGCGAACGAGGGTTGCATCAGGGCTGCGCGCCTCGCTCACTTCGCCACGATCACGCCGAGCATCCGTCCGCTCTTCGCTCCGTCGCGACGAAACGAGAACCATTGATCTCGGTCGCACATCGTGCACAAGCCCAGCGTGTCGATCGTGCGGACGCCCGCGCGGTAGAGCTGCATCTCGACGGCGCGCCAGAGATCGACGTGCGGCTTCTGCGGGGCCCGGCGCAGGACGAGCCCGTCGCCCACGGCTTCGGCGAGCTGCGAGGCGACCTCGTCGCCCACTTCGAAGCAGCACGGCCCGATGCTCGGCCCGATCGCAGCGATGAAGCCCTCGCGCTCTCCGCGCATCGCCTCGAGCGTGGCCGTGACGACGCCCGCGACCACGCCGCGCCAGCCCGCGTGCACCGCAGCGACCGCGCCGCTCTTCGTGTCCGCGATCAACACGGGAACACAATCGGCCACGCGCACGCCCACCGCCGCGCCGGTGCCCGCCTCGGCGATCAGCGCGTCGCTCTGCCCTTCTCTCACCCGCTCGGCGAGTTCTCCGCTGCGCACGGTGTACACGGCGCTCCCGTGCACTTGCGAGCGCTCGAACAGCCGCTCGGGCGCGTAGCCCACCGCCGCGGCGAGCCGCTTGTGGTTCTCCGACACGTGCTCGATCGAGTCGCCTACGGACCGCCCGAGGTTGAGCAAGCTGAACTCACCTTCGCTCACGCCGCCGCGCCGCGTGCTGAAACCGTGAAGAAATCCCGCATCACGAAGCCTGGGCGAGCGCACGATCGTTTCACTCATCGCGACGCTGACTCTTGCACGCTTTGCCGCGATCGTGTGCCATTGCCGCCCCCTCGAACATGAACGCACCCAACGACCTGCGCGCGAGACTCTCGGCCGCCACGGACTCTATTCGCAAGCGAGACGCGCGCGTCCCAGACATCGCCGTGGTCCTCGGCTCGGGCCTCTCGCCCTTCGCCGACACGCTCGTCGACGCCACGGTGATCGAGTACCCAGACATCGCGCACATGCCCGTGGTGACCGTCCCCGGCCACGCGGGCAAGCTCGTGATCGGAAAGCTCCCGAACGAGCCCGACGGACCCGTGGTCGCCGCGCTCGCGGGGCGCGTTCACTTCTACGAAGGCCACGCGATGGACACCGTGGTCTTCCCCGTTCGGATGCTCGTGAGCTTGGGGGCGAAGTTCGTGCTGCTCACCAACGCCGCCGGCGGAATCGCCCCGACCTCGCGGCCCGGCGACCTCGTCTTGATTTCTGATCACCTCAACCTCCAGGGCACCAACCCCCTGATCGGCCCCAATGACTCTGCGCTGGGGCCGCGGTTTCCCGACATGACCCGCGTGTGGGACCCCGAGCTGCGGGCGATCGCCCAGCGCGCGGCGCAGAGCGAAGGGAGCGAGCTTCGCGAGGGCGTGTACGCGGCGCTCACGGGACCTTCGTACGAGACGCCCGCGGAGATCCGCATGCTGCGGGCGATGGGCGCGGACCTCGTCGGGATGTCCACTGTGCCCGAGGCGATCGCGGCACGGCACATGGGCGCGCGCGTGCTGGGCATCTCGTGCGTGACCAACCTCGCCGCGGGCGTGTCGGCCACGGACCTGTCGCACGAAGAGGTCGAGCACACGGCAAAGTCCGCGCGCGACCGATTCACTCGCATCGTGCGACGCACGCTCGCCACCCTCCCCCGCACCTGAAGGCAGCAGCGCTCGACCCATGGCCCGCAAACCCCAGAAGATCCAGTGGAACGAAATCGCCCTCCTCGCCGAGTCCATGCGAGAGCGCGCCTACGCCCCCTATTCGAACTACCGCGTCGGCGCCGTGCTCCTCGCGCGCAAAGACCTCGACGGACAAAACGAGGTCTTCGTCGGCGCCAACGTCGAGAACGCGTCCTATGGCCTCTGCGTGTGCGCCGAGCGCAACGCCGTCTCTGCCGCGGTGCTCGCCGGGATGAAAGAGCTCGTCGCGCTCGCGGTCGCCACCGAGGGCCCGCGCCCCGCCGCGCCCTGCGGAATGTGCCGACAAGTCCTCGCGGAGTTCTCGAAGGACCTGCCCGTCGCGCTCGTGTGCGCGGGCAAGATCGTCGAGCGCACCACGCTGGCCGAGCTGCTGCCGAGGATGTTCAACGGCGCGCACCTCAACGAAGCGCGCGCGCAAATCGCCGCTAAAAAGCCTGCTCGCGCGAAGAAATAACCCCTCGCTTCACAAGCTCTCGACGGTCTTCATCATCTCGGGGACGAAGTGCGCGCGGATGCGCAAGAGCGAGCCGCTCTGCACCGAGCGCAGCGGTCGCACGGTCTGCCCCGTCGCGCCCACGATCCCGCCTCGCACCGACTCGGGCTCGAAGCAAAACGTCTGGTCCGCGCTCGACGTCCCGCGCTGCCCTGCGCACTGGCCGTTGGTGCTGTTCTGCGCGAACGCCGCCGACGCCATCGCCATCACCATCAACGCACTGACCGCTGCCACCGCTCGCTGCTTCATGACCGACCCTGCTCCGTGTTGAGTGCTGAATTGCGTCCTCTGTGAGCGTCGGTCCGAGTGCGTCCTTGGAAGAAAAATGCACCGCGGGCTATTTCTTCGTCGCCCGCTCGGCGCCCTCTTTGGCGAGCGCCTCCATGCTCTCGACCAGGGCCTCTTCGTCGCCCTTCGCCGCGGCTTCGATCGCCACGCGCACGCGCGTCGAAGCCACGTTGGCGGCCACCGCGCGGAGGCGCTCTTTGCTGCGCGCGTCGCTGTTGTTCGCGAGGGCGGCCGCCGCGCCGATGCGCGCTTCTTCTTCCGCTGCGCTGTCGCTGACCACGCGCCACGCGCTCTCTTCGGTGTGGGCGCTGCTGCGAAGGCCTCCCACGGGCTCGAACAGCGTGCGCAGTCCGTCGAGCCACGCGCGCGCAGAGCGGTCGTTGCGCAAGAACGGGTCGCTCGCGACCATCGCGTCCGAAGCCGCGCCGCGGGCGTTCATCGCTTCACGAACGCGGGTGTAGAGCGCTTCGATCTCCGGCGTGACGACGGCCAACCTGTCGTTGCGGACCTGCTGCTCGGTCGCGAGCTTGATATCGAAGTGCGCCCCGTCCCGCTGCACGAGGCGCACGCCGTTGGTCAGGCGCTCGACCGAGGCGACGTCGCTCCAGCTGCAGAACCGCTGCATCGTGAGCCACTTCACGAGCACACCGTCCGCACCAACAACCACGTGGGTCTTCGAGAAGAGCAGCGCATAAAACGCGACGAAGCACAGCGCTGCGGGCACGACGGGGATCACGGACTGCATCACGGCCGCCATGAAGATCAGCGGAAACGCGAGCAGCAGCGGAGACAGCTGCGCCCACAGCCCCCAGGGCGCGTAGCCATACCCGCCCATCGTCGCCCAAGTCGACGTAGAGGCGTTGGGATCGAGACCGAGCTTCTTGACGATGGCGTGCGCTTCGCTGTCGCTCGCGGCGAGCAGCGCGAGCGAGCGCCGCGGAGAGCCCTTCTTGCCGAGCAGGACGCGCGCTCCGCCGAGGCGCTCGTCGCGGACCACAGCGGCGTTGTCGACCTTGCGACGGTCGGCGACGAGCTTTCCGTCGACGCGGACGCCGGCGCTCGACACTTCGACGACGCCGTCCTGCGCGGCGAGCCCGAACCAGCCCTTCTTCGTTCCGACGCCAACGCTGACGAGCAGCGCGAGGAGGTACGCGATCGTCGCGAGCGGCGCCGCGACGCTCCCCGCGCCAGCGATCGCCCCGAGCAGCCCGGTCAGCAAAGGAAACGCGATCGCCGAGCCCAGCAGCCACTTGCTGCCCTTCGACAGTCCGAGCCGACGAGCCTCGACGCGCTCGAACTCCGCCTCGCTCACATCGCCTCGACGCCCCGGACCACCCGCTGCCAGAAGGCCGTGCGAACGCGGGTGAGCGCTGATTCTCCACGCCATTCGTCGCGAACAACGTCGAGCGCCCTCGCCTCGACGGGCTCGATCACGATGTCCTCTTCGCGGGCGACCGCCACGGTGGTCTCGCGCAGCTCGAGCACCACCGGGAGGTCCCGCACCGGGTCTCGAACGCCGATCGCCCGATCGAGGGTCGCGCCCTTCGAGCCGGTGAGCGCGCACACCAACGCCAACGCCGCTGCCGTCGTGGTCATGAGGGTCGATGATCCCCTCGCGCCGGGGCGATCGTCGAGGGCCCCTCGCTCTTCACCGCGATTGCCCCTATACAGAGCGCCGCATGACGCAGGGTGGCGGTCCGCTTTGACCCTTCGGGCCTCGCCGTGATACCCAGCGCGCGCGAATCAGGGCATCCAGCGCTGTTCGACCCCGCGAGAACGCACGAAAAAACTGCGCTCTCGCCGCCGAACCAACGGGCCCGCGATGCGTCGCATCTCGATTTCACCTGTATTTTCTCACGGATTTTACATCCACCTCCCAACGAGGAACTAGTCCCATGACCGAGCTGGCCCGCGGAAAGATCACGCAAGTCATCGGCCCCGTCGTCGACGTCGAGTTTCCCCCTGGCGCGCTGCCGCCGATCAACTCTGCGCTGAAAATCTCAGCGAAGGCCATCAGCGACCAGGAGTGGAACCTCGTCGCCGAAGTCGCCCAGCACCTCGGCGAGGGCACCTGCCGCGCGATCGCCATGGACAGCACGGACGGCCTCGTTCGCGGGCAGGCCGTGCTCGCCACGGGCGCGCCCATCCAGATGCCCGTCGGCAAGGCGACGCTCGGACGCATCCTCAACGTGGTCGGCGAGCCCGTGGACGGCCGCGGCCCGGTGCTGACCTCGGAGCGATCGCCGATCCACCGCGCCGCGCCGAAGTTCACCGATCAGACCACCAAGGCTGAGATCTTCGCGACGGGCATCAAGGTCATCGACCTGCTCGCTCCGTACCGCAAGGGCGGCAAGATCGGTCTGTTCGGCGGCGCAGGCGTCGGCAAGACCGTGCTCATCATGGAGCTCATCAACAACGTCGCGAAGGTGCACGGCGGCGTGTCCGTGTTCGCGGGCGTCGGCGAGCGCACCCGTGAAGGCAACGACCTCTACCTCGAAATGACCGAGTCCAAGCTCGGCGACGGCAAGACCGCCGTCATCGACAAGGCCGCGCTCATTTACGGCCAGATGAACGAGCCGCCCGGAGCGCGCGCCCGCGTCGCCCTCTCGGCGCTCACCGTCGCCGAGTACTTCCGCGACGTCGAAGGCCAGGACGTGCTGCTCTTCGTCGACAACATCTTCCGCTTCACGCAGGCGGGCTCCGAAGTGTCCGCGCTCCTCGGCCGCATCCCCAGCGCCGTCGGTTACCAGCCCACGCTCTCGACGGAAATGGGCGCGCTCCAAGAGCGCATCACGTCCACGACGCGCGGCTCGATCACCTCGGTGCAGGCCGTGTACGTGCCCGCCGACGACCTGACGGACCCGGCGCCCGCGACGACGTTCTCGCACTTGGACGCCACGACGGTGCTCTCGCGCGCGATCGCCGAAATGGCGATCTTTCCTGCGGTGGATCCGCTCGACTCGACGTCGCAGATGTTGCAGCCGCACATCGTCGGCGAGCGCCACTACCGCGTCGCCCGCGAAGTGCAGCGCACGCTGCAGCGCTACAAGGAGCTGCAGGACATCATCGCCATTCTCGGCATGGACGAGCTCGCGCCGGAGGACAAGCAGGTCGTCGACCGCGCTCGTCGCATCCAGAAGTTCTTGTCGCAGCCCTTCTCGGTCGCCCAGCAGTTCACGGGCTTCGAGGGCAAGCAGGTCCCGCTCGAAGAGACGATCTCGTCGTTCGAAGAGATCCTCTCGGGCAAGCTCGACAAGCTCCCCGAGCAGGCCTTCTACATGAAGGGCAACATCGACGAAGTGAAGAAGGCCGCGGCCGAGATGGAGAAGGCCTGATTCGTCATGGCCAGCGTCATCGCACTCGAAGTCGTCACGCCCACGGGCCCGGTGGTGAAGGTCGAAGTCGACCAGGTCGAAGCGCCCAGCGTCTTCGGTGAGTTCGGCGTGCTGCCGGGCCACCTTCCGCTGCTGGCTGCGCTCGAAGCTGGCGTCGTTCGCTACCGCTCGGCCGGTAAGGTCATCGCCCTCGCGGTGAGCCAGGGCTTCGCCGAAGCGGGCCCCGACCGCGTGACGATCCTCACGGACTCTGCGATCGACGGAACCGAAGTGGACACCGCCTCGGTGAAGTCCGAACGCGACGAAGTGCTCAAGAAGATCGAGAACATCTCGGCCGACGCGGGCACGGAGTACGAAGAGCTCTTGCGCAAGCGCAAGTGGCTCGACGCCCAGCTCGACGCCGCTCGCGAGAGCGGCAAGAACTGACACGACCTTCGGGGGGGATCGATCGCGTGAGCTTTGGGGGCGACGCTGCTACCGACGCGCGAGCGACGGGCAGAGTCGATTGGTCACGGAGTCGGCGAGCGCGCTCACGCCGCACTGCTCCCCGCGGGAAGTCCACTCGTCGAGCGACGCGCGCTCGATCGCATACAGCGCCTCGTCGCTGTCGCGGTCGCCGAGCAGCGCCTCGAACACGCGCTTGCAATCGCGCTTCGCGGTCTTGCTCGTCGACGTGAGCTCGTGAAGACGGACGATCGGGTCGAAGCCCAGCTCTCCACGGAGAGCGTCGATCGCCTCTGAATTTTCAGGGGATTTCTTCACAGCAGCGATGCACCACGCCTCGCTCTCTGGCCGCGCGAGCGCGAGCAAGAGCGGACAGCACCCGCCGTCGGACTCGAGCGCTGCTCGATGCTCGTCGAACGCTCGCTGCATCGCTTCAGCGTCCGTAGGATCATCGTCGACGTCGAGCGCGATGATCGCCGCCGCCGCGCGATCGCCGCTCTCGCAGAGCTGAACACAGTGCATCGCCTTCAACACCGCGGCGGCCTTGCCGCCCACATTGCGACGCAGGGCGCGGGCGCGGGGACAAAAGGCGTTGATGTGATCGAGCTTCGAGTAGGTTCCTCGGTCGAAGCGCTCGCCGCGATCGCCGCTCGCGTGCGCCCACGCTCGGACGTGATCGCGCTGCTCGGCTGCCCATAGCTCTCGCAGCCACGCAGGCGACGCGCGCTCTTCGATCACGCGATCGACGAGCACCGCCGCGGTCCGGGCGTTGATGCGATCCTCCGCCAGCAGCACGAAGCGATACGTGCCCTCGCTCACGAGACGACCCAGTGCTCGAGCTCGGCCACCCAGAACTCACCAGCGTTGAGCGAGCGGATCTTCGCGCGCTTTGGGTGCTCGGACAGCCTTCGCGCGATCACCTTTCCCGAGGGATTTCGGCCGAACACCACGACTTCGTCGTCCGTGAAGTGCTCGACCACCAGCGGCGAGTGCGTCGTCGCGACGATCTGAATCTCGGGGTTGTCCTTCTGGATCTCGCGGAGAATCGAGACGAACTGCGCTTGGGCCTCGATGTGCAGCGCGCGGTCGAGGTCGTCGATGAGCAGCGTGCGCACGTCGTCGTACGCCTCGATCGCGGTGAGCGCGCCGATCGCGAGCAGCGTCCCCTCGCTGACGGCCTCGGCGGGGATGCGGGCCGCGCCCTCGAACGAGACGTCGAGCACGTACCCATCGGCGCGACGGCTGCTGCGATCGTAGCCTCCTAGCTGATTGCCTCGCTCGCTCACTTGCTCCTCGACCGAGCCGACCGTGAGGCCGAAATCACGAACGAGTGGGACGATCTTGCGGGTGCGATCGAGCACACGATTGAAGCGCTCGATGTGGTTCAGCTTCAAGTGGGCCAAGGTCGACGCCGTTCCGAAGCCGTCGAACTCGGGCTGCGTCTTGGACACAGGAGACGGAGCGGCGATGCGCTTGGGGGACAACGAGAGCTCGACGCCACGACACCACTCTGCTTCGGGAGCAGCCGCCCATCCTGGAGTGTCAGCGTCTTGGTTGTGCCTCTCGATCGTGAGCGTTCGCAGCGAAGTCCGAAACGTGGCGAGTGCAAGGGCACTGCCCCGACGAACCATCGAGTTCCACGCGCGAATACGGCTCACGCAGCTTCGTCCCCGCCCCCTCGAGAGATCCGCCATCGCCTCGAGCACAGAGCTCTTTCCGACGCCGTTGCCGCCGACCAGCACGGTGAAAGGCGACAGAGGCACCCGCGTGTCCTCGTGGCCGCGCCAATTCACCAGACGAACCTCCGTGAACATCGCCGCGAGGCTACTGCAACACCCACATTGGACGCACTTCTCTGCGCTACACTCTGGACCGCTGCCCCCGATGCCCCGCGCCCCCGGTCTGTACACGCTGCCTCGCGCGGCTGCGCCTGGTTTTTCACTGTTGCTCGTGACCGACAGCGGTCACGAACTGCGCTTCGCGGCGGACCGAGCGGACGTCGTGCGGGCGCAGCTCGACGACGGCCCCAAGTTCAACGCCCTGGCGCTCTCGGGCACGCTCGGGATGGCGACGGACGAGCTCTTTCGAGCGTTGTTCACGCTCGAGCACCTCGCGCCGGACGCGGTCGACGAAGGACGCGTGGTCGCGCAGGACGTCGTCAACGAAGAGACCGGCGAGGTGATCGTCGCGCTCGGCCTCCGCGTCCGGGCCGGCGTCGACATGAGCACCGTCGCCACGAGCGTCGCGGTCGTCGCGATCGAGCACGAAGCGCGCGCGCGACTGCTGTCGGCGACGTGCGAAGAGCGAGACCGCTGGTGGAGGGATGACCCGATCCGCGATGCGATTGCTGCGGCGGATGAAAACATGGCCGCCCAGCTGCGCGCGGGAGAGCTCGAGCTCGGCCCGCGGTGCCGCGCGGCACTCGAGGCACTTCACCCGAACGAAGAGCACCCGTTGCCGACGACACTCACGCCGACCGACCTCGTGCACATCTGGCTGCAATTCTCAGTGGACGTCCGGCGCTAGCGCGTTCGGCGCGTTGTCAGCGGGCTCGCTGGGGCTATGATTCTCGAAGTCATGGCTGAGGGTCGGCGGGTCTCGCGACATGATGCGCCGAGGCCTGAATCGATTTTGCGCGGGCGGTTCCGCATCGAACGAACGCTCGGAGAGGGGGGCTTCGGCAGCGTCTTCGAGGCGTTCGACCAGCTGCGCAACGCGCGCGTCGCGCTCAAGACCGTGCATTCGCACGAGCACGTCCTGCGGTTGAAGCGTGAGTTTCGGGCGCTTGCCGAGCTGCGGCACCCCCACCTGGTCGAGCTCTATGAGCTGCACGGCGAGGGCCGCGACTGGTTCTTCACGATGGAGCTCATCGACGGCCCGACGCTCAAAGAGCAGCTCGAGATGGTCGTCTCGCCGCGGTCTGGGACGGTCACGCGCACGCAGACCATCACGCAGATCACCGAGCCGATCGGCGCTGTGGCGGAGTTCGTCGCGCCGCGGGTCGAAGCAGCGGTGGACGCGTCCGCGCTTCGGTCACGGGCCAACGTCGAGAAGCTGCGGGTCGCGCTCGCGCAAATCGCCAGCGGGCTCGCGTTTCTTCACGCTGCCGGAAAGCTCCACCTCGACGTCAAGCCCTCGAACGTCCTCGTGGCCCGCGACGGTCGCGCGGTGCTCGCCGACTTCGGCCTCGCGCGCGATCAAGCGAGCGCCGAGGTGCTCGCCACGCCCGACGAGGTCGTCCTGTTCGGAACGCCCCTCTACATGGCCCCCGAACAGGCCACGGGCGGCGCGCTCAGCCCTGCGACCGACGCCTACGCGCTCGGCGTGCTGCTCTACGAAGCGTTGACGGGACAGCTGCCCTTCACAGGATCGACCGCGCTCGTCCTCGCGGCGAAGCAGCAGCGGCCTCCACCCGTCCGCGCGCTGCGCGCCGAGGCCCCCGAAGACCTCTCGACGCTGTGCGACGCGCTGCTCGCGCCGCGGCCGAGCGAGCGAGCGTCGATCGACGCCGTGCTCGGCGTCGTGGGAGAGCGCCGCGCGGTCGAGGTCACATCCGAGCGCTTCGAGTGTGTGGGTCGCGACGAAGAGCGCGCGCATCTGCACGCCATGCTCGACGCGACGCAGGCGGGCGGCGCGCCGCTGCTCGGCGTGGTCGAAGGCCCGTCTGGCGTGGGAAAATCCACGCTCGTTCGCGCCTTCGCCGACGAGGCTCGCGCCCGCGGCGCCGTCGTTCTCTCGGCCCGATGCCGCGCGGATGAGTGGGTCGAGTTCGAGGCGGTCGACGCCATCGTGGACCAGTTGGCGGCGCTCAACGAGGGCGTTCCGGCGGAGCTCGGGTTGTTGTTTCCTGGCGTCGCGCGGAGCGCTCACGACGAGGCCCCGGTCGGAGGCGCAGAGGCTCGAAAGCTCGGGTTCGTCGCGTTTCGAAGGGCGCTCAAGGCCCTGGCCGACCGCGCGCCCACGGTCCTCTGGATCGACGACGCGCACTGGGGCGACATCGACAGCGGCGCCCTCGTCGCCGAAGCGCTGCGCGCCCCAGACGCCCCCGCGATCCTCGTGCTCTTCACGGTTCGCTCGGGCACGAGCGCGCCGATGATCGACGCGATCCTCGCGGCGACCGCTGAGAGCCCGCCGGCACGAGACCGAATCGCGCTCGCGCCGCTCGACGACGCCAGCGCGCGCTCGCTGCTCGACCGAATCGCGACCAACCTCAGCGAAGAGCAGCGCGACTCGATCGTCACTTCTGCCAGCGGAAATCCATTCTTTCTCGCCGCCCTCGCCTCCGACGACGCCCCCGCGCGCGGGGCCGACCTCGACGCGCACGTCCGCGCGCGCATCGAAGCGCTCGAGCACGGAGCGAGAGAGCTCCTCGCGTCGCTCTGCCTCGCGGGACGCCCGCTCCCCCGCAGCGCGCTCGCGCAGATCGCGCGCATCGACGGCGCAAGCGAGCTCCGCGCCATCGCCACGCTGCGCTCGGGGCGCTTCGTCAGCGTGTTTCGCAGCGCCGGCGTCGAGCACGTCGACTCGTGGCACGACCGCGTTCGAGACAGCGCCCTCGCGCTGCTCGACGCTCCCGCCGCGCGCGATCTACACCTGCGAATCGCCCGGTATCTTATCGAGCAACGCGAGCCCGACGCCCTCGCGCTCGCCCACCACCTGGCCAGCGCCGACAAGCCGCTCGAGGCCGCGCGGTGGGCCGAGCGAGCAGCGGACCGCGCCGCGCAGCACGGCGCCTTCGACTCCGCTGCGCGCGCCTACGAGCGGGCGCTCGCGTTGTCGTGCGCCACCGGCGACCTGCGGCGCGAGCTGTTGCGCAAGATCGGCGAGTGCTGGGCGCTGGCTGGCCGCGCGGCGCAGGCGGCCAACGCCTTCGAGCGCGCAGCGGACGGGCTGACCACGGGCGACGGGCTCACGCTTCGAGAGCGCGCGGCGTCGCTGTTTCTCGGGGCCGGGCACATCGACCGAGGCCTGTCGCTCATGCGCGGAGTGCTGAGCGCGGTCGGCCAGAGCATGCCTCGGTCGCGCGAGTCCGTGCTCGTTCGGCTGGCCCTCGCGCGGGCGCAGCTGCTCGCGCGCGGGCTTCGCTTCGAGCGGGCGAGCGAGCGCAGCATCAGCTGGCAGCAGCTCGTCCGCATCGACGCGCTGCACTCGGTCGCCGCGGGGCTCTCGCTGGTCGACACCGTCGCGGGAGCGTACTTCTCGAGCGTTCATTTGCTCGAGGCGCTGCGCGTCGGAGAGCCGCGCCGCGTGGCCATCGCCCTCGCCACCGAGCAGTGCTTTCTCGCGGGTCGCGGCGGGCTCGCGCCTCGAGGCGACGAGCGCGCGGTGAGCGACCAGCTTCGCGCGCTCGCCGACGAGCTCGACGACCGCGACGTCCACGCGCGCGTGCTCTTCGCCAGAGGGACGTCAGCGTTTTTGCGCGCCTCCTACGACGAAGCCGCCCGCGCCCTCGAAGGCGCCATCTCCTTGTGGGACGGGATGGCCAACGTCGAGCACGAGCGCATGACGTGCGAGCACTTCGTGCTGGCCGCGCGCACGTGGATGGGGCAGCACGCCGCGGTCGAGCGACGGCTGCCAGAGGTCTTGCGCCGCGCCCGTGACGCCGGCGACCTGTACGCCGAGACGACCATCGAGACCGCCATCGGGCACATCCCCTCGCTCGTCCGAGGCGAGCCCGACCAGGCCGAGGCCACCCTGACGCGAAGCATCGATCGCTGGGCGAAAGAGGGCTTCTTCGTGCAGCACTACGACGAGCTCGTCGCGCGCGTCGACGTGGATCTCTATCGCGATCACGCCTGCGGAGCGCGGGCCCTCGACCGGATCCGCGCCCGCTGGCCGGACGTCGAGCGCTCGCTGCTGCGCCAGGTGCAGTCGATCCGCGTCGAGTCGGACTACGCCCGCGCCCGCGCGATCATCGCCGCGCTCGCGAGCGGTCCACGCGCGGACCGAAGCGCGCTGCTGCGCGAGCTCGCGTCGATTCATCGCTCGATGCTGCGACAAGAGACGTCGTGGGCGATCGGTCTGGGGCGCTGCGTCGGCGCTGCGCTCGCGATGGAGCGATCGGACCGCGCGGCAGCGATCGACGAGCTCAACCGCGGAGCAGGCTCGCTCGACGTGGCCAACGTCCAGACCTACCGCCGCGCAGCGCTGTTGTATCGGGCGCAGCTCACGGGAGAAGCGCGCCGCGTCGAGGCCGAGCGCGAGCAGCTACGCGAGCAGGGCGTGCGCGAGCCCGATCGGTTCGCGACCACGTTTGTCCCCGGCCGACGCTGAGCGTTCGACGGCCCCGTTGATTTTGCGCTCCGCGGCAAAGCCAATGCGGAGGGTGGGCCGTCTGTTCATAGGTTCACCGATGGGACGTCCCGAGAAAAATCACTCGTTGGCAGCCACCATGGTCGCGAGACCGATGGGCACTTCGGGCATCTATCGTGCACAATCCGACGTACCCTACACGGACCCGATGCGCCTCTGTCCACGGTGCGGCTCTCGCTACGAATCTCCCGCGCAGTTCTGCACGCGCGACGGCTCGACGCTCGTCGTCGAAGGCGACGCTGCGGATCCGTACGTGGGCAGCAAGATCCTCGGTCACTTTCGTGTCGAACGAGTGATCGGCACCGGAGGGATGGGCACGGTCTACGAGGCCATCGACGAGGGCATCGGGCGCCGCGTGGCGGTGAAGATCCTGCACCGCGACTTGATGACCAACCGCGACGTCGCCGCGCGCTTTCAGCGAGAAGCGCAGATCGCGTCGCAGCTCGATCACCCGAACCTCGTCCGGCTCATTCTGTTCGGTCAGCTCTCGGACGGAAACCTCTACCTCGTCCTCGAGTTTCTCGACGGGCCGACCTTCGCGAAGGTGCTCGAGTCGCAGTCTCCGTTGCCGCTCGAGCGCGCGGTCAACATCGTCGCGCAGATCGCGGACGCGATCGGATACGTGCACCGCAAGGGCGTGGTGCACCGGGACCTGAAGCCCGAAAACGTGATTCTCGTCGAGCGCGACGAGGACAAAGAGTTCGCCAAGGTCTTGGACTTCGGCATCGCCAAGAGCCTCGTGGACAACAACACGATGATGACCGGCACCGGGCTCATCTTCGGGACCGCGCGGTACATCTCGCCCGAAGGCGCGCAGGGAGAAGCGGTCGACCGCCGCTCGGACGTCTACTCGCTGGGCGTCATCGCGTACCAAGCGCTCACGGGCAAGACGCCCTTCGACGCGCCCGAGCCGATGCAGCTGTTGCTCAAGCACATCCACAACCCCGTTCCGCGGATGAGCAAGCTGCTGCCGCCGGGGACGCACATCCCCGAGCCGATCGAGAACGTCGTGCTGCGCGCGCTGTCGAAGAACCCCGAGGGCCGCTACGACGACGCAGGAGCGTTCGCGAAGGCCCTTCGTGAAGCCCTCGCGCAGTGCGACGCGGCTGCCAAGAGCACGCCTCCGACGCTGAGCGTGGCCGCGGTGACGCCGCCTGTCGCGAGCGAGCCCGCAGCCGCAGCGAGTCGAAGCGTCGCGCCGCCGCCGGTGGCCTCGGTCAAGACCATGCTCGGCGCGGCTCCGCTGGTCGCGACGGTCGACGGCAACGCGTCGCTCTCCTTCGCGAGCACCGCGCGCAGCGACGACCCTGCGCTCGAGCGCGCTCGCGCCGAGGCCGCAGCGGTCTCGGGGCAGAGCGCGACGTCGTCCCCCAACGACGGGACGCAGCAGCCCGCGAAGAAGATCGCTCCGCGCGTGGAGATGAGCGCGATGCCCGCGAGCGCGGGCCCTGCCAAGAGCGCGAACCCTGCGAAGACCGTGGCGAGCCTCCCGCAGATGAGCGCCGAGTCGATGCACGGCGCGTACGGAGGCTCTGCGACGCGCTCGCCTGCGCCCGGCGCGCCGATGGCGTACGGGACGAACCACGGAGCGGTCGCGCCGACGGACCACGGCGAGAGCGACGACGAGGACTACGCGATCGCGGGGATGCCCAAGCGGCGCTCGGCGTCGCAGACGAGGCGGACCGTCGCGATCGTGGTCGTCACGATGATCCTCACGCTCGGCGTCGGGCTCGCGAGCATGTGGGGGATGGGGATGTTTCCTTCGCAGCGCCGCGCGAAGCTGCTGACGAACATGCTTCGCGACGCCGACGCGGCGCTCGCGGCGGACCGGCTCACGCACGCTCGGCAGCAGAACGTCGAAGACCTGACGGATACGATTCTGCGACTCAATCCAGGCAACGCGCGCGCGACGCAGCTTCGTCAGGCCGCGGCGATGCGGCTGCGCAATCGCGCGGTCGAGCTGCGCAACGAGACGCACACGGACCAAGGGCTGCCGCTGCTGCGCTCGGCGCAGCTGCTCGCGCCGGACAACCGAGAGATCGCGGACTTGATCGCGATGTTCGAGCGCGAGCTGCGAGAGCGCACGCAGACACAGACACAGCCGGTGACGGCGGACGCGGGCGCTCCGCGGCAGCCGATGACCAACACGGGACCGCGACGCCCGACGACCAACACAGGCGCGACGACGGGGCCAACGACGGGGCCGACGACCGGGCCGACCGTGGTGGCCGACAGCGGCACGACCGGCGGTGGCGTGACGTTCACGCCCGGACGCGACCCGCGTTTGGACCCAGGAAACACAGGGAACACAGGCACCACGGGCCACACCGGTACGACGGGCCACACGGGCAACACAGGGCACACCGGCAACACCGGCAACACCGGCAACACCGGCAATACAGGTGCGACTGGCAACACCGGCAATACCGGCAATACAGGTTCGACCGGCAACACCGGCAACACTGGCAACACCGGCAATACGGGTTCGACCGGCAATACAGGGCACACCGGAACGAACACCGACCCCGGCGGCGATCAGGGCACGGAGTTCTGAGCCGCGCCCTCACCCGCGCGGCGCAGCGAACGGTGCTCGCTCAGTTCGTCGCCGCGCCGCCGCTCGAGGCCTGCGCCGTCGATCCGCCAGCGGAGCTCGCGCTCTGCGCGAAGATCGTGATGCCCTCGCTGGTGACGAACCACACGCGGTTCTCGCCGTCGACGCCGATGTCGACGAACTGCTCGGTGGGCAGGCCGTTTGCGCGTCCGAAGGTGCGAAACGACTGACCGTCCCACGACCACGCGCCGCGCTGTCCCGCGCCCCAGAGCGCTCCGTTGTTGTCCGACGTGAGCGCGGTGACGCGCACTTGCGCGCTCGATCCGGCGATGTCGAACTGAAAGCGCTCGCCGCTCCAGTAGCCGATGCCCTCGCTGGTCGCGACGTAGATGCGGTTTTGCACGGCGCGCGTCGTGTCGCTGACGAGGTCTCCGCGCAGGCCCGTGGCCTCGTTGAACGTCTGCGCGCGGTAGGCGGTCTGCCCCGCCGCGGGGGGCGTGATGCGCGTGGCGCCGGTGAGGCCGGCGAACCAGATGTTTCCGTCGGCGTCGAAGTCTGCCGCGGTGAGGTCGTTGGGCACGGGAACCGCGCCGAACTCTGCGCCCTGCGGAGCCACCTCGTGGTGAAACTGGATCGCGCTCGGGACGCTCTCGTCGATCATCGCGACGCCGAGGTCGAGCGCGCTCTGTGCGTTGGGACGATCCACCACGCGGATTCCGACCCAGAAGCGATTGCGCTCGTCGACCATCAAGAACTTCGCGTCGACCGTCCCTGGTCCGCGCGTGTCCACGGGGCGCTCTGTGACCTGACGCCAGTGATCGCGGTCCCAACGGAAGGTGCGAACCGTGTTGGGCCCCACGCGACCGACGGCCACGCAGGTGTTTCCGCGGGACCAGAACGCGAGCGGAACAGCTTGTCCTTCGGGGTCGAGCGTCGCGCGCGAGAAGCGTCGTCCGTCGAACTTCACCGCGCCGCCGTCTTCACTGACGAACCACACGTTGTTCTGCGAGTCCGTCGCGAGCGAGAGCGGCCGTCGCGAGAGCGCGAGGTCGTGCGCGCGAAAGTCCGTGTTTTCTCCGCCCGAAACGCGAGAAACACCCAACCCGACGCGCGAGACGAACACGCCGTCGCGCGCGACGAAGGTCGAGAGCGCATCGTCGGGCAGCGTCCACGCCGAGCGAACCAAACCGTACCGAGGCGCGTCCGTCGTCGCTCCGGGCGGAGGCACGTCCGCAGGTCCCGCGAAGTCCGGAATGTTGCGCGGTCGCGGCGGCGGCTCTTCAGCGCGCGCCGGAGCGCCGCCTTCTGCGCCGACTCCAGCGTCGGTGATCGCAGCGGGCGGCACGCCCATCGGGACATCCGCGCTGCCCGCGCGAACCCCAGAGTCCATGCGAACGCCCGAATCAACGCGAACGCCCGAATCAACGCGAACGCCCGAATCAACGCGAACGCCCGAGTCCACGCGAACGCCCGAGTCCATCGGCGCGCTCGCGTCTGCGGCGCCGCCGTCGCGGGGAGCGCTCTGCGCGAGGGTGCTCTCGACCAGGGTCGGCGTATTGACTGCAAATTCGCTGACAGAATGCGCGACGGGCTCGATCCTGCGCGCGCCGAGCTCGACGGTCTCTTTGCGTCGCGGCGGCGTGGCCGCAGGACGACGACCCCGGCCGCGGCCCGTCTGCGCCGGCGGCTGCACGGGCGGAGGAGGCGGAGGCGGAGGCTCGATCCTGTGCTGCGAGAGCGTCACGCGGCGCGCCGCCGTGGGGCGCGAGATGTCGCTCGCGATCACCGCGAGCTCGTCACCCTCGCCAGCGCGCACGTCGAACGCGCCGTCGCGCGTCACCAACGTCACCGCGCCGTTGCGGCCGGGGACGAGCCCGATCCACGGCGAGCGCGCGGTGCTGGACGTGTACGCGATCCAGTGAGAGCCGTCGTGATAGAGCAGCTTCGCGCCGTTGGTGCCCTGCGCGAGGGCGAAGAACTTTCCGCCGCCGATGCCGACGATCGAGCGCACGAGGGCGTCGGGGATGCCCGTCGTGCTGCCGTACTCGTCGAGCTCGGAGTAGTCCCCGCGAAACGCCAGCACGCCGTGCTGCGCGGTGGCCACCATGGGCCGCCCCTGGTCCAAGTAGAACGAGACGACTTGATAGCGGTTGGTCAGCGCGATCCACGCGCTTCCGTCCCAGCGCGCGATGCCCTGCGAGCCTCCGACCAGCACGCTGCCGCCCGCGAGCGCCAACAGCGCCGTGACGCGCCCCACGTCGGGCTGCGCGTTGGCGTCGCCCGCGACCGCCCAACGGGTGCCGTCGAAGCGCACGATCCCGCGGGTCGTGCCCGCCCACACCGTGCCCTCGGGGTCCGCCGAAATCGCCCAGACTTGATTACTGGGGAGGCCGTCGCGCTCGACGAAGCGCGCGGGCGCGCCGCCTGCGGTCGGGTACTTCAGCACGCCGCGCTGCGTCGCCACGAACACGTCCGTGGTCGTGTTGGCCACGCCCATGATCACGTCCGAGTCCGTGAAATTGCGCACGGGCGCGAGCTCGCCCCGCGGCCGTGGGGTGTTGGTATTTCCCGTGCCGAAGCACGTCGACGCGGTGGAAATGGCGACGAGGCCCAGCAAACCGACGGTCCGAATCAACATAGGGGGGTGCGAAGGCGCTTCTCACGCCCACGCGACCAGTGTCAACGCCCACACCCCGCGAGCTGCTGATCCTCGCGCCCAGCTCGGAGGCTATTTCGTCGACCCACTCTTCGACCCGAAGATCGAGAGCTTCAAGTGCGCCAGCTGGGACTTCAGCACTTGCTTGGCGATCCCCACGTTGCCGTCGGGGGTCTTCTTCTTCAGCTCGCCCGCTTCGTACTGCGCGCGGGCCTTCGAGCGCTGGACCTTTCCGCTCGAGGTCTTCGGGATGGTCCCGGATTCAGCGATCACCACGTCGTCGACGACGAGCTGCGTCGCCGCCTGGATCTCTTTGCGCACGGCAGCGGCGAGCGCCTCGGCGTTCGAGATGTCCTTGGCCTCGGCCACCACCACGATGGCCTCGCGGTCGAGCCCGGCTTTGTTCGTCGGAAACACCACCACGTTGCCCGTGCGCACGCCGTCGACCTTCGAGGCCACCCACTCGATGTCCGACGGGTAATAATTGCGGCCGTTGATGATGATGATGTCCTTCTGCCTGCCGCAGATGAAGACCATCCCGTCGACCAGGTAGCCGAGGTCGCCGGTGCGCAGCCAGCCGTCGTCCGAGAGGACTTCTTTGGTCTTCTCGACGTTGTCGAAGTAGCCCGCGGTCACGCTCGGGCCGCGGATCTCGAACTCGCCCACGACGCGATCGCCGAGCACCTCGCGGGTCTCGGGGTTGACCACGCGCAGGTCGTGGTCGTTGAACTTCTTGCCGCAGCCAACGATCTCGAGCGTGTTGTCGTCGGTGGCGTCGGCGGGGACGGCGCGGCCCTCGTTCCACAGCGGGTCGGGCTTCACGCGGTCCGTGGGGACGCCGGTCGCGAACGCGATCGCCAGCGACGACTCGGCCATGCCGTAGCTCGGAACGAACGCCGACTCTTTGAAGCCATGCTTCTCGTAGTGCTTCGCGAACGTGCGGAGGTTCTCCGCTTGAATGGGCTCGGCGCCGCAGCCCGCGACGCGCACGCGCGACAGGTCGATCCCAGGGATCTCGTCGGGCTTCACGCGCTTGACCGCCAGCGCGTACGCGAAGTTCGGCGCGTACGTGATCGTCCCCTTGTACTTGTGCAGCGCGTTGAGCCACGTCGCCGGGCGTCGCAGAAACTGCATCGGCGACATAAACGTCACCGGCACCACGTGCATGATCGGCGCGATCACGAAGCCGATGAGCCCCATGTCGTGAAACAGCGGCAGCCACGAGACGCCCACGTCGTCGTCGTTCTTGCGCAGGCCCTCGACCATGATCGAGTACGCGTTGTGCGAGAGGTTTGCCTGCGTGAGCACGACGCCCTTGGGCTTGCTCGTCGAGCCGCTGGTGAACTGAATAAACCCAGGGTCTTCGAGGGTCACCGTCGGCTGCTTGAAGAGCTTCGCGTCCCCGTCCAAGTCCGAGAACGTGAGCATCGCCTTCAGGTCTGGAGCGCCCTCGCGCACGGTCCCGATCACCGCTTTGATCTGCCCCGTGGTGATCACAAACTTCGACCGCGAGTTCGTAATGATGTGCTTGCAGTGGTCGAGGTAGCCCGCGAGTTGCCCCAACCCCATCGGCGGATACAACGGCACCGGGACCGCACCCGCCTGCGAGACGCCCAAGAACGTCGGGATGAACTCCTCTGCCGTCGGCAGGATCAACGCGACGTGGTCGCCCTTCTTCAGCCCGCGCTCTTGCAGCGCGTGCCCGATCTCTTTGGCCCGTTCGAGCAGCCGCGGGTACGACCAGAACGCCTCGCGTCCGTCGTCGAGCAGGTACGTGTGTCCCTTGTTCGGATACTCGAGCGCCGCGGCTTCGAGCGCGCCTGGAATCGTCGGTAGCTTCTTCACAGCGCCGAACGTTTCGCTCGACTGCGCCCCTTGTGCAACGGGCGTAGAGAGCATCGCACCCGTGCGAATCCCCCTGCGCACGCGCCGTGACGGTGCCCGCGGCGGGACTCGAACCCGCACTCTGAGGATTTTAAATCCCCTGCCTCTACCGTTGGGCTACGCGGGCCGATGGGCCTCGTGCGCACATTCGTCGCACAGAAGTTGGCCCCTGCCCACGTCCTCGTGCAAGGGGAAGTTGTCGATCCGATCGCCCGCACGGCGACCGGTGCAAGGACAAGGAAGGGTGTGGTGTCGCTATGGCCGACGAGGCGATCGTGCGTCTGCGCAAGCTCTTGCGTGATCTGTTCACTGCCCGCTACCAGGGCGTCGATGGGATGCGTGCGTCCCGCGCGCAGGGCTACGTCGATGGCTACATGGCCGCGCTGCTCGCGTCGGGCAGGATCTCTCAGCGCGACATGCTCGCGATCGTCGCCGAAGAGCGCGCTCGCGCCGCGGGACCGAGCACGCAGCGCGTCGCGATCGGCGAGCCCGTCGCCGCCTGAGCGGTCCGTCTTCTTCGGGACCCGCTCCGGTTTGCTCGCGATGCATCGTCTGCGTCACACTCTTTCGCGATGCAGTCGCGCGCGCACTTGAAGGCCGTCCTCCGTTCGCTCGCGTTGCTCTCGAGCGCAGCCGCGCTCGAAGCGTGTCGCTCTGCCGAGGCGCAGCAGCTCGCGCCGCGCCCCGACCCGCGCGCCGTCTTCGCGCTGCGCGCGTGCCCCCCAGCGATGCCCGCGTCGGGAGCCCGCTGCACGGACATCCGCGGGACCGCACGCGGGTCCGTCGGCTGCCGCTACGGCGCGACGCTGTGTCAGTGCCGTGGAACGTCCGCAGCCAACGCGGTCTTCGACTGTCAGCCCGCGGCGCGCTCCACGCCCAACCGCGGCCCGCTTCCTCCGCCCGAGCTCGCGGCGAGCGCGTGATCTTCGCTCAGCAGCCGCGCGCGTAGAGCACGGCTGCGACCACCGCGAGCGCCACGAAGAACCAGAGCGCGATCGACGCGTCCATCTTCTTCTCGGCCAGCGCGGCCTCTTCGCGCTTCTTCGCCGCGGCCAGCGCTGGGGGAAGGTCGCCGCTCGCGATGGCCTCTTGCCGCGCGGTCTCTTTGAGCTTCTTGCTCTCGACCGCGCGCGCGTCGGCCTCTTTGCGCAGCGCTTCTGCGCGCACGAGCGCGGCTTTGACCTCTTCGTCGACAGCGACGTCGGCCTTTTCCTGCGCGGTCTTCGCGGCGCGGGCGCCCGCGTCGCGCTCGAGCTTCGCGCGCTCTTCAGCCGCCTCGCGCTCGACGCGCTCGCGCTCAGCCTTCTCTGCGGCCTCGAGCTTGGCCTTGCGCTGCTCGGCGAGCTTCTCGCGGGTGGTGGTGAGGAGCTGTTCGAGCCCTTTGTTTCCTGGGGATTGAGCGAGGCCCTTGACGAGCTCGACCTCGGCCGCGTCGAAGTCGCCGCGGTCGCGCAAGAGCCGCGCGATGTTCTCGTAGAGCACGGGCTGCTTGGGCTTGACCCGCGCGGACTCGCGATACGCAGCGATGGCGTCGTCGGGCTTCTTCACGAGCGCGAGGGCGAAGCCGAGCTCGAACCACGCGTCGGCGTCGTTGGGCGCGATCGCGATGGCCTTGCGCGCGCTCACGATCGCGTCCTCGTAGCGCTTCTCGAGGTTGAACGCCCACGCGAGACGACGGTGGGGCTCGACGATGTTCGGCTGCAGCCCGCGCAGCTTCTCTCCAATGACGATCGCGCCTGCGGTGTCCCCTGCGCGCATCAGCGCGAGAAACGACAGGTCGAGCGCGAGCCAATGGTCCGGCGCCCGCGCGAGCGCGTCTTGCACGGACGCCTTGGCCTCTTCGTTCTTCTTCTGGCCAGCGAGGACCATGGCGAGGCGCGCGTGGTAGACGCCGTCGGTCGCGTCGAGCTCGACGGCCTTGCGCAGCGAGGGCTCTGCGTCTGCGTAGCGCGCGAGCAGCTCGCAGACCATCCCGCGCAGGTAGTGTCCGTACGCGTCCGTCGGGTCGGTCGCGACGGTGCGGTCCGTCGCTTCGAGCGCGGCCTCGTAGCGCCCCTGCGCGATGATCGCGCGGGACAAGAGAACGAACGCGTTGTGGTCGTGCGGAACAAACGAGAGCGCCTCGCGCGCTGCGCGCTCCGCCTCTTGATAGCGCCGGATTTCGAGCGCTTTTTTGCCCCGTTCGACCTGCACTTCGGCCTGCTGCTGCGGTGTCATTTCGAGCGTCCGCGAGTCTACCCCCCATTCACGGTTCACGCTCGAAAGCTGGCGAGCGAGAGCTTCGCGCCGTCGCTCTCGAAGCCGAGAGACGACAGAACATCGCGCAGGACGCCGGGGCGCGAGGCTGCGCCGTCGTCGAGCCGCTCGACCGAGAGCGTGCGAAACGGCCGAAGATTCGCAGGCAATCGCGCGAGAGACCGCAGCGATTCGCCCACGGCGAAGGCGTCGCGCTCGGTGAGGTCTCGCAGCGTTCGCAGCACAGCGCCGTCGCGCTCGACGACGGCCACGGCTTCTCCGTCGCGGACCACCACGCGCACGGAGGCGGCGCGAGAGAGGCCACCGCACTCGGCGGCGAGCGCGGGGTCCCTCGACGAGAGCAAGACGGGCTCGTGCGCGACGTCGGTGCGCGCGGCGCGCAGGGACTCGATCGTCTCGGTGCGGGCGAACTGAACGGGGCCCAATCCAGCGACGATTTCGCCGCGGCGCACCTCGCCTCGGGACTCTCTTCGGTCGAGCTCTTCGCGCATCATGGTCCACGCAGGAGAGAGCTCTTCGCGCTCGACAAACTCCCGCGCGACGACGCCGTATCGAGCGAGGACGCGATCGACCAGCGAGCCGACCGGCACATCTCCGCTCAGCGCCGAGCGCAGGGCCCAGCGTCCGGAGCTCTTGGCAGTGACCCCCGACGAGGCCGCCCGCGCAGCGGAGAACGAGTCGTTGGTGACCTCGCCGAGCGAGAGCATCTTGGCGAGCGCGTCGGTCACGTCGTGCACCGGGCGCTTGGAGGCGATCACGACGTCGGCGAGAAAGAGCGCGCCTTTCTCGCGCAAAACTACGCGGATCGACTCGGCCACCGCCCCGTCGAGCAGCGCCGTCGGCGGAGGAAAAGGCTCGGTCGAACCCGACGGCGCGAGCACGATGCGGGCGGGCGATTCGAGCAAGACGTACCGCGCCTCGCCCCTCGCGAAGAGCAGGTCCAGCCACGCGGGCTCGTAGCGCCCGACGCGCGCGCGCAGCAGGTCTCGCTCGAACACCTCGGGCGGCATCGGAAACAGCGCGAGCCGCTCGACCGCCGCCGCCACCGCCTCTTCGCCCTCGAGCGCGTAGCCGCCGACCCTGTGCCGCTCGATGAGCCAGCGTTGAAACGCGCGTCGCGGGACGGGCTCGATCTGCCGCCGCGCCTTCGAGAGCGCCTTGCGCCGCATGCGCGCGAGCGCCTCGACGTCGCACACCTCCAGCGAGAGATCCCCGGGTTCGCGCTCGCTGAAGCGCCCCACCACCGCCTGCCCCGCGGCGAGCAGCGGCGCGAGCAGCGCGCGCACCGCGGCGTCGTCCACGCGCAAGTGCCGCGCGAGGTCCGCGACGGCGACGGGGCCTCCGGCGCGAAAGAGCTGCAGCGCCAGCGGGGCCTCGTGCGAGAGCCCCGCGAGCACGCCGCGGTCCGCGGGCTCAGCAAGACCCACGTATTCAAGCGGCGAGTCGAAAGAGCCGCCTCCGTCGTCGCCGCCGGTCGCAGACGCCCTGCGCGCGGCGGTCTCGGCCGCGGGCGTGTCGTCTTCGTAGAGGTTGTCCGCTTCGAACGCGCGCTCGAGCCCACGCGCGAACAGCGATGGCGTCCGGCGCACTGAGGTCTCGATCGCGACGGAGCCGTCTTCGAGTTCGGTGAGGAGGCGCTCGAGGGCGGCGACGTTCCACCGGTCGTCCATGACCTCGCGAGAGGCTTCGACGACGAGCGGGTGCGTGGGATCGTCGCCGATGGTGAGCAAGAGATCGCGCGCGCGTTGGCGGTTCATCCACAGCGGCGTGCGCTTCTTGAACGGCTGCTTGGGCAGCAGCAACGAGCGCTCTGCCGCCTCGCGAAACGCCGCGCCCGCGATGGCAGTGCGCGGCAAAATCGCGGCCACCAACGCGCGCACCTCCGCGCTGGTCACCGTGCGCGCGACGCTCGCGGCGTCCACCGCGGGCCCTTTGGGGGGCGCGATCAACACGCCGTTGTCCGTGGCGACGGCGTGCACGACGCCGCCCAAGCGAGCCTCGACGCGCGCGGCGAGCGCGAGCGCCCAGGGCTCGAGCACCGAGCGACCGTGCCACGCGTGAATCGCGATCCGCGGCTCTCCCAGCGCGTCTGCGTACACTTCGACCACCACGCGCTGATCCGTCGGAAGCGGCGTCGCCTTCGCCTGCGTGCACAGCTCGTCCGCCGCGCCCACAGCGGCCGTTCGCGACAGCGGAAGCAGCCGAGACAGGGCGTCTGCGCACTCGTCCGCGCCCTGCGAGACCGCTCCTTCGAGCGAGCGCACGACGGCGCCCATCGCCCTGCCCGTCGCCTCTGCGCGCATCGGTCGATCGCCGCGCCAGAAGGGCATGCGCGCCGTCCCCGGAGGCGCCCTTCGCACCAGCACCGCGTCGGGACGAACGCTCACGATGCGATACACCCCCAGCCCAAACGAGAACCGATCGCCGGGCTTGCTCTCGTGAACGAACTCTTCGTCGAGCTCGCCGATGGTCTCGCGCGAGTCCGCATCGAGCATGCGGTAGAGCCCTCGCGTTGTGATCGTCCCGCCCGCGGTCTGCGCCAGGCGTTTGGCGAGCGCAGGCGCCGTGAGCTTGCCCGTGTGGCGGTCCCACTCGAGCCGCGGCGCGCGGTGCAGCTCGCTCGAGAGCGCGTCCACCACGCGCACGAGCAGCTCTCTCGACAGCGCGCGGTACGGGTCGCTCTTGCGCGCCATCGCGAGAAACCCGTCGATGCTCGTCCCGTCGACCTCGCTCGCCGCGTGCGCCACCAGCTGCTGCGCCAGCACATCGATGGCCCCTTCGGGGACGCGTATCGGCTCGAGCCTCCCCTCGATCGCCAGACGCGCCGTGATCGCGCACTCGATCAAGTCCACGCCCCCAGAGCTCACGATCACTCCGCGTGACGTCTGCCCGGGCGAATGCCCCGCGCGGCCCACGCGCTGCAGCAGCCTCGCCACGCCTCCGGGCGCGCCCACTTGCACGACTTTGTCGACGGCGCCGATGTCGATCCCGAGCTCGAGCGAGCTCGTCGCCACCACCGCGCGCAGCGTCCCGTCGCGCAGGCCAGCCTCGACGACCTCGCGCACTTCTTTGGCGAGCGCGCCGTGATGGATCCCGATCGCAGGAGGCTCCTCGCCGTCTGGACACTGATCAGCGAGCGCTTTTTCGAGCGTCGGGCGCCACCGCTCTGCGAGCGCGCGAGAGCCCACGAACACCAGCGAGCGCGCTGAGCGCGCGACGTGCGTCGCGACCCGTTGAATTCGTGGGTCGACGCCGCGCTGGCCCTCGATCTTCGGCGCGAGCTCGACGGAGATCTCGATGGACCGAGAGCGCCTGCCATCGAGCACCCGCACCGCGCGATCGCCGCCCAACAGCCTCGCCAATCGCTCGAGCGGCTCGGCCGTGGCCGTCAGCCCGACGCGCTGCACTTCTCTTCCGCACAGCGCATCCAGCCGCTCGAGCGAGAGCGCCAGGTGCGTCCCGCGCTTGCTGTCCGCGATCGCGTGCAGCTCGTCCACGATCACCAGCTCGATGCGGGCGAGGCTCTTTCGGTGCGCTTCGTTTCCGAGCAACACGAACAAGCTCTCGGGCGTGGTGATGAGCACGTGCGGCGGGCGCTTGATCGACTCGCGCCGCGCGCGCTGCGAGGTGTCCCCCGTGCGCACCGCGTGCGTGATCGCGACGGGCGTCCCCTGCGCGCTCGCGATCGCCGCGATCCCTTCGAGCGGCGCGTGCAAATTGTGATGCACGTCCGCGTCGAGCGCGCGCAGCGGAGAGATGTACAGCACCCGAACGCCCGCGTCGGGCTCGTGCGCCACCGCGCCCTTCGAGAGCGGCCGCGAGAGGGCCTCGCGCGCGAGGCGACCGAGGGGCTGAAGAAAGGCAGCGAGGGTCTTTCCCGAGCCCGTTGGAGCGACGAGCAGCGCGTGCCCGCCCGAGGCGATCGCTGGCCACGCGAGCGCCTGCGCTTGCGTCACCTCCGCGAAGCGCCCTGAGAACCACTGCGCCGCGAGGGGATCGAGCGCGTCGAGAGGGTCACGGCTCACGGCCGATGGTGATCGCGCGTTCAGCGAGAGGGCGCAAGCACCCCCCTCAGCGACAACGCACGACGCGCCCGTAGATCGCGTAGTTCGCCTGCGGCTGCCACGCGTTGTACGCGAGGACGAAGCCCTCGGGGTGCGGCGCCACCGCGGTGTAGACCGTGTAGCTCTGCGCGTTGGCCGCGCGATCGCTCGCGAGCTGCTGCTCGAACACGGGGCGCCCGCGCTCGTTCACCACGGTGAGCCACGCGCCTGCGCCGTCGGTTCCCGTTTGCTCGCCCCACGCGATCGCGATCAATCCCCGCGCCGCGCTCGAGGCGACCGAGAGCCCCTGCGAGGTCGGCCCCGCGGCGCCCACGGTGATCGCCACATCGGGGCCGGCGGCGAGCGTCTGCGCGCTGTTCCACACGTTCATTGTGAGCGGAACGGTGCGACCGCCCCCGCGCGACATCCCCACCACCGCCAGCCCATCCCCCGCGGTGCGCACGATCCACGGCCCCGACGCTCCGTCGAAGCCCATCTGCGACGCGAGCACCCGAGCGCCTCCACCATCGAGCGCGAACAACGCTCGCGCGAGCGCTCCCCCTGCGCTCTGCGAGACCGCGTACCACCCCTCGCTCGTCGCAATCACCGCCGGAGCGCGCAGGTCCATCGCAAGCATCCGCGCCCCGAGCGCGCCCGTCGCGGCCTCCAAGAGCTGCGCGCCTCCCGAGTCGAGCGCGCCCGTCCCGATCGGCACAGCCAACGTCGCCCCGCGCTGCGCGATCGGCCGATCGACCGCGGCGCAGTCCGCGCACAGCCGCCCGAGAGGCTGCCGTTCGAGCCTGGGATTTCGCTGATAGAACGCGTGTTCGATCGGCGCGCCCGCCGTCGTGTCGCGCTGGGACGTGACCGTGTAGAGCCTCGGGTCGCCTTCGAGGGAGTGCACGGTCTCGAGTCGCTCGGTCGCGGTCGCCGCGGTCTCTACCAGCGCGTCGTCCACCGTCACCAACGCAGGCGAAGCGAAGCCCATCCATCCCGAGGCCATCGTGAACGCGAAGCCGCCGCCGTTCATGGCTGCGAGCGAGAGCACGAACGAAGGCTCCATCCTGCGCTTGAGCACCACGATCGGCCCGAGCATGCAGCCCGGCGGCGACGAGACGTCGGGCTGCGAAGCATCGGGAAGGGACGCATCGGGCGTGGCGACGTCGGGCCGCGGGGCCGCGTCGAAGGGCGGGACGATGAGCTCAGCCCGCGCGCCGCAGCCGGGCAGCGCGGGCGAGAGCGCGAGAGCACACACAATCAAGCTACGTGGCCACACGGGGCGCGACGCTCGCATGAGCGCAACGAGAGAACAACGCGTCAGTCCCAGACGAGCCGCGGGACGCTGAAGTGACTGGGGTCGAAGTCACCGAGCGCGTCCTCGTGCCAGCCAGCGGTGGCCGCCACGATGAAGTCATCGGTCGACGACGAGAGGCGAAAGACGCGGTCTGCGACGGCGCGATCCGAGCGCGGCCAGATCGAATCGAGCCACGAACGAGGAGCCTCGAAGATCTCGATCCCACGCAGCGTGGTCGGCGCGCACAGCTCGGAGACCCCCGTGAACACAACGTCCATGCGCGTGGCCCACGCGTCGCTCTTGAGGCTGCGCAAGAGCAGCGTTCGGTGGCTCACGCAGTAGATCCACTGTCGAAACTCGCGTTCGCTGCGGAGCATTGGCGTATCGGGTGGCACGGCGAAGTCGGGGTTACCACCAACGCGAGACGCACGTCACGACAGCCGGGGAGAAGAGCGTATCTCCGCTCGACTCTTCGCCCGATCGCCGCGCTCGCCTCGACGCCGGTCACGGCGGTCAGCCCCCCGGTCACAGGATAGGGCAGGCGGACGCCTTGCCCGCTCCGCGACGCTTCGTCGCGCAAAGGCCGGAGGCTTGTCCTCTAGCCGTGCGTCCACCGAGCATTGCTGTCGCCCATCGCGTGGGCCGCCGCGGGACGGCCGTGCGTCCACCGGGCGTTGCTGTTGCGCATCGCGTACCTCACTGGCTGGCATCCATCGGGCTGTTGCCCGCCACGTTCGCCCCTGGCTGGCAACCGTGCGCCCAGCGAGCGTGCCGTTGCGCATCTCGTCGGCTCTTCATCCGCCACACAATCGCGCCCAGCGCCCATTGACGCCGCCGCCCGAGCGGCGGTCCCATTGGCAGAATGAACCGTCGCGCACCCTGGCTCGCGGGCCTCTCGCTCACGCTCACCGCATGCGCCGCCAACGAGACCGACCTTGCCTCGTCGGCCATCGCCGTCGCCGGTGACTGGGTCCCGCCCGCGACCACGCTCGCGCGGTCGAACCCGCAGTACGTGCCCGTCGTCGATCCGCCGCGCATCACGGGGAGCTGCATGTCCACGTGTCCCGGCAACGTGTGGGGCGCGTGCACGGACCGCGGTTGTTCGGGGCTCTTGCCTGGGACGATCGAGCTTCAGCGCTACATCCAAGGCCGCTGGGGCTACGTCGGCGCGGGCGGAAACTACAGCTGTCGACGCAACAGCAACCCCGCGAGCTGCGACTTTCTCTCGGTGCACAGCGTCGGTCGCGCGATCGACCTGATGATTCCCGTCGCGGGCGGCGACGCGGACAACACCCTCGGCGACGCCGTGGCCAATTGGCTCATCGAAAACGCCGAATACATCGGCATCCAACGCGTCATCTGGGACGGCAAGTACTGGAACGGCAGCCGCGTCAACAACCACTTCTCGGACATCTCCGACGCGCTCTGCGGCGGTCGCTACTGCACCGATCACCACGTCAATCACATCCACGCCGAGCTCAGCGTCGACGGCGCCAACCGCCGCACGCGCTTCTTCACCGCAGGCCCGCCGCCCATGACGTGCCCCGTCGTCTGCTACGGAACCGCCGCGGTGCGCGCAGACTGCTCGTTCGTCGACTGCGCAGCGATGGGCCAGGTGTGCGTCCCCGACCCGCCGCGGTGCGCGGCTTCTGAAGCGCCAGCGGCCGTGCGCAACCCAGGCGCGAGCATCCCAGCTGCGACGCGCATCGGCGGGCTCGTTCGCTATCGCCCCGTCGCTCCGGCGCGCTTGTTCGACACGCGAACGCCAGCGTCCTCCGCGCAATTGCAGCGCTCGGACGGCGCGATGAGCGGGCCGCTCACGGGGACGCGTACGGGGACGTTCGCTGCGTTTCCAGGGGTCCCTGCGGACGCGACGGGAGTGTGGCTCAACGTCACCGCCGTCCCGCAGACGGCACCAGGGTTCATCTCGATCTACCCCGCGGGGTCGATGACGGACTCGTCGTCGGTCAACTTCGCGCCCCCGCTCGCCCGCGCAAACGCCAGCGCCATGGCCCGCGGCGCTGGCGGAGGCGTGACCTTTCGCTCCAACACCGACGTCGACGTGATCACGGACATGACCGGCGCGTTCGCTCCGTCGGGCCTGGGCCTGCGCACGACGTCTCCGACCCGCGTCGTCGACACGCGCGGCGGCGCTCCGGTCGGCGCCAACACGCGATTCACGGTCACGCTCAACGCCCCCGCCGACGCGCGCGGCGTCGTGGCCAACGTCGCTGTGATCCCCCGCGGCGCGCCGGGCTTCGTGCAAGCGTTCGCGTGTGACGCTGGGCCTCCGCCGACGAGCAACATCAACCACGGCCCCACCGCGGTCGTGAACAACGCCGTCATCTCGACCATCACCGGCGGACAGCTCTGCTTTCAATCGCTCGCCGAGGTCGACCTCATCGTCGACGTCAACGGCTACCTCGTCGACAACGGCGAGCTCTCGCTGCAGCTGATCAACCCGCTGCGCGTGATGGACACCCGCAACGCAGGGTCGATCTACACCGGGCGCCTCGGCGACGGGCAGATCGTCGAGATCCCCATCGCGGCCATCCCCGGACTGCCCGCAGACGCGCGCGCAGCGCTCGTCAACGTCACGTCCACCAACTCGAGCGCCAACGGTTTCGTCACTGCCTTTCCCTGCGGAATCGGCACGCCCAACGCGTCGAGCCTCAACTTCGCCGCCGCGCAGGTCAACGGCTCCGCCGTCGTCTCGGCGCTCGGCACCGGGCGCCTCTGCCTCTTCTCCAACGTGCGAACGCACTTGATCGCAGACCTGCTCGGCGTGTGGGTCCCCACGCCCGGCTCGTCGCCGACCGACCCGATGCAGCCCCCGCCCAACGAGCCAGAAGACCCCGGGATGAACCCGCCCGATGCAGGCGCGCCCACGTCCGACGCGAGCGCGCCGATGCCCGACGCCAGCGCGCCCACAAGCGACGGCGGACCTTCGCGCCGCGACGCCGCTGCGGACGGTCAAATCGAAGGGCCCCCCGCGAGCCTCGGCTGCGGCTGCCGCACGCAACCCACGCGTACCAAGCACGGAGCCCTCGCCCTCGCCGCGCTCGCGCTCGCAGCGACCCGTCGCAAGCGCCAGCGCTGACTACAACAGCGCCACGTCTTCGAGCTCGCGCAACGCGCGCTCGGCGTTGTTGGTCCCCGCTCCATCGCCGAATCGCCTGGACAAACGCAGGTCCGGAGAGAGCTTCCACAGCGCGCCCTTGCGCTGACACAGCTCGGCCACCTTCGAGCCGTCCACCGGCGAGTCCTCGCGCAAGTGAAACACCACCCGCTCGCGGTTGGCCTCGATGCCCATCGCGCGCAGCGGTCGAAGCCGCGCCTTGAGCGACATCACACGCACCATCACCCGCGCAGGCGCCGGCGCTGGACCGAAGCGGTCCTCCATCTCTTGCGCGAGCTCCATCACGTCTTCGTCGCTGTCCGCGCAGGCGAAGCGCTTGTACAGCGAGAGCCGCAGGCCCACGTCTTCGATGTACTCCGCGGGCAGATAGAAGGGCTCGTCGAAGCTCAAATCCGGCTCGACGTGCGGCGCCACAGGCTCGCCCTTCAGCTCGGAGACAGCCTCTTCGAGCATCTGGACGTACAGCTCGAAGCCCACCTGCGCGATGTTTCCGCTCTGCTCGCCGCTCAGCAGATCGCCCGCGCCGCGCAGCTCCATGTCGAGCTGCGCCACGTGAAAGCCCGCGCCGAGGTCGGTGAACTTCTCGATCGCCTCGATGCGCTGTCGAGCCTCGTCGCTGAGCTTCGTCGGCGGCGGGACGAGCAGATAGCAATACGCCCGCTCGCGAGACCGACCGACGCGGCCGCGGATTTGATAGAGCTGCGAGAGCCCGAACAAGTCCGCCCTGTCCACGATCATCGTGTTGGCCCGCGGAATATCGATCCCGCTCTCGATGATCGCCGTCGAGCACAGCACGTCGTAGCGCCCCTCGATGAAGTCCGTCATCACGGTCTCGAGCGCCTCTGCGCTCATCTGCCCGTGCGCCACCGCGACGCGCGCGCTCGGGATCAGCTGCTGCAATTTCTCAGCGCGCTCGTAGAGCCCCTCGACGCGGTTGTACACGAAGAAGCACTGACCGCCGCGGGACATCTCGCGCAGGATCGCCTCGCGCATCAACGCTGGGTCTTCGCGGGACACCACCGTGCGCACCGCGCGGCGATCCACCGGCGGCGTGGTGATCAGAGAGAGCTCTCGCAGCCCAGAGACCGCCATCTGCAGCGTGCGCGGGATGGGCGTCGCGCTCAACGTCAGCACGTCGAGCCGCGCGCGGAGCTGCTTGATCTGCTCTTTGTGCTTCACGCCGAAGCGCTGCTCTTCGTCCACCACCAAGAGCCCGAGGTCTTTGAAGTGAACGTCCTTCGAGAGCAAGCGGTGGGTGCCGACGATGATGTCGACCTTTCCCTTCTTCAAGCGGTCGAGCGTCTCGCGCTGCTTGGCCGGCGTGACGAAGCGAGAGAGCACGGCGACCTCGAGCGGGTACGCGCGGACGCGGTCTTGAATCGTGTGAAAATGCTGCTGCGCGAGCACGGTCGTCGGGCACAGCACAGCCACCTGCGCGCCCTCGCACGCCACGTGAAACGCCGCGCGGATCGCGACCTCGGTCTTTCCGAACCCCACGTCGCCGCACACCAATCGGTCCATCGGCGACGGTGACGACAGGTCCGAGAGCACCTCGTCGATCGCCCTTCGCTGATCGTCGGTCTCTTCGAAGGGAAACGTCGCCTCGAACTCTTTGTACAAGAGGTCCGCTTTCTTGAACGCCCTCCCGGGGTGCGCCTTGCGCTCGGCGTACAAGCGCAACAGCTCGTCCGCCATCTGCCGCACCTCTCGCTCGACGCGCGCCTTGCTCTTCGCAAACGTCGTCCCCCCGAGGCGATCGAGCCTCGGCGCGCCCTCGCCGCCAGACCACTTCTGAATCTGGTTGAGCCTGGTGACCGGCAAGAAAAACCGATCTCCGCCGGCGTATTCGAGCACCAGCAGGTCCGTCTCGTTCGCGCCGATCTTTCGGTGCTCGAGCCCGAGGTACCGCCCGATCCCGTGGTCCGAATGCACCACGTAGTCCCCCACGCTCAGCGCGCGCAGGTCGTCGATGAACGCCTTCGTCTTCGAGCTCTTCTCGCTGCGCTGCCTGCGCGTCCTGCGCGCGCGGGCGCCGAAGATCTCTTCTTCGGTGACGAACGCGATCTTGCGCGACGCGAGCGCGAAGCCCGTCGACAGCTCGCCCACGAGCACCTCGACCTCGGGGCGGAGCGCGTCGCTCTCTCGCTGCGCGGCCACGAAATCAACCTTCGAGAGCAGGAGCCGCGCGTCCGCGTCGTGCGCGCGCAACAGCGCCGCCACGCGCTCGGCCTGCGTGGGCGTGCGGCCGGTCACCACCACGCGGTAGCCCTCTTGGTGCCAGTAGCGCACGTGCTCGACGAGCGGGGCGAGCGCGTCGTGCTTTCCCTTCTCGGTGCGCATCGCTTTGATCTCTTGCGCCAGTCGATCGAGCGACTCTGCGCCGAGGTCGAGCAGCGCGGCGTCCTGCGGGACGAGCTCGAGCGCGCGCGACGGCGGGTCGTCTTGGTCCAGCGCGCCGCGCACCGCGAGGTCGTGCGAGAGCAGCATCGGAGCCGAGAGCAGCCGCTCGATCACCTGTGATTCATCGAGGTAGAGCGCGTCGCGCGAGAAGCACGGCTCGCGTCTCTCGACGCGGTCTCGCCGGTCGCGCAGCGCCCGCTCGAGCTCTTCGCGCAGCGCCCCGAGCACCCGCGCGGGCTCGTCGAGCACCCACGCCACGTCGCGCGGGAGGTAGTCGAACACGCTCTCGAGCGCCTCGTAGTACGCAGGCAGAAAGCCGTCGGCGCCGAAGAACCCGCGGCCGCTCTCGACGTCCTCGGTGATGCGCACGATCTTGGCGTGCGCCAGGTCGAGCTCGTCGCACAGGGCCGTCACGCGCTCTCTCGCGCGCACGCGCTCTGTGGGGCCGATGAGCGCCTCGCGCACGGGGTGCAAGAAGAGCTCTTTGACCGCGCGCAGCGTGCGCTGTCCGTCCGGGTCGAAGAGCTTGATCGAGAGGCAGAGCTCTTCGTCGAGCTCGATGCGCGCCGGGTGCGGCGAGGACGCGGGCCACACGTCGATCACCGCGCCGCGGACCGCGAAGGTCCCAGGGTCTTCGACGACCGGAACGCGCAGGTATCCGCCCTCGACCATCCCCGCGATGAGCTTGTCGCGATCGACCAGCTCTTCGGCTTGAACGAGGTCCGAGCGCGGAGCGAGCGCCGCGCGGGGGACGACCTTGCGCACCAGCGCGCCTGCGGCCACGACGAGCACCCGCCACGGCAGCCCTTGGGACAGATGAAACAGCGTCGCGAGCCTGCCCATCGAGACCGTTCGATCGGGCGCGATCTCGACGAAGGGCGAGTGCTCTGCGACGGGCATGACCAGCACTTCGCCGTGCGACTCGTCGGCCTCGCTGTGCGCGGGCTCGGGCCCGCCGCCGGTGAGAAAGAACTCGACGTCGCCAGCGAATTTTCTCGCGGATTCGAGGTCGCTCGTGACGACCACGAGCCTGCGCCCCGTTCGCTGCGCGGTCTCGGCGACCAGCCACGCGAGCGCTCCGCCGCGGGCGCCGCAGAGGTCTTCGCGACGCAGCGTTCGAAGGCGTTCGATCACCGCCTCGATCGTCGCGCTCGCGCGTGGGGTGGTGATCGCATCGTCCGTAGAGGCAACGTCGGTCTGGTCAGACACAGCCGAGCGCGCATAGCACTGTGCCGCGCGTTTCGGGAGTGAGAGGGGCACCGCCGCGCGGACAACAGTGGTACCCCTCCGTGCTCTGCCATGAACCGCCCGAAGCGCCCTGGATCCCCTGCTCGCCCTGGTCGCAAGCCCGAGAGCCCTCGTTCGACCGACAACCGCCGCGCCAAGCCCGAGCGCGGGGCAAAGCCCGACCGCGGAGCGAAGCCCGACCGTGGGGCAAAACCGACGCGTTCGGCGAAGCCCGAGCGCGGCGGTCGCCCAGAGCGAGGGGCAAAGCCCGAGCGTGGACCGAAGCCCGAGCGTGGCGCCAAGTCCGAGCGTCCGTCGAAGCCCTCGCGCTTCGCGAAGCCCGAGCGCGCAGAGCGGCCCGAGCGCGGGGCAAAGCCCGAGCGCACATCGAAGCCGTCGCGTCCTGGACGCCCCGAGCGCGGCGAGCGCGAAGAGCGCACGGCAAGGGGCTCGAAGCCCTCGCGTCCCACCGCAGGAAAAGGTCCGGCCAAAGAGTGGAACGGGCTCACGCGCTCGGGTCCGCCGAAGGCCAAGCGCGCGGCGAAGCCCAAGTTCGAGTTCGCGCCGCCGAGCGCTGAGATCTCGAAGATCCCGCTCGTGCGCGGAGAGTGGCTCTACACCACGCGCGCGGGGTACGAGCAGGACATCCTCGAAGAGCTGCGCCTCGCGCACCGAGGAGAGGGCGCGAGGGTGATCGCGCCGTCGCTGATCGCCTCGCCCAAGGAGTACGTCGACTGCGCGTTCGCGCGGCAAGCGATGCCCGCGAAGACCATCGTGAAGGCAGAGAACGCCCTCGCGCTCGACCGCGCCGTCACGGTGGCGCTGCGCGACGCGATGCGCGATCAGACCGACAAGAAGTGGGCGCTCCACGTGTGGTTTCCCGACTCGGAAGAGGGAAACAAGTCCGCGCGCGTCGCCGACGTCCTCGAGCGCACCGTCCCGTTGCAAGCCAACGCGCTCGACGTTCAGTGGGCCGCGCGAAGGGTCGACTCGGCGCGGCTCGCCCGCGACGCCGGCGGAATCCTCGCCCAGGTCTGCGTCCTCGGCCCCAATCGCGCGATCGTCTCGGCGACCCCCGCGGTCGAAGCGCACTCGCTCCACGCCGGCGGCCGCGCGCGCATGCGCGTCGACAACGCCGCTCCGTCGCGCGCAGCGATGAAGCTCGAAGAAGCGCTCGACTGGTTCGGCGCAGCGCCCTCTGCCGGCGACGAGTGCGTCGATCTCGGCGCGGCGCCCGGCGGCTGGACGCACGTGCTCTTGCAGCGCGGCGCGAAGGTGCTCGCGGTCGACCCTGGCGCCATGGCCCCCTCGCTCGCCAAGAACAAGAACCTCGAGCACATCTCGGGCAGCGCCTTCGAAATCGAGCCCAAACACCCGGTCGATTGGCTCTTCTGCGACATGGTGTGGCGCCCGCTCGAGGTCGCCGCGATGCTCGCCAAGTGGGCGCGGCGCGGCTGGGCCTCGATGCTCGTCGCGAACATCAAGCTGCCGATGAAAGCGAAGGCCGAGTTCGTCAAGCGCATCCTCGAGACCCTTCGCGAGGGAGGCTGGCACCGCGTCCGCGCGCGGCAGCTCTACCACGACCGCGAAGAGGTCACCGTCTGCGCGCACCGCAAGTAACGGCGCCGTCGCGGCGCGCGGCGAATCCGCGGTACCTTCGGAGCTTCACTCCCACCGCTCTGAAGGGTCCTTCGCATGCTGCACACACGCGCGCGCTCACTGTTCTCCCTTGGATTTCCACTGGCGCTGCTCGCGGCGTGCAGCGAAGCGCCGATGCCCATGCCCGATCGCGTCGCCCCAAGCGGCGACGCAGGGGACGCAGGGACGTCGGCGATGGACGCGGCGAGCGACGGGGCGAGCAGCGACGCCGCGAGCGCGATGGACGCCGACGCATCGTCGTGTCGCGCTGTGATGTGCGGCGCGGTGTGCTGTCGCAGCGGCGAGCTCTGTCGCTACGACCAGTGCGTCCCGGACCTCGGGCGATGCTCGGCTCGAAGCGGCGACGCGGGCGCGGGGGACGCGAGCGCTGACGGCGGTTCGGGCAGCAATTGTCCTAGCGATTCGTACTGCGACGCGATGGGATATTGCACGCCGTACGGCGTTCCCACGGATCGCACGCTCGACTCGACATGCACGACCCGCGCGATCCCCGCGCCGCTCGTGCCCGCGACGCAGTGCCTCTGGGCCATGGGCCCGATCAACGGAACGCCCGCCGTCGCCAACCTCAACGTCCCCCTCCCCGACGGAGAGCGCTCGCCCAGCATCATCGTCGCCGTTCGCGACCGCGCTGGCTCTGTGTACTCGTCGGGCGGGACGCTGCACATCTTCAACTCGCGCACGTGCGCGGTGGACTGGCGCTTGACCGCAGCCGACCAGACCGTCGCCGCCGCAGGAACCGTGGCTGTCGGCGACCTCAACGGCGACGGCGTGTCCGAGATCGTCGCGGGCTCGGGCAGCGGCGGGGTGATCGCCTTTCGCTACGACAGCGGGACGCGACAGTGGGTCACCGCGTGGCGCGCCGCAGGCAACGCGTACACAGCCACAGCGCCCATCCTCGCCGACGTCACGGGCGACGCGCGCCCCGAGGTCATCTCGGGCATGCACGTCTGGGACAGCATGGGCAACGCGCTCGTCGCGAGCCCGCCCGTCGTCGAGTATCAGGGCTATCAACAGCCGACGTTCGTCGTCGACACCGACAGCGACGGAGACCCCGAGCTCGTCGCCAACGGCGTGCTCTGGCGACTTGATTCTGTGGGTCGGCGCTGGGTGCAGCTCTCGACCGACCGCGGCACGCCGACGGCGGGCTTCGAGGCGATCGCGGACTTCGGAGAGTTTCCGGGGCGCGCGGGGGACGCGATGGGGCGCCCCGAAATCGTGCACTTCAACACAGCGCGGCTGCAGGTTCGCACCGTGGGCGGCGAGGCTGTGTTCACTGCGCCCGCTGCTCCGGTCGGCGGCGGCGGCCCTCCGGCGGTCGCGGACCTCGACGGCGACGGACGACCCGAGATCGTCGTCGCGGGCCGCGCGCTCGTCGCGTACGACCCGGACTGCGCGATGGGCGGTAGCCCCCGCGGAGGCCGCTGCGCCAGCGGTCGGACCGACGGAATCCTCTGGGTGCAGAGCGGCCTTCGCGACGCCTCGAGCGCGATCAACGGCGTGACGGTCTTCGACTTCGACGGCGATGGACGCACCGAGGTCGTCGAAGCGGACGAGTGCTTCACGCGCATCTTCGACGGGACCACGGGGCGCCCGCGATGGAGCGCGCCGCGCATCTCGTGCACGTTCATCGAGATGCCCGTCGTGGCCGACGTCGACGGAGACCTCTCGGCAGAGATCGTCGTCGGGGCGAACAACCTCTGCGGCAGCGAGTGCGGACTCGCCGCGGGCGCTCCGGACCCGATTCTGCCGGGCTTCGCGTGCGTCTCGGACGACGCGTGCCCGATGGGCTCGCGCTGCGCGGGCGGGCTCTGCCGATGCACCGCCAACGACCAATGCGGCGCAGGAAACACCTGCACCGCGCCGCTCATGGCCGACGGCATGGGCAACGTGTGTCGCAGCACGTACAACCCCAGCGTGGGGCTCAAGGTGTACGGCGACGCGCGCAACCGCTGGGTGCCCTCGCGCCCTGTGTGGAACCAGTTCGCCTACTCGATCACCAACATCGGCGACGACGGTCGCGTCCCGGATCGAACCACCATGCGCAGCAACTGGCGCACCCCGGGGCTCAACAATTTTCGCCAGAACACCCAGGGAAACCTCGGCGATCAAACCGCTCCGAACCTCACGATCGCCCCTGCGCCGGGCGGCTGCCTCGCGATGGGCGCGATGGGCGTCCAGCTGAGCGCGCGCTTCTGCAACCGAGGGACAGGCGTCGCCGGCGCCAACAGCTCGATCTCGTTCTTCTCCGTCGCGCGCGACGGGACGCGCATGCCGCTCTGCACCGCGAGCGCGATGGCTCCGGTCGCCCCGGGGACGTGCGTGGACCTGCGCTGCGCCATGCCCGTCACGCTGCCCGCAGAGAGCTCGGTCGAAGCCGAAGCCGACGCAAACGATCAAGTGCAAGAGTGCGACGAGCGCGACAACCTCCGCACGATCTACCGACCCGAAGACTGCATCGGCTGAATCGCCATTCAGCTTCAGTGCTACGCTCCGTCCCGCACGCATGACGGAGTTTCGACGCTTTCGCGGCACCGACCGCTACCTCACCAGTGACGCGCTCGAGAGCGCGGTCAACTGCGCCCTCGCCCTCGGCCGCCCGCTGCTCGTGAAGGGAGAGCCCGGCACCGGCAAGACCCTCCTGGCCGAGTCCATCGCCGAGGCGATGCAGCTCCCGTTGCTGACCTGGCACGTCAAGTCCACGACGCGCGCGCAGGACGGCCTGTACGTCTACGACACCGTGCAGCGCTTGTACGACTCGCGCTTCGGCGACGGCGACGTGAAGGACATCCGGCAGTACATCAAGTACGGCCCGCTCGGGCAGTCCTTCGCCAGCTCGGGTCGCGTCGTGCTGCTCATCGACGAGGTGGACAAGGCCGACCTCGAGTTTCCCAATGACCTCTTGCACGAGCTCGATCGCATGCGCTTTCGCGTGAGCGAGACGGGCGACGAGGTCGCGGCCAAAGAGCGCCCCGTGGTGATCATCACCAGCAACAACGAGAAGGAGCTGCCCGACGCGTTTCTTCGTCGGTGCGTGTTTCACTTCATCGAGTTTCCCGACAAAGAGCTCATGAAGAACATCGTGAGCGTGCACCACGCGGGGCTCGATCGTCAGCTCGTCGAGCAAGCGATGGCGGTCTTCTACGAGATCCGCGAGATGCGCGGGATCCGAAAGCGCCCCTCGACCAGCGAGCTGATCGACTGGATCGCAGTGCTCAAAAACGCCGGGATCAACGCGGTGAAGCTCGAAAAAGAGCTGCCGTTTCTCGGCGCGCTGCTCAAGAAAGAGCAAGACCTCGCGGCGTACGCCGACCAGCTCGCGGGCGGGCGGCGCTTTCGCTCTTAGTCGCAACCGCAGTCGACCACGGCAGGCCCGATGTTCATCGAGTTTCTCTACGAGCTGCGCAAGCGAAAGGTCCCCGTCGGAACGCAAGAGGCCGTCGCCCTCGCCGAGGCCCTCTCGAAGGGGCTTCACGAGAGCTCGCTCGACGGGTTCTACCAGGTGTCCCGCGCGCTGATGATCCACAGCGAGCAGCACCTCGACGACTTCGACGTGGCGTTCGGCGTGGCGTTCAAGGGCGCGCAAGCGACGGCGATCGAGATCACCGAAGAGCTGCTCTCATGGCTCAAGGACCCGAAGCCCATGCGCGAGCTCAGCGACGAAGAGCGCGCCATGCTCGAAGCGATGGACCTCGACGCCGTGCGCGAGCAGCTCATCGAGCGGCTCAAAGAGCAGCGCGAGCGCCACGACGGCGGCAACCGCTGGATCGGCACCGGCGGCACCTCGCCCTTCGGCCGCGGCGGAGAGAACCCCAACGGGATCAACGTCGGCGGCTCGTCGGGCAAGGGAAAGGGCGGCGCCATGCAGAGCGCCGACGCGCGCAAGTACAAGCCCTACCGCTCGGACGCCACGCTGGACACGAGGCAGATCGAGGTCGCCCTGCGCAAGCTGCGCTTGTTTGCGCGCGAGGGCTCGGAGCTCGAGCTCGACGTCGACAAGACCATCGACGAGACCGCGCGCAACGCAGGCGAGCTCGAAGTGGTCGTGCGCCCTCCGCGTCGCAACAACACGCGGGTGATCTTGATGATGGACGTCGGCGGCTCGATGGAGCCGCACCGCGAGTACGTCTCGCAGCTCTTCACCGCGGCCAAGCGCGCCACGCACTGGAAGGAGCTCCGCACGTACTACTTTCACAACTGCGTCTACGGCAAGGTGTGGAAGACCGACGGCTTTCAAGAGTCCGTCTCGGTGCGCGAGCTCATCAACGAGTGCGGCAAGCACTCGGGGCGGCAGTACAAGCTGGTGATGCTGGGCGACGCGCTCATGGCGCCCTACGAGCTCATGGGCTTCGCGGGCATCGCCGAGGACGACAGGGTCACCGGGGTCGAGTGGCTCATGATGCTCCGCGAGCACTTCGAGAAGAGCGTTTGGCTCAACCCCGAGCACCCGCGCGGGTGGAGGGGAAACACCATCGAGGCGATTTCCAAGGTGTTTCCCATGCACCCGCTGACGGTCGAAGGGCTGGGGACGGCCGTCGACGAGCTGATCAAAGGGCGCAGTCGGAGGTAAGATCGCCGCTCAATCTCTCTTCGGAGGCTCTGAGTCGCGATGGAAATCCTCGGTGCGGTCGTGGTCGCTCTGCTCGTCGCCGTCATGGCGATCAACCACATCAACGCCAAGTACGAGAAGGGCAAGAAGCGCGCGGACAGCGAAGGTCCGTCGGCCGAAGACCTCATCGACGCGGCGTGGGACGAGTTCGGCGGCGACGAGCCCGTCGCGCTCTTGCGCCGACGCGTCGAGCGCCTGGCCAAGGACGTCAAGCTCGAGAAGATCGGCAACAAGACCGCGGTGATCCAGTTCGCCGTGATGGCCGCGCGCGCCGAGCGCTACGACCTTCTGCCTCCCCTCGCCGAGCGCGCCGAAGGGCTCGACGAAGGCTGCGGCGAGACGCGCACGCTGCGCGCGCTGTCCGAGGCGCTGACGGGCAACGATTTCGACCGCGCCGTCGAGGCCATTCAGAACGCGCAGTCCGCCGCTGCCGGGTGCGCGAAGTGCTCGTCGTCGATCGAGTCGAAGCTGCTCGCCGAAGAGCTCGCGATCGCCGCCGACGGACTCGAAGAGCGCTTCGCAGCCGAAGAAGCGGCGCGGCGCCCCACTGGATCTCAGCCGTCCTCCCCTGCACAGAGCAGCCCCGCATCGACGCACGGCAACCTCGCCGTCCGCGTCGTGCGTCGCTGAGCGATGAGCAAGCGCCTGCTTCCTGCAGCGGGGCGGGTGATTCGAGCGGCGGGCATCGACGACGCGCCCTTCCCGCGCAAGCCCGGGGCGAAGGTCACGGTGCTCGCCGCGTTCTGCGCGAACACGCGCTTCGACTCGCTGGTGACCACGCGCGTGCGGGCCTTCGGATGGGGCGCCACCGCTGCGATCGCCGAGGCAGTGCGAGAGAGCAGGTTCTGGCCGCAACTACACGTGCTGCTCTTGGACGGCGTCGCGGTCGGCGGGCTCAACGTGATCGACCTCGCGACGCTCAGCGAGGCCGTCGACCGGCCGTGCATCGCGGTCATGCGCAAGGCGCCGGACCTCGCGGCGATGGAGCGGGCGATTCGTCAGTACTCGCGGCCCGAAGCGAGGCTCGCGCTGCTGCGTCGCGCTGGCCCCGTGATCGAGCGCGACGGCTGGGTGTTTCAAGTGCAAGGCGCGTCGAGCGAGCTCGCGGTCGAAGCGCTCTCGCGGCTCACGGACACAGGAAACGTCCCCGAACCGCTGCGCCTCGCGCACAGGATCGGCTCGGGGTGGGTGCTCGGAGAGAGCGGGCGAAGGGCGTAGCGAGCTTCAGAGCGTCCCACACTGAAGTCGCGCGCAGCTCGCGCTCACGCCCAGACGCCCTGCTCGATCTCGTTGTTGCCCTGCGCGGCGCGGGCCATGTAGACGCTGCGAACCATCAGCACGGCGATCGCGACGAGGACCGCGCCGACGGTGAAGGCGAGTCCGATCGCGCCCTCACCAGCGCGCGCTTCGGCGGCGCCAAACGGGAGGTAGAAGAGCATCGCTGCGCAGCCCGCGACGATGTACGACTTGCGGTCGAGCTTGACGCCGGCGGCGATGACGCCCATCGCGGCGAGGAGCCACGGCAGCGCCATCCCGGACTCGCGGTCGATCATGATGATGCCCGCGATGCCGAGGGGAAGAATGCCCACGGTGTGCACCCAGAACGCGGGGTCGAAGCGCGAGGTGCGCGTCGCGCGCTGCAGGACAAACGCGCCCGCGAGGATCACGACCGACGCGAACACGAGCATGACCGAGGCTTCGTTGTCGTTGACCGAGCCGCCGTTGGAGCGCTCGTAGATCTCGGCCATGTTCACGATGGCAGCGAGCACGGCGACAGCGCCGGCGCTCGCGGTGGCGGGGATCTTCGAGAGCCACCCGATCGCGACAGCGCCAGAGAGCATGGCGACGTCACCGGCGAGGTAGGCGAGCTGCTGGTGCACGGCGTGCGTGCGATAGTCGATGCCCGTCGCGCCGTACGAGTACACTTCGTAGGTCGAGCGAAACGCGTCGGGAAACACCAGCGTCCCGACGAGGCCCGCGCCGAGGCCCCAGCACCAAAGGGCCGCGCCGGCGGCGGCGATTCCGGTGGGAGCTTTGCCGAGGCCGTAGCGGCGGCTGAGCAGCGACGCGCCGAGCAAGCCGACGATGGCGACGATGCTGTAGACGACGGTCTCAGCCGCGCGGCCGCGGTGCATGTTGGCCAGCGCGAACATGGCGGGGAAGAACGCGATTCCACCGACGACGACGCTCTGCACGACGCTGAGCCACGAGAGGTCCGGCGCGTTCGCCGACTGCCCCATCGCGCGCGAGATCGAGAGGACCTCTTGCATTTGCGTCTCGTTGATCACCTTGCGACGAACGGCTTCGAGCAGGTGGTGCTCTTGAACGAAGACTTGATTTCTCATCGGATGGACCTCTCGTAAGGGACGCAGCAGGATCGAACGTCGGGGTCGTCGAGTATCTTCCCGCGCGTGGCGCTGTGACACCAGCAGGTGGGGTGCGCCTTGGGACGCTTCAGGAGCGCGATTGTTTTGTGCTTCGCGCTTTGCACAAACGCGGCCAGAGGATCACTCGTACACGAACAGCGTCGCGTCGTGCTGCGAGCCTGCGTACAGCTGGCCTCGGTACACGGCGAGCGGGCTCGCGCAAAACGCGTCGTTGACAGGAAAACCCCTGCCTCGGTTGAATACTGGTGCGGGC
>JAAFIF010000085.1 GCA_013298625.1 Myxococcales bacterium
CGCAGCAGCCGGGCGCGTTCGGCGCTCCGCAGCAGCCGGGTGCGTTCGGCGCTCCGCAAGCCGCTCCGCAGGCCGCTCCGCAGGCGGGCTGGGGTCAGCAGGCGGGCGCAGCGTTCGGCCAGGCAGCAGGACAGCTCGCGACCGCGGGCGCAGTCGCTGGTGGTCCGGCGCCGACCAACCCGTGGTTTCCCGCGGCGATCGTGTCGTGGCTCTTCCCTGGCCTCGGGCTGCTCATGCTGAAGGACAAGGACCGCAAGAAGCTCGCGATCGCGATCTTCGTCGGCTACATCGCGGCCGTCGTTTTGCTGAACATCCTCTGGTACGTGTTCGCCGTGGTCGCCGAAATCGGCGCGCTCGCGGGCATCGTATCGCTGCTCATGTGGCTGGTGCGCCTCGTCGCCCACTTCGGCACGATGATCTTCACGCACGACGAGACGGTGAAGGCGTACCCGCACCTCGGGCAGCCCATCTTCTTCAAGAACCCCGTGAATCTCCCCGCGGCGCTGCAGTGAAAGCGCTTCGGAATCTTCTCGAGTGTGCAGTAGCATTGCGGACACGCTGCGATGGCTGACTCGCGAACGATTCCACCCCCGGACTTCGACGACGACGACCCCGCTGGTCAAGCAGCGTGGGAGATCGCCACCGCCGAAACCCTGCGCGCGCGCGGTGACCTCGCCGACGCTGCGAGCTGGTACCGTCGCGCTGCAAACCACTTGATGGAGGCCGGCGACGACGAGCGAGCGATCGAGGTCGCCAAGCTCGCCGCCGAGCTCGTCGCCCTCGAGTCCGCCGTCCGCCCAGCGTCCGAACGCGAAGCGCAGCGCGCGACGGCGAGCACGTTTCCGACCAGCGCGCCGTCGGCGATGAGCAGCACTCAGCCCGCGACCATCGCGAGCTCCGTCGCGCCCGCGCCCAAACACGCAGAGCCGCCGAAGCCTCCGCCTCACCCGCCGGGGCCTGCGCCCGGCAGCGCTGCGGCGCGGCTGTTCGGCACGGGCGCGACGACCACCGCGGTGAAGACCGCAGGCCCGCCGCCGCGTCCGATGGCACCGCCCGCGAGCAGCGGGCAGAGCGCGACGACGCCGTCGACCGCGGCCACCGCCAAACCCGCAGCCACTCACTCGACCACCATCCCGCGACCTGCGAGCGTCGTGCCCGCGCCCGGCGGCGCACGTCCATCGGTCGCGACGCCCGCGCTGTCGAGCCCAGCGACGAAGCCGGTGGTTCCTGCGCCCCAATCGCGGGTGCCAGGCCCCGCCGACGGCAAGCCGCCGGTCTCGCACAAAGTGCCGGGCCCGCAGTCGTCGCTCAGGCCGTCGGCGTACGCCGCGCCCGTGTCTCCCGCGGCGCGCGCGGCGGAGATTCCTCCGCCTGCAAAACCGCCAACGGTTCGCGCGCCGAGCACCAGCAACGACCCCAACGCCATCGACGAAGACGCGACGTCCGTCGTCGCGCTGGGCGACATCGCTTCGCCGATCGCCTCGCTGCTCGACGAAGCGGTGGCCAACCTCGACTCGGCCGACGGATCAACGGCGACCGCCGCGTCCAAGCGTCCGCTCTCGTTTCTGCCGCAGCGCGCAGCAGAGAGCGAGTCGATCGCCGCGCGTCTCTCGGCCCTCCCGCTCTTCAGCGAGCTTCCTGCGGAGCAGCTCCGTCAGCTCTCGCGACAGCTCATCACCGAGTCGCGCGCAGCAGACGAGCACGTGTGCGAGTCCGGCGCGCCCGAGGGACCGCTCTTCGTCGTCCTCTCGGGCAGCGCGTGGGTCGGAGTCGCCGGCCGCGCCTCGCCCCTCGCCGTCGTCACCGCAGGCGACGTCGTCGGCGAGATCGCCGCGCTCTACGGCGGCCCCCGCACGGCCACCGTGGTCGCGCGCGAACCGATGGAGCTCGTCGGCGTCGCGCCCTCGGTGCTTCGCGCGATGGCCAGGGATTTTCCTGCATTTCGCGAGAGTTTGATCGAGTCGGTGACCGACCGCATGAGCGAGTCGCTGCCGCACATCGCGACCTCGCTGCGGCGTCTCACGGACGAAGCACGCAAGGCGATCTTGAAAGAGTGCGAGTTCGTCGAGCTGCCCGAGGGCGCCGAGATGCTCGTCGAAGGCGAGCCCGCTCCTGCGCTGTTTCTCATCGCAGCGGGCGAGGCCGAGTGCTTCGGCGGCGAGCTCGGCGTCAGCCGCGCGGTCCGCGCCCGCGTGGGCGAGATCGTCGGCGCCAGCAGCATGCTCACCTCCACGCCGAGCGGGGTCAGCGCCCGCGCCGCCCGCACGCTGCTCGCCGCGAGGGTCTCTCGCGAGAAGATGCGCGAGCTGCTCAAGCGCATCCCGTCGATCATCGAGCTGCTCGATGACGTCGCGGCTCCAGGCCGCGGCGTCGTCTGCTGACGATCACCGACGCGACACAGCGGCGAACACCGCGACGATCGTCAACAGCAACATCGCGCGCTGCAGCCGTCGCAGGGGCGCGACGTGCTTGGGCGAATACGGGGATTTCTCCTGCTTTTCGACAGGGATTTCGTCGCGAGCTTCGCCCTCATCGAGCTCGGCGCGCGCCGGGCGCTCGGGCTCGGGCAACGCCTGCTTCGCCACGCGGCTCACCCGTCGCTCGAGCGCGCGCTGCAAGAGATAGAGCAGCACGCCCGCCGAGAGCTCGACCCAAAACGAGCGCAGCGAGAGCAGCGCGCGGACCTTGCGCGGCGGACCGAGCACGAGCAGCGCGACGGCGCCTGCCGTGGCCACGGTCATCCACGGCGCGCACACCGCGCGCAGGAGCTTCTTGCACGAGGCCACGAGCGCGGCGCGAGCGCTCGGGTCCACGGTCGCGTCCGCCGCAGAGGCGACGCGCGTGACAGAGAGCGCTCCGCCGAGCCAGAGAGAGGCCCCCAGGACGTGAAGCGCGAGCGCGATCAGAGAGAGCACGGCCATCGTGTGAGCTTCGCGCCTGCGAAGGGAGTGAGAGCACGAGCGGCGCAGGGTGGTCAAACCCTTGCCCGAAAGGGGAGTCGTTCCGTACGGTGCGCGCCGTGAACGTGCGTAGTCCAAGCACCCGGCGAGAAGCGCTGGCGCTCGCGGCAGCGGCGCTCGGGCAAGCGTGCTCGGGCCGAGGCCGCAACACGGTCACGTTCGGCGTGCTCGCCGCGCAGACCGGGGCCAGAGCTCCGTGGGGCACAGACCTCGTGCGCGGGATCGAGCTGGCGATCGAGCGCGCAAACACCCGCGGAGGGCTGCACGGACGAAGGGTGCGCCTCGCAGTGCGCGACGACCAGAGCCGCGACGAGCAAGCCAGCGTGATGACCCGACAGCTGTGCGAGCGCGAAGACGCCATCGTCGTGCTGGGCGAGCTCGGCTCGCAAGCGTGTGAGCGAGGAGCCAACGCGGCGGCCGAGAAGAACGTCCCGTTCGTCGCCGTGGGCTCGACCGGGCGGGACGTCTCGCGCGCCAACGAGTTTGCGTTTCGCGTCGCCCCGACGGACATGGAGCACGCGCTCGCGCTGGCGAAATACGCGAGGATCACGCTGCAGAAGCGCCGGGTCGTGGTGCTCTACCGCCGCAACTCGCTGCTGCAGCTGCAGATCGCCGACGCGTTTGCCGAGGCCATGCGCCGCAACGGAGGCGAGGTGCTCTTGCGCGAGACCTTCTCCGACGTGGACGTGGACGTCGTGGCGCTGGCCAATCAAGTGCGCGGGATCAACCCCGAGATCGTGTTCATCCCCACGCAAGCAGCGGACGGCGCGCGCGTGGCGTTGGCGCTGCGCAACGCGCGCGTGACGGGGCAGCTGATGGCGACCGACGGTTGGCGCAGCGAGAGCGTGTTCGCCGTCGGCGCAGAGGCCGTGACGGGGGCGATCGTCACGGACGCGTTCGCGCCCACGGCGCCGAGGCCGGCGACCGAGGCGTTTGTGCAGGTGTTTCGCGAGCGGTTTCGCGCTGAACCAGGGACGTTCGCGGCGCTGGGCTTCGACGCGGCGCGCTGGGTGTTGTCCGTGGCCACGCGCGTTCCGTCGCTCGAGTCCAAGCCGATGCGCGACGCGATGGCCGGCTCGCAGTTCGACGACGGCGCGACGGGGCAGCTCACGTTCGACGCTCGCCGAGTGCTCACGCGGCCTGTTCAACTGCTGCGCATCGAGCGCGATCGGTTCACCTTCGTCGACTCGGTCTTGCCCTGAGCCGCGCGGCTCAGCGGCGCGGGCGCGGGCGCGCTCGGGGCGCGGGACGCGAGGGCGCAGGCGCACCAGCGTCAGCGGGCGGCGCCGCCGCAGGACGAGCGCGCACGACGATGCGTCCGCGCAGCATGTTCATCCAGCACTGAAACGGGTGCTCGCCCACCGAGAGCGCCGGCAGGTCGATCACGACAGGCTGGTTCGTCGGCAGCATTCGCCGCACATTGAGCGTGGGAAACACCACTTCGCGCGAGCACGGCGAGTAGTCGCGCCGGACGAAGCGCAGCCGCAGCGGCTCTCCTTCGGTCACCTCGATGACCGACGGCGAGTACGCGTTGTCGACGATCACCTCGACCTCCCGCGCGCCGGCGGGCAACGGAGGCGCAGAGGCGTCGGTGCCCGCGGCGTCCGAGCGCTGCGCGAACGCGGCGGGCGCAGCGAGAGAAGCAGAGACAGACGCGAGGAGCATCAGCGAGCGCCGCGACATCAGGTTCGACATCAGGTTCGACATCGAGCGTTCTCTAGCGCGATCGGCGCCCGCTGTGACCGAAGCGCCGCGCTATGACTCTCCCCATGCGCGCCACCGGAACGTTCGAAGTCACCATGACCCCTGAGCCCGCCTACGACGTCGTCGACGGCGTCCCCTTCTCTCGCGCCTCGCTGAGCAAGCGCTTCACCGGCGCGATGGTCGGGACTGGAACCGTGCAAATGCTCGGCGCCCGAACGCCCTTCGAGCGCTCAGCGGGCTACGTAGCCCTCGAGCGCTTCACGGGCTCGCTCGACGGCCGCGAGGGCTCGTTTGCGCTCGTGCACATCGGCCTGATGAACCGCGGCGAGCGCTCGCTCACCGTGAAGATCGTCGCCGACTCGGGCACAGGCTCGCTCACGGGCATCTCTGGTCAGATGGACATCCGCATCGACGACAAGAAGCACCACTACGAGCTCGTCTACGACCTGCCCGAGTGACCGTCGCGCGAGTCACGGAGCGTCGCGAGCGCGCTAGTGCCGCCCGTCCTCGACACTCCCCATGCGACCCATCACGCTCTTTGCGCCCTTCGCGCTCTTCGCGCTCTCGTCCTGCGCCACGCGCTCGGCGTCCGACGCGCTCTCTCGCAGCTCTGCGGCCTCGATCGAGGCCCGCGAAGCGCCGCTCGCCGCGCCGGCGGTCGCGCTCGTCGAAGAGCCGCCCCTGCCCGACGAAGCGCCTCGTTCGTCGCTGTGGAGCGCGCTCGACGACCCGGACGCCGCGGTGTTTCCGCTGCCAAGCGAGCCGGGCGCCGCGTGGAGCGCGAGCGACGCTTCTCACCCGTCGACGCACGAAGGACACGAGCATCATGCGCGCTGAATCGCTCGCCCTCGCCCTGGCCGCGATCACGACGTCGTGCGCGCCCTTCTCGATCCGCGGCGACCTCGAGCACGTGCGACGGCAGACGCGCGTCGAGCTCTCTCCTCGGCTCGAAGAGCCCGCGATCGACCACGAGACGCACGAGAGCGTGCGCAGGACGCTGTCCGCTCCGCTCGGCGCCGAAGACGCCGTGCGCGTCGCGATCGCCAACAACCGCGGGCTGCGCGCCACGCTGCGCGAGCTCGGCGTGTACCGCGGTCGCCTCGTGCAAGCGGGGCTCGTCGCCAATCCGTCAGTCGGCTTCGATCTACGACACCCCAACGACCCGTCGCAGCCCGTGCAGGTGGACCTCTCGCTCGAGTGGGACGTGACGCACTCGCTGCTCGCGCCTGCGCGAGCGGGGGTCGCGCGCGCCGAGCTCGAAGCGGCGCGGGTCCGCGCGGCGGCATCGGTGATCGAGCTGGGATTTCGCGTACGAACAGCGGTGTTCTCGCTGCAAGCGGCGCAGTCACGGCTCGCCCTCGCGACGCGCGCACTCGACACGTTCGCCGCCGGACGCGACGCGGCCCGCGCCCTCACCGAGAGCGGAAACACCCTCGCCCTCGACCGCGCCACGCACGAAGCCGCGTACGAGAGCGCGCGGGTCACCGTCGCGCAGATCGAGCTCGACGTCCTCGATCGCCGCGAGTCGCTGCAGCGCTTGCTCTCGACGCACGGAGACGAGACGCGCTGGAGCTTGCGCGACGGGCTCGCGCCGGTGCCCGAGGCGTTCGAGGTCGAGCGCGACGTCGAGCGCAGGGCGATCACCGCGTCGCTCTCGCTGTCGTCGCAGCGAAGCGCGCTCGAAGCGATGGCGCGGCGCACGGGGCTCGTGCGCGCAGAGGGGCTGATCCCCGACGTGTCGATGGACGTTCACGTCGAGCAGGACGGCGCGTTCTGGGAGGTGGGCGGCGGGGCCACCGTGCGCCTGCCGCTCTTCGATCGACGGCAGGGCGACCTGCTCGCGAGAGAGAGCGCGTTCGACGCGGCGATCGAGCGGTACATCGGCAGCGCGGCGGACCTTCGCTCGCAAGCGCGCATGGCCCGCAACCGAGCGCTCAGCGCGCACCTGCGCGCGCGGCAGTACGCGACGGTGATCGTGCCCGCGCGGCGACGGGTGATGGAGCAGTGGATGCTCCAGTACAACGCGATGCAAGTGGGCGTGTTCGCGCTGCTGCAAGCGCGGCGCGACGAGCTCGACGCGCAGCTGCGCGCGGTGGACACAGCCCGCGAGTTCTGGGTGGCCAAGGCCGCGCTCGACGCGCTCTACGCGGGGCACGCGGTGAGCGACGGCGGAGCCACGGACAACGCGATCGACACGATGATTTCTGCGCCCAACGCGCACGGAGGACACTGACGATGGACCGACGCTCTTTCGTTTCGATGGGCGCGATCGCGACGGGCATGGCGGCGCTGGTGAAGGCGTCGAAGGTCGCTGGACAGTCGAGCGACGCGGGGCTTGCCGACGGCGCCGCGCCGCCGCGCGCGAGCGAGATCACCGCGGGGCAACCGCGGGTGCACACGCTCAACGGCGAGGCGCTGCCGTGGCGGCTGGTCGACGGCGTGAAGGTGGGGCACTTGATCGCCGAAGAGATCGACCACGAGTTTGCGCCGGGCCTGCGCGCGCGCGTGTGGGGCTACAACGGGCGAACGCCGGGGCCCACGATCGAGGCGATCGAGGGCGATCGACTGCGGATCTACGTCACGAATCGCCTGCCCGAACCGACGACGGTGCACTGGCACGGGATCATCCTTCCGTGCGGGATGGACGGCGTCGCAGGGCTCACGCAGCGCGCGATCCAGCCGGGCGAGACGTTCGTGTACGAGTTCGTCCTGCGCTATCCGGGGACGTTTATGTACCACCCGCACTACGACGAGATGACGCAGATCGCGCTCGGAATGCACGGGATGTTCATCGTGCACCCGCGTCGTCCGAGGGGCCCGAGGGTGGATCGCGACTTCGTGCTGATGACGCACGAGTGGAAGGTCGACGCCGGCGCGCGCCGCCCCAACCCCAACGCGATGGCGGACTTCAACGTGCTGACGTTCAACAGCAAGGCGTTTCCTGCGACCGAGCCGATCGTGTGCGCGCGCGGCGAGCGCGTGCGAATCCGCCTGGGAAACCTCAGTCCCATGGACCACCACCCCATCCACCTCCACGGGCTCAATTTCAAGATCACCGCGACCGACGGCGGCTACATCCCCGAGCACGCGCAGCACCCTGCCACCACCGCGCTCGTGCAGACTGGCAGCTGCAAAGTGATCGAGTTCGTCCCCGAAGAGTCCGGCGACTGGGCGATGCACTGCCACATGACCCATCACGTGATGATGCAGATGGGCCACAACGCTCCGCCGATGGTGGGCGCCAACACGCGCAGGCTCGACCGGCGCATGTCGAGGGTGATCCCGGACTACATGACCATGGGCACCACAGGGATGGGGGGAATGGGCGAGATGCCCATGCCGATGCCCGAGAACAGCTTGCCCATGCGCGGCGGACCGGGCCCCTTCGGCTACGTCGACATGGGCGGGATGTTCACCATCCTGAAGGTGCGCGACCGCGTCGTGGGCGACGAGCGAACGACATGGTTCGAACACCCTCGCGGCACCGTCGCTGGACCCGCCGACGAAGCGCGGTTGCGCGCTGACGGAATCGTCCTTCCCCCCGCCCGTCCCCGCTGACTCGCTCGGCTCAGCCCGCCGCGGCGGCGCTCTTCTTCTTCGCTCGCACGCGGCGCGCGACCAGCCAGCCCACGCCGCCGATCAGCGAAAACACCAGCAAGTAGAATACAGGCACCACTATTTCTCGGTACTGACCGAGGCCGAGTCGATCGATCATCAGCGCGTTGCCCGCGCGCGCGCGGACCCATCCGCGCAGGCCCGTCCCCTCGCCGGCTTCGACGTCGGTGGCCGTCGAGCGGTTGCGGATCGCGGCTTCGACCACGGCGCGCGGGGTCTCGCGCACCTCGCGGACGGGGCCCGCGGCGACCGCGCCGTCAGCGCCGCCGGCGTCACCAGCAGTGGTCCCTGCAGCAACCGCGGCGCCCGGCGCAGGAGCCACCACGCCGATGTGGTTGACCACCTCGCGCTCCCAGCCGCGCGACGGGCGATTGACCACGCCGCCTTCGCTGCCGACGTACATCGTCGTCGAGCCGCCTCCGTCGAGGTTGAGCCCGCGGTACGCGCCGAGCTCGATCAGCAGCTCGGCCATCTCGTAGAGCGTCCCGCCGTGGCTCGTGGCGCGGCGGCCGTCGACGGTCACGAGGATGACCTTCTTGCCGTCTTCGCTGACGCCAACCGCCGTGCGAGGCTCGCGAGTGTTGCGGTTCTCGAACTGGTGCAGCTCGTCGGAGATGCGCGAGCGGTCCACGATCATGGGCCGGCCCGAGACGCCGTCGGTGATCCCGCGACGGATCGCTTCGACCACGTCGCTCGGGCGCGAGACCATCGCGTTGCCCTCGCGCGTGTACGCCATGAAGCCGAAGTCCGCGTCGTCGCTGGACCACACTTGTCCAGCGCCCGCGGCGAGGCCCTGCGCGCCCTGCAATCCGCCCCAGAATCCGCCGTTGATCGCGGCAGCGAGGTTGGCGCCGCGCGCGTAGGTGCTGGTCGCCTTCCAACGCTCGCGCAGGGGCGTACAGCGGATCGCGACGCCGGGGACGTTCAAGTCCACCACGAGCGCGTGAAACTCTGCGGGCGCCGGCGTCGTGCGGTGCAGGTGACGAATGCCCGGGTTGGGCTGCGTCCACACGTCGAGCGCGAGCGCGGCGCGGGGCCAGGCCAGCAGCGCCACGGCGGTGAGGACCAGCGCGAGCGAGCGCAGCGCCCGCGAGAGCGCCGAGCCCTCGCGATGCGACGAGCGCAGGCCCAGGCCGTTAGCGAGAGAGTGAGAGTGGTTTCGCGTCATGGCAAAGACTGTCGGGACCGTAAACGACTGGGAGAGAGAAAGTCATTTCAGCGGCAGAGTTGCGAGGTCGCGCGGCTTCGTGCTGATTGTGCGCGAGAGGCGGCGCGCCCACGAACCCGCGAAAAGGCTCACGGCTGCGTCGAGTTGCCACAGTGACTCTGGACCGTCAACCAAGGGAAAGTTTCTTGCGCGCCGCGCTCACCGCGAGCGCCGCTGCCCTGCTGATCGCTTGCTCGCGAGGGCCGGGACAGCCGCATAACGCTCCGGTGAGGCCCGTCGCTTCCACGAGCGACGGCGAGGCAGCGCGGCCACCGGCGCCCAGCGCCCCAGACGCGACGAGCGCGGACGCGAGCGTTGTCGAGGAGCCAGACGCAGCCCCGAGCGTGCAGGCCGAAGCGGACGCAGGTCCATCGGCGAGCGACGACGGGGGCGCCGGAGAGATCGCGGGCGCGACCGGCGCGACGTCATTTCTTGGCGTCGACGAGCGGGTGATCTTGCGCCGCTTGTGCAACGGCGAGGTCACTCGCATGCAGCGCAACACCGGCGGCAGCACGCTCTCGTTTCGGGTGTGGTTCGCCGACGGCGGGCGCGGGCTCTTCAAGCCGCAGCAGACCAACAGCGTCGCGAATTTTCGCGCTGAAATCGCTGCGTATCGCATGTCACGGCACCTCGGCCTGCACCGCGCTCCGCCCGCGTGCGGGCGCACGATCTTGCGTTCGATGCTGCAGCGAACGGCGGACGCCACGGGCGACATGGCGTTCTCGACCCGCGTGATGCGAGAGATCTTGGGCCGCGGCGAGCTCGTCCCCGGAGCGATGATCTATTGGGTCCCCGGCGGCCTCGAGAACGTCCCTGGCAGCGAGCGCTACCCAGACCTGCTCGACACGACGAAGCCGCTGCCCGAGCAAGACAGGGTGCTCGCGCGAGACCTCTCGGCGCTGCTGCTCGTCGACTTCATCAACGACAACATCGATCGCTGGTCGGGCGGAAACATCCTTCGCCAGCGAACCACCGCGCAGAACCCCTCGCCGCAGATGCTCTTCATGGACAACGGCGCGGCGTTCACCATCGGCCGCGACAACCTCGGCGCGCGGCCGAGCGATCAAGCGCAGCGGCTCGCGCGGGTCACGCGCGTGTCGCGTTCGCTCGTGGCGCGGCTGCGTGCGATGACCGCAGAGAGCCTCGGGCGAGAGATGCGGCTCGACCCGCTCGGCTCGCCGGTCGGAGACAACGGGCTCGCGGCGATCCTCACGCGGCGCGATCGAGTGATCCAGCACGTCGACGCGCTGATCACCGCGCGCGGCGAGGCCGCGGTGTACGCGTTCGAGTGAGCGAGCGTTGCAGATCGCGCGCTTCGTCCTACGCTTGAGCGCAGTGATGGCCGCACGACTCACCCTCGAACAAGCTCGAGCGAGCTGGTGGATGCGCCAGTGGCTCGTCACACCTCCACCTGCAAAAACACCGCTCTCCGACGTGGTCTCGGCCATCGGATGGATCCCGCTACCGTCGTTGGTGACCGCTCCTCTCGCGCTCTTCGCCCGAGGCGCGCTGCGCGAGCGCGCGCCGCTCGACGAGGCTGTGTGCAAGTCGCACTCGCTGGTGATCTCGCCGGGACCGAAGGGGACGAGCTGGCTCGTCGCGGCGCAAGAGGCTCCCGTGTGCAGGGCGTTCGCCGTGGCCGATCTCGCGTCGAGAGAAGCGCGTATCGCCGCGTCGGTCTCGCTCACGGCGCGCGACCTCGACGCGACCCGCGAGGCGCTGCGCTCGCTCTTGCGCGAGCCGCACACGGCTGAAGAACTGCGAGCGAAATTGCCGACAGAAGCGCTGCGCTCGCTCGGCGACGTGGGCAAGCGCAACGGGGCTCCGACGCTGGCTGCGCTGGTGCTCAAGCAGCTCTGGGCCTCGGGCGAAGTGTGGCGCGTGCCTCCTGCGTCGCGCGCGGACGACCCGACGTCACGGTGGCAGATCGACCCGCATCCGCGCTCGACGCCGTCTGCGGCAGACGCGGTGGGCTTCGTGGCAGCGCGCTGGTTGGGCGCGTTTGCGCCGGCCCCGCTCAAGAGCTTCGCCGCTGCGTTTGGGCTCGCGACGGGGCGCGCGAAGAGCGCGCTCGAGTCGATCGGCGCCTACGAAGTGAGCGTCGAAGGCATCGACGAGGCGTGCTGGGTCCCCAAGGACTTCGCGGTGCACGCAGAGCGCGTCGAGCTTCCGCCGAGGCTGCTGCCCGTACGCGACCCGCTGATGGACGTGCACTTGTCGTCGCTTGCGAACCCGATCGTGGCCCGCGCGGTGACGACGCGCGCGCACGGGGTGGGGGCGACGCTGCTGGTCAACGGCGAGGCGCACGGGGCGTGGGCCTACGACGAGGGCGGGCGCAAGGTGCATCTGCGCTGGGTTTCGAGCGGGATTTCGGCAGAGACCGCGCGCGCTGCAGAGCTCGAGGCGAGCAAGCTCTCGGCCTTCGTGGCGAGCGAACTGGGCGCGCTTCCGCTGCACACGGTGGTGGTCCCGCGCGCGAGCGCGGTGAGCGAGCTCGGCATGGGCGTGTAAGCTGCGGGGCCATACGATGGCTGAACCGCACTCGATCCGCGTCCTCGACGACACCCGCAACGCCTGGTGGAACGACGATTTTCTCGCGCTCGTCGCCGCCCGCACCGGCCTCGATCAGTGCTCGTACGTGCTCGACGTCGGCTGCGGCCACGGGCACTTCGGCCGCAGGATCGCGCCGCTGCTGAAGACCCCGTTTGAAATCATGGGCGTCGATCGCGAGCCCCAATGGATCGACGTCGCGGCCCGTCGCGCGCGGGCGTTTCTCTCGCAGAGCAAGCTCGACGGATCGCTCACCTACCAGTCGGGGATCGCCGAGGCGCTGCCGTTCGGCGATCACACGTTCGACGCGGTCGTGTGCCAGACGGTCCTGATGCACCTGCGCGACCCGGCCGCGGCGCTGCGAGAGTTTGCGCGCGTGGTCAAGCCGGGCGGGCTGGTGCTCGCCGCGGAGCCCAACAACTTCGGCGCCCTGCAGCGGCTCGCCAACGACCTCGACGCCCCCGGCGCGAGCGTCGAAGCGCACCTGCTGCTCGTCGAAGCGCACGCGCGCATCATCGCGGGAAAGCGCGCGCTCGGAGAGGGCGACAACGCCTTGGGCGCGAGGCTGCCGGCGCTGTTTCGGCCCTTCGAATCCACGCAGTTCTTCACGACCGACCGGCCCTACGTGCTCGCGCCGCCGTACGAGAGCGACGCCGAGCAGCTCGTGATCGAGCGACTCCGAGAGCGCTGCGAGCGCGACGAAGCTGGCTGGTCTCGCGGCGATGCGCGACGCTACTGGCTCGCGGGCGGCGGCGCGCTCGAGCGCTTCGAGAGCGTGTACGCGAGCATGGTCGAGCACGAGAAGCGCGAGCTCGCGGCGATCGACGCAGGGACGCACGCGGAGCTTTCGGCCATCGTGCACTTCGTCGCGGCTGGGCGCACCAAACGCTGACCATTGAGCGCTTTCTCGCTGTGTCCCGCCGATGCGTGTGTGCGACCCTCGCGGGCGAAGGAGCGCATCGCTTGTCCCTACTCGTGGACCCCGAGATCGCGCGGCGCGTCGACGCGCTGGAGCTTCCGTTCGACGCGCACGGCGTAGACCCATACGGAGTGAGAAAGAAGGACCTCGCGTGGGCCTTCACCCTGCTCGCCCGCGCGTACCGCAGTTATTTTCGCGTCACCGCTGTGGGCGTGCACAACGTGCCCGACCGCGGCCGCGCCATGCTCATCGGCAACCACTCGGGCGGCGTCGCGATCGACGGCGCCATGGTGCTCGCCTCGATGATGCTCGAGAAGAACCCGCCGCGGCTCGCGCAGGGGATGATCGAGAAGTTCATCGCGACCGTGCCGTTCGCGGGCATGTGGGCCGCGCGCACGGGGCAGTTCACGGGGCTGCCCGAGCACGCGCGACGAATGCTCGAAGACGACAGGCTTCTGATGGTGTTTCCCGAAGGCGCGCGCGGGACGGCCAAGCTGTTCACCGAGCGCAACTCGCTCGTCGAGTTCGGGACCGGCTTCGTGCGGCTCGCGCTCGAGACCAACACGCCCATCGTCCCGTTCGGGTTCGTGGGCGGCGGCGACGCGGTGCCGACGGTGTACAACGCGTACAAGCTGGGCAAATTGCTGGGCGTTCCGTACGTCCCGTTTACTCCGTACGGGGCCGCGATCCCGCTGCCCGTCAAGCTCCGCGTCCACTACGGCGAGCCCATCCTCTTCGAAGGAACCGGCCGCGAAGACGACGAGGTCATCGCCCGCTACGTCGCCAAGGTGAAGACCCGCGTCGCAGAGCTCATGGAAGAAGGGAGAAAGGCGTCGTGAAGATCCTCATCCCCGGCGTCGCAGGCGCCATCGGCCGCAGGCTCGCCTTGCGCCTCGTCGCCCAAGGCCACCACGTGATCGGCATCGACCGACGGCCCTGGGACAAGCCGCCCGAGGGCGTCGAGCTGCACGCCGTCGACGTGCGAAAGCGCGCGGCAGAAGAGCTCTTTCGCAAGCACAAGCCCGAGGTCGTCGTGCACATGGCCACGGTCTCGCACCTCACCCGCGCGCGCGACGAAGAGCGATACCGCATCAACCTCGGCGGCACCCAAGCGGTCTTCGACCACTGCGCGCGCTACGGCGTCGAGCACGTCGTGTTCGTCGGGAGGCACACGTACTACGGCGCCGGCCCCGACGCGCCCATGTACCACCGCGAAGAAGAGCCGCCGATGTCGCTCGCGACCTTCCCCGAGCTCGCAGACCTCGTCAGCGCGGACCTCTTCGCGGCCACGGCCCTGTGGCGCGCCAAGGACATGACCACGTCGGTCCTGCGTTTTTGCTACTCGCTCGGCGCTTCGGGAGAAGGGACCCTCGGCACGTTCTTGCGCAACAAGCGCGTGCCCATGGTGCTCGGGTTCGACCCGCTGTTTCAGTTCATGCACGAAGAAGACATGGCCCGCGCCCTCGAGCTCGCCATCGACAAGCGCCCCCGCGGCGTCTTCAACGTCGCAGGACCAGGGCCGCAGCCGCTCTCGATGATCGCTCGCGCCGCGGGCCGCTCGACGCTTCCCATCCCCGAGTTCGTGCTCGCGACGCTGCTCGGACGAAGGGGCCTTCCCCGCCTCGCGCGCGGCGCGATCGAGCACATCAAGTACCCGATCATCATCGACGACACCGCGTTTCGAGCGGCCACGGGATACGCGCACCAGTATTCAACAGACGAGGCGATCGCCGAGTACCGCGCGCGTCACCCGATCTTCGACTGAGCGCCGTCACGCGACGCTGAAATAGTCCCGACGCTCGACGAAGCCCCACTCGTCGAGCCGCGCCCGAATCAGCGCGCGAGCGCCCTGCGCGCCGACGGCGACCAGCACGCAGTCGCGCTCGACCGAGAGCGCCTCGGGGGGATCGATCCGCACGCCGCGCGCCACGCGCCCGATCTTCTTCGGGTCGATGTCGACGAACCGCGACGCCCGCAGCCCGTGCGCCTCGAGCGCGCGCATCGAGCGACGCCCCGTGGGACCTGCGCCCCACACGGTCAACGGTCGACCCGCGCGCGCGATCAGCGGAGCGACGTACCGCGCCTTCGCTTCGTAGAAGCGCTCGGGCTCGTAGCGCGCGTGCGTCCAGGTCAATCGCCCCTCGCGCTGCCGCCAGCGCAAGAGCACTTCGGGCAGCTTTTCGAGCGAGAAACCCGCTTCGTCGAGCCGCAGCCACAGGTCGTAGTCCTCGGCCCAGCTCGTCTCGCGATAGCCGCCCACGCGCGCGAGCGCGTCGCGTCGAACGAGCACCGACGGGTGACACACGGGCGCTTCGACGAAGAGCTCGCGGCGATGTTCGTCCGGGCTCAGCGCAGCGTTTTGCCAGCGCACGTAGCGATCGAGCCCCTCGCCCACCGCGCTCGAAGGAAACGCCTCGACCCGCGTCGCGCTGAGCGCCACCTCGGGCCGCCGATCGAGGTGCGCGATCTGCGCGCGCAGTCGGCCCGCGAGCGCGACGTCGTCGCCGTCCATCCGACCGATCAGCGTCGAGCCAGCGTGAGCCTGCGCCCGCGCGAGCTCGAGCGCGCCCACGATGCCGAGCCCCTCGGTGCGCACGAGTCGCACGCGAGGGTCGCGCGCGGCGATCGAGCGGACGAGCGCGCCCCCTCCGTCGCTCGAGCCGTCGTCGACCGCGATGAGCTCGACGTCGAGCTCGCGGTCGCTCAGCACCGACTCGACCGCCTCGACGATGGTCTCTGCGACGTTGCGAAACGGGAGCAGCACCGAAGCGCGAGGCGAGCGCACGCGAAGGCCGCTCAGTTGGCGCTGGCGCTGCCGCTGGCCGAAGCCTGGAAGCTCACAGACACGTTGACGGCAACGCTCACGCGCGCGGTGGCGGCGGGGAGCGCGGCGACCGCTTGCAGCGAGCACGCAGCGGCGGCGGCGCCGAGCTGCGTCGTGCTGCGGGCGAATCCGCCGGCGTTGCGCACCATGACCTGGCCCGCTTCGGCGAGCTCGCGCACGCGGGCGCCGAGGCCGACGATGGTCGAGCCGCGCGCGGCGACGGCGTCGCTCAAGCGGCGAGCGCGCTCGGCGGCTTCGGCCGCGGCCGTCCCGTCGATGATGATGCGGGTCTGGCCGGGGGTGCACTCGCGCGACGAGACCTGCACGGTGTCGCACGACTCGCGGCACTCGGTGCGGATCTCCGGCGGGACGATGCGCCCGGTGCACACCGGCTGCGTGTACTGCACCGAGCATCCGCCGCGGCACTCACCCGCGCACTGCGCTTGCGCGCTCGCTTCGCAGCTGCCCTGGCAGGTGCCGGTGCAGCCGGCAGTGCAGCGCCCGTAGCACGTACCCTGGCACGCGCCGTGGCAGTTGCCCTGCGCGTCGCGCGAGGCGCACGTGCCCTGGCAAGCGCCTTCGCACACGCCCGTGCAGCTGCCCGAGCAGGTGCCTTCGCACGCTCCGCCGCACTGCCCGTTGACCTCGACCGCGCAGCGGCCGGTGCACTGCGCGCCGCACGATCCGCGCAGCTCTCCGCCGGTGCACTGGGTCTCGACGCGGCCCTCGCGAACGACAGTCGGCTGGCAGCGCTGGACGCACTGCTGGTACTCGTCGACGCGGGTCTTGCACACGGGGGGGACGCTCTCGACGTGCGTGCGCACCTGCGCGCTTCGGATGAAGTCGTACTCGCCGCGCACCTTCGCGCTGACGGCGGTGCACACCGAGCGCGTGTCTGCGCCGTTGGCCGTGAGCTCGGCGTCGCTCATGCCGAGGTCGCTTCCGAGCGCGCGACAGGCGCCGATGAGCTGCGTGTCGATCTCGCTCGAGGCGCGGATAAACGCGGCGCTCGCCACGAGAAACGCCGAGAACGACTGCGCGTTTTCGGTCGCGCCGTACTCGGCCGCCGTGCACGAGTCGGGGATCCCCGCCGCGGCGCCACCACCACCACCGGCGTTGACCGAGCCGCCGCCCTGCACGCCGCCTCCTCCGCCGTAGCCATTGAGGCATCCGCCCGCGAGCGCGACCAACGCAATGGCACCAAACCGACCTGCACTGAGCTTCATTCTCGTCACTGTCTCCCGCGCGGAGGTTCGCGCTGGCACAACCGACGATGCAAGCCCCTTCGTGATTCACCGGCTCGCCATGACCACGGACACGCGAGGAGATTTTCTACCCGCGGATTGCCGTCGCTGCGATTTCACGTTGATACTGCGCGCATGCAGCGGATTCGAAACCTTGGTTTGCTCGGCGCCGCGAGCCTCGTGGCGCTCGCCGCGTGCAGCGATGCGCCGGTCATCGCGGACTCTGGACAACGTGACGTCACCTCGCCGATCGACACGGGCGTACCCCCGTTCGACACGGGCGTACCTCCTGCGGACACCGGCGTTTTGCCAGCGGACACCGGCGTGCCGACGGAGGACGCAGCGGTCGCCGAGGCGGGCTGTCGCAGCAACGCAGAGTGCGAAGACATGAACGCGTGCACCGAGAACCTGTGCGATCCGGGCACGGGGGCGTGCGCGTTTCGCGGGATCGAAGGCTGCTGTTTGCGCGCGACGGACTGCGACGACGGCAACACGTGCACGACGGACGCGTGCGACATGGGCACAAACCGCTGCACGCACGCGCTCATGCCGCGGTGCTGCACCAACGACGCAGAGTGCAACGACGGCCTCGCGTGCACGCGCGATCGCTGCGACCCGATGACCAACCGCTGCGCCAACGTCGCGGACCCGATGTGCTGCAACGAGGGCCAGACGCGCAGCTGCTACACGGGCGCGATGGGGACCTCGGGCGTGGGCCTGTGCCGCGCGGGCACCGAGTCGTGCGTGGGCAACCGCTGGAGCGGCGACTGCGTGGGCGAAGTGCTGCCGGCGACCAGCGAGAGCTGCGACGGCGCGATGACCGACGAGAACTGCAACGGCATGCGCAACGAGGGCTGCTCGTGCACCAACGGGATGAGCCGCGCTTGCTACACCGGCCCCGTCGGCACCAGCGGCGTCGGCCGCTGCCGCGGCGGAACGCAATCGTGCGCGGGCGGGACGTGGGGCACATGCTCGGGCCAGACGCTCCCGGGCACGGAGGTGTGCGGCAACATGATCGACGAGGACTGCGACGGCAGCGACCTCGCGTGCCCTCCGGCCAACGACCGACGCGAAGCCGCGACGCGCATCAACTTCACGCACACCGAGTACGTCAACCTCACGGGCACGACCGTGGGCGCCACGCGCGACGGCCCCATGGTGACGTGCGCGTGCACCTCGGGCGGCAACGTCTGGTACCAGTTTACGCTCACCACCCGCAGCGCCGTGTACATCGACACGTCGAGCACGCGGCCCGCGGACAACCTCGACACTTCTCTCTTTCTCACCAACGCAGCGGGCGTCGCGGTGCCTGCGCAGCCGCAAAACGGCCAGAGCGCCGCGGGCCTGTGCAACGACGACTCGGGCTGCGGCGGCGTGACGGGCTGGGGCTCGACCTTTCAGTCGCGCACGTGGGGAGTGCTCGACGCCGGGACGTACTTCGTCTCCGTCGGCGGGTGCGGACAGGGCGCGTTTACCCTGCGTTTTCAGCACATTCCTGACACCGAGGGGTCGTTCTTCTACGGGACGCGGATCACTGGAGAGTCGAGCGACGAGACCTTCTTGATCGGCACCAACCGCCACTCGTCGCACTGCGGCGGGACGATCTCGGGCGAGGACGTTCGCTGGTTCATCACCTGCGGCGGCGCGCGGCAGTTCTTCTCGATGTGCGAAGGCGACGGCGGCGGATACCTCTCGCGCAACAACGCGACAGAGACCCGCCGCTGGGACCCCGTGCTCTACATCCACTCGGGCGTCACGGGCATCGAGAGCTCGTGCTCGGACACCGGCGCCGCGGGCGTCGATTGCCGCGGCCGCGTGGGAGCAAACCTCAGCTCGGCCACGTTCGACACCGTGCAGGGCGGAGCGCGCTTCTCGATGGCCTCGGCCTCGCGCGGGATCAACGCCATCCTCGTCGACGAGCGCAACCGCGGCTCGGGCATGGCGTACCGCCTGCGCTGGCGCGTCACCGACCGCTGAGCGCCGCTGCGCTCAGTGCGCGGCGATCACCGCGCCGAGCAGCGCCTTGGCGATCGAGAAGTACGCGACGATCCCGAGCACGTCGACCAGCGAGGCGATGAAGGGCGTCGAGGACACCGCGGGGTCGAAGCGCATCCGTCGCAGGAGGATCGGCATGACCGAGCCGACCACGGTGCCGATCGTCACGACGGCGACGAGCGTGAGCGACACGATCAGCGCGATCTTGAATTGATGTGCGATCGCCGGACGCCACAGCATCGTGCGGATGAACCCGATCGCGCCGAGGATCAGCCCGAGCACGATTCCCTGCCCGAACTCTCGACGTAGCACGCGAAACGCGTCGCCGTCCTTGATCTCGCCGACGGCCATGGCGCGGATCACGATGGTGGCCGACTGCGAGCCAGAGTTTCCTCCGGACGAGATCACCAGCGGGATGAAGAGCACCAGCGTCGCCACCGTGTGAAAGGCGTCTTCGTACCGCGCCAGCGCCGTCCCCGTGAACAGCTCGCCGATGAACAGCGCGATCAGCCACCGCGCGCGCGCCGAGATAAACCGCCAGAACCCCGTCGCGAAGTACCCGTGCTCGACCGGCTCGACGCCTGCGAGCTTCTGCACGTCCTCGGTCTGCTCTTGCACGAGCACGTCCATCACGTCGTCGAACGTGATGACCCCGAGCAGCCGACCAAACTTGTCGACCACGGGTACGGCCGAGAGGTCGTACTTCGCCAACGAACGCGCGACCTCTTCTTGATCGAGCTCGGGCGCGACCGTGATGACGTTCTCGGTCATCACTTCACCGAGGGTCTGCGTGCTCTCTCCGAGCAGCAAATCACGAAGCGAAGCGACGCCGAGCAGCTTCTTGGGCCCCGCGTCTTCGGGCTCTCCGTCGGCCTTGTCCAGCAGCAGGACGTAGACGTAGTAGACGGTCTCGACCTCGTCGGCTCGGCGTCGGATCTCTTCGATCGCCTCGCGCACCGTGAGGTGCCGCGGCAGGCCGATGAAGTCCGTGGTCATCAAGCCGCCCGCGGTGTTCTCGGCGAACTCGCTGAGCGCGCGAACGTCTCGCGCTTCGTCGGGCTCGAGCGCCGCGAGGATCTTCTCGCGCGGCTCTTCTTCGAGGTCTTGGACGAGGTCAGCGCGATCGTCGCTGGCCATCGACCCGACGATCGCCGCGGCGGCGTTGGTGTCCATCCGCGCGACGATGGCTTGCTGCCGCGCGGGCTCGAGGCGCTCGAAGATCGGCGCGGCGATCTCCGCCGGGATGTGCGCCATCACCGTGGCGGCTTCTTCAGCGGTCAGATCCTCGACGATGTCCGCGATGTCTTCGGGGTGGACCTCTTCGAGAAATTCCGCGACTGACGCGGGTTCTTCCCGCAGCAGGTCCTTCAGCTCGGGGCCGATGAGGGTCGCGAAGCGCATGACAAGCCGGGACGATACGGCACGCGCGCCCGGATCGAGCATCGAACGTGTCGATTGATGGCAACGCGCAAGAAGCTCCCTGCTGAACCGCCGTTCGACCCCGAGGCCGCGCGCCGCTCGATCGCGCACGACGCCCCGATTCGCAGCGGAAAATACGTCCTCTACTGGCTGCGCGCCCTGCGCCGCGCCGAGGACAACCTCTGCCTCGACCACGCCGTTCGCAGGGCCAACGAGCTCGGCCTGCCGCTGGTCGTCTACGAGTCCCTCGACCCCCGCGCGCCCTACGCGAGCGCGCGGGTGCACACGTTTGTGCTGCAGTCGGCGATCGGGCGGCGCGAGGCGATCGAGTCGAAGGGCGCTGCGTACGGGTTCTTTTTGCCCAAGAGCGCCGACGAAGCGCGGGCCAACAAGGCGCTCGTGAAGCTCGCGCGCGACGCGGCGCTGATCGTGACGGACTGGTTCGCGCCGAGCGGGGCGATGAGCGAGTTTTGGAGCGAGGTCCCTGCGCGCATCGGGCGCGCGTACGGGGTGCGCGTCGAGCTGGTGGACGACACGGTGGGCGTCGCGATGGCGCACTTCGCGGGCAAGCACGAGGTCGCCGCGCGAACGATACGCCCGAAGGTGCAGCGCGTGCTCGACGCGTGCTTGCGCGCGAGCGACGAGCCCACGGTGCGCGCGCCGCGGCTGCGCGAGGTCGAATGGCCGTTTTCACCGGTCGAAATCCAGGCGAACGCCGTCGCATCGCTCGTCGAGGGCTGCGCGATCGACCACTCGATCCCGGCCGTCGCGACCACGCCCGGCACGCGCGTCGAGGCGCTGCGTCGGCTCGATCGCTTCATCGACGAGCGCCTGCGTCGCTACGACTCGCAGCGCAACGACATGGGGCTCAAGGGGAGCTCCGAGCTGAGCGCGCATCTGCACTTCGGCGTGCTGTCGGGGCGATCGGTCGCGCTGCGAGCGCGGGCGAGCTCGGCGCCCGAGGCCGAGCGCGAGGCGTTTGTCGAAGAGCTGATCGTGCGGCGCGCGCTGGCGTTCAACCACTGCATGACGACCGAGGGGCATCATCGCTACGAGCGATCCGTTCCTGAGTGGGCGCGCGCCACGCTCGAGGCGCACGACAACGACCCGCGCGCGAAGCACACGTTCGAAGACTTCGAGCGCGCCCGCACCCGCGACCCGCTGTGGAACGCCGCGCAGCGCGAGCTCTTGCGCGACGGCGTGATCCAGCCCTACGCGCGCATGCTCTGGGGCAAAGTCGCGATCGAGCTGGCTCCGTCCGCGAAGACCGCGTTCGAGTGGCTCGTCGCGCTCAACGACAAGTGGGCGCTCGACGGCCGCGACCCCAACACGTACACGAACATCGCGTGGTGCTTCGGCCTGCACGATCACCCGTACCCCGAGCGTGCGGTGTTCGGGACGGTGCGCTGCATGACCTCTCGCGCCGCCAGCACCAAGTGGGACACCGCTGCGTACGTGCAGCGCGTTCGCTGAGCGCTCACGGCGCGTAGAGCCGCGGCCATCGCACGCCCACGAGGGCGGGATCCGCGCGCACGAGCCAGACCTCGTCGCCCTCAAACGACTTCACCGTTCGCTCGACCTGAGCGTAGCGCGGGACGTACACGATCCCGACGCACTGCGGCCATCGACCGCGCGCGACGTGCTCTTGCGCGACGAGCGTCGCGGGAGGCAGGGCCAGCATTCGAACGACGCGCTCGACAGTGTTCGGACGCGCGGTCACGCAGAGGCACAGCACGTCATCTTCGCGCAACGAACCCCCGTCGATCGCCGTCGAGCCGCAGCGCTCGCACCGCGCGAAAGAGAAGCGTCGCGCAGGGTCGTCGAACCAGTCGCTCGGACACAGCCCGCGAGCGACGGCTCGCTCGCACAGCTCGTCGAGGTACGGCTCGAGCCGCGCGCTCACCTCGTCGCGCTCGTCGAAGAACCACTCGTCCTCGCGCGTGAGGTTGTTGTGCTGGACGCGCACGAGGTAGCTGTTGGGGCCAGTGGCGACCTCTTCGATAAACTCGTCGACGAGCGCGCTGACGAGCTGGGCGCGCGCTCGAATCGAGCCCGCGCGCGCGTCGGTCACAGCCGCGGAATCCCCGGAAAAAGACCCACGACATCCATCCCGCGCACGGTGACGTCGCTGTCCTCTGCGCGCGCTTCGACCACGACCACACCGCCGTCGGCCGCGCGCACCATCACGCCTTCGTTGGTCGCGACGATGTCCCCCGGCTCGAGCGCGAGCGGAACGTCCGTCGCCGGCCGCACCTTCACGATCACCACGGTCTGGTCGTTGTAGCCCGTGAAAGCGCCCGGGTCTGGCGCCGCGGCGCGCACGCGCGCGATCACGTCGTCGACGGGCCAGTCCCACACGAGCTCGCAGTCCTCGTCGCTCGGCGCAGGCGCCTCGGTGGCGCGCTCTTCGTCCTGCGGAATCTCGGGGATGGACTCGCCGCGCGCGTAGCGCCCCGCCACGTCGCGCATGAGCGCGAGCGAGGGGCGATCGAGCGCCTTGGCGAGCTCCCACGCGTTGCAGTCCTTGGGGATCTGCATGCGTCGCTGCGCGAGGATCGCTCCGTCGTCGTAGCGAGGGCTGAGCACGTGCGCCGTGACGCCGGTCTCGCGCTCGCCCGCGGCGATCACCCAGAAGTACGGGTCTGCGCCGCGGTACTTGGGCAAGAGCGAGGGGTGCACGCCGAAGCCGCGACGGCAGAGCCGCAGGACTTCGAGCGGGATCTTCTTGGTCCAGAACCACGAGACGAGCAGCGACGGCTTGGCCGCGCGCAGCATCTCGACGGTGTCTGGGTGCGCCAGGTCCGGGCGCGCGAGCACGAGCCCGCCGCGCTCGAGCATGACGCGACGAAGCTTGCGCATCCCCGGCAAATCCGGCCGTGAAATGCACGCAACCCGCACGTCGAGCCCGTCTTGCAACAGCGCGAGCGCTCCGAGCGGAAGTCCGAAATAGACGATCGAATAGCCCTGCGACGCCATCAGGCCTCTAACGCTCTCGTTGTTACTACAACGCTCAGCCGCCCCACAGAAGGAAAGCGTGCGGCACGAGAACTTCGAACACCGACGGCTCCCTCGTGTCGCTCGGGCGAGAATCTTCCGACGCTGCTACAGGCGCAGCCGCGCCCACATCAGCGGCGAAGAGGACGAGCGAACCAGACGGCAAGCCCGTGGCGAACGCAGCGAGCGCCGGCGCAACACGGGATCGGGCCTTCTCGAAGCGCGTGCTCAGCGTGGACTGCGAGTCTCTGCCCTCTTTGACCTCTCGCCCGAGCACATGTCGGTACGCGCTGACCCGATGAAACTCGCCCTGCGTGGTCACTTCTCTACGCGGGATCGACGCTTCTTCGATGGACCTCGGCGCGGGCGGCTCGTCTTGCGCGTTGAGCGGCCCGCCGATCGCGGCGGCCCCTCGCGCGAGCAGCGCGCGCTGCGCGGCCACGGTCACCGGGCGCGCGGCCCAGTGAAGCCCCTCTTCGACCACGCTCACGCCTGCGGCGCGAGAGCGAATGGCCGCAGAGAGCGCAGGCCACTCGTCAGCGCGGAGCCCCGTGCACAGCACCAGCGCCGTCGAGCGCGCTCCGCACTCGCTGGCGAGCGAGAGCAGCCGCTGCGTGAGGTCCGGCAACATCGTGGGGCGCGTCGCCCCCGCGGCCCACGCAGAGAACGCCGACGCATACGCCTCTGCGAACGAGCGCTCGAAGAGCGAGAGCGCTTGCGTCGCGCGCTGCTCGACGTGCGCGACGTTGACGCCGAGCGAAGGGACGCCGCTGCGCAGGGTCTCGAGCGCGAGCGGGATCCTCGAGATCGACCGAGAAAACGCGCGTTCGAGCTGCCTCGTGCTGCGCCGGGCCGCCGGCTCACCGAGCGCGTCGAGCGCCGAGCGCAGGTCGAGCGCCGCGCGAAACGTGGGCATCCACCGGGCGTGCTCGGCTTCGCTCTTCGAGCGCGACCGCGACTTGGGCGGCGACGAAGGAGCAGCCGAGGGAGGAGGCTCGCTCACGCGAACGGCCTCGGGCACGATCGCGTCGGCGGGGGGCGCCTCAGAGGGCCAGCGGAGCTCGGGCTCATCGAGCCCCGCGGTCGCGGCGAGGGCCGAGGGGATCATCGTGGGCGAGAGGGGCGAAGAGAACACGATCACGCTCTCGTCGTCGGCGACCTCGGTCCACGCAGCCACCGCGCGCGCGAGGGACTCTCTCGTAAACGAGCGGCCCGAGAGCGACGCGACCAGCGACGACGGATCACGAGCCACCGCCGTCGCCGCGCCGAGCGAAGCGCGCTCGTCGAAGAGGGCCACGATGGCCGCGGGGATCGCGGGCGCGCCCGCGGCGTCCGCAGCGCGCACCGTGCACAAGAGAGAGACCGGCCTGCGCTCGCGCTCTTCGAGCAATTGGCCGAGCGCTTCGAGCGCGTCCTCGGCGTGGTCGCGGTCGCCGCGGAGGTCGAGAAAGCCATCCACCTCTTCGATGACGAAGAGCAGCCCCGCGCGGCGCACGGAGCGCGCGCGAAAGAGCCATCCCCCCAGCGCAGGCAGCGCCGAGCACGAGGACTCTTCGTACAGACCGCCTGGGGCGCGGAGGCGTTCGAGCGCGTCTTCAGCGCGCGCGGTGAGCTCATCGGCGAGGGCGACGCCGGGCCGCGCGCGCACGCGCACCACGAGCGGAGGCGCAGAATCACCGGCCGCGACCGCGGTCAACGCGCGCTCGACCCACTGAGCGCGCGCGGCGGAGGCGCCGCCGACGAGCAGCGCTGCGCGGCCGCGCTCGATCGTCGGACGCAATCGCGCCGCGGTCTCGTTGGGCTCGGGCTGTGCCGTCTCGGACAAGGGACCCTGCGCGTACGGTAGTGCGCGACGAGCACGCACGGCAACTACACAGTGAGTCGAGCGCAGAAAGAACGCAGAGTTCGCGCGGGCGAGCGCGCCGAGTTCTGTCACTCCGTTGCCAGGGCGGTCGGATTGGGTACAGTCGTGCGGTCATGTCCGCCGGTGAACGAAGGACGATCCGCGTCGTAGCCGCGATGGTCGAGCGCTCGGGTCGCTACCTGATCACGCAACGAAGGCCGACGGCGGTGTTGCCGTTGTTGTGGGAATTTCCTGGAGGAAGAGCGGAAGAAGGCGAGACCGACGCCGCCGCGCTGCGCCGCGAGATGCAGCACCGCCTCGGCATCGACGTCGAAGTGGGCTCGCTCATCTCGAACGTCTCGCACCCGTACGATCACTACACGGTCGAGCTTCAGCTCTACGAGTGTCGATTGCTGAGCGAGGAGCTGCGCGCGGTCAACGTGCACGCCTATCGATGGGTCGCGAGCGACGAGTTCGATCAGTACCCGTTTACGCCCGCCGATGACGCATCGATGGCCAAGCTCCTCGGCGAGTGAGTCATGGCCCACGCTTGTTACGTCTGCAGCTTCTACCCAGTCCCTGACGGCGAAGGCATCGAGTGCCCGCACTGCCATCGCTTGCAGTACGGCAACAAGTGCCCCAAGTGCGGGCAAAACGCCCCCACGCGCGTCCGTGACTTTCGCGTGTACTGCACCGCGTGCAACCACGAGCGCGGCGCGCTCTCGGGCGGCGGGATCACCATGCCCATCAGCATGGTGGGCAAGCCGTCGCAGTTCGGCGGGATCGCCTCGAAGATCCTCGGGACCGGCGTCATCGCCGTCACGCTGTTGTTGGTCACGCTCGTCACGCTCGCGGCGGTCTCGTTTTCGTCCGCGATCCTCGGCGCGCTCGCGGTCATCCTCGGCACGTTCGGCAGCGTCGCAGGATTTCTGCTCTTTCGCGGGGGAAACAAGCTCGAGCAGCAAGGCACCCGCGCCCAACACGACGCCCGCGAGCAAGCGCTCATCGCCGCGGCGCGCACCCGGGGCGGCTTTCTCACCGCGGCCGACGCGGCCGGCGTGCTCGAAGTGCAAGTGGCCGAGGCCGACGCGCTGCTCACGCAGATCGCGAAGGAAGGGCAGCGCGCGCACGTCGAGGTCGATCGCGACGGCGTGGTGAAATACGTCTTTCACGACGCCGCGCCCGTGCACGTCGCCGCCACGACCGCCGCGCAGCCGAACGTGACCGGCGTTCGCGTCGACGTCGACGCAGCCACGGTCGTCGGGCAGCCCATCGACCACAAAGAAGCCGCTCGGCAGCAGGTCGACCGAGAGTTCGAAGAGCTCAAGAAGACGCGCGCGGCCAAGGGCGAGTGACGGCGGGGCGCGCTTCGCGCTGTACGACCGCAGCGTTTGTGCTTCAGCATATCGCTCGATGTTCGCTCCGGCCTCGGTGAGAAGCGTCGCGCTGTCGATCGGCGAGCGAGCGGTGCTTCGCGACATCAGCTTCGATTCACCGTCGAGCGGGCCGCTCTGCGTCGTCGGCCCTCCGCGCGCAGGAAAGTCGGCGCTCTGTCGCCTGTTGAGCGGCGCATCCTTCGCCGCGCGCGACGCGATGGTGGGGTCGATTTCGTTTCACGGGACCGACTGGCGACTGTGCCCGCGCGCCACGTTGCTCACGGACGAGCCCCCGCCGGGCGCGCAGAGCGTGCTGGCGTATCTGCTCGAAGCGATGCCCGCGGCGAGCTTCATCGAAATCGCTGCTCGAGGAGAGCTCCAGCTCGCGGCGAGCGCGCGCTGGGCGAAGCTCTTGCTCCGCACCGTCGGCCTATCAGCGATCGACGTGCACGCGAGCGTCGCCGCGCTGTCGCCCCTCGAAGCACGGTCCATCGCATTGGCGCGCGCCTCGGCCTCGGACAGCCCGCTGATCTGCATCGACGACGCGACGCGCGGGCTCACCGACGCGGACCGCGCCACGTACCTCGCGCTCGTTCGAACCGTGGCCGAGATGCAGCCCGTGCTCTTCGCGACGAGCGACGAAGCCGCGTGCAGCGCGCTCGGCGGCGCGATCGTCCGCATCGCGGACGGGACCGTCGTGCAGGGAGCGAGCGCCGCGTCCGCGCCGAGCAACGTCGCGGCGCTCTTCGCCGGCGATCACCCTGGATTTCAGTGGATCATCGCCGGCGCGCTCGCCGGAATGTCACGACCGGGGCTCGTGCGCGAGCTCGACGACGACATCGAGGCGCTCGTGCGTCGCGGGATCACCACCGTGGTCACGCTCGAAGAGCAGCCGGTCAACCGCGCAGAGCTCGCGCGCGCGGGGATCGAGCCGATTCATTTTCCGATCAACGACATGCGCGCGCCCGACGAGCAAGCTGCACGACAGCTCGCTCGGGACATTTTGGCGCGGATCGAAGGCAACGAACGCGTCGCAGTGCACTGTCGCGGGGGACAGGGACGAACCGGGACGATCCTCGCGGCGGCGCTCATCGAGCGGGGGCACACCGCGGCGCAGTCGATCGAGCTGCTGCGGTCGCTGTTCGCGAGGTACATCGAGAGCGACGAGCAGCTCGCGTTCGTGCAGCGGCTGGGCTCGCGTCGGCAGAAGCGCGCGCTGACGAGCTTCGGGGTGAGCGACGAGCAGCTCTCGACGGCGACGATCGACGCTCAGCCCTTTGGCGTAGTGAGGCTCGATCACACGGGCAAAGTCCTCTCGTACAACCTGTACGAAGAGCGCCTCGCGTCGCGCTCGCGCGCGGACGTCATCGGAAAGAACTTCTTCCGCGACGTCGCCCCGTGCACGGGGATCAAGCGCTTCTACGGGAGATTTCTCGACGGGGTCGCGCGCGGCTCGCTGGACACGCAGTTTCGCTTTCGCTTCACGCTCGACGGCGGCGTGCGGCTCGTCCAGGTCGCGATGTTCAACCAGGACGACGCGATTTGGGTGCTCATCCGCGGATGAGCGGCGCGCTCACTGCGCGCGATCGAAGCGCAACGCGTCGACGATCGTGTAGCCGTTGCTCGTCGCCGCGACGGGGACGCGCACCGTCGCGCCCGCGGAGAGCGCGTGCGTCCCGAGGTCCGCCCAGCCGTCGCCCGTGCGCTGATCGAACGTCACCGTCACGGGCGTCGCGTCCGTGGCCGAGCGAGCGATCACGTACTTCACCGCGGTGTTGCGGTTGGTGTGCGCGATGTACCGCGCGCGGATCTGGTACGTCCCGCTCACGCGCGCGGGGATGGTGAAGACAGCCTCGCCCGCGCGCCCTGCGGCGAGCGCGACGTAGTTGACGCCGATGTAGCCAGGGCGCGCTGCGCTGATCTCCCACGGGCCGCCGGTGGTCGCGAGCACGCCCGAGGTCGCGTTGTCGATCACGACGGTCGGCGCGTTGGCGGGCTCTTCGCCGGTCGCCGCGTCGAGGCGATTGGCCGGTTCGTACGCGCAGTGGTTGGCGTCGAGCGCGCGGCCGCTCTTGTACGCGCACACCCAGCGGGGAAAATCACTGCTCCACCACGTGCGAAACATCCGCACGGGCCCCGATGGCGCGACGGCGCCCGCGGTGCGCGGGTAGTTGACGTCGACCGACTGACCGCCGACGGCGTCGTAGCCCTCGATCACGTTGACGTTGACGCGGATCGAGCGTCCTTCGCTCGCCGTGTGCGTGCGGTCCATTTGCAGCCCGAGCAAGTGCGCGAGCTCGACGACGTGCTCGCCCTGCATGCGGTTGCAACCGTGCGAGACAGGGCCGCGCTTGAGGAGCCACTCGACGCCGGTCGCCGTCGATCCGTGCGTGATCGGCCCGTGAAACGCGATCCCTCGCCGGTGGTTGTACTCGAGAAACGGAAACCCGCCCCACGGCACGTAGTCCCCGCTCGAGTTGCGCGCGTACGGCACGTACGGCAACCCTCGAATGTCCGGGTACATCCCCGGCGCGTTGGTCGCAGAGCCGGTCGCGACGGGATAGACCACGGTCAGCCGCCGGCGACCGGCGACGGTCTCGGCGGTCGCGTAGAACGGCAGCGCCCCCGTGAATCCAGCAGGCAAATACCCGCTCACGCGCGCGGTGTGCCCCGCGATCGACACGACGATCGACGGCTCGACCAGCGCGGGCAAGAGCCCGTTGTAGATCCACTTGTTGCTGTCGCTGTTGGACCCCCAACGCAGCTCGCTGATGTCGAACGAGTCCGGCTCGTCGCTGGCGGGGCCGGTCTCGGGACCGCAGCCGACCATCGAAACACACGAAATCAAGAGCGCAGCGGCGCGCGAAGCAGAGCGGGTCATTGCGAGTGGTCCGAAGACACCACTGCTCACGCACCGCGTCAACGGGCGCGCAGCGGGCTTCGCACCTACGGCTCGGTCAGGCTCTCGAGCATCGCCTCGATCGCGCGGTCGGCGTCGGCGCGCTCGGCGCTTCGATACACCACTTGCAGCGAGAGGATGCCCGTTCGACGCAGCAGCAATGTGTTGCGAAAGCCAACGCCGCTGGCGGCGGAGAAGCCCTGGTCGATCCGTCGAAACCCGCCCAGCATCGAGCGGCGCGGAGGACCGCTCGAGAAGGTGTCCGAGGGGTGCGCGATCGCCTGCGTTCCGGCGACGAACGCCCGCGCGAGGTCTTCGAGCTCGTCGTCTGTGGGCGTCGCCGCATAGCGACCGTAGATCAGCCCCGCTTGCACTCCGTCTTCGGAGAACTCTGCCACGCGCCACTCGAATCGCGTCGCGCTGGCGGGCGCCGCGTTGGGAGCGCGCGGCAAGCGCATGCTCATGGTCGTCGGCGCGAGCGTGTAGCGCTGCCACGCGCTCACGTCGCCGCGGGCCCACACGCGCCCGTGGACGACCCCGGCGACCGTCGCGGCGCCGAGCAGCAGCAGCGAGGCGAACCCCAACGCGCGCATCGGGGCGTCGCGGCCCTCCATGGGCGTGTCCTTCGGGTGCGCGAGGCCCGAGTACACCATCGCGAAGCCCACCAGAAATCCTCCCACGTGCGCGGCCATGCTCACGTTGGGCAGCAGCGAGACCATCACCTGCAGCGCGATGTTGACCACCGCGTTGCGACGAAATCCCGCGACCAACACCGCAGGAAGCGCGCCCATCGGCTTGACCGCCAACGCCACCGACGCGCCGATCAAGCCGAAGACCGCGCCGGACGCGCCCACAACCACGCCCCCTTTTCCGAACAGCGCCGCGGCGAGCGCGCCCGCGAGCGCCGAGAGCACGTACAGCGTCGCGAAGCGCCCGCGCCCGAGCAGGCGCTCGTAGAACGCCCCGAGGCTGAAGAGCGACAGGCCGTTCATCAGCAAGTGGTTCACGCCGCCGTGAAGAAAGCTGTACGAGAGCAGGCGATAGAGCTCTCCGCCCTTCAGCTTCTCGCGAGACATCGCGCCGAGACGCACAGAGGTCGACAGCGACTCGCTGCCAAACCGCAGCTGCACGGCGAACATCGCGATCATCACAGCGAGCAGCCCCCACGTGATCCACGGCTTCTGCTTGCTGATCTGCGCGTTGAACGACGCCACTTCAGCCTGGGCCTTCGCGACCCGCTCGCGCTGCTCGCGCTCGGCCTCGACCAGCGCGACGCGATCCACAACCGGAGCGTCCGCGCGGTCGAACTCTGCTCGCAACGCTCGATCGAGCCCCGGCTCGGCGTAGCCGATCCAGAGTTCTCCCGCGTCGTTCACGTGCGCGACGCCCGCGCGATCCACGCTGCCCTCGCTCACCGCGCGGGCCGCGGCGCGGTGCGCACTGTCGCCGCCGATCACAACCACGTCGCCCTCGCCCGCGGCAAACGTCTTCAACAACAGACGCAGCTGCGCTTCGACGTCCGCCGCTGGGCGATCGCCAACCCACACGAGCACCGTAGGCCTCGGGCTCTCGTGGCTCCACTGCTGCGTGTAGCCCGCCTCGTGCACGACGATCGCCCCCATCCCCACGAGCGCCCGCATCGCGCGCGCCGATCGATCGTCGTCCAACCAACGCTGCTGAATCATGGGCAGCGTTGTACCCGGGATCGAGCGGCCAAGATCGAACACGCTCAGAAATTTGCGCATGTCACTGTGTCTCCCCCACTCCTGAATCACATGCCGATCCTCGACGACGACGACGCGACGTCCGCGACCACACACCCCATCATCGCGGCGCTCTCGATCGAGACGCTCGACCTCTCGACGCTGTCGCAGAGCAGCGTCGAGCGCGCCGAACGACAGCTCGACACCGCTCGACAGCGCGCTGCCGAGGGCAATATTCCTGGCGTCGGCTTCGCCTTCGAAACGCTGCTCGTCACCTTCGAGAGCGCTTCGACCGCCGCGGTCTGCGCCCTGGCCGATCGCATCGACGCGGTCGCCGCCGTCGAAGAGCAGCTCTACGAGCAGGCCGGGCTCGCCCTCACGAAAGCCGGCCTCCGATTGTGGAACGACAAGCGCAACGTCGACGCCCTGCCCTACTACGAGCGCGCAGCGCAGCGACTCTCTTCGCTGAGAACCGCGCGGGCAATCACCACGTGGGGAGACGCCGTCGCGTCCTGCGCGAGCCTCTCGCGCCTCGCCTCCGTCGACACCGCCCGCCAACACTTCGAAGCGCTCTACCGACGCGCCATCGAGAGCGGAGAACGACTGCTCTGCTTCTGGACGATGTTCGCTGGCCGCCGCGTCGGCGGATCGCTGATCGACGCAGGACGCCACGACGAGGCCTTCGACGTGAGCCGCCGCGCCGCTGCGCTGCTCTCGGACAAGCTCGCCCCGCAGGCCGCCTGGTACGAGCACGGCTTGTATGCGTACAGCCACGCGGTGCTCGCGCTGCGCCACGCCAATCGCTTCGAAGAGGCCCTCGCGCTGGCCCGCGAAGCGCTCGCCTTCGCCCCTGGGGTCTCGTCGGACGCGGGGCGAGAGCGCGTCGCGTGGATCGCCACAGAAGCTGCGTTTATCGCGGCCGATCGCATGAGCCGCCCCGACCTCGCGCTACCCTTCGTCGCCGCGCTGCGCACGCTCGCCGCGCACCCCAAGGCGCACGCCCTCTATCACGAGGTCGCGTACGCGATCGCGATGGAGGCCAAGGCGCTCGTGCTGCTCGGGCGCAGCGACGAGGCGCTCGCGTCCTGCGACGAGGCCATCCGGTTCGCGCTCGCCGCGAGAAGGCCCGAAGACGCGCACGCAGCGCACGCCTCGGCCCTTCACTCGCTTGGAGAAATCCTCGCCGCGCGAGGCCAACGCGAGGCTGCGATCGCCGCGTGGACCGAGTCGGTCGAGCGCTTCGGCTCGTCCGACGAAGAGAGCGTTCGCGAAGAGGTCTCTCGGGCGCGCTCCGCGCTCAAGGCGCGCTGACCCTTCCGCTCGCCAGCTCGATCCGCGTCGCTCCCGCGGCGCGCGCGTAGCGCTCGGGGTGGCACGTGAGCACGATCACCTGCATCCGCTGCGAGGCCGACTCGAGCACCTCGATGACCCGCCCGAGCCGCGCGCTGTCCGTCGCCACCAGCACGTCGTCGAGCACCACCATCGGTCGCTCTTCTTGCGCGAGCACCTCCGCCAGCGCCAGGCGCACCGCGAAGTGAACCTGCTCGCGCTCTCCGCCCGAGAGCCACTCGAGCGCCACGCCATCACCGTCGCCCACGCGCGCCTTCGTCGGCGCAAACGTCTCGCCGAGCTCGACGCGGACGCGCTCCATCCCAGCGATTTTGCTGAGAATTCTCTCAGCAGCGCGCTCGACCTCGCCCGACACCTTCGCCACCGCCTCGTCGCGACAGCGCACCAGCGTCTCGCGCAAGAGCTTCACCGAGTCCGCTTCGAGGTGCAGCCGCGACGCGTCCGACTCGATCCTCGCGACGTCCTCCTCGGCCTTGGCCAACGCCGTAAACGACGCCCCTTGCGACAGCTCGTCGAGCCGCCCCTCTTCGGTCCGCAGCGCGTCGCGCAACGCCTGCGCCTCGGCCTCGGCGCGCGCGCGCTTCGCCTGCGCTTCGCGCGCCTCGCGCTCGACCTCCGCTCGCCCCTGCGCCGCGCGCTGCGCGCGAGACGCCGCCGCGGCCGCCGCGTCCAGCGCCATCGCTGCGCGCTCGTACGCATCGACGCACTCGGCCTCCGCTGGCGCTTCGCGCGCTAGCGAGACGAGCGCCTCGCGCGCTGCGTTCGACGCCCGTTCGCGCTGCGCCGCGCGATCCACGGCCACCGCCAACGCGGACGCTGCTTCGCCGAGCGACCGGTCTGCGTCCCGTCGTTGCGTCGCCAACGCTCGCACATCCCCCAAGCGCGCCGCTTGCTCGATGGCCGCCGCGCGCTCTCGTGCGAGGCCCTCGTCGCGCTCTCCCGCAGCCTCGATCGCCGCGCGCGCCGCTTGCTCGCGCAGGGCGCACTCGGCACGGGTCCGCGCGCCGCCCAACGATCGCACGCGCACCTCGCACTCGCGCACGCGCGCGGCTCGCTCGGCGATCAGCGCGCGCTTGTCCGCCAGCGCGCGGGCGTCGCTCGTCTCCCATCGTCGCTCGATCGACTGCAGCCGCGCCCGGGCCGCCTCGAGCCGAGCCCGCTCGCTCGCCACTTCGCTCTCGGCGATCGGCCCGTCGACGCGCAGCGCGCCCACGCCCTCGATCACGAGCTCGACCGCGCCCAGCCCGCGCACGGTCACCGACTCCCCCGAGGCCACGTCGTCCCGCGCGCCCTCGCGCAGCAGCACCAGCGCGCGCTCAGCGCGAAGCGCGACTGTCACCGACAGCGCGTCGAGCCGCGCCATCGAGCGCTCGATTTGCACCTGCGCCGCGCGCGCCGCGTCGATGTCCTCGACGCTCGGGGGCGCTTCGTCGCCGCGCGCCTCGAGCGCCTGCCCCAGGGCTGCTTCGGCTTCGTCGAGCGCCGCCAGCGTCGCGCTCACCTGCGCACGGTCCGAGCGCGCTCGCTCCGCGGCCTCGGCGAGCTGCCAGCGAGCCTCGACGGCGCGCATGAATTCGTGTGCGCGTTGCGCGGACGACTCGGCCTCGCTCGCCTGCGCGGCGCTCGTCCGCAGCTCGTCGCGGCGCGCGCGCGCGATGGCCAACGCGAGCTCGGCGTCGGCCGCCGCCCGCTCGGACTCTTCGACCGCGCGACGCGACGAGCGCCACGACTCGACCTGCGCCTTGGTCGAGCGAAGCAGCGCCTCGGCCTCGCGCTCGCGCAGCGCAGCGTCGACCCGCGCCCGCTCGGCGTCGTCGAGCGACCGCAGGCGCGCTTCGCACTGCTGCGCGGACTGCTCGGCGATCGCTCGCTCGCGCTCGGCCGCGGTGAGCTCTGCGCGCAGCGAGCCCACCCGCTCTTGCGCCCACGCGGTGCGCTCGTGACGGTCCCGCGCGCGGTCGACCGCGGCGCGCGCCAACGCCAGCTCTTCGTCCTTGCGAACGACCTCAGGGGCGCGCTTACCCGTCTTCAGCTTCAGCGTCTGCGGGGTAAAATACTGGCGAAATCGCTCTTCGACGAGCCGCTCGATCTCGGCGCCGCGCGCGCCCACGACCTGCGCGGCCAGCGTGTCGCGCACGCGCGTCGCGAGCTCGGGACCGAGCGGGCCGAGCTCGATCATCCCCTGCGGCGCCCATAGCACCTGCGCGAGCCCCCAGTGCGCCTCGCGAGAGAGCCCCTTCGGAGCGGTCGGCCTCGAGAGCAGCGCGCGCACCTTCTCGTCCGCGCGTTCGCCGCGGTCGACAGCGACGAACGCGTCGACCTCCCAGCGCGCGAGCTCGCACGAGGGATCGTCGAGAAAGCGCTTGTGCACGCGGTACCGCTGCCCGCCGTGCGAGAAGTCCACGCTCACCGTGGGCGCGACCGAGCGGCCCCACGGGCGCATCTTCTCGGCCTCGACGCCTTGGACGGTGTGGTGGTCGATGAGGGCGCGGCGGAGGGCCTCGAAGAGCGTGGATTTTCCCGTTCCGTTCGGGGCGGAGACGACGTTGAGGGAGGGAGTGAATCCGCGCACTTCGGTGCTTCGCACGAAGCAGCGAAAGCCCTCTACCTTGATGCCTTCGACGATCATCGCTCAGTCCCCCGCCGACGCCATCACGTACAGCTCGAGCAGCGCACGCGCGGCGACGTCAGCGCTCACGCCCTCGGGCCGATCGACGCACGAAGGATCCGCCCAACGCGCGAGCCGCTGCGCACAGTCGAGCACCGGCCCGACCGGAAGCGATCGCGTCCACGCTGTGTCCGTGGGCGCGGGCCTCAGCGTGCTCTCGACCCGGCCGAACAAGAACCCAGCGCGCACTCGCTCGGCGAGCGTCACGAGCGCCTCTTGCTCGTCCACGCGCAGATAGCCGTCGAGCTTCAGTCGCAGCAGGGTCTTCGCGCCGTCGCCGAGCGCTTCGACCCGCTCGCGCACGCGACCGACGTCGCCGAGCTCTTGCAGCGACGCCTCGAGCAACACCCATCGCAGCGCCCCCGTCACGACCGGCTCGATCGCCGGAACATCCCCGCTTCGCGCGACGCTCACCACCAGCGCCTGCCCCGGGTCGCGCTCGCCGAACCGCGTCGGCTCGTGCGTGCCCGAGTACGCCATGCGCACCGCGCCGTCGCCGCTCGCATAGCCCGTGTACCCGTGAAAGTGCCCGAGCGCGACGTAGTCCGCCCGCGTTCGGTCTGCGCAATCCCTGGCGATCGGATACCACGGCTCTTCGAAGTGAACGCTCTCGACGGTCCCGTGCGCGAGCACCACGTGCACGCGTCCGTCGCTCGGCGCGCGCACCCACGCGGTCGGGTCTCGCTCGTCGTGCCGCGCCTTCGCGATGCACGGCCACAGCGTCGCGCCCCCTGGCGCATCAACGGGAGACTCCTCACGCAGCACGCGCACCGTCGGCGCGCGCGACCAGCTCGCGTCGCTCCACACGCTGCCCGCCACGAGCGCATCATGGTTGCCCGGAATCACGTACACAGGACACCGGCAGCTCGCCAGCACCTCGACCACCCTCGCCACCAGCGCGCGGTCGACCTGGTTGTCCTCGAACGTGTCGCCGCAGAGCACCATGAAGTCCACCGCCCGCGACCGCGCCACCGCGGCCACGCGCTCGGCCGCGTCGATCCGCGCCGCGCGCACCGCGTCCGCCGACGCCCCAGCGTGCGCCGCCCGCATGCCCATCTGCCAATCCGCGCTGTGAACGAAGCTCGTCAACGCATCCGTGATAGCAAATCGCGCCGTGCGAAACAGTCCCTTCGCCCTCGCGCTCTCCTTCGCGCTCGCGCTCTTCGTCGCCGCGCTCTCGCCGCGACGCGCCCTCGCGCAGCACGCGCCCGAGGTGATCCCCGACGAGATCGTCCTCGGGTTTCACCCCGCAGAGAACGCCCAGTCGCTGCAGCAGAGCGCCGACGCCCTCGCCCGCGCCCTCTCTGCGCGCATTCAATTGCCAGTGCGCGCGTACGTCACGCTCGACTACACGTCGCTCGTCGAGGCGATGCGCTCGGGACAAGTGCACTTCGCGTGGCTCACACCCGCGCCGCTCATCCTCGCCGAGCAGCTCTTCGACGCCCAGGTCCTGCTCACCCAAGTTCGCCGCGGGAGCCCCAGCTACTACGCGGCCATCGTCGTGCGCGACGACTCGAACATCCGAACCGTCGAAGACCTGCGCGGAAGGACCATGGCGTGGGTCGATCCGCAGAGCACGTCGGGCTTCGTGATTCCAAGGTTTTTGCTGGCCGAACGAGGGCTCGACCCGCAGCGGATGTTTCGGCAGCAGGTCTTCGCCGGCGGCCACGACGCGGCCGTGCTCGCGGTCTACAACGGCCAGGTCGACGCCGCGGCCGTGTGGGCCGAGCCTCCGACGGACGGCGGCGGCGCGTGGGTGCGCTTCTTGCGCAACCGGCCTCCCCCCAGGCTGCGACCGATCTTGTACTCGCCGGCCGTCCCGTCGGACGCAGTGGGCGTGCACCCGAGGTTTCTACGCGAGCACCCCACGCTCGTGCGCTCGGTCCGCTCGGCGCTGCTCGCCATGGGACAGAGCGACGAAGGCCGCGCCGTGCTGCGTCGACTGAACAGCACCGACGGCTTCGTCGAGGCCAACTCCGCGCAGTACGCGCTCGTGCGTCGGGCGTACGCGGCCTCGCGCGCGCTGCGGCCAGCGAGGGGCTTCGAGCGCCCGTGGGACGTCGCGATCTTCACGATCCTCTGTGTATTTGCTGGCGTTCTAGCGTTGCCCCAGTGGTCGAAGTCCGCGCGTCGCAGGGCGTGGCGCGGTCAGTTCGCGTGGGCTGCGCTCGCGCTCGCCGCCGTGTGGGGAGCGATCGGCGCGCAGCTCTCGCTGAGCAAGCTCGTCGCAGGCCGCGCCAACATGCTCGCGTTCATGCGCGCCATGGTCCCGCCGGACCGCGCTGTGCTGCCGAGCGTGATCGAGAGCGCCATCGTCACCGCGCAGCTCGCCCTCGTCGGAACGCTGCTCGCCGTCCCGCTCGCCGTCGTCCTCGCGTTTCTCGCGGCAGAGAACACCATGCCCTCGCGGCCCGTGCGCTCGATCGTGCGCCTCGCGCTCAACCTCGATCGCTCGGTCGACACGCTCATCCTCGCGCTCGTGCTCGTGAGCGCCGTCGGCCTCGGACCGCTGCCCGGCGTGCTCGCCCTCGCGATCCACAGCGTCGGCGCCCTTGCAAAACAGTTCTACGAGACCATCGAGACCCTCGACCCTGGTCCTCCCGAGGCCATGCGCTCCGTCGGAATGAGCCCCACCCAGGTGCTTCGCTGGGGCGTCTGGCCTCAGTTCGCCGCGCACTTCGTCGGGATCGTGCTCTTTCGCTTCGAGCTCAACGTGCGCGTCTCGACCGTCCTCGGCCTCGTCGGCGCGGGCGGCATTGGATTTCTGCTCATGACCTACATGCGCGGCGCCGAGTACGCGAAGGTCACCGTCGTCGTCGCGGCGATCGTCGCGATGGTCATGGCCCTCGACGCCATCTCGTCGCGACTGCGACGGGACGCGAAGTGATGCGCGGCCGAGACGGGAGAAATCTCGCCCACACGGACGCCAGAAATTCACCGAGAAATCACAGGCGAGGTTGTGAAGCGAGGCCTCTCAGGGGATACACTGACGGTCGCCCGGAGGATGACCGCCATGTCGAATGCCCGAACTGCTTTCACTCGAACCGCTTTCTCTCTCGTCGCTGCGATCGCGATCGCGTCCTGTTCCGATGAGATGATGACCCCCGTCGACGGCGACGGAGGCACCACTGGTCGCGACGGAAGCGTCGGACCGCGCCCCGATGGAGGCGGAGGCGGAGGCACCGACAGCGGCGTCCCCACCACGTGCATGAGCGATCCGCAGTGCGACGACGGCGTCGCGTGCACCATCGACACGTGCGACACGGGCACGCGTCGTTGCCGCAACGTGCGCGACCTCACGCGCTGCGCGTGCGACCCATCGTGCATGCAAAACCCCACCGGCGGCGGCATGGGCCCCAACGGCGGGTTCAACATGGACGGGCAAAACGGCGTTGATTACGACATGCCCTCTGGGGGTCTGATCGTGCGCGCCAACAACCGCCGCGCGGACTACCTCTGGGTGCCCAACACCGGCGAGAGCACGGTCTCGAAGTGGGACGCCACCACGCGCCGTGAAATCGCGCGCTACCGAGTTGGACTCCCCGCGGGCGAGTGCGTCGGGCAGTGCTGCCACACCAACAACTGCAACATGACGTCGCGCACCGTCGTCGACGGCTTCGGCAACGCGTGGATCGCCAACCGCGGATTCACCATGCAGGGCACGGTCAGCAAGATCGCCGCAGAGCAGTTCGACTGCGTCGATCGCAACATGAACGGCATGATCGACACGTCGACCGGCCCGATGAACGTGCTGCCCTACGGTCAGGACGAGTGCGTGCTCTTCAACGCCCCTGTCGGCACGTCGGGCGTCGTGCTTCGCGCGATCGCGATCGACCGCGGCGACGAGAACTTTCCCGAAGGCTACGTGTGGGCGGGATCGTGCAACGGCTCGGGCCCGGCGCGCGCGTACCAGATCAACCCGCGCACCGGCATGGTCATCCACGAGATGGCGATTCCTCACTGCGCGTACGGCGCCGTCGTCACCCCCGACGGCCGCCTGTGGTGGAACGGCGGGGCCTTCAACCGCCAGTTCACCCCGATGAACACCACCACCCGCGCCCTCGGCACCACGGTCAACGGCGGCGGCTACGGCATCACCACGGACGCCGACGGACGCCTCTGGTTCTCGCAGACCAACCAGGGCTACGACACCCGCAGCGGCCAGTTCACCACGCTGCCCGTCAGCGTCTCGAGCTCGGGCATCACCGTCGACCCGATGAACCGCGTCTGGGCGCGCGTCGGCAACAACCTCGCCAACTGGGACGGCGCGGCGTTCGTCGCCGGCGGAATGGTCCCCGCCGCCGCCATCACCCAACGCCCGATCACGCCCACCATGGGCAGCACCAGCGCGCTCGGCGCGGACCGCGGCGGCAACATCTGGCTCGCGACCTCGGGCGCAGGCCCGCTCTGGCTCTTCGACACCGCGGCCAACAGCTTCACGCAGCACAACGGCCCCAACCGCGTGTACACGTACACGGACTTCACCGGCGCCGTTCGCCGCCTCGTGATCGGCACCGGCACGTACGACCACCGCTACACGGCCGAGTGCAACGACCCGCAGTTCGCCGAGCTCACCTGGGACGCCAACGTCCCCGCGGGCACGTCGCTGCAGTTCACGCTGCGCACCGCCGCGACCGAAGCCGGCCTCGGAATGGCCACGCCCGTCGTGCTCGCCAACACCACCATGGACATGTCCCCCGTCGCCGTGATGCCCAAGCTCATGGCCGCGATGGTCACGCCCGGCAAGTACTCGCGCCTCACGATCACGTTCAACCCGTCGCGCATGCCCGTCGCTTCGCCGGTGCTGCGCTCGTTTGGCTTGAGCTGGCGCTGCTCGGTCAACCCGGGCTGATCGCCGCGCGATCGCGACGGGGGTGAGGACGATACGGGGGACGCGATCCGCACGCGCGGATCGTCGGGCTATTTCCTGAGGATCGGCTCGATCTCCGAGAAGATCCGCCGGCGCCACTGCGCGACAGGGCTGTCCCCCTTCATCAAGCGCTCGGTCTCGCGCAGCACAACTTCGAGCCCCGTGAGCACCACGTACGGGTCGTGCGCGCAGAGCTTCGTCTCGCTCGACGGCATCGCGCCCGGCCCGATCCATCCGGCCATGAAGTCCGTCTCGCCCTCGCTCACCGCGCGCATCGCCGCGTGCGCGAGCCGAGCCCCGAGCAAGCGATCAAACGCCGACGGAGTGCCCCCGCGCACCACGTGACCGAGCACGGTCACGCGCGTGTCGACGTCGGGCAACTGCTCTTTCACCGCGAGCTCGACGCGCTCGCGCAGGCTCGCGCTGTCGACCTTCACGCCCTCAGCCTTGATGATCAACACCCGGCGCTTGCCCGTGTTGCGCGTGTACGCGTCGACCATCATCGACACCACTTGCTCGACGATCGACTCTTCGCTCTTGCCGATCTCGGGGACGAGCACCGCGTCCGCCCCCGCGGCGACGCCCGAGGTCATCGCGAGATAGCCGCAGTCGCGGCCCATCACCTCGACGACAAACGTCCGCCGATGCGCGCTCGCCGTGTCCGCGATGCGATCGCACGCGTCGACGATGGTGTTCATCGCTGTGTCGACGCCGATCGCCATCGTCGTGCACGCCAGGTCGTTGTCGATCGACGCAGGAATGCCTCCGACCCGCAATTTTCCTCGCGAACCGTCGGCGTCCCGCAGCGTCCGCGCCCCCGTCAGCGACCCGTTGCCGCCGATCACGATCAGCCCCGCGAGCCGCTCTCTCGCGATCACCTCGCGCGCCTTCGCCTGCCCCTCCGCCGTCGGAAACACCTTCGACCGAGCGCTCCCGAGCACCGTCCCGCCTCGCCGAGAAGCCTCGTCGAGCGCGCGAAGATCCAGCGCCACGATCCTCCCCGCCATCAAACCCACGTAGCCGTCCTCGACGCCCACGACCTCGAGCCCCATCGACGCGCCGACCTTCGCCGCCGCCCTGAGCGCCGCGTTCATCCCCGGCGCATCTCCGCCCGAGGTCAACAACGCCACTCGATCTCCAGCCTGTAGCTTCTCGATCATCGCCTCACCGCCGCGGCTACTGTAACATCCCGCCATGGGACGACTCACCTTCGAGGCCATCCAGCGCCTCCCCAAGACCGACCTGCACGTTCACCTCGACGGCTCGCTGCGCATCGCGACGATCCTGGACCTCGCCCGCAAGGACAACGTGAAGCTCCCCGCGAGCGACCCCGAAGGGCTCGCCCGCGCCATGCACTGCGGCGAAAACACAGGCTCGCTGGTCAAGTACCTCGAGGCCTTCGACGTGACGCTCATGGTCTTGCAGACGCAAGAGTCGCTCTTTCGCGCCGCGTACGAGCTCGCCCAAGACGCAGCCGCGGAGAACGTCCGGTACATGGAGGTGCGCTACGCGCCGCTGCTCCACACGCGCAAGGGCCTCTCGCACACCCGCGTCGTCGAAGCCGTGCTCGACGGCCTGCGCGCCGCGCAAGTGGACCACGGGATCACCTCCAACGTGATCGTCTGCGGCATCCGCAACATCTCCCCAGAGTCCTCGCTCGAGATGGCCGAGCTCGCCGTCGCGTACAAGGGCCGCGGCGTCACCGGCTTCGACCTCGCCGGCGCCGAGTACGACCACCCTGCGAAGAAGCACAAAGACTCGTTTGCGCTCATCCGCAAGAACAACATCAACATCACGATCCACGCGGGCGAAGCGTACGGCCCCGAGTCCATCGAGCAGGCCATCCACGTGTGCGGCGCCCATCGCATCGGGCACGGCGTGCGGCTGCGCGAAGACGGCGACCTGCTCCACTACGTCAACGATCACCGCATCGCGCTCGAGTGCTGCCCGAGCTCCAACGTGCAGACCGGCGCAGTCAAAGACCTCGCCACCCACCCGCTCAAGCTCTACCACGACCTCGGGCTGCGCGTGACCGTCAACACGGACAACAGGCTCATCACGGACACGTCCGTGTCCAAAGAGCTCTGGCTCGCGCACACGAAGATGGGACTCACGCTGCAAGACCTCAAGCAGATCGTGCTCAACGGGTTCAAAGCAGCGTTTTTGCCGTACCACGAGCGCCGCGGAATGCTCCGCGCCATCGCCAAAGAGCTCGCCGACTTCGAGCACGAAGAGCAAAACGGAAGCGTCCGTCCGCCCGCCCTCGACGGCGCCGACGACAACGCTCGCGACGCGCTCGGGTCCGCGTGATGTCCCGCGCTTCACACATCGCAGCGGCGTCGTTGGTCGCGCTCACATCGATCAGCGCGTGCTCTTCGTCGAGCAACAACAGCGCGGCGACCGCCAACAGCGCCACCACCACCACGACTCCCACCAGCGCAGAGAGCGGCGGAGAGACCCCGAGCAGCACTGACGCAGACGCCGGACGCCCGCGCAGCGGACTGAGCATTCACGTCGCCAACGTGCGCATCGGCGGCCCCCTTCCGCGGGGAGCCGACGTCCCCACGGACGCGCTGGACATCCAGTTCGACCTCGAAGTGCAGCACTTCGGCGCGCAAGACCTCGCCGACGTGCGCGTGCGCGACGCGCGCGTGGCGCTCGGCAACGGGTTCGCGATCGCGTTCGAGCCGCTGAGCGAAGCGTTCGACGGCCGCATCCCCGCAGGAAGCACGCGGCAGATCCCATTTCACAAGCGCGCAGACAGCGCCAACCCGCGCGCGACGCACGAGCTGTGCGGACAGTGGATGCGCGTCGAGCTCACCGTCGCCCTCGGAGACACCGGCCGCACGAGCCGAGTCACCTCGCGACAAGTGCGCGTCCAGTGCCCCGACACGTGACAGCGTCTCCGCTCTCGCGAGCGTGAGCGCGCTGTCGTCGTCCCCCCGCAGCGTCTACGCCCGCTTCAGCGACGGCTGCGCTTGCGGCGCGCGCCGTAGACGAGGGCGAGTCCGCCCATCGCGATGAGCGCGCTCAACGCCCGCTCGTCGCTCGCTCCACCAGCCGCGGGAACGCGGCACGCGCACGCGCCGTCACCCGAGAGGACGCCGGGGTTCGTCGCGCCGCCGTCCATCGCTCCGGCGTCGCCGCCATCTGCGCGCATGCCGCCTTCGCTCGCCGAGGCGTCACCGCCGTCGACGCCGCCGTCACCGGAGGGACGCGCGACGCAAACGCCCACAGCGCGATCGCAGACGGGCGTGGGGTTCATGCAGTTCGCGTTGGCGCTCATCGCAGGCATCGCGGGATCGATTCGCGCAGCGCCCGCTTCGCGCATGTCGTTGTCCGCGACGCAGTCGTTGTCGCTGTCCGTATCGAGGAAGTCGGGGCGATCGCCCATGCCCGCCATTCCATCGCTGTTGGCGGGCATGGTGGGATCGGCGCCGGCTTCGATGCTGTCGGGCACTCCGTCGCCATCGCTGTCGAGGTCGAGGTAGGCGGGCGTCATGTCCGCATCGCCCGGGGTCATCGCTTCGAGCGTTCGCTCTGTGCGCGTGGGGATGCCGTCACCGTCGTCATCGCTGTCGAGGTAGTCGGGCGTGGTGTCGCCTGTGCCCATCCCCATCGGCACCATGGCATCGCTGTTCTGCGGCATCATGGCGCCGCCCGCGCCGAGCTCGTCGCGGGTGTTGACGCCGTCGCCGTCATCGTCGGCGTCGAGGGCGTCGTGCATGCCGTCCATGTCCGTGTCGCGGGTCATGAAGC
>JAAFIF010000045.1 GCA_013298625.1 Myxococcales bacterium
ACGAGCGCGGCCGACGCGTGTCCGGGCCAAAACATCGCGCTGGCGCCGGACAGCACGACGACGATCGTGGGCACGACGAGCGGCAGGCGCAGCGTCCGCGCAGGCAGCGCTCCGTGCAACGCCCTGACCGGCCCGGAGGCGTACTTTCAGCTCACCGCGCGCGCGACCGGCACGCTGCGCATCTCGCTCTCGTCGCTCGAGCCGCTGGGCATGTACGCGCTGAGCGGCGCGTGCGCCGACGGCGTCGCCGGCGCGATGATCGGGTGCGGATACCAGCCCGTGACCGCGATTTCGCGAGGAAGAACGCAGGGTCTCGTCCTCGAAGCGACGGTCGGACAAGTGTTCACGATCGTGGTCGACTCGCCGACGGCGACGGGGCAAGCGTTTGCGCTGCGGGTCACGCACGAGAGCAACTGCGGGCTCGCGACCGAGGGGCTCCCGGCCGGGCCGCGCGCGTGCGGCGATCGCAACTCGAGCGCGGGCGACGGGTGCTCGGCGACGTGCGAGATCGAAGCGGGGGTTGTCTTGACCGGCTGCCCCAGCGCGATGGCGAGGCCGACCGCGGTGCGAGTGGACGCCACCCCAGTGTTCTTGGACGGGCAATGGATGGGCGCGGGGGGCGTGGCGACGTGCGGCCCCGAGCACTCCCGCGCCGAGCGAATCTACGCGCTCGACGTTGTGAACCCGACCGAGCTGCGCATCGAGCTCGACCCGCGGGCGCAGGCGCGCACGGCGCTCTCGGTGCGTCGCGCCACGAGCTGCGGCTCGATCATCGGCGAAGAGTGCGCCAACGTCGTCGGAGACACCGGCACGGGAGAGCGCATCGACGTGCGCACGACGGTGGCCAACGAGCGGCTGTGGCTCGTGGCCGACTCGGATACAGACACCAGTTATCAACTCAGGATCATGCCGCGCAGCTGCGGCGACGGGCGCTTGGGGCCGAGCGAAGAGTGCGACGACGGCGACGCGCTCAACGGCGACGGGTGCGACGCGAGCTGCCGCATCGAAGCCGGCTGCGCGTTCAGCGAAGGGGCGGACACGACGTTGATGGCGCCGATGGTGCTTCCGACCGCGTGCAGCACGACGCGGATGAGCGCGACGCTCAACCCGACGGGGATGGACGCGGACGACGCTGCGCGGGTGTTCTTGCGGGCCGGCGAATCGGTGCTCTATCAGCTCTCGTCCGGCGGACAGGGGCGCTGCCCGATGGGGCTCGACCCGGTGCTCGAGATCTCGCAGGGCACCTCGGCGAGCATCCCGATGCCGCGCAACAACGAGTGCGTCGCGGGCTCGCCGTCGGTGTGCGTGGACGACTCGGCGACGTACTGCCCCGAAGGGGTGTTCGTGGTTCCGGCCGACGATTGGTACACGTTTCGGGTGTTTCGCTATCGGGACACGGCCGGGGTGTTTGCGTACGAGCTGTTGCTCAACCGTCGGTGACGAGCGCGGTGTAGTCGCGAAAGGGGTGCTCGTCCGGCGGGCCGTCGGCGAAGCGGTAGTCGCGGACGTGGCCGGGCGAGAGGGCGGCGATGGTGGCCGAGCGCGTTCCGTACACCTCGGTGCGGATGCAGAGGGCTTGAAGGGCGCGAGCCCACTCGATGGGGACCGGGCTCGTCGAGTCTACGGGAACATCTTCGGGTACTTCGGTGTCCCCCAGCGCATGCTCGAGATGTTCGCGCAGCGACGGGTACGGCTGCGCCACGCGCTCTTCGATGCGCTTTCGCAGCCGATCCGCCTTCGGAAACCACGGAGAACCCAGCCGATCGTTGGCCAACACGTGCACCCCCGGCGCGAGCTCGACCAGCTCCCACCCCGTGGCCCGCGCGTAGGCGACCCACAGCTGCTCTCCGTCGCCAAACGCCAGGTTGAACGGAGGAAACTCCCGCACGTCCGCGCCCTCGATCACCGCGTGCACGCCGGCGACCGAGCCCGCGCGCAGCGCCTCGAGCACGATTTCGCCCCGCGATCGCGCGCCGGGCGGCGGCTCTTCGCCCGTTCGCTGGTTGGTCAACCCGACGAAGAGCCCGCTGCGCGTGACGCCCATCCACGTCCCGCCCTTGTGATCGCGGCCGCCGACGACGACCGATCGTCCCCGGTCGAGCACCTGCGGCCCCGTCGCGGGGCGCGCGTAGAACTCGTCGCGGTTGGCCGCGACGATCAGAGAGCAGTCCGTCCGAACCCGATGAATCAGCGCGATGGTGCACACAGCCCTGAGGTTGTTGTGTCACACCGCGGGGACGCCAACGGGGCAGCGCGCTCGCCGAGCGCGAAATCTACGGTTTTCACCCAAGCATTTCGAAACCGCGCGCGTTGCAGTCCCCGCAGCGCGCGTTCGCACTCGCGGCCCGAGACGGGATACGCTCGGCGGTCTTTTGCACTGAGGGAGTGCGGCGCACCCATCGCGCCGCGGAGGTTCGTACCGTGATCCACCAACTGCTCGGGCTGCTGGCACAGAGCCACACTGGAGGAGGCGAAGCCAGCATTGCCTTGCCTCGGTTCGACCAAGAGACAGTGCGATTCGCCGGAGGATTAACAGGGTCCGCCGTGCTCTCGATCGGCCTGATCGTGTGCGTCGTCGGGATCTTGTTCGGCCTCGCCGTCGTGCGGCAGGTCGCCAACCTCCCCGTGCACCCGAAGATGCGCGCGGTCTCCGAGCTCATCTACGAGACGTGCAAGGCGTACCTGCGCACGCAGGGCCGGTACATCCTGCTGCTCGAGGGCTTCATCGCGGTCGTCCTGGTCGCGTACTTCGGGCTCATCGAGGGCCTCGGGGGCCTGAAGATCATCGCGATCTTGCTGTTTTCACTCTTGGGGATCGCCGGAAGCCTCGCGGTCTCGTGGCTCGGCATCCGCGTCAACAACTACGCCAACAGCCGCGCGGCGTTCGCCTCGCTCGAAGGAAAGCCCTTCGCCGTCTACGCCATCCCCCTGAAGGCCGGGATGAGCATCGGGACCATGCTGATCTCCGTCGCGCTGCTCTGCAACCTGCTCATCCTGCTGTTCATGCCGCGGGACTACGCGGGCCCCTGCATGATCGGCTTCGCCGTGGGCGAGTCGCTCGGCGCGAGCGCGCTGCGCATCGCGGGCGGGATCTTCACGAAGATCGCCGACATCGGCTCGGACCTGATGAAGATCGTCTTCAACATCAAAGAAGACGACGCGCGCAACCCGGGCGTGATCGCGGACTGCGCCGGGGACAACGCAGGCGACTCCGTCGGTCCGACGGCGGACGGCTTCGAGACCTACGGCGTCACGAGCGTGGCGCTGATCGTGTTCATCACCAAGGCGGTCGACGACACGACGGTGCAAGTGCAGCTGCTCACGTGGATCTTCGCCGTCGCGATCGCGATGATCCCTGCCTCGATCGGGTCGTATCTGGTCAACGAGCTCTATCAGCGCGCCTCCATCGGCAGCGCGAAGAAGATGGACTTCGAGAAGCCGCTGACGGCGCTGGTTCGCTTGACCTCGGCGGTCTCGATCGCGCTGACCTACCTGCTGTCGTACGTGCTGATCCCCAACGTGGGCGGGGACAAGTCGCTCTGGTGGCAGCTCGCGTCGATCATGGCGCTCGGGACGCTCGCTGGCGCGCTGATCCCCGAGGTCATCAAGGTGTTCACCTCGACGAACTCTGCGCACGTGCGCGAGACGGTCGAGGCGAGCAAGCAGGGCGGCGCGTCGCTCAACGTGCTCGCCGGGATCATCGCCGGAAACTTCAGCGCGTTCTGGATGGGCGTGGTCTTCGTCGCGCTGATGGGCGCGGCGTGGCTGCTCAGCGCGATGGGCTTGAAGGACCTCATCCCCCTGGCGGACGGCTCTGCGGCGACGGTGTTCGCCTTCGGGCTCGTGGCGTTCGGGATGCTCAGCATGGGTCCAGTGACCATCGCGGTGGACTCGTACGGGCCCGTCACGGACAACGCGCAGTCGGTCTACGAGCTCTCGATGATTGAGGCGCAGCCGGACATCGAAGCGGAGATTCAGCGGGATTTCGGCTTCGAGCCGGACTTCGAAGCGGGCAAGGGCTACCTCGAAGAGAACGACGGCGCGGGCAACACGTTCAAGGCGACGTCGAAGCCCGTGCTCATCGGGACCGCGGTCGTGGGCGCCACCACGATGGTCTTCTCGATCATCCTGGACCTGACGGATCGGATGAACACCGAGAAGCTCCGGCTGCTCGCGATCACGAACCCGCCCTTCTTGCTCGGCCTCGTGATGGGCGGGGCGATGATGTACTGGTTCGCAGGCGCGGCGACGCAGGCGGTCTCGACGGGAGCGTACCGCGCGGTCGAGTACATCAAGACGAACATCCGGTTGGACACGGACAAGCCGGCGAGCGTCGAGGACAGCAAGACGGTCGTCGAGATCTGCACGCGCTACGCGCAGGCGGGGATGACCAACATCTTCTTCGCTGTGTTCTTCGCGACGTTGGCGTTCGCCTTCGTCGACGCGTTCTTCTTCGTCGGGTACCTGATCTCGATGGCGATCGTGGGGCTCTACCAGGCGCTCTACATGGCCAACGCGGGCGGCGCTTGGGACAACGCCAAGAAGGTCGTCGAGGTCGAGATGAAGATGAAGGGGACGCCGTTGCACGCGGCGTGCGTCGTCGGCGACACCGTGGGCGACCCCTACAAAGACACGTCGTCGGTGGCGATGAACCCGGTGATCAAGTTCACGACGCTGTTCGGGCTGCTCGCCGCGGGGCTCGGCCACTCGATGAGCCGCACGGACGGAGGAAACTTCTTCGCGAAGGTGCTCGCCTTCATCTTCTTCGCGTTGACCCTGTATTTCGTGTGGCGGTCGTTTTATCGCATGCGAATCAACACCCACGCGGCCGAGCACGCGCAACCTGGGATGGCCACGCCGTACCGCTCGCCCACGCAGCCGGTCAGCGCTGAAGCACCGGCGGCAACGGCGGCGCCCATCGTCGCGGCAGCGGCCGCAGGGGCAGCGGCGGTCGCGGCGGTCGCAGTGAGCAGCAGCGAGGCAGAGAGCGCAGTCGAAGCGAGCGCAGACGACGCTGCCGAGGACGAGCCGGCGCCTCCCGCGGTCTGAGCAGCGATCGCTGGGGGACCGGCACCCGTGAACGCGCTGTCGCAGCTGTGAACGCCGCTGCGCACCGCGCGTCGCGCCGCGGACACAGCGCGCGCGGATCGTGCGCCACACCCGAGCGTGCCGAGCGCCGCGCCCAAGCGCAGCGAAGAGCGCGCAACCGAGGGCTATCGCGCAGCAACGACTGGAGTTTCTGCGGAGACGGCTCGCCCCGAACTCCCTGAAGCAAGCACCGGCGCGCGACGAGAAATTTCACTCGGCACAGCGGTTGCTGAAAAGATCGCTCGAACGTCATGCCAACTCGTTGGCTCGCCACGCCGTGCGCCGCGCTGTGCGTCTTCGGTCTGTCGAGCGTCGCTGATGCGCAGCCCTCCCCGTTGTCGCGCGCGAGCGCGCCCAGCCCGGTCGTGACCGTCGCGCTCACGCAGGACGGGACCTTTGATTCGCCGGACGCAGCGCTGGCCCAGGGGCTCTCGATCGTGGATCGGCAGAGCGCGGACCTGGACGGTGACGGCGACGCGGACGTCTTGGCGTTTGTGGACGTGCGCGAAGGGTCGCCCACGACCGGGCCGCACGCGGGGCGCGGGGCCGTCGTGTTCTTTCGCGAAGGAGAGCGCTCGTGGAGGGGGAGGACGGTGGCGAGCGTTCCGGCTCTTCCCTTCGAGAGCGCGTACAACTGGGGCGACGTGACGCACCGACGCGGAGGCGTCGCGACGGTGGTTCGGCTGCTGTACTCCGCGGCGTATCGGGGGCGGTTCGCGCACGCCGAGTATCGCGTCCGGTTCGACCGCGACGGCATGCACGTGATGCAGTCGAGCCCCCACGGCCGGCCGCTCTCGTCGCGTCGGAGGCCATCTGCGCCAGCGCGCCCGGTGATCGCCCGCGCGAGCACGCACGTCGCGAGCTGAGCTGCCGCGCGTGAGCCCCAACAGCGCGAGCGCGCCCGCCGCTCAGCCGCGCTTCTTCTTGCTCTTCTTGCCGTCGGGCTTCGCGACAGGCTTCTCTTTCGCCTTCGCTTTGCCCTTCTCTTTGGCCTTGGCTTTCGCTTTGCCCTTCGCCTTCGCCTTCGCCTTCGCGGGAGCGAGCTCGAGCGCGAGCAGCTCGGTCGCGTCGGGCTCAGCAGAATCGACCTCGGGATCGACCACGGGCTCGGGCTCGGCTGCGCCTTTCTTCGGCGGAAGCACGCGCGCCGGCAACAGCTCGCTCTCGGCCGTCAGCTTCTTCGCGAGAAAGATCGCCGCGTCCAGGCGCTGAAAATGTCTCGCGCGGTAGAAGTGCAGCGCGCGCTTGTTGTTCTCGGCCACCTCGAGGACCAGGTGCGTGCAGCCGCGGACCCGCGCGATGTGCTCGAGCTGCTCGAGGATGAAGCTGCCGATCCCGCGGCCCTGATAGTCGGGCGAGACCGCGAGCTCTTCGACGAACATCGGGCGCATGTCTCTGCGCGAGAAATAGCGCCCGTTCATCCAGTTGTCCGAGCCCGAGATCTGAAACGCGCACTCGGCGTAGCCCACGATGTCGCTCTTGCTGTCGGCGCCTTCGACCTCGAACAAGAGCTGCTCGATCCCGAGCTCTTCGTACACGTCCAAGAAGCGCTGCTTGGTGCGCGGGCGCTGGTACTCGACGGTCTCGCGGTTGACGTCGCGAAACACGCGCTTGAGAAACTCCCACACGCGATTGAGGTCGCGACGATGCAAGCGCCGCACTTTGACGACGAGGTCGTCGTCGAGCGCCTCTGGTTCTTCGTCCCGTTCGTTCTCCACAGCCATCGACCGTAGAGTGTAGAGGTATTGCTTCGTGGACTGGGCTCCTTCTCGCATCGTCGCCCTCGCGGTCGCAGCGTTCGCCGCGGGCGCGGTCAACTCCGTGGCCGGAGGGGGCAGCCTGCTGACGTTTCCTGTGTTGTTGGCGGCGGGCGTGGATCCGCTGACGGCCAACGCGACCAACACCGTGGCGCTCATGCCCGGATCGCTCTCGGCGTGCGTCACGTACAGGGCTCACCTGCGCGGACAAGGACGGGCGATCGCGGTGATGGCCCTGCCCTCGCTCGTCGGCGGCGTGCTCGGCGCGCTGCTGCTCTTGCGCGGCGGAAGCGCGACGTTCACAGCGCTCGTCCCCTGGCTCGTCCTCGGCGCGACGGGGCTCTTCGCGTCACAAGAGCTGCTCGTGCGCTGGCGGCAGTCCCGCGACGGAGCAACAGAGGTTCAGCCAGAGCCCACCCTCTCGAGCGCCCGCGCGACGGTGGGCCTCGCGCTCGCGCAGCTCGTCGTCGCGACGTACGGCGGATACTTCGGCGCGGGCATCGGGATCGCCATGCTCGCCGCCCTCTCGATCGTCGGGATGCGCGACATCCACCGCATGAACGCCCTCAAGAACCTCTCGGCCGCGCTCATCAACGGCATCGCCGTGGTGCTCTTCGTGCGCGCGCACGCCGCGGACCTCGGCGCCGCCGGACTCATGGCGATCGCGGCCGTCCTCGGCGGACGCAGCGGCGCGCGGCTCGCCCAGCGCGTCCGCCCAGAGACCGTTCGTCGCGCGGTCACCGTGATCGGCTTCGCGATCGCCCTAGCACTCTTCGCCCGGAGGTTCGCGCGGTGAGTCGTTCGTGCACGAGCAAACCGATGCTAGGCTATCGATCGTGAGCTTTCGCCTCGTATTGCCGCGGGGGCGACCTGCGCCGGTGGTGGTGGAGGTTCCGCACGCGGGGCTGCGCATTCCTGAGGTCGTCGCGCGCGAGATCGACTGCGAGCCGCGGGACATCCTGCGCGACGCAGACGCGTACGTCGACGAGCTCTTCTCGGGCTGCAACGACAGCGGCGCGACGTTGCTCGTCGCTGACGTGAGCCGCTACGTGGTCGACCTCAACCGCGAAGAAGAAGACGTAGACGCCCTCAGCGTGCCCGAGCTGTGCACTCGCCCGTGCCGCCACGGCTCCAACGCGCTGTGCAACCACGCGCCGCGCGGGCTCATCTGGAGAGAGAGCACCGAGGGTCGCAACGTCTTGCGCGCGCCGCTCGACCTCGCCGCGTACGAGCGCAGGATGAGCGCGTTTTACCGCCCGTATCACAGCGCGCTCGAGCAGCGCGCCAAAGAGCTGCGCGCGATCTTCGGCTACGCGATCATCTTGAGCGCGCACTCGATGCCAGCCTACGGCCGAGGCCCCGACGGGACACGAACGCGGCGCGCGGACGTCGTGCCCGGGACGCGCGGACAGAGCACGGCGCACCCGTCGCTGATCGCGCTGCTCGACGGGCATTTTCGCAGCGCGGGGCTCAGCGTGCGCCACGACGACCCGTACCGAGGCGGGGCGACCACCGCGCGATGGGGCCGCGTCCGCGAGGGATTTCACGGGATGCAAGTGGAGCTCAACCGCGCTCTCTACATGGACGAGACGAGCCTGCACCGAAAGCGCGACGGGATGCAGTGGCTCTCGCGGCTGTGCAACGAGCTCGTCCTGCGGCTGTGCAACGTGGACCAGCGAGAGCAGCTCTCGCCGTGAGCGCTCAGCGCGCGGACTGGTAGAGCGCGTCGCGCCAAGCGAGCAGCGCAGAGAACTCCGCGGCGAGCTCGTCCGAGCTCCACGCGCGGCGCGAGGCGGGGCCGAGCGTGATGTGCGAGACGTGCGCGGGACGCACCGCGTGCAAGAGCGTCGCGACGAGGATGTCCTCGGCGGTGAGCGTCTCGCGCGTGTGGGGATGCTCAAGGTCGATCGTGGGAGAAACCTCGGTGAGCAGGGCGCGCATGAGCGCGATGCTCTCGCGCTCGGCCGAGAGCGAAGCATCGTGCTTCTTGGCGATGAACTTCGCCCCTTGCGCGGCGACGGGCGCCGCGAGGCCCGCCATGAACGCGGGGACCGCCGCGGTGGCGCTCTCGCGAAGGGCCTCTGGGTCCGCGAGGATGCGCGCGGTGACGCGGCCGCGCGTGGCGCGCAAGACGGGCTCGATTTTGGCGGCGAGCGCGCGGGTGGTGGGGTCAGTGACGAGCGGGCGTGATGCGCCGCGGTCAGCGCGCTCGATGATCGCGAGCGAGTCCATGAAGCGCTCTCCTCGGTCGTCGATGAAGAGCGGAACCGTGGCGCGCTGCCCGGGCGCTGGCTTGGCGTGCATGCGCAAGAGGGGCTCTCCGAGCATGGGGACGTGCTCGTGGTAGCGATACACGACGCCGTGATGATCGAGCGCCCAGCGAGCGCGCTCGGTCCAAGGGGAGTACGCGAGTCCGTAGAGGTGAGCGTGGGGCATGCGCGCGTGAGTGTGGCATTTCGCAGGGCGCGCGGGCCAACGTCAGCGCAGCGCACCCAAGGACATCCCGACGCGCTGTTTCTACTGGGCGCGCTCGACGACGGGATCCCCCGCTGTCGCGCGGTGAAAGTTTGGGTGTGAACACATGAACGTCCGATCGCTCTTCGTCGCGCTCTCTTCGCTGTTGGCGCTGACCCACTGCCGGCCGAGCACAACGACCGCGACAGCGACGCGCAGCGCGCCAACGGCGCACACCGTCCCGACCGTGCCCGCGCCGGACGCAGCGGCGCCGAGCGCGCCGGTGTCCTCCGTGCTCGGGCAGACGGTGACGCCGAGCGCGTGGCAGCCGCAGTGCCAGGCGAACCGGCAGTGCGCCGCGGTGCCGGCGATCGCGCGGTGCAGTGATGCGAGCGCGACGCGGGATTTCAGCGAGGCGTACAGAGACCGCCACACGCTCGTCGGGCAACGCGTCTCGATCCGCGGGCGACTGAGCGCGGTGGGAGGATGCACAGAGATGGGGTGCATCGACGGATCGTGCTGCAACCGCTGCGACGGCGCCGTGGTCCTGGTCGCGGACCAAGGCGTGAGCAGAGGATCTTCGGTGATCTATTTCTCGGACCCCGACGCGCGCGGCGGGCCGTTCTCGTGCACGGGGGACGACTCGGCGATGTGCTGCGCGTTCGCTGCGGATGGGCGCGAGGTGGCGGCGACGGGGACGCTCACAGTTGAGCAAGGACGCTATGTGCTCGCGCGAGCGGAGCTCTGCGCGCGGTAGCGCCGCCGTCGACTCCTCGGGTGTCGCCTCGCGAAACCTGGGCCACGATCAGGGCGCGCCCGTCAGCCGCCGATGGTCCAGCCGATCTCCATTCCGGCGCCGATCATCGAGCCGCCGGTGGCCGACGAGCGCGACGTGTGGCCGTAGTGAAAATCGTTGATCACGCTCGATGCTGCGCGCAGGCCGAGGCCGAGCGAGAACACGTGTCCGATGCGAAAGCGCGCGCCCACGGTCGCGCTCGCGTCCATCGCGAACTCCGCGCTGCCGAAGCCGATCGCCCCGGACGACGCCCCCACGGGCGGCAGCGGGTGGTTGTTCGTGAAGCGGCCCTGCAGGCCGAGCCCAACCTGCGCGAAGCCCTCGAACCACTGCAGCGGCGCCCACACGAACTCGGCGTACGGAGATGCGCTCGCGTACCCTCCGCCGCCGCTCGAGAGCGGTCCTCCGGTGATCTGCGAGACGCCGACGCGAAGCCAAGGGCGCACGTGCGCGTTGACGAACAGGCTGCCGATCGACACGACCGACGATCGATCGCTCGACGCGCTGGCGTAGGACTCCATGCCGAAGGTCACCGTCTGCCGCGCTCGGCGCGCGCGCCAATCCTCGGGCTGCTGGACGACGACAGGCGGCGCCGCGACCACCACGGGAGCCGGAGCGACCGGCGGGGGCTGTACCTGAACGGGCGCGACCGCTATTGGCTGCAGGGCGATGGTCACTTGGACCGGCGCGGGCGCAGACTGCTGCACGGGGATGCCGAGCTCGGCGAGCGGGTCTTGCGCGAGGTTCGCCGCGAGCACGCCGATGGTGCGGACGAGCTCGATCGGGTCCGACGGAGCCGGGACGCTGCGCTCGAGCTGCGCGCCGCTCGCTGCGCTCCAGCGCACGGTGAGGCGACCTTCGGGCGAGACGAAGATGAGCAGCGTCCCGCGGGGAGAGCTCGCTGCGATGGGGGCGCTCGGCGCGAGCGCAGGGGCGCGCAGCTCTTGTGCGATCTGCGAGCGAATCGCCTCGGCGGGCGCCATCGCCGCGCCCGGGATCACGTCCACGATCACCGGCGGTGCGGCGGGCGCGGACGCCTCTGCGGCGCCCTCTGGTGCGACCGCGACCTGCGCAAACGCCGTCGTCGGCGCGAGCGCGACCACCATCAACGAACACAACGCACGAGTCCAGCCGTGGCTCATCACAGACGCTCCTTCAGCGCTTCGCGGCGCGCAGCGCGCGGTTCGGATGGGAGCGTCGGGCTCGCGAGGTCGAGCGTCGGCGAAGGTCTCTCCGAACCCGCTGTCGGCGAAGTTCGAAGCTCTGTCTCCGCTCGCGCGACGAGCGTTCGATGCGTCGTTGCGAATCGTCATGGCGTCGCCGTGAGTCGATCGAGCAAGCGGTCCGCTTCGACGCGGCGATAGTGCGCGAGCGGAAGCGCGCGGATCGACGCGATCGCGTCCTCGCGGCGGCCCAACCGAACGAGGCACACGATGCGATTGAACTGCGCTTCGGGGACGAAGTGTCCCTGCGGCGCGGCGGCGATGTACGCGTCCCATCGCGCGAGGGCCGAGCCGTAGTCGCGCTGCGAGAAGTGCGCTTCGTGCGCGGCGGTGTAGAGCGCGTCCGAGCTCGGCGCGATCGACGGCGCTGCAGCAGGCGCGCGCTGAACGACCGGGCGCGCGACGGCGAACGTGCGCCTCGCGTGCGACGGAGCGGGGCTCGAATTCGCGGGCGCGATCGACGCGACTGGTGACGGTGACGGTGACGGTGACGGTGGCGCGGCGCTCGGCGCGGACAGCGCGAGCGCGGGCGACGGGCGCGCCGCGGGCTGCGCGACGGGCGCACGGTGTTGAGAGCTGCTCGCGGCCGAGACGGGCTCGGCGCGGGCGCGCCAACGGGCGACGGTGTTGGAGGCGAAGGCGGTTCCGCCGAGGGCCGCGGCGAGCAAGAGCGCAGCGGCGATCGGGCGACGACGACGGGGCGCTGCGATCGGCGCAGCGGACTGCGTCATCGCGCGGAGGATGGCGGCCCGCGTGGCGGCTGCGCGCTCGGGCGACGGTGCGCCGACGTCGCGCAGGGCCACGAGGGCGTCTTCGTACTGCGAGTCGTTCATTCCGATGCTCCGTCGTCGCGCAAAGAGGGGTCCATGAAGAACGCGCGGAGCTTCTTTCGCGCATAGAACAAGCGGGTTCGCACGGTGGCCTCGGGGATCGAGAGCAGCTCGGCGACCTCGACGCTGGTGCGCTCTTCGACGTCGCACAGGACGAAGACCGTCTGGTGATCGATCGAGAGCGAGTCGAGCGCGAGGCGCAAGCGATCGCGAAGCTGCGCGCGCGCGAGGTGTTGCTCGGGGTTGTCGCTCGGCCGCTCGGGTTCGAGCGCGGCGTGATCGAGCATCTTGCGTCGGCGCATCGCGCCGCGGATGTGGTTCTGCGCGCGGTGAACGGCGATCGAGAGCAAGAACGTCTCGACCGCGCTCTCTCCGCGAAAGCTCGCGAACGCCTTGGGCGCCGCGAGAAACACCTCTTGCACGAGGTCCCACGAGGCGGCTTCGTCGCCGGTCAACCGTCGGGCGATGGCGTACACCTTCGTGTGAAATCGGTCGTACAGCTCGGCGATCGCCGCGGGATCGCTGGCGCGGACGCCGTCGAGCATCGCGGCGAGCGAGCTCGAGACGATGGGCGTTGGGGCCGAGATCGACGCGCTCGATCGGGGCCACGCGAGGGTAAGCGCTGACATCAATGCTCGACGGGCTGTCACCGGTGGACCTGGGAGCGTTCGAAGCACTGTGACGATTTTTGCACTCGGTGGCCAACGGGCTCGGCTCGAGGGTCACTCGACGCGGAGGCTCCCCGCGGCGATCTGCGCGCGCAGGGCGTCGACGCGCTCGACCACCGCGGGCTGAAGGTGCCTCGCATGGGGCCCGCGCGAGACCCAGTCGATGCCTCGGTCGGCGACGCCGAAGACGCGGATTCCGTTGGGGCCGCGGGTGAAGCGCCCTGCGGCGACGTCGCGGATGGTGTCGAACACGGCGACGTCGACGCGCTTGATCATCGAGGTCAGCACGGCGTCGGGCATCTCGTCGTATTGATCTGCGTCGACGCCGATCGCGAACCGCCGCAGCCGATGCGCGGCGACGAAGACCCCATGGCCCGTCGTCCCCGAGGCGTGAAAGATCACATCGACGCCCTGGGCGTACTGCGCGGTCGCGAGGGCTTCTCCCTTCGCCGGGTCGCGAAAGGCGTTGGGCGTGCTGCCCGCGTACGCGGCGGTCACGGTGCACGTCGGGCACACCGCGCGGACGCCAGCCCGATAGCCGCGCTCGAACTTGCGAATGAGCGGAATGTCCATGCCGCCGACGAACCCCACGCGCCCCGAGCGCGAGCTGAGCGCCGCGGCGGCGCCCACCAGAAACGTCCCTTCTTCTTCACGAAACCCGAGGCCGACGACGTTGGGCGGGACCGCGCCGCGCTCGGGCGGAGCGTAGTCGACGCACGCGAACCGCACCGCGCCGTGATCGCGGGCGACCTCGTCGACGTCCCGCGAGAACATGTACCCGACGCCGATCACCAGGTCGAAGCCGCGCGCGGCGAACAGCCGCAGGGCCGAGACGCGATCGTCTGCGTCCATCGGCTCGACGTACTCGACCATCGCGCCGAGCTCGGCCCGCGCCCGCGCGAGCCCCGCGTACGCAGCGTCGTTGAACGATTTGTCACCGCGCCCGCCGACGTCGAACACCAGCCCGACGCGCGCGACTCGCAGGCCCGGGGGCGGCGCGGCGGTGGCCGCTGTTGGGTCGGGCTTGCGCGCGGGCAGCGCGCACGTCGCGAACGCGAGCAGCACAGCCCCCGCGGCGAGCGCGACCGGCGAGCGAAGAAGAGAACTCATGGGAGCGAGCGCAGCGTACAGCGAAACGGGGCAGCGAGCGTCGATGGTGCTGTTGCTCGCCACAGCCTCGACGCGCTGCGATACGATGTCGCCCATGAGAATCCAGCGATCGCGCGCGCGATCTGCGGCGCTCGCGTTGGCGCTGTGCTCGGGCGCGACCACCGCCAGCGCGCAAGAGCGCGACGAGCTGTCTCGGGCCGAGCGCGACCAGCTCGCGCGCGTTCACTTTCGCGCCGGGTCGCGGTACTTCGATCTGCGACGGTACGCGGACGCGGCGACGGAGTTCGAGCGAGTGTTCGAGCTGAGCGGGCAGCGAGGGTTGCTCTACAACGCCGCGCGCGCGTGGGAGGCGGCCGGGCAGGCGCGCAACGCCGTGCGGCTGTACCAGAGGTTTCTCGATGGCGACACGGGCGGGGTTGATCCTGCGAGGGTGCAGGCGAGCATCAACGCGCTGAGCGAGCGGGCGAGGGCTGAAGAGCAAGCGGCAGCGCAGCGGGCGGCAGCCGGGTGCCCAGAGCCCTCCCCCACGACGAGCGTCGTCGCGGCCACGCCAGCGGTCGCGCCAGCGGCGAGCAGCACGACGGCTGGCGCATTGCTGCAGCTGCAGACGCGAACGACCTACGCGCACCGCCCGCTCGACGCGAGCGCGCCGTGGGTGCTGCTCGGCCTCGCGGGGCTCACTGGCGGGATCACCGTGTGGCAAGCGGGCGCGTACGCCATCGACGCGGGTCGCGTGCAGAACGCGCGCGTGTGGAGCGAGTCGCTGACGGGCGCGCAAGAGACGGCGGTGGACGAGTCGCGCAACGCGATCCTCGCGGGCAGCGCGACGGGCGTGTTCGCGGTGGCGGGCGTGCTATGGCTCGCGCTTCGCGGCCGCGGCGAGCCGCGAGAAGAAGTCGTGCGGACAGCGTGGGTCGCGCCGACGCTCAACGGCGGGGCGATCGGAGGGAGGTTCTGATGCGCGCTGGATGGTTGTGGATCGCGCTGGCGATGGCGGCGCAGGGATGCGTTCCGTCGGTCAATTCGCAGGGAGAAATTCGCTGTGGAGACAGCGGGATCTGCCCGCGCAATTTCACCTGCAGCTTCGGGCACTGCTGCCCGGCGAGCTCGGACGCGGCGGCGTGCCCCGCGGCGACGTACGTCGATCGGGTCACCGACGGTGGTCTGCCGTGCAACGCCCGAGGAGAGTGCCCCAACGCGCACGGCTACGTGTGCCGTCAGGGCATCACGTGTTGCCCGCAAGGGACCGACGGGACCGGCGCGTGTTCGCCCGGCGCTCCAGGGGTGGCGTGCACAGCCGCGACGCGGTGCGACCCGATTCAAACAGCGAACGGCCAGGTGCAGTCGGTGTGCATGACCGAGGTCGCGCTGAAGGCCGGCGGCCTCGGATTCTTGGGTGACGCGCTGCGCGCGCAGGCGCCCAACGGATACTGCACGGCGTCGTGCAAGGCTGAGGACTTTCGCTCGTGCGGCGCGACAGGCTACTGCGTCGCAGGGCTGCGCGTGCCTGGGGCGCCCGCGGAGTTCGACGGGATCTGCGCGGCGCGCTGCAACAACACTGCGGCGGGCCCGTTCGCCGCGTGCCGCGTCGATCAGGGCACCGGCGGAGCGCAGACCGCGTACTCCTGCTTTCCGATCGCGCCGGGCAGCTCCAGCCCCGAGGGGTACTGCTTTCCTGACTGCACCCGCAGCAACTATTGCATCGAGCTCAACAGTCGATACCGGCTGTTGTTGGGCGCAAACGAGCTCGTGTGCAACCCGTCGACGCGCGTGTGCGAAGCGCAGCCGATGGGGGCGCGCGACCGATGAGACGCGCCGCCCTCGCGCTCTCGATCACGCTCGGCTCGGCCAGCGCCCTCGCGCAGTCGAGCGCGGCCGACAGCATCCCAGCCAACGTCCGCTCGGACCTCGCGCGCACGCATTTTCGCACGGGGATGCGCTATTTCGACCTCGCGCGGTACAGCGACGCCGCGACGGAGTTCGAGCGCGTCTTCGACTACACGGGCCAGACCGAGCTGCTCTACAACATCGCCCGAGCGCACGAAGCAGCGGGCAACACGCAGCGCGCGATCGAGACGTACGAGCTGTATTTGCAGCGCGAGCCGAGCGCGCCCGAGGCGATCCGCGCCCACGCGGCAGCGCTTCGAGCCAACGCGCGGCCGCCCGAGCCGACCGCGGCCAACACACCGACCGTGCGCTGCGCAGACGGATCCGCGCCGACCGCCGCGACCAGCGCTGACAGCAGCCCTGCGACGGCGACGGCCAACGCGAACACGACCACCGCCCCGAGCCGCGCGACGAGCAGCGCAGCTGCGCCTCTGCCGCTGCCGTTGTTGCAGCTGCGCACGCGCGTCGCGTACGAGCGGGGCGCGCTCAACGAAGTGGGCCCGTGGATCACCGCGTCTGCCGGGCTGATCATGGGCGGATTTGCGGCGTGGCAGGCGGTGACCAACGCAGCCCAGGTCGCGTTGATCGACAGCGCGAACCGCGGAGATCCCAACGGGTGGACCATCAACGTGCAGGACGCGTATGACCGCGCGCCGACGAGCAGGACGCTCGCGTGGAGCCTCGGCGCGGTGGGCGCGACGGCCCTGGTGGGCGGCGTCGTGTGGCTCTTCGCGCGCGGGCGCGGGGCGCGCAGAGAGCTCGTCGTGGCAGCACTCCCGCAGGCACGCGGGGGCTTGGTGACCATCGGAGGTTCGTTTTGATGCGAGCGCGAAGCGGGCTCGTCGCGATCGCAGCGTTGGCGCTGGTCGCGAGCGCGTGCGGACTGCCGACGCTCAGCAGCACGGGAGAGATTCGCTGCGGCGACGACCGCGCGGGCGGCGGCTGCCCGCGGGACTACGCGTGCGTGTTCGGTCGCTGTTGTCCGAGCTCGACCGTGGCGGACGGCGGGTTCTCGACTTGTCCTGGGGCGCAGTTTGTTCCGAGGGATGGCAGCGTGAAGTGCATCCCGGGTTCGGCGTCGCAGCCTGGCCTGTGCCCTTCGAACTTCACGTGCCGCTTCGACCGTTGCTGCCCGACAGACGGCAGCGGAACCGGGCTGTGCGCGCCCGGCCGTCTCGGCTCTCCGTGCGAGAGCGAGCAGAGCTGCGGCGGAGCGAGCGGGGACGCGGGCGCGAGCGGGCTGCGTTGCTTTCGTCGCTCGACAGCCACGATCACCGCTGCCCCTGGCGGTCTGTGCTTGCGTCCCTTGGGATGCCTGCCGAGCGAGCCCAACGCCTGCGGCGACGGCAACGTGTGCATCCAAGGAGAGTGCCTCCCGCGATGCACGGTGCCCGTGGGCACCAATCGCGTGCCGTGCCGAGAGGGCGGCACGCCCGAGGCGCCCATCTATTCATGTCGTCGCATCTCCGCCGATCCCACGACGACCGAGGGCTACTGCTTTCTCGACTGCGGTCGGATGAACGAGAACAGCGCCGCGGTCTGCGTCAACGGCTCGGTCTGCGACGTGGCCACGGGGCAGTGCGTGATCCCCTGCGCCAACGAGGATCGCTCGCGCTGCCCCAACGCAGCCTTCGTCTGCAGCGACGACCGCTGCATCCCGCGCTACGTGCCCTGCGACAACGACAGCGAGTGCGGGCAGCCCGACGAGAGCGGCGCGCGACCAGTCGTGTGCAGGGCGCACCCGTCGTGGACGGGGCCCGCCGACGCGGCGAAGGTCTGCGTGCTCAACCGCGCCGAGGCGTGCGTCTCGGGCACGCCGTGCCTGGCGCCGGTCGCGGACGAGAACTTCTTCGCGGAGTTTCCCTGCATCCAGGGCGTGTGCATCGTGCGCTTCGGCACGACGCAGTGAGCGATCGCTCAGCGCTGCGCGAGGCGCTCTTCGGCCATGCGATCGGCGACCACGTGCGGCGAGACGCCTTCGCGCTCAGCGCGCTCGAGCACCGTGTAGATCGTGTCGTAGATCTTCACGACGCGCTCGCGGACCTTGCCTTCGTCGTAGCCCTGGACCTCTTGCGCGACGTTGCAGAGCCCGCCCGCGTTGATCGCGTAGTCCGGAGCGTACGCGATGCCCTTGCCGCGCAAGGCGTCGCCGTGGCGCGGCTCAGCGAGCACGTTGTTCGCGGCTCCGGCGACGATCTTCACCTTCAAGCGGGGAATGGTCTCGTCGTTGATCCCGGCGCCCAGCGCGCAGGGCGCGAACACGTCCGCCTCGACGTCGAGGATCGAGTCGGCCGCGACCACAGTGGCCTTGAACTCGTCCGCGCAGCGCGCGGTGCGCGTCGCGTCCATGTCGCAGACCGTGAGCCTCGCGCCGAGCGCGTGCAGCTCTTTGCAAAGGTAGTAGCCGACGTGACCGACGCCCTGCACCGTGACGTGCACGCCGTCGAGCGAGGCGCGGCCGAGCTTGAACTTCACCGACGCCTCGATCCCGCGACGAACGCCGAGCGCGGTGTACGGCGACGGGTCTCCAGAGCCGCCCTTCTCTTTGCTCACGCCGGTGACGAACTTCGTCTTCGTGCGGATCACGTCCATGTCCGCCGTCGCCGTCCCAGAGTCCTCTGCAGTGATGTACCGCCCGCCGAGGTTGTCGATAAAACGGCCAAAGTCCTCGAACAAACGAGCGCGGTCGAACTCGCCCTTCGGGCGGATGAGCACGCTCTTTCCACCGCCCAGGTCGAGGCCCGTGATGGCGGCCTTGTAGCTCATCCCGCGCGCGAGGCGCAGCGCGTCGGTGAACGCCGCCCCCTCGTCCGCATAGTGAATGAAGCGACAACCGCCCAGCGATGGACCGAGCCGCGTGTCGTGGATCGCGATGATCGCCGAGAGCCCCGAGGCCTCGTCGCGTCGCACGTGCACTTCGCCGTATCCATAGCCCGCCATCGTCTTGAACAGATCCATTGCACCACTGCTCCTCTAGAGAACTGCCTCGTTCGGCGCGCGTGTGCTGCGCCCGAGACCCCGGTGGGGTGTTTCAGTCGGCGCGGTATGTACGGGGGCGGCTCGCGTGCGGTCAAGCCCGGCTTTTCTGCGGTTTTTCAACGCTGTGCGTCACGCGCGTTGACCGATGTACAGGGCTGCGAGAAGGTTGCGCCCTCGTCGTGTCTGCACGCATTTCAATCGCGTTCGTCCTCGTCTCTGCGGGGCTCTCGCTCATCGACTCGCCCGCGCACGGGCAGAGCAGCGACGCTGCGCCGCGCGCGCAGAGCGCGCCCAACGACGACGGGGTCTATGGTCGACTGCGACGGGACACCGTGTTCGTGCTCGAGGCAGGCGGCGGCTTCGCGGTCGGCGGCTCCGAAGTGCGGCCGTCCTTCAACGGAACGGTGCGCGTGCGCGCGCTCGACACGATCGGCGTGTTCGCTGCGTACCAAAACGCGCCCGGCGCGAGCCGCAGCGACGCGCTCGGCCTCGGCTTGGACCTGAGGATCCTCACGATGGCGCGGATCTTCTCGGACCTCGAGCGCGGGCCGCGCTTGTTGGACCTCTGGCTCGACTCGATCGGGCTCGAGCTCGGCGCCGCGTGGCTGCGCCCCGGAGCTCCTCTTCACCAGGGCTCGGGCGTGGGCTTCTGGCTCGGCGGCGGCATGGAGCTGCCGCTGTTCTGGAGCTCGGGCGACGCGTTTTGCCTGCGGCTCCAAGGGCGATGGACGCACTCGTCCGCGTTCGACGGCCTTGCGTCGGGGCCGGTTCAGGACGATTCGTTCACCCTCTCGGCCAACCTCGTCGTGAGGCTCATGGCCAATCTCGGACACGTACGTTCAGGTCGTTGATGCGCAAGCGAATTCTCTCGGGCATGCAGCCCACAGGCGAGCTTCACCTCGGCAACTACCTCGGAGCGCTCGCCAACTGGGTGCGGCTCCAAGACGAGTACGACTGCTTCTTCTGCGTGGTCGATCAGCACGCGATCACCGTGGATCACAACGCCAGAGCCCTGCCAGGGCTCGTCTTCGACATGGCCGTCTCGTACCTCGCAGCCGGCGTCGACCCCGAGCGATCGACGGTGTTCATCCAGAGCGCTGTGCCCGAGCACACCGAGCTGGCCTGGTACCTCGCGACCGTCACGCAGCACGGCGAGCTCTCGCGGATGACCCAGTTCAAAGACAAGAGCGATCAGCAGGGCGAGGCGAGCGCGGCGCTCTTCACGTACCCCGTGCTGATGGCCGCGGACATCTTGATCTACAAGGCCACGCACGTCCCGGTCGGCGAAGACCAGACGCAGCACCTCGAGCTCGCGCGCAACGCCGCGCAGCGGTTCAACGGGCGGTTTCAGAAGGGGTTCTTTCCGCTGCCGCAAGGGCTGTACTCGAACACCCCGCGCATCATGGGCCTCGACGGGCTGCGCAAGATGTCCAAGAGCCTCGGCAATCACATCTCGATGCTCGAAGAGCCCAAGCCCCTGTGGAAGAAGCTCGCTGGCGCGTACACCGATCCGCAGCGCACCACGGTCACCGAGCCCGGTCGCCCCGAGGTGTGCAACGTCTATCGCATGCACACGGCGCTCACGGACGCAGCGCGCCTCCCGGTGATCGCCGAGCAGTGCCGCTCCGCCGAGTGGGGCTGCGGACACTGCAAAAAAGAGCTCGAAGCGTCGCTCAACACCGCCCTCGCCCCCATTCGAGAGCGGGCCAAAGAGCTCAAGGCCAACCGCGCGCTCGTCGATCAGATCCTCGGTGACGGCGCGAGCAAGGCGCGCAAGGTCGCGCAACAGACGCTGCGCGAGGTGCGCGAGCTGATGGGCATCGTGGGGCCGCGGTGAGGCACGCAGCGCGGCGATTCGGGCTGGGCTCGGCCGCGGCGCTCGCGGTGATCGTCGCGCTGTCTGCGTGCGGCGAGCGCAGAGAAGACTCACCCGAAGACGCCCTCGCCTCGTGGGTCTCTGCGATGAACGGCTCTCGCGGCGACCCGAGCACGCGGCGCCGGGCGTTCGAGCTGCTCTCGCAGCGCGCGCGGGACAACCTCTCGCGGCGCGCGGCGGTCGCCGCGCAGCTCAGCGGGCGCGAGGTCAAGCCGTGGGAGATGCTCGCGCCTGGGCGCTTCGCGCTGCGCTTCGCGTTCGATCGGCAACAGCTGCGCGCGCGCGTGCAAGGCGAGCGCGCGACGGTGACCGCGCGCGGGTCGCGAGCGGAGGTCGCGGAGGTGCCGATGGTGCGCGAGCAGGGACAGTGGCGCGTGGACCTGTCGCTCCCAGAGCCCACGGGGCCGCTGCAGCTGCAGGGCGGCGGGACCGAGCAGCGCTCGCTCGCGAGGTGACAGAAGCGGCGAATCGCGCCGCGATTTTGCGCTCTGCCCCGAGGTGGTGGCATGAATGCGTTCGCAGGGCGCGACGCGGTGCAGACGGCTTAGGGGAGCCGCCTGCGACGCGACGCGGTCGTGCGCTTCAATCAGTTGAGTAGGACGTCAGGCGCGCGCGGTCGAGCGCGCGCACAGTGGAGGTATCGCGGTGTTGTCAACGATCACTGGAGCGAAGGTTTTCTCTGCGACGCGGGCGAAGGAGCGCGAGGAGCTCGGCGACAGCATCACGCGATGGCTGCGCGCAAACCCGGCGTATCAGATCGTCGACAAGATCGTGACGCAGTCCTCGGACCAAGAGTTTCACTGCCTGACGATCACGCTCTTCTACCGCGACGCGGCGTGAGCGGGGCGCGCGCGGATGGTGTAGGGTCCGCGCGCCATGATTCCTCGGTATACGCCTGCTGATTTCGCGCAGCTCTGGAGCGCAGAGCGAAGGCTCTCGACGTGGCTCGAGGTCGAGCTCGCCGCGTGTGAAGCGATGGAGCTCGCGGGCATCGTCCCGCAGGGGACCGCCGCGTCGATCCGCGACAAGAAGCTCGTGCTCGACGCCAACCGCGTCGACGAGATCGAGCAGACCACGCGGCACGACGTGATCGCGTTTCTCACGCACGTCGAAGAGCTCGCGGGGCCGCCTGCGCGGTGGCTGCACCGCGGGATGACCTCGAGCGACGTGCTCGACACGGCGTTCGCGATGCAGCTTCGAGACGCGACGGACCTGCTCGACGCGCGCCTGCGCGGGCTGATCTTCGCGCTGCGAAAGCGGGTCGAAGAGCACCGTCGCACGGTGATGATCGGCCGCTCGCACGGCATTCACGCAGAGCCGATCACCTTCGGCCTCGCGCTGGCGGGGCACTACAGCGAGCTCGTTCGCGGCGTCGCCCGCCTCGCCGCCGCCCGCAGCGAAATCTCCGTCGGAACGATCTCTGGCGCCGTCGGCACCATGGCCCACCTCGCCCCCGAGATCGAAGCGCACGCGCTCTCGAAGCTCGGCTTGCGCGCAGAGCCCGTCCCCACGCAAGTGGTCCCGCGCGACCGTCACGCCGCGTACTTCTCGGCGCTGGCGGTGATCGCGACGGCGATCGAGCGGCTCGCGACCAACGTGCGGCACTGGCAGCGCACCGAGGTGCTCGAGGCCGAAGAGCCCTTCACCGCAGGACAGAAGGGCTCGAGCGCGATGCCCCACAAGCGCAACCCGATCCTCAGCGAGAACCTCTGCGGTCTCGCGCGCATGGTCCGCGCGTACGCGGGCGCCTCGCTCGAGAACGTCGCGCTCTGGCACGAGCGAGACATCTCGCACTCGAGCGCCGAGCGCATGCTGGCGCCGGACGCGACGACCACGCTGGGGTTCATGCTCGAGCGCTGCCGACGCCTGGTCGAAGGCCTCGTGGTCTACCCCGAGAACATGCGCGGCAACCTCGAGAAGACCGGCGGGCTGTGGGCCAGCGAGGCGGTCTTGCTCGCGCTCGTGCACAGCGGAATGGCCCGCCAAGAGGCCTACGTCTTCGTGCAGCGCAACGCGATGAAGGCCTGGCGACACGAGGGTGACTTCTTGTCGAACCTGCTCTCGGACACGGACGTGGTCTCGCGCGTGGGAGAGCAAAAGGTGCGCGAGGCCTTCTCGCTCGAGCACGCGCTGCACAACGTCGACGCGCTGATCGACCGCGCCCTCGCGCTCGAGGTCTGAGCGCGGCGAACGCACGCAGGCATTCGCTGCGCGCGGAGCTTTCGTGTACGGTGCGCCGCGCGATGGTCGACGAAGCTCTGTTGCGCAAGGCGCTCTCGGTCCCGCTCGATCGCACGGAGTTTTCCGCGGTCGGAGCGAAGTACGAAGGCAAGGTTCGAGACTGTTACACCACGCGCGACGGGCGGCGCGTGCTGGTGACGACGGACCGCATCTCGGCCTTCGACCGCGTGCTCGGCACGCTGCCGCTCAAGGGGCAGGTGCTCAACCGCATGGCGGCGTTTTGGTTCGAGCTGACCAAGGACGTGTGCCCGAGCCACTTGCTGTCGGCGCCGGACCCCAACGTGATGATCGGCGTCGAGTGCGCGCCGCTTCCGCTCGAGGTGGTGGTGCGCTCTTACCTGACGGGCGTTACGTCCACGAGCATTTGGACCGCGTATGCGCGAGGCGATCGCACGTTTTGTGGCCACGCGCTGCCAGAGGGCTTGAAGAAGAACGACAAGCTCCCGACGGCGATCGTGACGCCGAGCACCAAGGCCGAGAAGGGCGGGCACGACGAGAGCGTCTCGGGGGCCGAGCTCGTCGCGAAGGGCGTGATTTCGGCGGAGGATTTCGCGACGGTCGAGCGGCTCGCGCTCGCGGTGTTCGCCCGCGGGCAAGAGCACTGCGCGAAGAACGGGCTGATCCTGGTCGACACGAAGTACGAGTTCGGGCGCGCGCCGGACGGCCGCATCGTGCTGATGGACGAGATCCACACGCCGGACTCGTCGCGGTTTTGGTTCGCCGCAAGCTACGAAGCGCGGCGCGCCGCGGGCGAAGAGCCCGAGTCGTTCGACAAGGAGTACGTCCGTCGATGGCTCGCGGCGCAAGGGTTCACCGGGGACGGGCCGATCCCGACGATCCCCGACGACGTGCGCGTCGAGGCGGCGCGGCGGTACATCGAAGCGTACGAAAGGGTGACGGGCGAGACGTTCGTCCCCGACCTCGAGCCGCCCCACGCGCGCATCGCGAAGGCGTTGGGGCTCAGCGAGGCGAGCAGTGCAGGCGCGGATTTCACCACGGTAAGGAGCAAGTCGACGATGCGAGCGCGGGTGTACGTGACGTTGAAGCGCGAGGTGCTGGACCCCCAAGGCGAAGCGGTGCGAAAGGGGCTCGCGGCGCTCGGCGTCGAGGGCGTCAAAGACGTGCGCGTCGGCAAGGTGATCGACCTCGAGGTGGACGGCGACGAGGCGACGGCGCGAGAGAAGATCGAGAAGGCCGCGCGCTCGCTGCTGGCCAACCCGGTGATCGAAGACTTCGAAGTCGTCGTGCTGTGACCGACGCTCAGCCGTCGAGGCCGAGGATCACCAAGAGCTCGTCGAACTCTTCGAGCACGAAGTCCGGGCGCGCCGCGATGATTTCGTCGCTGCCGCCCATGCCGAAGGTGACCGCGGCCGAGCGCATCCCCGCGCGGCGGGCGGCGTAGATGTCCCGCAGCGTGTCGCCCACCATGAGCGAGCGGCCCGGGGCGACGTCGAGCTTGCCGCAGACATGCAAGAGCAGGTCGGGCGCGGGCTTGTGCGGCATGTCCGTGCCAGCGCTGCCCTCGATCACGTCGAAGAAGTGCTCGGCTTCGAGCGTTCGGAGCAGGTCGCGCGCGACCGAGCCGCGCTTGGTCGTGGCGACGCCGAGGCGAACCTTGGGGCGCAGCGTCGAGAGCGCTTCGAGCGTGTCGCGCACGCCAGGAAACAAGCTGGTGTTCGCGTGTCCGTGCGCGTCGTACGCGCTGCGGTACGCCTGCGCGAAGCGGGGAAACATCGCGGGCTCCGCCCCCGGAGCGGCCATCGCGAAGATCTCGTCGAGCGGTGACCCGTCGACCATTGTCAGCAGATTCGAAGGGACCGCGAGGCCGACGGCGGTGAGCGCGCGCTCGATGCCCAAAGCGATGTCGCGGGCGCTGTCGGCCAGCGTTCCGTCGAGGTCGAAGAGGATGGCGTCGAAGGTCGTCGGCGATGGCGGCGCGTTCATAGCGACGAAAGTCTTACAGCACCCTTGACAGTCCAGGGTCCAAACAGGCTCAGATACCGAGCACTGGAGAGAGCGCGCGGATGTACAAGCTCGTCGTCAGCGAGAAGGGTGGGCCTTCGAAAGAGATCGAGTTCGATAAGGACGAGGTCACGATCGGACGCGTTCCGGGCAACGATATCGTTTTGCCTGGAAATAATGTGTCGAAGCGGCACTCGCGCGTCGTGCGCCAGGATGGCCGATTCTTCGTAGTGGACCTGAAGAGCACCAACGGGACGTACCTCAACGGCCGAAGGATCATGACCCCGTCGCCTCTGCGCGCCGGGGACAAGATCTTCGTCGGGAGCTTCGTGCTGGTGCTCGAGTCTGCGGACCTCGAGCCCAGCGACGACGTTGGTGAGGTGCCAGAGGAGGGAGCGTCGCTGGTCGAACCCATCCCGCTCGATCAAGAGCCGATGGAGTCGCAGCCGCCTCCGCCCATGGAGCCGGCAGGCCGCCCCACGTTCGCCAACCCGATCAACGCCGGTCCGCGCGCGGCCATGCAGACGCAGCCGCTCAGCACCGCGCCCGCGATCGCGGCGTCGATGGCCGCGCAGCAGCAGCAACAGCAGCCGCCGATGATCCAGACGCCCGCGCCCATCGCAGGACCGCGCGCGCCCGGATCGACCCCCTCGCCCGCGGGAGGCATCCGTCCCGCGGCGCCGAGCTCTGCGCAGCCCGGGCCCGGCACGCCTTCGACGCCCGGCGCGCCCCCGATCGCCGCGCGCCCGGCGCCCTCGATCCCCACCATGAACGCAGGCTCGCCGCTGCCCTCCGCAGGCAGCTCGTCGCGCCCGTCGGTGCCCGGCATCGCCGCGCGTCCGCCGGTCGCGGGCGGCCCCGCTCCCACAGGGCCTGCGCGCCCCGCGAGCGGCGCCAATTGGCCCCCCAGCAAGCCCGCAGCGGCGCCCCCAGTTCCAGCCAGCGCGCCCACGATGCCCGAGCCCGTGGCCGAGCCCGAAGCCGTCGCGCCGCCGAGCGCGCCGTCCATTCCGCCGGCGCCTCCGGTCGTTGCGACGCCTCCTCCCGCAGCGCCCGCACCGCCAGCGCCTCCCGCGACCGCGTCCTCGTCGCCCGATCTGTCGCGAGAAGGTCCGCACGCGCGCCCGACCGCGGCCGCGATGCCGACGGTCAACGTCGGCTCGAAGGTCGTCGAGTCCGTCATCCAAGCGCACCGAGCGAGCGTCGAGCCTGCGCCGCCCGGCAACGAGTACGCAGCGCTGCTCGCGAGCGTCGCGGCGGACGCCGTCGAAGCAGGCGTCTCGGCGCCGCCCCATCAGCTCGCCGACGCGAGCACTCGGCAGCGCGCGCGCGCGGTGGTCGACAACTTGTCTCGCGGCCGCGAGCCGCTTCCTGCGGGCGTGACCGCCGATCGCGTGACCCGCGACGTCGTGGCAGAGCTCGTCGGCGCAGGCCCGATCGAGCTCGCGCTCGAAGAGAGCGACGTGACCTCGGTGTTGGTCGCTCCCTCGGGTCGCGTGCTCGTGGGACGCGGCGGCGCCGAAGGGCCGAGCCCGTTCTGGTTCTCTTCACCCGCAGCGGTCGCGACGGCGGTCGATCGCCTGCTGCACGCGGCAGGCACGCAGCGCGTGGGCGAACAGCCCTTCGTCGAGTGCGCGCTTCCCGACAGCATCGGCCGCGGCGGCGCTCGCATGACCGTCGTGTACGCGCCCGGCGCGAGCGCGCCGTCGGTCTCGATCGAGCGCCCCACGCGCAGGGCTGCGTCGGCGGCGGAGCTCGTCGCGGCGGGCGTGCTGTCCGCGGCTGCACAGCGCACGATCGGGCTCGCGCTCGACGCGCGTCGCAACGTGTTCATCGTCGGTCCTCGAGGAAGCGCGCGCAGCACGCTGCTCGGGTCGATCGTCGCGGGGCTCGCCGGCGGAGAGCGCGTCGTAGCGCTCGAGGCGAGGCCGGAGCTCTCAGTCGTTCATCGTGACGTGTCGGCGGTGCCGATCACGAAGGACGCGCGCAGAGCGCTCGACTTCGCGCACGCGCTGAGGCCGCAGCGGCTGGTGCTCGCGCAGGTGGACGACAGCATCGCGAGCGCGCTGCTCGCGACGATGGTGACGGGCTCCGAGGGCATCGTGGCTGTGCTCGACGGCGCGTCCGGCGCGAGCGCCCTCGGGCACATCGCAGCGGCGAGCGGATCGAAAGAGGACGGGCTCGCGAGGATCCACGCGACGCGGCCGTTCGTCGTGCAGCTCGCGCGGCTCGGCGACGGATCTGCGAGGGTCGCGTCGCTCGGCGAAGCGCGCGTGGACAGCGGTCACGTCGTGATCGACGAGCTGTTCGTGTTGCGCGTCGCCCGCGGCGCAAGCGATCGCAGCACGATCGCGGCAGAGCTCGTCGCGACAGGAACCAATCCTTCGTTCGGTGGATGATTGCCGCGCCACCCGTCGCGTGGCAGCGTTGAGGCGTCATGGTGAAGAGGCTGGTCCTCGGGCTGCTCAAGGGGCTCGTGATCGCAGGAGCGCTCGGAGCGCTGTTCTTCTACGCGTTTGGACTGCACGCTGTGAGCGGCATCGGCGCCTTCATGCTCGCGGGCCTGGCGACCCTGATCGCGGGCATCTTTGCGGGTCAGCCTCCCTGGAAGAAGGGCGCTTGGATCGGTTCGATTCTCAAGGGAATTTTCGGCTTCGCGCTGGGCACCGGCTTGTACTGGCTCGTGAGCAAATTCGCTCCGACCATGGACCTGCAGGCGCTCTTGCGAGCCAGCGAGCACACGACGATCGCGACCGCCCCCGTGGCGTTCATGCCGATCGTCGGCGCGGTGTACGCGATGCTCGTCGAGGTCGACGACGGCGCTGAAGAGGGATCGACCGCAGACCCCGCGCTGCAGAAGAAGACCGGCATCCGCGTCGAGAACATCGACGTGGGCGAAGAAGAAGGCGTCGAGGTCTCGGCCAGCGAAGCCCAGTCCAAGGGCAGCGCCAAGAAGTAGCTCAGCCGCTCACTGGGGGATGGGCGCCGCGTTCGGCGCAGAGGGCAGCGTGCCGGGCATCGTCTCTCCGCGCTGTTGAGCGGCGCGCATCTCGTACTTGCTGGGGCACTTCGCGACGACCTCGCGCGCTTCGAAGTCACCCGAAGCGAGCAGCCTGCCGCGCACGGTCACGCCGATGCCCTCGCGAAACGTGTCGGGCACGATGCCCACGTAGTGCACGGGCATCGAGCGGCCGTTGCGCTCGACGCGAAAGCGAAACTCCCGCGATCCGCTGCTGTTTTGCACGGTCCCGGTCTGCACCATCCCCTCGACCCGCAGCTCGCCCTGCGTCTGGTAGCGCGCTGGCTCGGCCATCACTTCGTCGACGTACTTGCTGTACACCAGCGCGCCCTGGCCGGGCTTGAACGTCGAGCCGATCACCACGACGACGCCCAAGATGAGCGCCACCATGATCCACGGGCCGACGTTGCGCTTGGGCGCGGCGCGGCGCGCGCTCGAGCGGGGAGGAGTGGAGACCGCGGGCGGGTCGAGCGCGTCGTGCGGATCGACGTCGGGCGTCTCTTCGGTCGGTCTTTGCTCGGTCATGTCGGTCAGTCTGCGAACGCTAGGGCCGGTAGTGGTGAAAGCGCCAGATACCCTTTACCCCAAATGGTACGTTGCGTCCCATGAGAGTCGTGCTCGCGGGCTTGTGCGCGGTCTTGGCGCTGAGCGCGTGCCACCGTGATCCACCGGCGACGACGCGGCCGGGACAGATCGTTCCGCTCGACCCTGCGGGGCTCGCGAGGATTCGCGCCAACGCAGACGCCTCGCGCCCCGCGCAGCCCGCGCTGCGCGTGCTCTCGTGGGAGGCGGTCATCTCGCGCGACGTCGCCAACCAGCTCACCGCCGACGCGATCTCGTCCTTCGCCCCGTCCCTCGTGCGCAGGCTCGAGGCCCTCGACGCCTGGAGCCCCCGCGCCACCGGCAACGAACGCGGCGCGCACCTGAGCTTCGCCCTCAGCCGCGCGACGCTCCCGACGCTCGTGCGCGAGCAGCTCACCCGCCCCGGTCGCATCGAGCTCTATCCGCTCGACGCGTGCCCGAAGTTCACCAACCCAACGCCGCTGCCCGACGTGCGCTGGGTCGGCGTCGACGGAGCGTACGACGTCCCGTACGTCGCCCCCAACTCGGGCGGCGTCGCGCCCCTCGCCTCGCTGCGCGCGGCGTTCAACGCGTTTCCGTTGCCGTCGCACTTGCAGTGGATGCACGGCGCCCTGCGCAGCGCCGACGGCGAGATCGCCCGTCGAGGCTACTGCGTGCGAGCGCTCTCCCTGCGCGCGCCGTCGTTCTCGAACATCCGCGCGACGCTCGACCCCGCTACGCTCGGTCCCATGCTCGAGGTCACGCTCGACACCGCAGGGACCAACGCGTACGTGCTCTTTCTCCAGCAAATTACGCTCGCTGGCGAAGATCCCCCGACGGTCCTGCTCGGCATCGACGGCGAGGTCGTCGGGCCCGTTCGCTTCAACCAACCCGACGCAGGCGCGGCCATGCTCCGCGTCGCTCCCAATTCGCGCATGGGCAGCGTAAGCCCCGAGCTCGTCGGCGCGTTGTGGAGAAGCGGGCCCATCGCGGTCCCGTTTACGCTCGAAGAGTCCGCGCCGCCCACGTCGTGATCGTGTCGCGTCGCGGCCATCGAGCAGCAGCGGCAACCCATCACTCGAAAGCGACGCCCCTCCCGTGACACTCCGACGCTTCGCGCGCGCGGCGCTCTTCGCTGCGTGCGCATCGGCCCCGCTCGCCCACACTGTCGACGCCAGCGCGTTTTGCGGCTTCTACGTCGCCGCAGGCGGCGATCGCTTGCTCAACAACGCGACGCAGGTCGCCCTCATGCGCTCGGGGCAGCGCACGGTGCTCTCGATGAGCAACCAGTACGAGGGCCCGCCGCAGGACTTCGCGATGGTCGTCCCCGTCCCCATCGTGCTGCAGCAAGAGAACGTCCGCACGCTGCCGCACGAGCTGTTCGAGCACCTCGAGCAGGTCACCGCGCCTCGCCTCGTCGAGTACTGGGAGCGCGACCCCTGCCAGCCCGAACCCGAGCTCGTCTACGCCTCGATGAGCGGCGGGGCGCCAGGCATGAACGAGGTTCCGACCGCGACCGCCGACATCGAGCACGGCGTGCGCATCGAAGCGCGCTTCACCGTGGGCGAATACCAGGTGCTCGTGCTGTCGGCGACGCAGTCCTCGGGGCTCGAGACGTGGCTCCGCGAGAACCGCTACAATATCCCGCAGGGCGCGGCAGAGGCGCTCGCGCCGTACGTGCGCGAGGGGATGAAGTTCTTCGTCGCGCGCGTCGACATCGCCCGCGTGCGAAGGCTGCCCAGCGGAAGAGCGAGGCTTTCTCCGCTGCGATTTCACTACGACTCGCAGGACTTTCGGCTGCCCGTGCGCCTCGGCCTGCTCAACGCGCCGGCCAACCAAGAGCTCGTCGTGTACGTCCTGCACCCGACGCAGCGCTTCGAAGTGGCCAACCTGCCCAACGTGTTCATCCCGACCAACTTGGACGTGAGCGAGCGCGTTCGAGCGAATTTTCCCAGCTTCTTCAACGCGCTCTTCGACGCCACGATGCAGCGGATGAACAACCGCGCCGTGGTCACCGAATACGCTTGGACCACGCAAGGGTGCGACCCGTGCACGGGGCCCGTCCTCGACGCAGGAGAGCTCAGCACGCTCGGCGCCGACGTGCTCAACGACAGCGGCTACCACACAGGGATGACCGTCACGCGGCTGCACACGCGGTACTCGCGCGAGACGCTCAGCGATGACCTGGTCTTCAACGAAGCGCAGCCCGCGGTCGGCGGCAGAGAGCACGCCGTCGACGCCAACGGAGGACTCGAGCGCGGCGGTCGCGTCGAGGCCAACGGGACCAACAATTTTCAAGCGCGCTACGCGATCCGTCACCCGTGGGAGGGCCCGATCACCTGCAGAAATCCGCGGCGCGGCGTGTGGGGCGGACCTCCAAACGGAGCCGCTCCGAGCCCCGTCTCGGCCAAGGACCTCGCCGAGACGGCTCGCGCGGCGATCAGCATCACAGACAACGTGTACACGGCGATCCCCGAGCTCAGCGTGCGCGGGTCGGTGCAGCCCAACATGCCTGGGGCGCCGAGGACGCGTGCATGTGGATGCACGGTTCCGGGAGCGGCGTCGAGGCCTGGTTGGCTCGCGGCGCTCGCGGGCGCGTCGGTGTTGGCGTTGGGGCTCGCGAGGGCCGCGCGCCGACGGCCAAGCAGGGCGTAGAGTCACGGGTATCAACGCGATGCACGCACGGCGCACGCTCACGCTCTCGACGCTGCTGGTCGCGCTCACGGCGTGCGGCGCGCGCGGCGCTCGGCCTGCGCACGCGCCGATGAACCCCAGCGCGGACGCGTGCGCGCCGGCGAGCGACGCGGCCGAGGGCGACGCGATCGAGACGCTGCTCGCTGCGCTGCCGAGGGCGAGGGCTCCCTTCAACGCGCCGCTGGCGGACCGGACGCTGTTCGCGTACGCGCCGTCCAACGCGCAGACCGTCGATCGTCGCGCGCTTCCGCAGGACACGTTTACGGCGCTCGACCAATGCTCGGTCTGCCACGCCGCCGTCTTCGACCAGTGGAACCGCAGCGTCCACCGCTTCTCGTCCATGGACAACGCGATCTACGCGCCGGCCTTCGAAGTCACCCGTCGCGACCGCTTCATCGTCGGAACCCGCTTCTGCGCCGGCTGCCACGACCCCGCCCTGCTCTTCGGCGGCGACGTGGACGGGCAGCGCATCGCGCGCACGCACGAGCGCGCGTCGCTGGGCGTCGGCTGCGTCCTGTGTCACTCGGTCGAGCGCCTGCACGACCGCACGGGCAACAGCGGCTACGTGCTCTCTCGCGCGCCGATCGCGGACACGATCCCCGAGCGCCGCGAGGACGGGACGTTCGACGGCGTCGCGGCGCACCGCGCGCGGGTGATCAACGACACGGTGCGCTCGGCCGAGCTCTGCGGGACGTGCCACAAGGTCGCGCTGGTCGAAGCGGTCACGCGCGGGCCGTGGCTGCGCGGGCAAGACGAGTTTACGCCGTGGTCGCAGAGCGCGTACGCGCGCAACGACCCCAACCGCTACGACCCCGAGGTCGAGCCGCGCACGTGCATCGACTGCCACATGCCGCGCGAGCAGAGCGCGCTCAGCGACGTGTCCGCGCGGCAGGGACGCGTGCGGTCGCATCGGTTCTTGGGCGGACACACGGCGATGGCCGCGCTCAACAACGACCCGGACATGCTCGCGAGGCAGCGCGCGATGCTCGAAGGAGCCGTGCGCATCGACGTGTTCGTCGCGCCGTCGGTGACGACCGAGCGCGTCGAGCCTGGGCCAGTCGAAGAGCGCCCGCTCGCGCCGGGCTCGCAGGCGACGCTCGACGTAGTGCTGGTCAACGAGCGCGTGGGGCACAGCTTTCCGGGCGGGACCGCGGACGTCGCGGACGTGTGGGTCGAGCTCACCGTGCGCGACGCGCGCGATCGCGTGGTGCTGCAATCGGGCGTCGCGGGCCGCGACGGCAGCGCGGACGAGGACGCGCATCGGCTGCGAACGGTCCCTCTCGACGACGCCGCGACCCCAGCGCTCATGCGCGACCCGCACCGTTATCGCGCGCAAGCGTACGACTCGACGCTGCCGGTGCGCGCGGCGCGCGTGGTGCGTTTCGCCGGAGAAATCCCAGCGAACGCAGCGGCTCCCCTGCGCGTGACGGCGAGGCTCTTGCACCGCCGCATCGCCGATCCGTACTGGAGCTTCATCTGCCGCGAGCGCGAGCGCGCCGGCGAGCCGCGGTGCCCCGAGCGCCCCACCACGGTGGTCGCTCGCTACGACCACGGGCCGCCCACGGCGACGCCACGCTGGCGGCGCTTCTACGACCACGGCCGCGCGCTCGGCGAAGCACAAGTGCAAGAGCGCGTCGGCGAAGCGCTCCCCTCCCTCGAAATCGCCCGCAATCTGCACGGAACGCACGCCGGCCCCTGGGCCGAGCTCGCCCGCGTCGCGATCCGCCAGAGCCGCACGAGCGACGCCTGGACGCTGCTCGACCGCGCGGCGCAGATCGACCCGCGCAGCCCTGTTCCCGACTACTTGCGGGCGATGGCGAGCGCCGAGGTGTGGCGCTTCGACGAGACGATCGCGCCGCTGCTCAGGGTGCGCGCCGCGCTGCCGAGGTACCCGCGCGCGATCGAGATGCTGGCCAACGCCATCGGCCTCGCAGGCCGCCACGAGCAAGCGCTCGGGCTCTTGTTCGAAGGGATGCGCATCGACCCCGAGCGCCCGATGCAGCTCAACCTCCTGGCGATCGAGCTCGACGCGCTCGGCGCACAGCAAGAGAGCGCGCGGGCCCGCGAGGCGTACGAGCGCCATCGCTTTCACGACGGAGTGCCCGCGCTGCGCTCCCGCTGCAAGCGAGACATCCCCAACTGCCAGCGCGAGAGCGAACCCGTGCACACGCACCCCTTGCGCGCGCCGTGACGGCAACGGGGTGCAATTCCACAGGGAGGCGAGCGGTGCTATGAGCGCGGCTCTGCCCACATGATCGACTACGACACGCACTCGTGGCGCAAGTACCTCTTCGCCATCCGCGGCTCGATGGTGCGCGAGATCATCTATCGGGTCTTCACCACGACCGCGTGGGCGGTGGTCGTCGGGATCTTCGACGAGTACTTCATCCACAAGACCATCCCCTCGGTGGTGCACGGCCTCGTGGGCACCGCGCTCGGGCTCTTGTTGGTGTTTCGCACCAACGCCTCGTACGACCGCTTCTGGGAGGGTCGAAAGCTCTGGGGCGGGATCGTCAACGAGACGCGCAACCTCGCGCGCGCGTCGAAGGTCTTGATCGCGCCGAGCGAGCCGAAGATCCACGCAGAGATCGTCCGGTGGACCGTGGCGTGGTGCTACACGGCGATGCACTCGCTGCGGGGCCGCAAAGACCTCGGCCCGATGAGCGAGGTGCTCGCGGCTGGATCGGTGAAGCGCGCGCTCGCCGCGCAGCACTCGCCGCTGTGGATCGCGACGCGGATCACGCAGCTCATCAACGAGGCGCGCAAGAAGGGCTGCATCGACACGGTGCAAGCGCAGTCGATCGACAACAACACGCAGCAGCTGATGGACTACGTCGGCGGGTGCGAGCGCATCGTGAAGACGCCGCTGCCGTTCGCGTACGTCGTGCACCTGCGGCGCGCGTTGATCCTGTACACGTTTACGCTGCCGTTCGCGCTGCTCAAGGACCTCGGCTGGGCGATGGTGCCGGCGGTCTTCGCCGTGGCGTACATCTTTTACGGCATCGAGGAGATCGGCGTGCAGATCGAGGACCCGTTCGGCTACGACGACAACGACCTGCCGCTCGAGCGCATCTGCAACACCATCGAGAACAACCTGCTCGCGACGATCGACGGCGAGGTGTTTCACGAGCCGCCGAAGAAGGGCGACGACGCGCCGCAGAGCATGGTGTGAGCGCGGCGATCGGGGGAGCGATCGCTCAGAGGCGATCGTTGACGCGCGCGACGAGGCTGTCCATCGCGGCGGTCGTCCCGAGCGAGCCGCCGACGTCGCGCGTGCACTGACCGGCGACGACGCAGTCTCGAACAGCGTCTTCGATCACGGCTTCGACGCCGTCGACGCCGAGGTGCGTGAGCATCATGCCGACGGTGAGCGCCGCGGCGAAGGGGTTGGCGATGTCCTTGCCAGCGAGCGGAGGGGCGCTGCCGTGCACGGGCTCGAACATCCCCGGGCCGTCGCTGGTGGGGTTGATGTTGGCGCTGGGCGCCATGCCGAGGCCGCCTTGCAGCGCGGCGCCGAGGTCGGTCACGATGTCACCGAACAGGTTGTTGGTGACGACGACCTGGATGTTCTCGGGCTCGTGGATCATGTACAGGCAAAGCGCGTCGACGTAGACGTGCCGTGGCTCGATGCCAGGGTAGTCCCTGGCCACCTCGAAGAACGCGCGGTACCAGAGCTCGTGCGCGTGCTTCATCGCGTTGCTCTTGTCCGCCATGTGCACGCGGGTCTTGCCGTTGGCCTTGGCGAACTCGAAGGCGGCGCGGAGGATGCGCTCGACGCCCTTGCGCGTGTTGATGTCCTCGTTGATGGCGATCTCGTCGGGCGTGCCCTTGCGGACCTGTCCGCCGACGCCGACGTAGACGCCCTCGGTGTTCTCGCGAAAGACCGTAAAATCAATGTCCTTCGCGTGCTTGTGCTTGAGCGGGCACAGCTTGTCGTCCAGGCATTTGACAGGGCGAACGTTGGCATAGAGCTCGAGCCCGAAGCGAAAGCCGAACAAGATGTCCCTCGCGTGCTCGAGGCCCGGGACGCGAGGGTCGCCGAGCGCGCCGAGCAGGACGGCGCCGCAGGTCTCTTTGACCTCGAGGAAGGTCTCTTTGGGCAGGGTGGTCTTGTCGCGCAGGTAGCGGTCTGCGCCGAGGTCCAGGTGCCAGAGGCTGAGGCCGAGGGGGCGCTTCTTGTCGATCGCCTCCATGAGCCTCACGGCCTCGCGCAGCACGTCTACGCCGATCCCGTCACCCGGGAGAACCGCCACTCGCTTGCTCTTCGCCATCGCAGGTCCGCCGCGTGTACCACGAATCGGACCAACGATCGGAACAGACCTGAGCACCTGCGTTCTGCGGCCGCCCACCGATCTGCAGAAGCGCGCGCGGGTCGGTGCGTCGAGCAGCCGCGAGCGCGTCGCGCATCATCCACCGTTGACAGCACGCAGCGTGCGGTGAAACGCTCACGCCCGATGCGTGTCATCGCTGCCGGACGAACGGACGTCGGGCTACAACGCGAGCACAACGAAGACAGCTTCGTTTTGCTCGATCAACATGGGTTGTTCGTCGTCGCTGACGGGATGGGCGGACACCGCTCTGGCGACGTCGCTTCGAAGCTCGCGACCGAGACGATTGCTTCGTTCTTCAACACAACGGCGCGCGAGGACGCGACGTGGCCCTTTCAGTACGACCCCACACTGTCGTCAGAAGAGAACAGACTGCTCACGGGCATCAAGATCGCGAACAAGAGCATCTACGAGCACGGCGTTCGCTCGCGGGATCACCAGGGGATGGGCACCACGATCGTGGGGATGCTCTTCTCGCCAGAGGCCCGGAGGATCTACGTCGGGCACGTGGGCGACTCTCGGTGCTACCGCATTCGCGACGGCAAGATCACGCAGCTCACCGACGATCACTCGCTGCTCAACGACTGGCTCAAGGCCATGCCCGAGCTTCCCGAGTCGCAGCGCAGCGAGGTTCCGCGCAACGTGATCACGCGCGCGTTGGGCATGAGCGACACGGTTCAGGTGGACATCACGCTGGACGACCCACAGCTCGGCGACGTGTACGTGCTCTGTAGCGACGGGCTCTCGTCGATGATCGCCGACGACGAGATCTTCAAGATCGTCAACGAGTCGGCGACGCCCGAGGCCGCCGTGCAGAAGCTCATCGACGGCGCCAACGCCCAGGGCGGCGAAGACAACGTCACCGCGATCGTCGCGCGCGTCGTCGAAGACTGAGCCAGGCGTCGAAGCGCGCATCGTGAAGACGCGCGCAGCGGAGGCGCGAAGAGGAGCCCGTTGAGGAGGGGGTCTTCTCCACGGCGGGTTGCCAACGGGCGAAGAGCGACGGCGACGAGCGGCCGTGGCGCGAACCAGGTCTTCATCGGGTTGCTCTTCGCCCGTCACTCTTCGCGAGTTTGTGACGACGTGCGCGCCCCTATCCGCAGATCACGAGCCCGAGCCGCTGCCCGATGCGCCAGAGCCGTCGCCCGAACCTTCGCCGGTACCCGAGCCGTCGCCGCCGCTCGACTGCTGGCTGCGCAGCACCGGCTCGCGATCGGGAACCTTCACCGCCACCAGCGTCCCGTCCCCACGATCCGAGTCGTTGAGGCCGAGCTCGCCGTACAAGTGCCCGCGGCGCACTTCACCCTCCTGCGAGACCTCGTACAGCATGAAGCCGCGGCCCACGATCGGCGTCTGAAAGCCGCACGCGCGCTTGTCCTCGCGCCACGAGAAGCGCAGCAGGTTGCCCTCGACCGTGCCCTCGAGGTGACCGAGCACGTGGCACTGCGCGCGGTCGTACTCGTAGTCGGCCACCACGGCGTCGCCGGTCTGCTGCATGTTGATGTCACCCATCAACTGCGAGCGGTAGAAGCCCGAGAACATCTCGCCCGACGGCATCGCGCCGGGCTGCAGGTTCACCTGCCGGCCCGTCATCGTGTCCTGGCCCACGAACGCGAAGCCCTGCGCGGTCTGCTGCCGGCATCCCGCCGCGAGAACCGCAAGAAACGCCCACGAAATCCACTGCATCCTGCGCACGTCGCTCTCTCCTTCGATACCGCGGACTGCAAAACCACGGTAGACGCAGCGTACTCTACACGCTCTGCGCGCAGTAATCTCTCGCCGCGTTCGCAGCACGCACCGCCCGATGACCGACGCTCTCTCTCCGCCCGCCTACGACCAGCCCCCCGATCGCATCGCGTGGCTCTCTGCGCTCGTCCCCGCGCTCGCCGCCGCGCTGCTCGCAGGATCCGCGATGGGCCACCTCGACGCGCCCGAGCTCGCGAGCGCCGCCGCGGGACTCGGGGTCACGCACCCGCCGGGACACCCCCTGTGGGTGCTCGTGCATGGAGTCGCGTGCGCGCTCGTCCCTGTCGGTCCCGTCGCGTTTCGCGTGGCGCTCTTCTCGGCGTTGTGGCTCGCGCTCGTCGGCCGCGCCACCCTCGCCCTCGCGTGGAGAGCCACCGAGCCCGCGCCAGACAGCGACGACCCCCTCTCTCTGCGCTGGCGCTCGACCCTCGCCCTCGGCGCATCGCTGCTCGCCTCGCTCAGCGTGGGGTTGCTCAGGCAGTCGACGCGCTCGGAGGTGTACGCACTCGCCGCCCTGCTCGCGGTCGCGCCCTTCGCCGTGCGCGCCTCGCGATCGCTCGAAGCCCGCGCGCGAGACCGCATCGCCGCCGCCCTCGCCCTGCTCGGCCTCGCCAACCATCACTTTATCGCGCTCACGGCGATGCCCGCGCTCTTCGTGGCGATGGGCCCGCACATCCGCAAAAACCCACGCAGCTTGATTTCGTGGGTGATGCCATTCGCCAGCGCCCTCGCGCTGTACGCGGCGCTCCCGCTGCGCGCGTCGGCGCCCGCCTCGATCACCCGACCGCGCTCGATCGGCGAGCTCGTCGAGGTCGCCTCGGCGCGAACGTTCGCCAAGAACACCGGCGCGGCCGTCGCCGAAGCCGCAGGAGCGCGCGTCGCCGACGTGCTCGACGCCCTCTCCGAGTCCCTCTCGTCCGCAGGAATCCTCGCGGGCCTCGTCGGACTCGCCCTCGCCTTTCGCCCGAAGAGCGCGCTGCGACAGAGCGCCCTCGCCTTCGCGCTGCTCTTCTTCGTCCCGTTCTTCGCCCGCAGCTGGCTGGGCTTCACGCGGGACAACCCCGACGCTGCGGGCTACCTCGCGCCCGCCATCGTCGCCCTCGCCGCGCTCTCGGCGCACGCCACCAGCGCCGCGCTCGAGACCGTCCGCGCCGCGGACAAGACCCCGCAGAAGCCCTCTCGCCCCGTGCGCTGGCTGCTCGTCGCGACGCTGGTGCTCGCGCCCTCCATCGCGCTGCCAACGTGGACCTTCGCCAACTCCGTGCTCGCGACGCAGACCGATCGCGCCAACAGCACCACGACGCTCGCCCTCGCCGCGATCTCGACGGCGCCCGCGCGCGCGGTGCTCCTCGCGCACGGCCCCAACACGATCTTTCGACTGCGGTACGCGCAGCTCGTCGAGGGAGAGCGGCCGGACGTGACGGTCGTGCCCGTTCCGCTGCTCGGGTATCCGGGGATGGTGCCTGCGCTGATCGCGAGAGAGCCCGCGCTCGCGCCGGTGTTCGCGCGGTATCTCTTGCAGCCCGGTCGCAGCATCGCCTCGCGCGACGCGACAGGGCTCGCGACGCGAAGGCCCGTCATGGTCGAGCTCGACCCGGACAACATCGAAGAGTACGTGCGCTACGTGCTCCCGTCGGGCTCGTTCGCCACCGTGCTCGAGGCGCCCAGCACCCTCGCCGACGTGCGCGCAGGCGGCGCGCGGCACTTCGCCCGCTTCGATCAGCTCGCGCAGCAGCTCGCGACCGAGCCCCACGCGAAGCGCGAGAGCGACGAGGTGCTCTTGTGGATGGCCTTCAACGACGCCCTCTTCTTCGCCAGCCGCGGCGCGCGCCCCGAAGCGCGGCGCTCGATCGAGCGCGCCCTCGAACGCTCGCCCAACGAGTCCCGCTTGCACGCGCTTCGCGCGGCGATCGAGCGCACCCCTGGCGACGGCCCCGTCGATCTCACCGCGATCTTGCCACGGTAGTCGTCACCGCTACGCGCGCAGCGCGCGAACCATCGTCGCGATCACCCCGGCGGCGAGCGCGAGCGCGACCACGGCGAGCAGCGCGACGCCACTGCTGGACATGCGCCCAACCGAGAACAGCAGCGCGAGCGCCGCGCCGCCCGCTTGCATCGCGGCCCCGACGATCGACGCGATGTATCCCCAGCGCTTTCGCAGCGCAGCGCCAATGCCCCCAGCCAGATAGAGCGCGCCCATGAGCGCCATCGGGACGCACACGAACACCACGAGCACCATCCCGATACGAAACCCGAACAGCCCGCCCCCGCGATCGCTCTCGATCAACTCTGCTGCGAAGTAGAGCGCGCCGAGCGTCTGCGCGAGGCCGATGGTCACCATCAGCGCGCCGACGATCCCGGCGAGCAGCGCAGCGTTGGAGGGAGCGTCCGGTGTCGGGGATTGCATCGTCACGGAGAGATCGATGAGACAACTCGATCGAGCATTGGGTCAACGCTCACGCGGACGAAGCGCGATGCGCTGACGGACAACGCCGCCGAAGTCGAGCAGCATCGAGGCATGCCGAGGGCGATTCACCGCGGCATTCACCGCCTCTCGATTTGCACGCTCGGGCCGATGCGGTAGCCCGCGTCGAAGCGCTCGATCACCGATCGAAGGCCCATACGACGCAGCGTAGAGACCGCCGCGTACACGCGATTGGCGCCGGCCTCTGGGTCGACGCGCTCGCCCGGCCAACCGGCCTCGAGCAACCGCCACACGTCGCACGACTCGCCGCGCTCAGCGTGGTCGACGAGGCACAACAGCACTCGTCGAAGGGGCGCGCGAGACCCCAGTCGCTGCGTGTCTTGCTGCTGCACACGAAACCAGCTCGCGTCTGCCGCGAGCTCGAGCACGACGCGCGGCGACGACGGCTGCGAGGCGACTTCGTCTTGGATCAGCAGCTTTTCGATGAACGCGCAGTGAGCCTCGTACGAGGGGCTCACGCCGAGCACTCGCAACAAGCCCCGAAATACCCGCTCGAGCAGCGCCAGCGGCGGCCGACGCGCCTTGGGCACGCCCCAAATCCGGGCGTTGGTCTCGTGAGTCAGCCGCGCCAGCCACGAGTCCGTCTCGTCTCCGCGCAACACACGGGCGATGGGCTCGGGAACATCGACGTATGGAACCATTGACCGAATCAACGCCGACAACGCGAAGATATCGGTCGCGGGCGTCGGACTCTCTCCCAGCGCGAGCTCCGGCGCGAGCATCGTGGGCAGCAGCGTTCGAGCCCTCGCGAAGCCGTTGTCGCCAGCGCCGAGCACCCACAACCCTCCCCCCTGGTCGTAGTACAGATTGGCGGCGCCGATGGTGCCCATCGCGTAGGGAGCGCGCGTGTGCGGATCGATCACCTCGTGGATCCGCCGCACCATCGAGACGACAGCGCTGAGCCCGCCCATGGCCGCTGCGTACGGCTGCTTGATGCTCCGATCGGCTTGCACGCACAACAGCTCGTCACCGTTGGACACCAACGCGGCGTCGAGCAGCAGCCACGGCCGGCCTCGGTGCGATCCTCGAGACTGCAGCGCGGGGATGTGAGGGCCTGCCAACTGCTCGTGCGCCGTCGCGAGCGCGTCGGACCGGCGTTGGGCGTCCGCAGCAGCGAGCGACTCGTTGGCGAGCAACAGCGTCTTGGCGGTGCTGCCCACGCGCACCGCGAAGACCTCGAAGGGGGTCGATGTTTGCAGCGGCACTGGGTCACAAATGCCGTCAAACCAGTCGTTGGTCCGCATCGAGTCAGGCAGCGTGAACATCAATCACGCTCGGAGCAAGCGAATGCTTCCCTCATCGATCAGCGCGTCGACGGGACGTCAGTTCACCTGCGAGTACAGAGAGAACGTCATGCCCGGACCGCCGGTCCTGGTGTCGACGAAGAGAGTGCCGATGCCTCGCGGGGTGCTGAGGTTGGAGAGGCGCGCACCGTAGTGATTGCTGTCGAGTTGGTCTGCGACGGGCGCAGGGTGATCGATGGTGCCTCTGCAGTCGACGGTCGCGCTGGCGCTGCTGTTGTCGACGCACGAGAGCGTCGCGCCGGTCTGCGCGCTGCGCGCGTACAGGACGGGGTCGTGCGCGACGCCTGCGAGCACGCTCAAGCGCACGAATTCCGCGGAGCCATCGCTGCGACACACGCTGAACAGCTGGCGCTCGGACGTCGCGCCGCAGCTCAAGTACCAACGAACGTGCTCTGCGCCAGCGGTGCCTCCGCACGTCGCCGCGCTCAAGCTCGCGCCGCTCCCGAGCGTGACAGGAGCTGCCGTCCCCGTGCCGAGCAGGCGATTGTCCACGAAGTTGCGACCCGCGCCTTCGGTCACGTACTGCCAGCGAAGCGTGAACGTCCCGGCGCCGCATCCCCCAACGGCGATGTTGTAGTTGCCAGGGCTCAAGTAGCCGGCGAGGCGAGCCTGGTTCTCGTTGGTGAAGCCTCCTCCCTGACCGCATCGACTGTCGTCGTTGCAGAGGCCCGCGCTGTAGAACCCGTTGACGGCCTGCGCTGCGACGGGGGTCCCTGCGCTGTCCGTCAGAAACAGTGACGTATCGAAGCTCGATCCCGCAGTGTCGAAGTACACGACGCCAGCGGTCGGAACTCGAAATCGAAACCACACGTTCTCGCCGTTGGTGCACGAGCACGGCACCGCAGGGCCGTCGTGCGTCGCGTTCACGGTCGTTCCCGTCGTCGAGCGCTCGGCGGCTGCGTCGAGCTGGATCAACTGTGCGTCCGCTCGATTGTCGTTGGTCGGGGTGCACGCGCCCGCGCGGCACTGGCTGCCCGCTCGACACACCGCGCCGCAGCGCCCGCAGTTGTTCTCGTCGGTCTGCAACGACAACAGCGTGACGCACGCGCCGCCGCACAGCGTCGACAGAAGCGGACACCGCATGTCGCAGGCGCCCCTCGAGCAGGTGCTCGGCGCAGCGCACGCGTTGTTGCAGCGCCCGCAGTGGGCAGCGTTCGACTGAACATCGACGCACGCACCATTGCAGCTCATCGTCCCCTCGGGACAAGCGCAGCGGCCCGCGGTGCACGCCTGCCCCCCTCGGCACACTACCCCGCAATCACCGCAGTTTGCCTCGTCGGTCTGAAGATCGACGCACGCCGCCAAGCAGAGCCTGCGGCCCGCCCCGCACTCGCAGCTCCCCGCAGTGCACACCTGCCCCGCAGCGCACGCGGTGCCGCACGCGCCGCAATGCGCCTCGTCCGTTCGAGTGTCGACGCAAACCCTCGCGCCCCCCACCAGACACCCCATCGACGGCGCGGCGCACGGCGCCTCGCAGCGACCGCTTACGCAGAGCTCACCCGCGGCGCACGCGCGACCGCACATGCCGCAGTGCGCGCGATCCCGTTCCAAACTGCGGCAGCTCGCGACGCCGTCGACGACGCACCGGGTCGTCCCCGCCCCGCAAGCGCTGGGCTGACAAACGCCAGACGCGCACGTCTCGCCGGCGGCGCACGCGTTGCCGCACACGCCGCAGTGCATCGAGTTCGAGCGAACATCCACGCACATCGGGCTCGGCGCTCTCGGCGCGCAGTCGCGTTCACCGAGCGGGCAACGACTGGCCGCGCACGTTCCGTTGGCGCAGCGCTGACCGGCCATGCATCGCACGCCGCACGCGCCGCAGTGCTCAGTGTCGGTCATCGTGTCGACGCAGCCGCCGCCGCAGGTTTGTTGGGGCGCCGCGCACATCATCGTCGCCCGACATGCGCCAGCGACGCAGCGCTCGCTCGCGGCGCACGCCTGATCGCACCCTCCACAGTTCGACATGTCGGTCGCGACGTCCACGCACGCGTCCGAGCAGAGCCGCTCACCCGCTGCGCACCCGCCGCTCGCGCCGTCGGGCGCAGACTGATCGAAGGCGACATCGGGCTCGCTGCTCGTGTCCGGCGTCGACGCGTCGATCGCGCGACGGTCTTCGACGCTCGCGTCCATCGGCCCGATCGAAACAGCGGTGCACGACGCCCCGCTCGCGACGGCAGCGCCCGCGCCGAGGGCGAGCTTGAAGACAAACAAAGACCTGGTTTTTCGCAGTTGCATTCGTGTTGACCTCTCGGGGTGCAACATCGGTCACCTGCGCGAGCGCGGAGTTGAAAGATCCTGAAGGAGGCTGCGACGACCTGAACGCTCTCGCGCCAGCCGCATGGTTCGCCGCGTTGCCCCCAACGCCCCTCGAATCCCCCCGCCGCTCCCCCTACCGCCCCGCGATCACGGGTGGTTGCTGTCGACTTCGGTCACGAACAACCGCGCGCGGTTGTTGCTCGAGCCGTCGAACGTGCCGACCCAGATGTCGTAGCGGCCGGGCGCGGGGCTGTGGAAATCGATCGCCGGCATGAGCGGGTTGCCCCAGCCCTCGCGGTGGTGATCGTCGTTGCAGCGCCACTGCGTGTTCGGCTGATTGATGAGCAGCGTGGCGTCCGAGCCGTTCTCGGTCACCACGTAGAAGCGCAGGAGCGGAAAGGTCGTCCCCGCTTCGAAGGTGAAGTGAAAGTCCGGCGCGCGCGTCACGTTGGCGCGCGTGCAGGGGTCACCCGACTGCGCGTCGACGATGTTGAGCGACGCGACGTCGACGGGGTTGCGACCGCCGCCAGCGGTGAGGGGAAACGGCCACGGGTCCGGCGTGAAGCCCGTGCGAAGCGCGCCGCCGCCGAAGTTGGCGCGGGCGTTGAAGTTGAGCGTTCCAGCAGCGGCGCGCCACGCGGCGATGTGCGCCTCGGTCGGCGAGAACGCGACGGGCGCAGCCGGCGTCGCGGCCGGCTCGGGCGTCGCGGCCGGCTCGGGCGTCGCGGCGGGCGTCGCGGCGGTGTTGCCCGACGAGGGCTGCGGCTGCGGCTGGGTCTGCGCCTGTCCGCCTCCGCAGGCAGCGAGCGCGAGCGCGACGAGAGAAACCGACGACAGTGCAGTGATTGAGTGCTTCATAAACCTGCTTCTCCTGTTGAGTCCCTGAGCGACGTCTCAGTCGCCGCTGAGGGTGCATCGAAGTGCGCGCGTTGGGGCGAGCATCTGACGCACAGCACTTACAACACCTTTCAGCATGGATTTCTAGCGGCGAAATGACTCACAGGTCGACGCGACGCTTGCGCAGCGCGACGAACAGAAAGGGCGCCCCGAGCAGCGCCGTCAGCGCGCCGACGGGCGCCTCCGTCGAGAGCACGCGAAACAGCCCTCGCGCAGCGGCGTCCGCGAGCACCAGCAGCGTCGCCCCGGCGAGCCCCGAGGCCACGAGCAGCGATCGGTGCGCGCCTCCCACCCACGCTCTTGAATAGTGGGGCACGACCAAACCTACGAACGGCACCAGGCCGCACACGCTCACGGCGCCCCCCACCACGAGCGAGCCCGCGACGAAGACCGCCAGCTCGACCCTGCGCACGGACACGCCGAGCGACGCAGCGGTGTCCTCTCCGAGCCCGAGCAGGTCCATGTGCTTGGCCATGGCCCACAGCGCGATCGCCCCAGCGAGCACCACCGCGGTCACTGTCGCGACGACGCTCGGGGGCTCGTCACCAATTGCGCCGAGCAAGAGCGAGAGCGTCCGCTGCGCGCGCGTCCCCGGAAGCGCCGAGCGAAGCAGCGAGAGCGCCGCGCTCGTCGCGGTGTTGAGCACGACGCCCGCGAGCAAGAGCGCGCGAGCGTCCACCGCGCCGCTCGCACGCGCGAGGGCCACCACCAGGGCGCACGCCGCGAGCGCTCCGACGAAGGCCGCCGCAGGGACGAGCGCCGCGCCGACGCCCAGCAGCACCGCGACGGACGCGCCGAGCGCCGCGCCGCCAGAGACGCCCAGCGCAAACGGATCGCCCAGGGGATTGCGCAGCAGCGCCTGAAACGCGCAGCCCGCGGTCGCGAGCGCAGCGCCCGTCACTGCGCCGAGCAGCACCCGCAGCGCGCGCGCTTCGACGATCGCGCGCTCGGCGCTCGCGGGGTCGCTGAGAGCGCGAGCGAGGGACACTGGGGTGGCGCCGAAGGCGAGCCCGAGCAGCGACGCGAGCGCGAGCGCGAGCGAGAGCGACGCGAGGACCACCGCCGTGCGAGCGCTCGACCCTGCGCGAAGGGCGCTCATCGATCAGACGCCAGCCGAGCCCGGAGCGCGATTGCGATCGAACAAGATGCGCAGCCCGTCGAGCGTGAGCCAGTCGTCCACCTCGTCGATGGTGCTCGCTTCAGGGGCGATCAATCGGGCGAGCCCGCCGGTGGCGATCACGCGCACGGGGTCGAAGCGGGTCTCTTCTTTGATGCGCGCCACGAGGCCGTCGACGAGCCCTGCTTGCCCGAGAACGATGCCCGATTGCATGGCGTTGACCGTGTTCTTTCCGACGACGCGCGGGGGGCGCGAGAGCTCGACGCGCGGCAGCTTGGCGGCGCGCGTAAACAGCGCGTCCGCTGAGATCTGAACGCCCGGGCAGATCACGCCGCCCAGGTATTCTCCACGCGGAGAGACCACGTCGAAGGTGGTCGCCGTCCCGAAGTCCACGACGATGCACGCGTTGCGCACGCGCTCGAACGCCGCCACGGCGTTGACGATGCGGTCTGCGCCGACGTCCCGCGGAGGCTCGTACAAGATGGGCATGCCAGTCTTGATTCCGGGTCCCACAACCACGGGGTCGATCTCGAAGTACGTGCGCAACATCCGCGCAAACGTGTCCGCGAGCGACGGGACCGTGCTCGCCAGCACCGCCGCTTGCACGTCGTCGCCGCCGAGCGAGAGCCGCGACAAGAGCATCTCGACGAGGACCCCGTACTCGTCCGCGGTCTTCGAGCGCGCCGACTCGATGCGAAAGTGCTTCACCAGCGTCGAGCCGCGGTAGATGCCGAAGACTGTGTTCGTGTTGCCGACGTCGATCGCGAGCAGCATGGCGAAGTGGGAGCGCGACGATACAGCGGCCGTTGTGTCCCGAACCAGAATATGATCCCGGGTCGTGAGCGAGCAGGTTCCCCGTCCCAAGTCGCGCCCGCCGGGCCCCCTCGCCGGCAAGACCGAGCGTCACTTCACCGCAGCGATGGAGCGCTTCTGCGTCGATCGCTTCGGCGCCGAAGACGCGCACCTCGTCGCGATCCGAGAGGGCTCGATCGCGCGAGGGTTTCCGCCGATCGCCATCACGCCGATGGACGGACAAGTGCTCTCGATGCTCGTCGTCGCCGCCAACGCCCGGCGCGCCGTCGAAATCGGGACGCTCGGCGGCTACTCGGCCCTCTGGATCGCTCGCGCCCTGCAGCCCGGCGGGATGCTCGACTGCTTCGAGGTCAACGTCGACCACGCGCAGTTCGCGCTCGAGCACCTCACGCGCGCCGTCCCGCCCATCACCGTCGCCGTCCACATCGGGCCCGCGCTCGACCAGCTCAAGAGCGTGCTCACGCCCGTTGATTTCGTGTTCATCGACGCGGACAAAGAGAACTACCCGAACTACCTCGACTGGGCCGTGCGCAGCCTGCGCTCGGGCGGGATCGTCGCGCTCGACAACGCGTTCGCCTGGGGATTTCTCGACAAACCAGAGCAGTCCCCGCGCCCAGCCGAGGCCCTCGCCATCCGCCGCGCCGTCGACGCCCTCGCCTCGGACAAGCGCGTGCGCGCCTCGATGATCCCCACCAACGAAGGCCTCGCCGTCGGCGTACGCGTATAGACTCAGGAGACATCGAGCCTTGCAGCTCCCGTCGATCGACAACCTGCGGTGCTTCGTCGCCGCCGCTCAGTCGCTAAACTTTCGCGCCGCTGCGCGCGCGGTCAACCTCACGCCCGCCGCGCTCGGCCAGCGCATCAAGCAGCTCGAAGACCAGCTCGGCGCGCCGCTGTTCAACCGCACCACGCGCTCGGTCGCGCTCACCGCTGCAGGCCTCGCGCTCTTGCCCGTCGCGCGCCGCACCATCGAGTCCGCGTCCGAGTGCGAGCGCGCCGTCCGCGGCGACATCGAGCGCCTGCCCACCGAGCTCATCGTGGGCTCGCGCCACGAGCTCGGGCTCTCGTGGATCCTCCCCCAGCTCGACGAGCTCGCCAAAGCGCTGCCGCACCTCACCGTGCACATGTACTTCGGCGCCGGCGAAGACCTGCTCTTGCGCCTGCGCACCCGTGAGATCGACTGCGCCGTCACCTCAACGCGCCTCAACGACCCGCGGCTCGACTCGATCAAGCTGCACCGCGAAGACTACGTGTTCGTCGGGTCCAAGCACTTGCTCAAGCGCATTCCGTTCGCGCGCGCCGAGCACGCCGAGAAGCACACGCTCATCGATATTCGCAACGAGCTGCCGCTGTTTCGCTATTGGCGCGACGCCCCCGGCGCCGGCGATCGCCTGCGCTTCGACAGGCACCTCTACTTCGGGACCATCGGCGCGATCGAGCGCCTCGTGCACGAGCAAAAAGGCGTCGCCGTCCTGCCCAAATACCTCGTGCGCGAAGGCATCACCAGCGGCGCGCTCAAGGTCATCCTCCCGTCGGTCGAGCCGACGTTCGACTACTTTCGGCTGGTGTTTCGCGGAGACGACGCGAGGCGCCCGTTGTACGAAGCGATCGCCGCGGCGCTGACCGCGGTCCCTCTGCGCTGAGCAACCGTCACGATGAGCGACAACGAGACCCCCAGTGAGTCCGCAGGCCCGAGCGCGCCCGCGGCAAGCAACGAGAGCGCCACCCCCGCCAGCCCCGCGCGACAGCGGGCCAAGGTTCCGCCGCGCGGGGCGAGCAAGACCGCGCCGAGCGTGAAGCTCTCGACGGGCCCCGACTTGAAAAAGTGGGCGCCCTACATCGCCGCCGCCGCCACCGTCGCCGTGGTCGCGCTGCTCGTGCGCACCCCGCGCTTCGCAGCCCCCGGGGCCCTCGGAGGCGCGCTCATCGTGTGCGCGCTGCTCGGCTGGGGCGCAGCGGGCCACCGCATGCAGCTCGCCGCAGACGACACGCTGCGAAAGCTCATCATCCCCGCCACGATCGGCGTCGTGCTCGCGTGCGCCGCGCCCATCGTGTGGACCGTCTATCCCCCAGCCCCCAAGGGCACCGTCGAGCTGCGCGAGGTCGGACAGCAGGCCACGGTCGAGCTCGGGACGGGCGTTGATTTGTGGGCCACGATTCAAGGCCAGATCGACCGCAACGCGACGGGCAACGCAGACTTCTCCGTGGCGCTCAGCAACGGCGCGCAGCACGACGACGTGCGCGGCAGGCTGCGGCCGCAAGAGGGAGGCCTCACCGAGCGGCGCAACCTGGCGATCCACGGGCCCGGCGCGCTGCGCTTCGAGCTGCGAGGCATGGCCAGCGCGCTCACTCCGCCGCTGCGCATCACCGTGCACGCGCGGCCCGTCCCCAGGCTGTACATGGGCGTCCTCGCGACGCTGCTCGTGCTGCTCGCGGTGGGCATCGACACGGCCCTGCGCCACCGAGGAATGGAGCCCGCCTACGCAGCAGCCCTCTGCCCGATCATCGTCGCGATGATGTACCTGCAGCTGCGCGCGGTCGGCGGAGAAGAGCTCCCCACGGACATCCTCGCTTCGGGATTGCTGGGGCTTCTCATCGGCGGGCTCGGCGGCGAGGGTTTGGGGCGACTCGCGAAATCACTGACGAATCGCTGATCGCACAAACGGTGCAAAACCAGCCGCGACCGACGTGCGTAGTGCAGCATCGGAGCGAGAGTCCCGATGCAGCCACGCAAGCCAGAGCCCGGCGACGACGTCGGTGATCGCTACGTCATCGAGCGCCCGCTCGCCGAAGGTGGAATGGGCGCGGTGTACGTCGCCCGCCACAAGACCACGGACGCCACCGTCGCGCTGAAGGTGCTGCGAGAGCCGGGCAGCCAGCCCGAGATCGTTCGCACGCGGTTCGTCCGCGAGGCCAAGGTCGCAGCAGCCCTCGGCCACCCGGGCATCGTGAAGGTCTTCGACGCCGGAGAAGACCCGCGCTTCGGACCCTTTCTCGCGATGGAGCTGCTCGACGGGCAACCGCTCGACGGGTTTCTCGAGAGCCAACACCCCGGCCGCCCCGAGCGCCTGGCGATCGCTCGAGAGATGCTCGAGGCGCTCTCGGCCGCGCACGACGCTGGCATCGTGCACCGCGACATCAAGCCCGAGAACGTCTTTCTCGCGCACGACGGCGAGGGCGGCGTTCGGGTCAAATTGCTGGATTTCGGCGTCGCGCGCGTGCAGGCCGCGACCGCGCAGACCACCGACGGCACAGCGCTGGGCACGATCTACTACATGGCCCCCGAGCAGATGATCGACGCGCGCAACGCCTCGGCCGCCGCCGACGTGTGGTCCGTCGGCGTGATGCTCTACGAGATGCTCTCGGGTCACCTGCCCTTCGACGGCATGTCCATTCACGACGTCGCCGTTCGCGTGTGCACGCAAGACCCGATCGCGCTGCAGAAGCACGACCCCACCATCGACCCCGCGCTCGCGGCGCTGGTGATGAGCTGCCTTCGACGCGAGATCTCCGAGCGCCCCGAAAACGCCCGAGCCCTCGCGCAGCAGCTCGACGCCATCGGCGTTCAGCGCGTACGCGCCACCAACGTCCCTGCCGCGCCTGCGAGCATCGCTCCCCCCGTGCGACAGTCCCTCGCCAACACCCCGTCGATCGAGCTCACGATCGAGAGCGCTCCGGGGTTGCCCCCCGCGCGCAGCGAGACGTTTTCGGGCGCCGCGCCGCCGACGGCGATCGACAGCGCACGGGCTCGCTCGACCGCACCCAAGCGCACAGCCATCGTCGCGTCGGTGATGGCCGCGGTCGCGCTCGTCGGCAGCGTCGCGTTTCGCCTCACGAACACTCGCGAATCACCGGCCCGATCGCCGATCGCCGCCGCGGCGCCCGAGACCTTCTCGCAGCGCGCCGCCGAGCCCGCGCGCATCGAAGCTCCGCGTCTCGTCGCGCCCACGGTCGTCGAGCAGCCTCGCGTCGAAGCCCCCGTGACGGCGCCCGTGACCGAGCCCGCGATCCCGCAGGTGGCTCCGTCGCGCATCGCGCAGCGACCGCGCACCACCCCGGGGCGCGTCGAGACCGCCACCGAGCGAAGCGTCGGGACGACAGCGTCGGGCAACACGGCAGAGCCCACGCCCCCCGTCGTCGCTGCACAACCCACGGCCACGACCACGCCCGCCAGCACCCCCACGAGCACGCCGACCCAAGTGATCGCGGCGCAGCCCACGCCAGCGGTGATCACCGCCACGCCGCGCCCCGCGGTCGCCGCCACGACGCCGGCTGCGCCCGCGCAGCGGCCAGCGGTGGCGCCGCAGCCGCGAAGGACGCCGACGCCAGAACCCGAAGTCGAAGCGCCACTCTCGTTCTGAGCGAACGCCATGAAGACCGAATCACTCTCTCTCAAGTGCGCGATCGCGCTCTGCGTCGCGTCGCTGACCACGAGCGCGGCGAGCGAAGCCGAAGCGTCTCCGTGGGTGCTGCGCCCCGGCCGCATCGCGGTCTCGAGCGGCGTGTACTACCAGTACGCAAACAGCGAGTTCTTCGCAGAGCCCGCCAACGGCAGGGGGATCACCGGCGACGTCCCGTTCTCTCTCCGTGGCCAATTTCACAGCGGAACGATGTTCGTCGGCATCCGCGCCGCCTTCGTCGAGCGCTTCGAGTTCGAGCTCAACGTCCCCTTTCGCGTGGTCTCGTACACGGCCGACCCCGTCTTGCTCCTGCCGCGCCCGATGGGCTTCATGGGCGTCGAGTCCGACTACTACCGACAGAACATCATCAACCTCTCGCGCGCGACCGCGGGCGTCGCGGACATCAACGTCGCGCTTCGCTATCAGCTCGTGCAGCGCTCGCCCTTCGTCCTCGCCGCCGAGCTCAAGCTCAAGATGCCCACGGGCTACGCGCCGCCGCAGGGGACGTTCGGCGACCGTCCCACCAGCAACGCCGATTTTCTCGCGCGCGCAGGAGAGCTCGTTCGCCCTGAAAATATCCGGGACGACGTGACGCTCGGCGACGCTCAACTCGACGTGACGACCTCGCTGCTCGCGGGCGTGGCGCTCTCGTCGGGGACGTTCTTTCGCCTCGACGCGGGCTTCGTCGCGCGCACCGAAGGCGCTGGGCAGCAGGTGCAAGGCTCGTTTCGCGTGGGGCAGTCCATCGGCCGACTGATGGTCTTCTTCGCGGGCCTCAACGGGCAGTACAGCGTCACGCAAGGCCGCGTGATCGGCGTGTCCGTGGCTGCGCAGGACCCGACGCTGCCGGCCAACCAATACGGCCGCGGCGACGATCCCACGTTCAACCTCTTGCTGCGCGAGGTGCGCCTCGACCGCGACATGCTCGACGTCACGGGCGGCGCGATCCTGCGGCTCTCTCCGAGCACCGAGATCAACCTCAGCTACACGCGCACCGTTCTCGGCCGCAACGTCTCGGCGACCAACACCCTCGCGGCGGGCGTGAGCGTCAACACCGACTGGGCGTCGCTGGTTTCTTCCGCACGAAACGCACGCTGACCCGCGGTCAACGATTGGGCTGCAAGATCGCCGTGCTCGAGAAGCCCGCGCTCAATCGGTACTCGCGCATCGCGCCGGACGCCGGTCGCAGCGCGTCCGTGTAGCTCGCCACCGTCACCCTCGCGTCGCGCGTGCGGAGGTTGGACTGCGCCAGCAGCGCGGTCGGCAAGAACACCACGCCGTTGGTGCGCGGCAAGCACACGATGGTCGTCGACGCCGCGGCCGTGTCGCGCGCGGTGACCGTGACGATCGCGCTCGTGGCGCCCGCGCTCTGCCAGCGAATCCCCACGTCGCCCGTCGCCGGCCACGGCCCGATCGGCGTGGCGTTGGGCTCGGTGATCGTGACGGGGCCGGGCATCGCCACCGAGAGGTCCAGGTCGTCGACCTCGTCGCCCTCGATCTCGCTCATCGACGTGGCGCTCACCATCGAGCCCGCAGCCAGGGGCTCGCAGTTGGCGAAGGGGACGTTGAGGCCTTGGGCGCCCACCATTCCGATGGACATCGCGGGGCAAAACGAGAGCGTCTCTGTCGCCGCGCCCGCGGTGATGTTGAGCGCGCCCAAGCAGAGCCACGTCTGCTGCGGAATCAACAGCTCCACCGGCGGCGGATACAGCACGCACTCGGCCTCGCGCGCGATCGGGTTGCGCGAGCGTCCGTTGCCCATGGCGGGGTCGAAGAAGAGGGCGGTCGCCGAACACGCGCGCGGCTCAGCGAGCGTCGCAGGCGCGCGGTGATGCGTGAGCACGACGGTCCGCGCCGCGCTCTGGGTGTCCTCGAGAAAGGGCCCGCTGCGCGCGAGCGGGCCGCCCATCTGCCCCGGCGGTGGCCCACACGAAATCAAGATCCCCGTCGCCAGTGCGACCCCTGCGAAGCGTTGCGATCGAGCTGTCATGCGCTGCTGTCGAGGCTACCACCAGCGCAGCGCGATCACGGCCCCTTCGCGATCAACCGCGCGCGCACCCAGCGCTGAAACGGAACGGCCAGCCCCGCGACGGTCCATCGACGCCGGTCGTACTGCTCGTCGGCGATGTCGTGGATCTCGCTGTTGGCCGCGTAGCGCTCGCCGCGCGCGCCGACGAGCGGCCGCCAGTTGCGAAACCCGCCGCCGTCGCTGCGAGACCCGTGGGGATAGCGGTCGTTGAGCGTGCGGTACGTGATGCTGTTGTCCGGGTGGCCGTCGATCATGTGCACCGTCCCGTCGGCGTCGATGCGCCAGACGATCAGCACGTGGCCGTTGGGGTTGTAGTAGACGGTCCCGGGGTGCACTGCGCCGCGCACGACGCGCGTGGGGTACGTGTCCGAGTTGGCCACGGTGGTGGCCATTCGATAGAAGCCCGAGTCGACGGCGCTGGCGATCGCGTTGAACAGCGCGCGCGGCGTGTGAAAATCCGTCCATCGGTGCTGCCCTGCGGGGCGCACGCGCGAGGCGTAGCGACGGTCGCGCCCGGCGTAGAGCGTGTCCCGCGCGAACATAAACGGGAGCCCCTTACGAAACGCGAAGTACGCGCGCAGCGTGTACGGAACGTCTCCGCAGTCTGCGTGGAGATTCAACGGCCTGCGCGCTTGCACGTGCAGCGGGTTGACCCTGGCGTTGTTCAAGCAGCGCGAGAGCGTCCCGCAGCGGTGCTCGGCGACGCCGCGGCCGATCGCCGCGACGAACTCTCCGAACTCGCGCTCGGCTTGCGCGTCCCACGCACGCCGTGCGGTCCACACTTGAGACATGGGCCTGTCGTAGACGTCGGGGACCGTCGCGCGCGCCACCGGAGCAAACAGCGAGAGGCTGAGCGCAACCGAAGCCGCGGCGGCGAAGTTCGTCCGTCGAAGAGCGCGCACGCCCTCCGGGCCCGTCCGTCGTCCCGTGTCCATCGGGGGGACCTTAACCAACGTCAGCGAGAATGACACCCCTCGGATAGCCGATTGAAATCATTAAATTCAGCAGTTTAGACCTATTGCTGAAGATTCTTCGGTACGCGTCTCGAGCGCGCGTCTACTCGTCGTCGGCTTCGCTGCTGTCATCGGCGCCGGGCCGACGCACGCCGAGCGAGCGCATCTTCTTGTAGAAGTGCGACCGCTCGAGGCCGAGGTCGCGCGCTGCGTGAGTCGCGTTGCCCTTGTGGTGATCGAGCGAGCGAAGGATGAGGTCGCGCTCGGCGGCTTCGAGCATCTCTCGCAGCGAGACGCCCGCGCGGTAGTAGCCGTCGTTGCCTCCAGAGAGAGAAGCGCCGAGGACCATGCGAACGTCTTGCTCGTCGATGACCTCGTCGGGCGTGAGAATCACCAGTCGTTCGACGAGGTTCTTGAGCTCGCGGACGTTGCCAGGAAACGGGTGCTTCGCGAGCAGCGCGACCGCCGCGGGCGTGACGGTCTTGGTCGCGCGATCGTTGGCCTCGCACGACGCCGGCAAGAACGCAGCGAGCAACAGCGGAACATCCTCGCGTCGCTGCCGCAGCGGCGGCACGTGAATGGGCACGACGTTCAATCGATCGTAGAGGTCCGCGCGAAAACGGGAGTCAGTGACGTCCTGCGGCAGCTCGCGATTGGTCGCGGCGACGATGCGGACGTTGATCTTGTGCACCTCGTGGCCGCCCACGCGCTCGAGCTCGCCCTCTTGCAGCACGCGCAAGAGCTTGGCTTGCATCGCCGCGGGCATGTCGCCGACCTCGTCGAGAAAGAGCGTGCCCGAGTGGGCGCGCTCGAACTTTCCGCGGCGCATGCGCGAGGCGCCCGTGAAGGCGCCGGCCTCGTGGCCGAACAGCTCGCTCTCGATCAGGTCCGCGGGCACCGCCGCGCAGTTGAGCTTCTCGAGCGGCCCCTGCGCCCTGCGCGAGCCCTCGTGAATCGCGCGCGCGACGAGCTCTTTGCCCGTCCCGCGCTCGCCCGTGACGAGCACGGGCGCGTTGGCGCTGGCCGCCAATCGAACGCGCTCGCGCAGCTCGCGCATGACCGAGCTGTCTCCGAGCAGCCCCGTCGCGACGCCCGAGAGGCGCTTGAGCTTCTTGTTCTCCGTCGTGAGCCGCGAGAGCTCGAGGGTGTTCGAGACGGTGAGCAAGAGCTTGTCTGTCGAGAGCGGCTTCTCGAGAAAATCCTGGGCGCCCAGGCGCGTGGCTTGGACGGCGGTCTCGATCGTTCCGTGCCCGGACATGACGATCACGGGGGTGTCGACGCCCTGCGCGCGGGCGCGCTCGAGCACTTGAAGCCCGTCCATCCCTGGCAGCTGCACGTCCATCAGCGCCAGGTCGAAGGCCCGCGTCGCGATCTTGTCGAGCGCGCTCGGACCATCGCTGGCCGAGTCGACGTCGTAGCCCTCCACTTTCAATGCGCTGCGCACGGTCCGAACGATGTTCGGCTCGTCATCCACCACCAGAATCGATGCACGTCCCAAAGCGCTGCAGAGTGTAGCGCGACGGTGATCGATCACCGAGCAGCGCTGTGCTCGCCGCCTTCGCACGATCGCGCGCTCGCACGATCACCGACTGCGTAGGGGAGAAATAGAAAACGCCGGTCAGGATGGCGTGGGGGGGGGACCGCCTCGGCTGACCGGCGCAAAGAGAAGAAACCACGGCGCATCCCTTCTCGCAACCGGATTTTGTCACCCCGGCGCATTTTTCGCGTCTATCCAGCAAATTCGCTGACAGAAATGTTCACCCCTCGGCCTTGAAGCACGCGACCTTGTGCGACGGGCGAGCCTTGAGCGCCACGAGGGGCGGCGCCTCGCGGTCGCACACGCCCTTCTCGGCGATGGGGCAGCGCGGATGAAACGTGCACCCCGGCGGCGGATCGATCGGCGAGGGAACATCTCCCTGCAGCACGATCCTCGACCGCTTCGTCTCGGGGTCGGGCACGGGCACGGCGCTCATGAGCGCGCGCGTGTACGGGTGCTTGGGGTCGTCGTACAGCTCGCGCGACGGCGCGGTCTCGACCACGCGCCCGAGGTACATCACCGCCACGCGGTGCGAGAGGTATTCGACCACCTTCAAGTCGTGCGCGATGAACAGGTACGCGAGCCCGAGCTCTTCTTGCAGGTCCTTCAGCAAATTGACGATCTGCGCCTGAATCGACACGTCGAGCGCGCTGATCGGCTCGTCCGCCACGATGAACCGCGGGTCCACGGCGAGCGCGCGCGCGATGCCCACGCGCTGCCGCTGTCCTCCCGAGAACTCGTGGGGATATCGGTCCATCTGATCCGCGCGCAGACCGACCTTGGTGAGCAGCGATCGCACGCGCTCGTCCGCCTCGCTCTTGTTCTTCACGAGCCCGTGGATCTCGAACGCCTCGGCCACGGTGTCCCGCACGGACATGCGCGGGTCGAGGCTCGCGTACGGGTCCTGAAAAATGATCTGCATGCGTCGACGCAGCGGGCGCATCGCGCCGCTCGAGAGCTTCGTGATGTCCTTGCCCTCGAAGTGAATCGAGCCCGAGGTCGGCTCGATCAAGCGCAGGATGGTTCGACCGAGGGTGCTCTTTCCGCAGCCGGACTCGCCGACGAGGCCGACGGTCTCGCCCGCGAACACCTCGAGCGAGACGCGATCGACCGCGCGAACGACGCCACCCTTGCGAAATGGCCCGCGGTTGACCGCGAAGTGCGTCGAGAGTTCGTCGACGCTGCACAGCGGCGTCGAGTCAGTTGCAGGTGCTTCGGACATCAGTTGCACCCGTGAGACTACCAGCCCGAGGCCGTACACTGGTGCGCCGTGAAGACCCGCGACGATCGCGTCGAGCTCGGCCCCGACGCCAGCCACCTCGCCGTCACCGAGCGCGGCGACAGCTGGGTCGCCTTCGCCGAGCGCAGCTACGTCAGCCTGTTCGACGGCGCGTGCAACGAGGTCGCGAGGACCTTCGTTCCGGCAAAGGTCACCGCCATCGACGCCCTCGCCGACGGCTCGCTCGCCGTCCTCTGCGGCCGCTACCGCGACGTGTGGGGCCAGCGCACCACCGGGGCCACCGTGCTCGTCCTCGGCGCAGACGGCGCCGTACGCTCGCGCACCGAGGTCGCCGACGGGTGGAGCACGACGCTCCTCGCCGAGAGCGCTACGCGGTTTCATCTCTGCTCGAAGCGCTCGGTGCTCACGGCGGACGTCTCGGGCGCGACGAGCACCCGCACATTCACGTTCAACGCGACGTTCGCCCGCGATTTGCGCGCGCGCGAGCCGTGGGCCTGCAACGCGTGGCAAGCGCGGCCCGTGTCCGATCCGCAGTGGTTCGCCCCCGTCACGGGAACCGAGCGGATCATCGGCAGGATCGTCGAGGGCTACGCGCCGCTCGCGATCGCGCTCATCGAGCGAGGCGCGTGGGGCGTCTATCGCAGCGCTCGCCTCGGCCGCGCATACGTCTTGATGCGCCTCGGGCGCACCGCGCCGAACGGCGTCTTCGAGCAGCCCGCGGCCGTCGCGTGCGAGACGATCTTGCGCGAAGAATGCACGCACCTCGCCGCCACGCTCGACGACGGAGCGTGGGTGTTTTCTCGGGACCAACGCGCGCTGCGCTTCGACGGCGCGGCCAACAGCGTGCGCACCGTCGATCTGTCCGAGCCGAGCTCGAGCAGCCGCGCCTTCGCCATCAGTGACTCGGGCCGCGAGCTCGCAGCGCTGCTCGCGACCCCAGAGCGCTGCGTGCTTCGTCGCGCGTCCGTTCGCTGAGCGCCGCCCGAGCGCCGCTCGCGCAGCGCAGTACACTCTCGCGCGTGAAGACCAGCGACGACCGTGCAGAGCTCGACGCGAGCGCGACGCACATCGCGATCACCGAGGCGGGCGACGTGTGGATCGCCTTCGGACACCGCGGCTTCGTGGCGAAGCTCGACCGCGCGTGCAACGAGGTGGGACGCGCGTTTGTCCCGGGCAGCGTCGTGGCGATGGACGCGCTTCGGGACGGGTCGATCGCCGTCTTGTGCAGCGGTCGACGAGACGCTTGGGGACGACGCACCGCGGACTCGACGGTGATCGTGCTCTCGCCGGACGGAGAAGTGCGCTCGCGCAGAGTGCTCTCGGCGCAGCTGTCGAGCGCGATCGTCGCAGAGAACGGCGGGCGATTTCACATCGACGCGCAATGGTCCGTGGTCACGCTCACGTCCGAAGGAGGCGTGCGCTCGCGCCCCATGGGCGGCGTGCTTCGATCGCTCTGCCGAGACCCCCGCACGCGCGAGCCGTGGCTCTGCGTGGCCGCTCGCATGGTCGCCCTCGACGAGGCGCTCGCGCAGCCCGTCGGACGAGGCCGCGCCAACATCTTGAGCCTGTACATCCCTGGCTACGCCTCGATCGACGCGAGGCACGTCGAGGGAGGGGCTTGGGTCACCTATCGAACGGTCAACCGAGGGCAACCCTACGCGCTCGTGCGCGTCGCGCCGACGAGCACTAACGAGGGGGTCTTTACGCCGGCGACGATCGTCGCAGAGGTCGCGCTCGCGTCGAGCCCGACGCACCTCGCGGCGACGAGCGACGGAGGCGCGTGGGTCTTGCTGCCCGGCGCGAGAGCGCAGCGCTTCGACATGGTCGGGACCAGCACCGAGACCGTCGATTGGAGCGAGCGCTTCAGCGAGAACCGCGCGTTCGCCTCGAGCGACTCGGGCGCGCACTGCGCGGCGCTGATGGGGACCCAAGAGGGGTGCGTCCTGCGTCGCGCGACCGTCGAGTGAGCCCTACGCCTCGACGTGACAGCGAACGAGACGGCCGTCGGCGCGCGCTTCGAGCGCGGGCTCTTCGCTCGCGCAGCGGTCGATCGCGACGTCGCAGCGATCACGAAACCTGCACCCTGGCGGCAGCTTGCGCAGGTCCGGGACCACGCCAGGAATCGTCGGGAGCCTGGGTTTTCTCGCGTTGTCCGAGTACGACGGCACCGAGCGAAGCAGCCCGCGCGTGTACGGGTGCTGCGGCTTGCGAAAGAGGTCCTTCACCGGCGCGCTCTCGACCACGCGGCCCGCGTACATGACCACGACGTGCTCGGCGAACTCGGCGACGAGCCCGAGGTCGTGGGTGATGAGCATCACGGCCATCCCGGTCTTCTTGCGCAGGTCCGCGAGCAGCTCGAGGATCTGCGCCTGAATCGTGACGTCGAGCGCTGTCGTGGGCTCGTCGGCGATCAGCAGCTTGGGGTCGCACGCGAGGGCCATGGCGATCATCACGCGCTGACGCATTCCGCCGGACAACTGATGGGGATACGCGCTCACGCGCTCGGCGGGCGACGGGATGCCGACGAGCGCGAGCAGCTCGACCGCGCGCGCGAGCGCCTCGCGCTTGGACTTCTTCTGGTGAAGGATGATGCTCTCGGCGATCTGCTCGCCCACGGTGTAGACCGGGTTGAGCGAGCTCATCGGCTCTTGAAAGACCATCGCGATCTCGCGGCCGCGGATCGAGCGCATCTCTTTCTCCGAGAGCGCGAGCAGGTCGCGGCCCTCGAAGACGATCTTGCCAGAGGCCACTTTGCCGGGGCGCTGGATGAGCCGGAGGATCGAGAGGGACGTGACGCTCTTTCCGCAGCCGGACTCGCCGACGATGCCGATCGTCCCGCCCGCAGGAATCTCGAAGGACACGTCGTCCACCGCGCGCAAGACGCCGCCGTCCGTCGCGAACTCCGTCACCAGATGCTCGACCCGCAAGAGTGCTTCGGCCACGTTGATGCGCGCGAGGGTAACAGACCGCGCTCGCTCATCGTAGCCGCGAAGCGCGGAGACAACCGTCGCGCGCGAGCTCACAATCCGAAGCGAAATCCCAGGTCGAACTCGAAGCTCGCCGTCGGCACCCGCTCGCTGCCAAACGCGCGGAGCCGCGTGAAGAGCAGCGTCGTGACGCCCCAGCGACCGCGGCTCCACAGGTCCGCCCCCGCGCCCACCGAGAACAGCCCCGTCCACGCTTCGTCCTGCGCGCCCGCTGGCGCCTCGATCCGCTGCGCGAAGCGCGTCCACGCGAAGCCTCCGCCCACCAGCGCGAAGGGCCGAAACAGCCCGCCCGGATGGTTGAGCCCGATCTTGGCGCGCACGACCTCGACCGAGAGCCCGAGGGACGGCGTGCGCTCGCTGAGCGGGTCACTCGACAGAACCGCCAGCGAAATCGCAGGACCGAGTGACACAGCGCGGTCCGCCGCGAGGTAGAAGTCCGCGTCCCACCCGAGCGCGAGCGCCCAGCCGGGCTCGCCCCGCGCGCCGACGTACACCGCGTCCGTCACGATGGTGGGCCGGTCGTCGACCGCGCGCGCCTCCATCGCGAAGAGCGAGAGCGCGAGGCCCGAGAGCAGCGCCGCGACGCGCGAAGCGGACGCCGTTCGTGCTACGTGTGTCCGTATTTCAGCCGTGGATCGCACGCAGTCGAATCGCATTTCGTGGGCGCTCTGGATGGTGGCTCCGTGCCTCGCGGGGCTCGATGGAGGGTCGCCGAGCAGCGACGCAGCAACGGACGCGAGTGTCGCTGTGGGCCCGACGCCGGTCCAGTGGGATCCCGCGCAGCGCTCGGTGCGCGTGCATCGCGTCGGCGAGCTCGCGCGGACCGAACCTCGCCCCGACGCCCCCGTACGCGGGACGCTCGAGGTCGGATCGCGCTTCGCCGTGCTCGAAGCGGCCTCAGCCCCGGGCTGCCGTCGGCCGTGGGCGCGCATCGCGACCGACGCTTGGGTGTGCACGGACTACGTTCGCGCCAGCGCAGAGGCGCCCGCGGCGCGCGCGTTGCCCGTGATCGCGCCCGATGGAGGCGGGCTGCCTTTTCGCTACGCCAGGCCGCGGAGAGACGCGACGTCGCTCTGGCGCACGCGCGCCGAGGTCGGCGACGACGACCGCGCCATCGCGCTGCGAAGAGACAACACCCTCGCGATTCGCGAGGTCCTCGGCGAGGGACGCGCGCGGCTCGCGGTGACGACGGACGGGCGCTTCGTGTACGAGCGAGACCTGGATTTTATCAGGCCAATCGCGACCGCTGCGAGCGGGACGCGCGTCGCGACCGGCGCGCCCGCGACCGCCGTGGCCTTCTCGCTGCGCGCCACGAGGGCCTGGCCTTCCGCCGCGCTCGCGCTCACCGGGACGAGCGCCAACGGGCCGCGAGAGGTCCCTGCGCGGCGAGCGCTGATCGTTCGAGAGACGCGCGCGGTGCGCGGCGTCGAGGTGCTGTTGACCGAGCGAGGATGGGCCCGGGCGTCGGACTTCGCGCGCGCGATCACCGTGGATCTACCAGCCGATTTGCAGCCCAACGAGCGTTGGCTCGACGTCGATCGCGCCTCGCAGATCGCGGTCGCCTACGAGGGCGCGACCCCGCAGTGGGCGGCGCTCGTGTCCACGGGCCGCGCTGGGCACAGCACCAGCGCAGGGATGTTTCGTGTGCGAAACAAGCTCGCGTGGGACGACATGACCAACGTGGGCTCTGGCGCTGGGCGGGACGCGCTGTACTTCGTCGGAGCCGTCCCGTGGGTGCAGTATTTTCACGGCGGACAAGCGCTGCACGCGGCGTTTTGGCACGGTGATTTCGGCGCGGTTCGCTCGCACGGCTGCGTCAACCTGGCGCCCGACGACGCGCGATGGCTCTTCGAGTGGGCGCCGCCTGCGCTGCCCGCGGGGTTCGTCAACGTGACGGCGACCGCGCGGGACCCCGGGCTGCGCGTGCGCGTGCGCTGAGCGGAACAGCGACTGCATTGACTGCAACGACGGCACCGAAAGCGTGCCGGGGTGTGCCGAAGTTCGGGGGGATGGCTCCGAGCGGGACGCACGGGACGTCATAGCGACGTCGACAGCAGGAGGACTTTGGATGATGGCTTCTCGTTGGATGCGCAGCGGTGTGCTGGCTGCGTGTGTTCTCGGCGCCACAGCGCTCTCTTCGCCTCGCGAGGCGAGCGCGTGCGGAGGCTGCGTGCACGCGCGCTCGGCGGCGCCGGTGTCGGTCACGCAGCACCGCATGGCGCTCGCGCTCTCGTCGCGGCAAACAACGCTGTGGGATCAGTTTTCGTTCGCTGGGAGCGCGGCGGAGTTCGCGTGGATCCTTCCCGTTCGGCACGACCCCGCGGTGCGCGTCGAGGTCGCGGACGATCGCTTTCTCGCGATGTTCGACGAGGCGACCACGCCGCGCTTGGACGTTCCGCCGCCGCCGCCCTCGCCCTGCCCGACCTCGTGCAGATGGGATCCGTGCCAACCGCCGGTCGCGCAAGATTCAGGGGTTGGGATCGACGCCGCGAGCAGCGCAGACGCGTCGGTGACCGTGTTTCGTATGACCGACGTCGGGCCGTACGCTGTCGCCATCATCGGCGGCAGCGACGCGATGGCCCTGCGCACGTGGCTCAGCGCCAACGGCTACTCGGTCCCGAGCACGATCGAGCCCGTGCTCGACGCGTACATCGCGCAGCGGATGGACTTCGTCGCGGTGCGGCTCCGCTCGACGGGCGTCGCGACGAGGATGACGCCGATCCGCGTGACTGTTCCCGGGTACGCGCCGACGCTGCCGCTGCGGATGGTCGCCGCAGGAATCAGCGACAAGGTCGGCCTGCAGCTCGTCGTCTTCGCCGACTCGCGCGTCGAGGCGTTGAATTTCACCAACGCCGAGATCCGCGACAGCGAGTTCGTCTTCGACTACGCGGCAGAGTCGTGGCCGCCGGTCGCGTTCGAGGCGCTCTCGTCGATGATCCGTACGAAGCACCGACAGGCGGGCGGTCGCACCTGGCTCACCGAGAGCGCGACGCGATGGACGCCGCAGTTCGTGCGATCGGCCGCGCAGAGCGCGCAGCGTCGATGGCGATCGAGCTCGTGTCCGCCCGAGGCCTCGCCGTTCGACCTCGACTGCGGCGGGCCGCAGGCGGCCAACGACGCCGAGGTCGCGCTCGCGGGGCTCGGCGCGAACCTCACGATCACCAGGATGACCGCCGAGCTCGCGTACACAGTGCTCGACGCGGACCTTCAGCTGGGCGCGAGCGTCGCCAACGCCGAGCGGAGCCTCGCCTACCAATACGGAACGCTTCGCAACGTCCCGCCCCCGCCCGTGTGCACGCCGCTCAACTGCCCCACGACGTGCGACCGCGACGCAAACACCGCTCGCCCCGACGCCACTGCGCGCTTCGACGGCGGGATGGACGCGAGCGCCGCAGGGCTCAGCGCCGGAGGTGGCGTGCAGTGCGCGACGCGCCCTGGTCCCGCGGGGCGCGGTCCGAGCGCATGGATGTGGCTCTCGCTCGCGACGGCGATCGTCGCGCGACGCGCGAGGCGACCGCGGCGCTGAGAGGGTGAGCGCGCTGGCGGGTGAGCGCGCTGGCGTGCGGCGCTGCCGACAAGCGCTCGGGCAAAGCGCCCGAGCTGAGGCAAGTGAGCATAGACGCACGCTGGCTACCGCTCGACGAAGCGCTGAGTTTTCAGAGGGCTCCCCCCCCGATTGCCTAAGCCCAGGCGAATGCCTGGGCGCACGTTGGCCACGCCACGCGCAAGCGCGCCATCTTGATGGCGCGCAGCTCACGCGCGAGCGCGCCAGCTCGATGGCGCGCAGCTCACGCGCTCACTCGAAGCGCAGGTCGAACCCCGCGAACTCCGTGAACCGGCCGACCATCGCGACGACCGCGACGCGCGCGGAGCGAACCCTCGGGACGAGCGTTGCCATGCGCGGCGGGCCAGGGCGGACGAGCGAGCCGACAGCGACGCGAAGGGGGCGCACCACGAGGCCGACCGAGCGGATCGAGCCGAACGACCGATGCGCGCGAGGCAGCGTTTCTCCACGCAGAACGTGGCAGACCGTCGCGTACTCCGCCGCCTCGGGCCGGTCGAACGGGGTCCATCCGCCCACGTCGCGCTTGCTCTCTTCGAGCGGCGCGAGCGCGAGCCCCCGCTCTGCGGGCAGCCCGAACACCCGCGAGAGCACGTGCATCTCGTGCTGCTCGTCGGCGGACTCGGGGCAGCGCGTTGCGCCGACGAGCGGGTGCTCCGTCGACTCGCTGTCTCGCAGCGGAACGATCGAGGCGTTGGACGGGACCTCGATCGACTCGCCCGCGCTCCACCCCGCGCTGCGCGCGGACGCGAGCAACGCTGCGCGCCACGGCAAACCCATCGCGCCGAAGCGATTCGGATCGGAGCAATCCACGGAGTAGTCGCGCGCGCGCCCCGCGGGCTCGAACGGAGCGCCCTCGTGCGCGAGCGATGGAGCGAGCCCCACGAGCGCGAGCGAGCGCGCCGCGCCGCAGTCCTCGACGTTGACGCCGTTGAACGACGCGAACCGGCCGACCTCGTGCTCGGGCACCTGGAAGAAGCGGGTCGACGCCGCGCCGCGTTCGTCCGCGCCAGCGCCAGCGCCGATACGCACGCTCACCGTGAACTCTCCGTTCGCGCTGTATCGAAGCTCTCCCGCGGGGGCGAACGACGTCTGCACGGCGAGCGGCGCATCGCTGTCGGCGCGCGCGAAGAACGTGCGCCGCCCTTCGAGGGAGAGCGACGACAGCCGCGCTTCGATCGCGACGTGATCCGCGGTCGCTGCTGCGCCGAGCGCGGGAGGCGCGATGCGAATCCCCGCTTCGCTCGATGCCTCGCGCGCGTCGAACACGCAGCGCTCGGGGCTCTCGCAGCGCACGTAGCGCTCGACGCCGAGCCGCTGCGCCGAGCGCGCGTCGGTGCGGACGAAGCGCGCTCGCTGCGCGCGTCGAACGGTCTGCGAGAGCCAGCGTTCGCTCCACCGCGGGGCGCGCCTGCGCGCGAGCAGCGCCTCGGCCTCGTCGAGATGATCGGGCTCCGACCCCAGCGCAGACCGATCGCTCGAAAGCACCAGCCGATCGTCGATCGTCGGCAACAGCGCTGGGCCGATGCGCAGCTCGCGCACGCCGACGAAGTACGGAAGCAGCGCCATCGCAGACGCGGCGACCCCAGCCCATCGCCACGCGGTTCGCACAGCAAGCTTGCGGGCGATCACCGCGCCCCACCGCGCGAGCAACGCGATCGACACGAGCCCGCAGCCGAGGGCGAACGCCGTCCGCGCCGGGCTCGCGTGACCGACCGCGATCACGGCCTCGACGACGGTGACCGCGCCGATCACTGCGGGCGCGACCGCGCTCACCCAGTCCATCGCGCGCGGGTCGTGCAGGCGCAGGTCGAGCTGCGCGTACCGCTCGGGCAGCGGCGCGACGGCGAGCGTCCGCCCGTGCTCGACGGTCGGCGTCGAGACGAAGACCTGCAGCGAGGGCTCGGGGCCGAGGCGCTCGATCACGGACCACTCGACGCGCAATCGAGCAGCATTTTCGCTGGTCGAATCGCGGCGCGCCAGCACGCTGACCCCGCACTGGACCTCGACGACGGCGTCCGAGCGCAGGGCGCCGAGGTCGAGCTCGATCGCCTCGCCGCGACAGAGCGTTCGACGCATGGGCTCGTCCGTTCTACGGTCGATCACGATGCTGTGTGTGCGCGGAGTGATGGCCATTCGACGCGCGCGGACACCGGGAGGGCCCGAGAAGTTTCGAGCTCGTGTACATTTTTGCCGTTGCCCTCCCCCAACGTGATCGCAGCCCGGTGGATCGTCCTCGCGTTGAGCGCTGCGTGCGCGGATTGTTCTGTGTTCGTGTTGGCGGCGCGCGCCGTTGGTGGTCGGGTCGCGCAGCGCGCGGTCTTGCTCGATCAGCCCGTGCGCGGAGACACGCGACAGCCGGACCAGCGGCGCTCGCCGCGGTGCGCGGGGCACGAAGAGCGCGCGGGGTCCGATCAGGCGTGGGGATTTGTGGCCACCAGCGACGGCAGGCACGTGGCGCGGGTGCGAGCGCTGCACGACGCGACGGTGAGCGTGTACGACGGCGATCGCGAGCTCGCGTGCGACGACGACGGCGCGGCGGTGGGCGAGCCGCGGGTCGAGTTCGAAGCACGCGCAGGACACACGTATTCAATCGTGGTCGACGGCTATCGAGCCGAGCGCGGGCCGTACGAGCTCACGCTCTCGCGCTGAGCGCGGTCACATTGCGCGAGCTCACTCAGCGAGCGCTCACTCCGCAGCGGCGACGGACGGCGCGGCGAGCGAGGCGCTGTCCTTGCTGCGATCGCTGACGTCGAGGGCGCTGATGCTCGCGGCCGGGAGGATGAGCGTGACGCGGGCGCCGCCTTCGGGGCGGTTCTCGGCGTACGCTTTTCCGCCGTGCGCTTCGGCGATGCGGCGGACGAGCGCGAGGCCGAGCCCGACGCCGCGCGCCTCGACTTCGCCCTCGCGGTTGCCGCGGTTGAAGGGCTCGAACACGCGCTCTTCGTACCCGGGAGCGAAGCCCTCGCCGTCGTCTTCGATGCACACGGCGACGCGGCCGTCGCGCTCGGCGCGAGCGACGATGCACACGCGCGGACCGCCGTATTTGCGGGCGTTGTCGAGCAGCGCGCCGATGGCGCGGGCGATGAGCGTGGGGTCTGCGTCGAGCATGGGCGTCCCGGGCTCGACGCGGGTGCAGCCAGCGGGGAGGCTCGCGCGCTCAGCGGCGCGCTCGATCACCGCGCGAGGGCTCAGCGGCCTGCGTTGCAGCGCAGAGAACTCGAGGCGCGCGCTCGCGAGCAGCTCTCCGACGAGCGAGTCCATCTCGACCACTTCGGACTCGATTTCGTCGAGCGGGTCGCGGCCCTCACCCACGCTCACGCCGTCGCGAGCGAACTCGGTGAGCAGCCGAATGCGCGCGAGGGGCGTGCGCATCTCGTGCGAGACCGCGGCGAGCAGCTCGCGCTGCTCTTTGACCTGACGCTCGATGCGCGAGGCCATCTCGTTGATGGCGCGGGTGAGCTCGCCCACTTCGCCGGGGTTGGTGTGGCAGAGGCACGCGCGGCGCGAGAGGTCTCCGTTGCCGAGGTCTTGCGCGACGCGGGTGAGCTCTTCGATGGGCTTGACCAGTCGGCGCGCGACCTTGTTCGAGATGCCCCAGAGCACGAGCCCCGCAGCCACGAGGGTCACCAACGTGCGCCACGGAACCGCGTGCCACGCGAAGCGCGAGAGGCAGATGTGCACGGTCCCGAGCTGCGCTCCGTCCGGCGAGCGGATGGCCGACGTCCACGTCGGTCCGCACGCCCCGCCGGCCCACGTGGGGCTCTGCGCGACGACGGCGCCCGAGCGGTCGGTGACCGAGACGGTGACGCCGAGGTCCTCGCCGTAGCTGCGCGCGAGGGCCTGCCGCTCGACGGGATCTGCCCACGTGCGGGCGAAGCCGTGCGAGACGAAGCGCTCGACCCGCGAGCGCTCGGCGTCGAGCGAGTGCCCGGGCCCAGAGAGGGCGCGCATGGACATCGAGACCGTGAGCATGGTCATCACGATCGCCACGCCGAACCACGCGAACAGCTTTCGGTGCAGCCGCGCGCCCATGTAGCAACGGATGTTTCGGATGGGGTGTGGTTTCACGACGCTCGCTCGCTTGCGGGGGCCTCTTTGGCGAAGACGTAGCCTACGCCGCGGACGGTCTTGATGAGCTTGGGAGAGCGCGAGTCGTCGCCGAGCTTCGCGCGCAGGTGAGAGACGTGCACGTCGACCGTACGCTCGCCGACGACGACGTCATCCCTGCCTGCGAGGGACAAGAGCGCTTCTCGCGGGACGACCCTGCCCGCCCTTCGCGCGAGGGCGAGCAACAGATCGAACTCGAGCCCGGTGAGCTCGATGATCTTGGCGTCGATCTTGACCTCGCGCGAGCCGACGTCGATGGACACGCCGCCGACGTTGAGCTGCTCTTTAGCCGAGTCGGGCATCGCGCGACGCAGGACCGCGCGGATGCGGGCCAGCAATTCGCGCGGCGAAAACGGCTTGGCGAGGTAGTCATCCGCCCCGAGCTCGAGCCCGACGACGCGGTCGGTCTCGTCTCCGCGGGCGGTGAGCATCACGATGGGGACCGTGCTCTTGCCTCGGATGCGCCGGCAGACCTCGAGGCCATCGATGCCGGGCATCATCACGTCGAGCAAGACGATGTCGAACGAGCCGCGCTCGAACGCCTCGACGCCCTTGAGCCCGTCCGCCGCGCGCGTGACGTGCACGCCGTTTTGCGTCAGGTAGCTAGTGAGCAGGTCAGCGAAGCGCGTGTCGTCGTCGATCAGCAGGGCGCGCACGGTCATAGGGTCCTTGACCGCATCGCCGAACAACTGGCGCGGCATGAGTTGATGCTTCTTGCAGCAACCATGACGTCGCGGGAGTCAGCTGTTCGGGGATGCGCTGTTGAAGAGACTACCTCGGCTGCGGCGCGAGCGGCGCCTGTTGCGCGGCGATCTGCCGCTGGTGCGCTTGGACCGCGGCCTCGGCGCACGAGTGAGAGAACTGCTCGACCGCGGCGCGGCGCTGCTGCATGTGACGGTGTCTCATCGTGCGAAACCCGTGGGCGTAGCCGGAGACGGCGCCGACGAAGAGGGCGGCCATGGCGATTCTGCGGAGCATGGTGGTGGCTTCCTTTCTGTGTGCAACAATCAAGTGGACTGGGCGGGGTTCAGGCGCTGCGGTAGGGGCCGCCCTCGCCGAAGCCGCCGCGCCACCCGGCTCGAAAGCCGAAGGGTCCCGCGTCGATGATGTCCGCGAGCAGCGCGCGCTGCTTGCTGTCGAGCGCCTCGTGCACTTTGCGCATGGCGCTGGTGAAGACCTCGTGGGCGCGCTTCATGGCCTCTTCGTGCCGCGAGCGGGCGGCGGTGACGGCCTCTTCGTCGAAGGTGTCCGAGCGCAGGGCTCGGGCGAGGTCGGCGCGGGAGTCGCGCACGGTCTTCCACGATTCGCGCAGGGCGTCGCGGCTCTCTTCGAAGGCGGCGACGATCACTTTCTCTTGGCCGGGCGTGGTGTCGAGGCGCTCGAAGAGGGCGCGCAGCATCCAGCGCTCGCCGCCGAAGCGACCGGGGCCGAAGCCGCCGAAGGGGCCGGGGCCCTCTCCGCCGTGGTGACCGTAACCGTGGTGGCATCCGCCGCCGTAGCCGTGGCGACGGTGACGCCAACCGCCGCCGCCGCAGCCGCCGCCGTGGCAGCGACCGCCGCGAGCGAGCTTGAAGAACGCGATGAGGCAGAGGGTTCCGAGAACAAATCCGCACATGATGAGCGACCGATCCTTTTCTTCAGCGCGGCCGTCGTGTCGGTCCGTCGCTGCGAGGACAGTGATCGCGCTGGGGCTGTAAAGACGTGAGCGGTCTCGGCGTGAACTAGTGTGAAGGTTCGGCTCGACGTGCCGACTAGCTGCATCACACGGACACGAACCAACGACGTGATGTCACAGGAGCGCGGCGGGCGTGACAGTTTGTCAGTCCTGAGAATTCTCAGGCAGATCGACGATCACCCTCCGTCACACTTCTCAACAGAAGCGCTTGGAACACTCCCCTCACTCGCCGCGTTGACCCCAACAGAAGACGACGCGTCGAGGGACTTGTCAGGGTGACGAGTTCCACTATAGTGACGACACGTTCGTTTTAGCGAACACCGTCAGGCCCCGTTGTGCGGCCGACGAGAGGAAGGGCATTGCCATGCGCGCCTTGATCATCGGTGGTGATTACGTCGAACAAATCGCGGACGAGCTTTCTTCCTACGGGTATTCGCGGGTCGAGCACTGGAACGGTCGCAAGCAGGGCGACACGCGCCGCTCGATCCCCAGCAACGTCGACCTCGTGCTGGTGCTCACGGACTACACGAGCCATCCGCTGCTCAAGCACCTCAAGCAAGAGACGCAGCGCCTCGGAGTGGCCGTCGTGTACTCCCGTCGCTCGCTCGTCGAAGTGCGACAGAAGCTCGAAGCCACGCACCGCCGCGCGGCGTGATCGCCGGGCGCACGGGTTGGCATTGACCGCCGAGAGCCCTCGCGACTACCGTGCCCGGTCGCGTGCTCCCCGGCAGTGAGCCGGACTGGCGCGCAGGAGAATCGACCATGGCCGACGTGTTGAAGAAGGGCTCGAAGGGCGCAACCGTGAAGACTCTCCAGGAGAACCTGGTGAAGCTTGGCTACGCCGTGAGTGTGGATGGGGACTTCGGAGCAGGCACCGAGGACGCCGTTCGCCAGCTGCAGAAGGCGTTTGGCTACAACGTCGACGGCTCCGTCGGCGACGCCACGCAGTTTCTGATCAACCAGCAGATCGGCCTCGGCTGGAAGGCCGGTCACTGATCGCTCGCTCGCTCTTCACAGAGCGAGCCTGTGTTTCGACCGGGGGGCGGGACATCAGATGGACGGGGGGATCGCGCAGCCATCTGCTGTGTGCGCGGCCGGAGTCGTGCGCCGCGCGTCGTCGCCCGAGTTGTGCGTGGAAACGCCCACGAGATGCGCGGCAGGAGTTGGGCGCACGGCCAGAGGACAAGCGGCGCGACGCGCAACAACGAGCCCGTTGGGCGCACGGCCAGAGGACAAGCGGCGCGGCGCGCAACAACGAGCCCGTTGGGCGCACGGCCAGAGGACAAGCGGCGCGACGCGCAACAACGAGCCCGTTGGGCGCACGGCCAGAGGACAAGCCTCCGGCCTTTGCGCGACGCAGCGTCGCGGAGCG
>JAAFIF010000055.1 GCA_013298625.1 Myxococcales bacterium
GACCCGGTGAAACGCGGTCGTCTCCACGGCGGGTTGGCAAACCCGCCGCTAGCGACGCTCGAAGGCGACGAGCGAACGACCCGGTGAAACGCGGTCGTCTCCACGGCGGGTTGGCAAACCCGCCGCTAGCGACGCTCGAAGGCGACGAGCGAACGACCCGGTGAAGAAGCGTTTTTCTCCACGGCGGGTTGGCAAACCCGCCGCTAGCGACGCTCGAAGCCTCGCGTCGGAAGGTCGCGCTGAGCGCGACCACGCTCAGCCGCAGAGCGTACGCAACCTGACGTGTGTCCGACGGAGAACGCCGCGCATGACACGAGCCATTTCGAGGATTGTTGTGCACGCGACGTGGAGCACCGGCCAGCGAGCTCCCGTTGTGACGGAAGCGATCGAGGCGGTGTTGGAGCCGGTGTTGCGCACGCAGTGCATTCGTCTCGGAGCGCGATTGATCGCGCTGGGCGCCGCGATGGATCACGTGCACGTCGTGTGTACGTTGCCGGCGACGACTTCGCTGAGCGCGATGATGAAGGCGCTGAAGGGGGCGAGCGGCGCGGTCTTGCTCCAGCAGACCGAGGGGCTCGTCGCCTGGAGTCGCGGCTACTTCGCTGAGAGCGCGTGGCCCGAGGACCTCGAGACGCTCGTCCGGTACGTCCGCGATCAGCGCCTTCATCATCACGCTCGATCGACCGTCGCCGCCTGGGAACCTCGCTAGATTCTCGCCCCACGGCCCTCTCGTCCGATCGCTGCGCACGCTGAGCGTGGTCGCGCTCAGCGCGACCTTCCGACGCGAGGCTTCGAGCGTCGCTAGCGGCGGGTTTGCCAACCCGCCGTGGAGACGACCGCGTTTCACCGGGTCGTTCGCTCGTCGCCTTCAACCGTCGCCAGAAAACCGCGTCTTCACCGGGTCGTACGCTGACGCGAACCTTACGCTGAGCGTGGTCGCGCGCTTCGCGCACCTTCCGACGCGAGGCTTCGAGCGTCGCTAGCGGCGGGTTTGCCAACCCGCCGTGGAGAAAAACGCTTCTTCACTGGGTCGTTCGCTCGTCGCCTTCACTCGTCGCTAGCGGCGGGTTTGCCAACCCGCCGTGGCGCGAAGAGGGTCTTCACTGGGCTCTCGTTCCTCCGTCGCTCTTCGCGGGTTTGCCAACCCGCCGTGGAGAAAACCGCTTCTTCACCAGGTCGTACGCCCTTCGCCCTTCGCCCTTCGCGCTCACGTGAAGCGCACGCGGCGCTTCTTCGACAGCTCGGTCGTCACGCGCTCGCGCAGCTCGTCGAGCAGCGCGGTGAGCTCGGCCTCCGTCGCGATCTCGCGCCCGCGCAGCCGCGGTTCGAGCCGGGTCACCACGACCTCTTCCTCGCCCGCTTTGGCCAGGGCCGTGTCGAGCGCGAGGTTCGCTTCGTCCTCGGCCTTGTGCAACCGCGAGGGAAAAAGCTGCTCCATCTCGTCGAGCGTCGGTCGCAGCTCTCGCCCCGCGCCGCCGAGCGCAGCGTGCTTCAGGGGCTTGAGCACCGCGTGGCGCTGCTCGGCGTCGAGCTTCTCGAAATCGGGTCGCGACTGCACGCGCGCAATGGCCTCTTCGATCGCGCGGGACTGCGCCGAGACCAGCGCGCGGCGCGCCTCGATGAATCGAGCCCACGCCCGATCGATGTGCGGCGCGACGGACATCGCGTCGCGCCAGGGGCGGTCGCTCTCGAGCTGCTCGAGCAGGGGCTTGCCGTCGGGGTCTTCGCGAAGCGCGCGGCGCAGAGCCTCGCCGTGCGCGCCGCCGTGCAGCTGGGCGAGCGGGCCGTCGAGCGCTTCTTGCCCGCGAATCAACACGTCGATCGCGTCGTCGGTCAGCTCGGCGCCGTAGAGCGAGAGCTGCTCGAGGCCGTCGCGCAAGACCTCGAGCCGGGCCTTGAGGGCGAGCACGGTCTCTTCGACCTGCCGCGATCGGAGGCACTCGCCCAGCGCTTCGTCGAGCGCGCGCAGCGCGGGCAGCTCGGGCTTGCGCGGCAGGCGACGCAGGCGCGACTCGAACTCGTGCAGGGCCTTTCGTCGCGCAGGAAACAGGTCGAACACGGCGTCTGCGATCGGCTCGCGCTCGCGCGGGACGTTGTCGAGCGAGAGCCGCTCTTTGAAGAACCGCGCGAGCGCGACGAGGTCCCGCGCAGACAAGCTCTGCGCGTCGTTGCGGAGGATCTCGGCCCTGCGCAGCGAGCGGTCTTTGAACACGTCGCGCGCGCCCGGGTCGCGCACCGAGGCGATCATCGGCCCTTCTTCGGGGCGAATCTTGATGCGCCCGGCGCGCATGAGGCCGACGAGCACCGCGCGCAGCATGTCGATCGAGTGGCCGAAGGGGGGCTTCTCGAAGTGCCCGATCATGCGGGCGCCGCTGACGACCTTGTCGTCTTCGATGTACTTGAGCACGCGGCGCGGGACCTCGCCGACGCACGAGACGACGGTGCGACCGAGGTCTTGCGAGAGGATTCCGAGGTTTCCTGGGCCGTCGAAGAACTTGGGGGACGGGCCCATGAGGTTGGGCTCGAAGAGCTGAGCGAACTCTGCGTCGGTGATCGCGATCGGAACAAAGTGCGGAAACAGCTCTGGAAGCACCTCGGTCGCCATCGACGTCAGCGCCGAGTTGAACGCCTGTCCGTGCTCCTTCGGCCGCACCTCGCGCCCGCGAAAGTACCCGCTGCCCGCCATCAGCGTCGCGGCCATCTCCTGCGCCGAGCGCTTCTCGAGCGCCTCGAGCCTGCCCTCTTCTTCGATGAGCAAATGCTGCTTCTCTTGCGGCAGCTGCGAGCGCGTCGCGCGGTGCTGCTCGACCATCCTGCGCGAGCGCGCCAGCTCACCGATCAGCGCCTCGAGGTCGGTCGTGTCTCCAGTGACCCACAGCAAGCGATCCCGTCGATCCTCTCGGCTCGTGAGCGAGAACCACTTCTCTGCCTCGCGGTCGCTCTTGCTGAGCGCGACGCGCACATCGAGCGTCACGCACGTGCCCGAGCGGTGCTCGACCACGACCGTCTCGGTGGGGCTGCGCGCGTCGCTCGCGTAGACCATGTACGAAAACGGCTGCCCCCGCAGGCGCGGCCGCTCGAAGCTTCCGAACAGCTCGGTCACCTTCTGCCGCGCGATGTCCAGCAGCTGATCGCGGCCCACGTCGTAGTCGTCGCGGTCGCGCTGCCACTGCTGCCCCGCGCTGCTCTGGATCTTGTATCCGAGCTTCTCTGTGTAGCTGAGAAAATTGAGCTTCTGCAGCAGGTCGAGCGCCGCGAGCACGCTCGACTCGAGGTTGCCCTCGCCCATCGTTCGATAGAGGCACTGCGCGACGTCCTTGCCCGTGGTGGGCTCGCGCTCGCTCTGCACTTGCTCGAGCATCGCGACGACTTTGGCCGCGCGCATGGACAGCTCGTTGGCCTGCACCTGCGGGTGCGCCATGATCCGCGCGAGCGAGCTCTGCATGTCCGGCGAGAGCGCGCTGTGAAGCACTTCGTACACGCGGTCGAAGGAGATGATCGTCCCGACGGGCAGCTCGGCGAGGCGCTGCTGACGAAAGAGCTCGCCGAGCAGCTGCAGCAATCCGCGGATCGCGTGGGCGTCGCTCTGAGCGCGAGAGGACTTGTTGCGCAGCTCCGAGGTGATCCGCAGCAGCAGGTCGATGTGCGACGGCAGCAGCGGATACATCTCGACGAAATCGTCTTCGGACAGCTCGTCGCAGCCGTAGGCGTGGAGCTTCAGGTCCGCGCGGTGGTCGTTGAAGATCCCGCGCAGCGCGCGCGCGCCGTCGCTGCTCTTCTTGAGCAAGCGCTTGTGCACGACGTCGCGGATGTTCGCCGGGTCCAAGTGCACCCGCAGCGACGGCGGAAATCGATCCTTGAGCTTGGCGAGCACAGAGCTCTGACCGAGCTGGTCTTCGAGCTTTTGCTGCCCCGTGGCGAAGACCCACGCGCGGCCCTTCAAGCGCTGGCCCAAATCGCTGACCCAGGACTGGAGCTTGAGCATGCGCCCCTCGTCCTGGTGGATGTACTGGCTCACCTCGTCGATGACGACGAAGAGCACTTTGTCCGGAGCGCGGCGGCGGAGCATCTCGTCGAGCATGCGCACGGACTCTTCGACGCTGGTCCCGGCGCTGCCGCGCTGGCCCGAGTGCGCGTCGACCCACGAGAGCGTGTCGGGGTAGCGCACCGGGTCGAGCACGTGCATCGCGTGCGAGAAGTGCTGATCCACGAGGCTGTCCTTGAGCAGCTCGCGCCACTCGCGGCCGTTGCCCGCGACGCGCGCGGCGGCTTCGAAGCGCTCCCAGTGGCCGTCTTGCTCGAGCCGGTGCTCGAAGTCGGCCACTGCGCTGTTCGATGAATAGCCGAGGCGCTCGCGGACCTTGCGGAGCGCGGCGTTGTGGATCTGCTCGTTGTCGCGGGCGGTCGCGCCGATGTCGAAGACGACGGAGATGGAGGAGATCTTCTCGCGCAGGGCCTTCCAGTCGGCGCGCAGGGCGGCGCCGTTGGGCGAGTCGTCGCGCTCGCCGAGGGCGTCGGCGAGCGCGCGTCCGTCGGGCAGCGCGCGACCGTCCAACCCCAAGCCGATGAGCTTGGCGAAGGAGCTCTTACCAGAGCCATAGAAGCCCGAGATCCACGCGGCCGGGAGGGAGGGTCCGTCGCCGCGCTCGAGCGCCTCGCGGACGTTGTTCACCAGCTTGCGAAACTCCTCGTGAATCCCGTGCGGAACGCGCTTGGCCTGCGGCGACCCCTCCTCGTATCCGCCGGTGACGATGTACTCGTTGACCTCGTCAGCGAGCTTCTTCGGGCTCTGCTCGTGAAAATAGACGACCGGCGGAATCACCCGCGTGACGTCCGCTGCGAACAGTTCGTGAATCTTCATGGCGTTCGTTCAGCTCCCCCGCGGTGACTCGTCTGCGCCGTAGATCCTCGGGCGATAATCGCGGTCCGGCGCGAGCTGCCCCATAAACGACAGCCCCGTCGAGTCCCGCTTGTTGCCTGGATAACAGAGCACCAGCGGAATGTTGTTCGTGTACCCGTCGAGCCGCTTGAGCAGCGCCGAGCTTCGAAAGAAGGGATAGAGCCCGCCGACGCCCGCGACGAACACCACGCGCTTGTCTCCCCGCCGCTCGGTCTCGCGCGCGAAGGCCTCGATCGCCGCGATCGCGTCGCCCGCGAGCCCGCCCTGCTCTTCGATCCAAGGCTCGAACAGCTGCTGCAAGCGCGTCAGCCCGCGCTCGGGCCCTCGGGCGTGCAGCCGCTTCTCTTCGGCGATCCGCACGGCGATCACCTCGTCGCCGAGCTCGCGCCGCGCGCGCTCGAGCAGCATCGAGGACAGCCGCAGCGTGAGCACGGCCCACTCTCTCGCGCGCAAGCGACTCTCGAGCGAGCGCAGCTCCGCGCGCAGGTCGTACTCGTCCGCCGGCCGATACACGGCGATGGCGAAGCGATAATTGCGCATCGTGCTGATCTGCGGCCCGCCCTCGGCGAGCAGGTCTCGCTCGACCGCGGCCAACATCGATCGCACCGGTGAGGACTGCAGAGTGGTCACGTTCGCGCCGCCGCCCATTGTTCGAGCGAATCGTACGCCCAACGCAGCTCGAACACGTCGGAGATTTGCGTGATCGACACGTCCGGGTGCGCGCGGAGTCGATCGGCCAGCGTTTTGTCAGTAATCCCAACAGAGCGCAGGTACGGGTTGTCCGCGAGCGTCCCCTCGAAAGAGACCTCGCGCAAGAGGTACAACAGATACGCGATGGCCTCGTCGGGCACCGGATGCACCAGGGGGGCGCGCGGGTCCTTCTTGGCCGTGCAGAGCCTCGCCTCGCTCGCGGCGCTGAGCAGCTTGCTCGCGATCTGCACGCACGTCGACTCGGCCCAGCGGCTCGCGTGCTGCGCGCGCACCCAGCGCGCCACCACCGAGCGATCGAACGCCCCGGCGCCCATCATTCGTCGATCGAAGAGCCACTGCCCTGTAAACGCGCGATAGACAGGGTCGGCCAGCTGCAAGTGCCAGTGCACGACGCAGAGCCGCGTGCTCGGCGCCATCGCGCTCCAGCGGCGAAGGACAGAGAGCGCCGAGGGGTAGGCGTCGTATCGCACCGCGAAATTCGCGAGCAGATCGCGCACGCGCGCCTCGGACTTCGCGCCGAACCACCGCTGCTCGAACGCCGTCGGCGCGACTCGCGCAGGGGCGATCGACGGATCGTAGTGCGCCCAATACGCGGAGGACTCGCGCGCGGCGAGCGCGATCTTGAGCAGCCGACTGTGAACGGCGCGGACCTCGTGCGGCGCTTCGCGATCCATCAGCGCTCGGCCGTCATCCCAGCAAGAACGGCATGGGATACGCGTCCACCAGCGGGACGAGCGCGCCGACGAGCGCGCGCGCGCGATCGACCACCGTCGCGCCCTCGCCGAGCGAGCGGACGCGACGGCCGCCGGAGACGGCCTCGTAGGCGCTGCTCTTCTTGTCGCTCGCGCCCGCGAGGGCCGCTTCGAACCGCGCGCGATCCCAGCGATCGAGCGCGTACGTCCACGGCAAAGCTTCTTCTGGCGCGCGCTGCGCGTGCACTGCGTAGTGATCGATGCGCTCTTCGAGGGCCTCGTCCGTCGTGCGGTCGAGCCAGAAGAGCGACTGCACCCGCTGCGCGCCGCCGAGCGCCCGCATCGCGCGCAGCTCCGTGCGCCGCGCGGCCTCGCGAGCGCCCCGCAGGCCCGCCCATCGGTGGGTGATCGGCAGCAAGCGCGCGAGAAAATCGCCGCCGCCGTCGGGGTCGCAGAGGTCGGTGTTCCACCAGGCGAGGCGGGGCTCGGCTTCGTTGGCGCGCTCGCCGCCCCACGCGACGAGCAGCTGCCACATGAGAAGCTCGTCGAGCGGGTCGGGCGTCAGCGCAGAGGCGGTCGAAGCGGCGTGAGGCTGCATGGTGCGGGCTCTGCGAGGGAGCGTACGCGAAACGCGCGCCGACGCCCAAGCGACAAGCAACGCGGCCGCGCGCGCGATGCAGCGACGCTTCATCGGCGAGCGCGACGCGAGCTCCTCGCTGCGCGCGATCGACCGAGCGAGCAACGTGGCGATCGTGCGTGGGGCTCAACCAACGAGCCACGGCGATTCGACGAGCCACCACGCCCACCGCTGTGCGAGCGCCAAGCGAAGGCGTTGACGCGACCACGCGCTCACGCCATTCTGACTGCGGTCGATCTGTACAAGCGCCGCGACGAGCCAGGGACGCAGCGCCGCATATCGCGCGTTCGGACGTGCTGAGGGCGCACGCCGACCGCGCATCGGGAGCAACGCATGTCGGACCTCGAGAGAAAGATCCCCACGATGCACGGCGCGGGCGCGTTCGAGAAACGACAGCTCATTGGCCCGCAGGCAGCGGCGTACGCGAAGGCGCTCTCGATTCTCGCCGCGCTCGACGCGGAGGCGAGCGCGCACGCAAAGCAGCGAGAAGGGACGAGCCAGAGCCCGACGCTGTTCGACGCCATCGTGCAGCGATTCGATCGCGCGCGACCGAGCCAGGTCATTCTGTTCGACGCCGGCCGCGGCGCAGGAAAGAGCTCGCTGCTCTTCACGCTCTGCAACGACGCGGCGCGGGCGTTTCGTGCGACCGCTGCGGGCGCGTCGTCGTCGGGCGACGTCGAAGCCGCGCTGGCGCACTACATTCCGCTGCAGCTGCTCGATGTTCAGCCGCTGCCGACGAGCAAGCCGCTGCTCGCGTACCTGTTGCTCGCGCTCAACGATTTGCGACAGAAGATCGGCGGAGCAGCGGACGTCGACGACGAAGCGCCCTGGATGCCATCGTCGCGCGGCAGCGACCTCCGGCGCCTCGACGCGACATGGAACAAGCTCTGCCTGTCGGTCAACGCCTTCGACCGGACGACGCAAGGCGACGGCGACGCGCTGGTGGCGGCCAAAATGGCGCTCGAACAAGCGGAGGCCGCCGGGACGGTCAACCAGCGATTCGAGCAGTTCGTCGACGAGCTCGTCCTGCAAGTGCAGCGGCACTTTCATCTGCGCTTCGCGCCGATGCTCTTGATCCCCATCGACGACGCGGACATGAACGCAGAGCTCACGCACGAGTGCATCGAGATGCTGCGAATGCTGTTTCACCGGCAGGTGGTGTTCGCCATCACGGGCCACAGCGAGCTGTTTCTGGCGCGACTGCAGCAGCAGGGCTATCGCGCATTCGATGGACTCGACGACGCGTCTCGACAGCTTCATGCGCGGCGGTGGGCCTTCGAGCTGTACGACAGGGTGATCCCCCCCGCGCGGCGCTGCGCGATCGAGCCGCTCGATTCGAGGGACCGCGCGCTGTTGACCATCACCCACGGACACCTCGGAGAGTCGCTCGCGAGCGTGCTGCGATGGCCGTCCGAGCCGCCCACCCTGATGAGCGGGATCACTCCGCACTTGTTCGTGCCCCGCGCCACGCTCGACGCGGCGGACGATCGAGACCAGGCGCTACCGGGCGCAGCGGCGCTGCCCGATCGACTCCGCGCGCTGATCAACTTGCGCGAGCAGCTCGCGGCGCTGCGCGACGCGCGCCGCAAGGACGAGCTGACACCCGAACGCGCGGCGACGTACGCGATTCAGCAAGCCGAGCTGCTCTGGCTCGACGCGATCAACGCCCGGTTCACCAACACCGAAGAGCGCCTGGTTCGCAGCATTTTTCGCCGCGCGGGGCCCGGCGCGCGCGCCGAGCTCGACCTGAGGGCGGTCTCGTGGAGCGTGAGCCACCGCCCGCTCACGCACATCGGAGACCGCCGCAACTCGACGTTGGCGCTCTTCGCGTCGCGCACCGACGGCGCGGCGATTCAAGTGGGCGGGGACCGCACGTTGCCGTTCGACGAGCGCCAACACGCCACGCTCGCGCTCTTGATCGACGTCATCGAAGAGCACAGCCCGAACTCTGCGCAGTTCCGCGAGATGCCCTTCGCCCGAGAACGACCGCGATTCGTGTACGCAAGCGTGCGCGATCGAGAGAACAAAGAGTACTCGGTCCCGTGGCCAATCCCCGATTGGCAGAGCCCCGCGCCGTTCGAGCAGCTCTCTCGGTACTGGTCGATGCTCGCGCAGAGCGGCGTGTTCGACGCATACGACGACGAGCACCTCGCGGCGAAGTACGTCGTGCGCTGGTACTTCGCGGCCGTGCTGCTGGTGTCGCTGCCGTGGCAGCTGCGCTACCAAGGCCCCTGGCAACGCGAGCAGGGCCGCGAGTGGAAGCGGCTGAAGCCCCTCGAAGCCTGGCAGAAGAAGTTCGACGAGCCGCACGAGCCGACGCGCAGCAAAGCGCTTCGAGAGCCGCCGACGCTCGACGAGCTCGCCGAAGTCGCGCTCTGGATGGGCATGCCGCAGGCCGAGCACATCGAAGCGCGATCGAGCGTCGTCGCAGCGTTCGACTGGCTGCGGAGCCGCGCTCCGATGATCCTCGCGATCGAGGGAGGGCTGGCGCCGCAGGCGATCGACGAGCTCGATCGCGAGCTGCGATCGTACATCGATGGCCTCGACCTCGCGCCTCCGCCCAAGTGGCTCATCGAGCGGCTCGGAGCGAGCGACGAGGCATCGCAGCACGGGTGGCTCTCGACGATCGTGGCGACGTTGAAGTCCGCGCGCACCTCGGGCTGGCTCACCAAGATGCTCGCTTCGGTCGGCGGCACTTCTGCCAGCGAATGGCTGCTGCGATTGCTGCAGGGCCAGTCTGCCAAGATCCGGTTGTTTCGACGGCAATGGCTCGCCGAGCACGGCCTCACGCCTGAGCGGTTCGACGACGCGCGGCATCCGTGGCAGGGCATCTTCGAGGGAGCCCCAGCGTTCGACGCGCGCAGGGCGTTCAACGAGCTCGAGCGGGTCGAGCTGTTGCCGCCTGCTCACGTGTCGTACATCACCACGTTTGGATACTTGATCGACGACGCGTCGACCGTGTTGGAGGACTTGCCGCAGCGCGCGCGCGAGGCGCTGCTTCGGTTCTTGCGAGGCGCAAGCGACGGCGTGTGGAAGGGCAACGACGTGATCGCCCGCCTCGGCGACGTCGTCGCGATCGCTGCGCGCGAAGCGCAATACGCCGAGGTCGACCCCAAAGAGCCAGCGATCGAGATCGAGGGGGTCGAACAGCCGCGGATGTCGGTCGAACGATTTCGGTTCACGCGCAGAGGAGGCGACGCGAAGCTCGCCGACGGAGCCCTCGTCAGCCAGCTCGAATGGCAGATTCCGTCGGTCGAGAGACAGCGCGACTCGATTGAATTTCTCGTCTGCCTCTACGCCGACCTGGTGGCGAACGTCCTGGGAAGAGACCCCTACCGCGGAGGCAGCTGGCTGCCGAAGGTCATCGCGTGGGGGGGATGGCGGCGAGCGATCTCCGCGTCGGCGAGCAAAATCAAAGGGCTCTCGGCGCGACTGCCCGCGCCCCGCGTCCCCTCGCCCGGCGAGTTGCAAGACCTCGCGGCGCTGTGGAACAAGCGAGCGCGCTCCCTCGCGACGAGCTCGCTCTGCATGCGCACCTGGGCCGCCAGCATCCTCAACGCCGCGCCTCGCCCGGCCATCTACCCAGAGTTCGTCGCCACTCCCGGCTCGTGGACGGAGCTCTTCGACCAGGCGTTCAGCGACTCGATCAGCCGCGCGCTTGGTGACCCACACGACCCTCGCGCCGTCGCGCTGAGCCATTTTCGCAGCGCTCTTCCGCTCTTCGCCGCGCCCGAGCGGGGCCTCCCGCTGGACGAAGTCCACGAGATCCTCGACGCCAGCGCGCGCCACAAGCTCGTCTATTCGCTGGATCTCGCGGCCTTGCGAAAGACGCTCACGCGCTTCGACAACGAGGCGAAGAAGCCGCGTCCCGACGACCTGTTCGCGGTGATCGACGCGGACAAATCTCCGAGCGTGGAGCGGTGGCGCGCGTACACGACACGCCCCGCGCCGACGGCGAAGAAGCCCAGGCGATGAGCGGGCGCGAACACCTCTACACCGCGTGGACCGAGGCGCTCCCTCTCACGGCAGAGAGCGCATTTTCGCAGGCGCTTCTCGAACTCGATCGCTCGGACTCTCCGGACGCAGGCAACCGCGCGCTGCGCGACGAGCAACGCGCGTGGCTTCGCACACGGTCGCGAGGCGCGTCGACGAACAACAGCGCGATGTTGTGCGAGCGGGCGTGGTGGGTCGACGCCCCCGCGCGCAGCGAGCGACGCAAGCTCGCGCCCTATCTCTGCGCGCTCGCAGAGCGGTATCTCACGCAGACGGGCTCGGGCGTGACGCTCGCTCCGCCGACACAGCTCCGCGCTCTCGCCGACGCCGGCAGCCCGACGGACACGCCCACGCTGGCCGCTCGGTGGCGCTGGCTCACCCTCGCGCTGCCACAAGACTCGCTGATCGCAGCGCTGAGCGCGGGCCCCAACGCGCCGCCGGTCGATCCGCTCTCGGACCGGGTCGACCTGTTGCCCGTGGGCGGCGCGCGGCTGCTCGAAGAGCCCTGCGCCGAGACCCACTTGCACATCGGCGCGTCGACCTCGTTTGCGCAGCTCTGGGCGGGCTGGATCGGGCTCGGCATCGACGCGTTTGTCCAGACGAACTACGGACGCACGTGGTCCTGGCCGCTCGGAGGACAGCGCCGATTCGCCGCGATCGCGACGAGCGCCGCGCTCGTGCGGCTCGTGCTCGCGTCCTTTCTGCACACGCGCGACACGCGAGTCTCGGCGCTGAGCATGCGGCAGTTCGTCTCGATCGAGCAGCGACGACACGAGCGCGACACCCTCTCGGGCGCGGCGCAGATCCTGGCGCGCGCGATCGCCACGCTTCACAAACCGGACGCCCCCGAGACAGATCCGCGCGACGCAGCGCGCTTGTATCGTCGGCTGTGCGCGAGACGATCGCGGACGGCGCCCAGCCACCACGAACTCGACCCGCTCGGCGCGCTGTACGGGCCGCACTCTGCGAGCCCCGAGACGCGCTTCGAAGCGCGCGCGATGCGCTGGCTTCGAAGCAACGACGATACGTTGTTCGAGCTGATGTTCTGGCAGTACCTGCGCTTTCGCGTGCAGGTGTTTCGGTGGCTCACGTACGAGCCTGGGACCGCGGGGCTCGACTGGTTCGACACGTTCAACGACCGCCTGCGGGTCTTCGTTCCGTGCATCGACCGTGTGATTCCGAGGCTCGCGGCGCAGCACGCAAACGCGGGGCTCTCGCTGCGCGCGCTCGAAGCGCGAACGACGTTCTGGTCGCCCCCCGCCCCATCGACGATCACCCAGGCGTTGCAGTGGTTCGCGTCGGGCGCGATCGCTGAGCAACGCACCCCAGCCCGCGTCGAAGCACGCGCGCCGCTCGAAGTCGCGATGATCCTGCACTTCGTCAAGTCCGCGAACGATCCTCGGACCGGCCGTCGCATCGACCGACCGATCCACGGAGTGTCCGCTCGATGGGCCCCGTGGATCACTCGCGCCATGAAGCAAGCGCGCGCGCTCGCAGCAGCGTTGCGGTACAGGCCCTCGCTGTTGCTGCTCCTGCGCGGCGTCGACCTGTGCGGGCGCGAGCTCTCGATGCCGTCGTGGCCAGCGTTGCTTCCGCTGCGGCACGTGCGCGAGGCGTCGCGTCGCGCCAGCGTGGCGCTCAGCGCGCTTCGTCCCGAATGGTCCGTCCCGCCGCTCTCGGTGACGCTGCACGCCGGAGAGGACTTTCGTCGCTCCGTCGAGGGGCTGCGCCGCGTGCACGAATGGCTGGACGCGGGAGTGCTCGTTCAAGGTGACCGCATCGGGCACGGGTTGAGCCTCGGAGAAGCGCCCGAGGCCCGCACTCCGCTCGGCGCCTGCACGCTGCAGCCGACGACAGAGCGACTCGACGACTTGCTGTGGGAGTTCGACCTGTACAGCCGCGGAGCGCTGCAAGCCCCCGCGGGCCGCTCGGTCTTCGTCGAGCAAGAGATCCTGCGGTTGAGCCGCGCGATGTACGGCGCCCAAGCCGGCGCGATCGCGTTGGCCGAGCACGTGCGCGCGCGACAGCTGCGCTTCGACGACGCGCAGCTCCGACGCGCGCTCGACTCCCAGCACCCAAGCGAGTCCCGCGCGCCACGCGGCGGCGCAGCGTGGTTGCTCGCGCAGCACTTCGACGACGAGCTCGTGTTCGAGCGCGGCGAGAAGCCGATCGAAGTCACGACGACCGCAGCGGAGCTCGAGTTCGCGAGGGACGCGCAGCGGATGCTCCGCACGCACCTCGCGCGCGAGCAGATCACCGTCGAGAGCAACCCGTCGAGCAACCACCTCATCGCAGACCTCGACAGCCTGAACGAGCACCCAGCGCTGTCGCTGCAGCCGCTGCCCGGCGTGCCGCGGGACGAGCCATCGGTGCTGTTGTCGATCAACACCGACGACCCAGTGCTCTTCGCCACGTCGCTCGCCGACGAATTCGCGCACATCTACTACGCGCTCGTCCGCCGCGGAGTGTCCGCGCAGGACGCGGTCGAGTGGATCGACCGAGTTCGAGCAAACGGCTATCGCTCGCGGTTCACCGTGAAGGCGAGCGCGGACCCCGTCGTGCTTGGCGAGCTCGTGCGCGGGGTGTGATTGCAGATCGTGCGAGGCAGCGAACGCCCCAATGAAACTCGGTGTTCTCCACGGCGGGTTGACAAACCCGCCGCTAACGACGCTCGAAGCCTCGCGTCGGCAGGTGCGCGGGTAGCGCGCGGTGCTCGTCGACCGGTTCGGCGCGCTGCGAACGTGAGCGTCCGCTCGCGAATCGTTCGACCTGCAGCTGAGACCAGCTCGCTTCCCGTTCGGCGTCGCCTCGGACATCGCTCCGAAGCTCGTGGGTTCTCCGACAAACTCACGGTGCGATGGGACGACGCGCGGGATTGTGCCACCACCGATGATGGGCAGGCCTGACGGTCGGTTGCGTCCGGGCACCAAACGAGGGAGCAGATCATGGACACCATGGTCATTCGCGAGCGACCATCCGCACACGGGAGACGATCGACGATGCGACTGATTGTGATCGAGGCCAAGTACGGGGACTGCCTTCTTCTCGAATGGACCGACAAACCAGGATCCAATCGCTACATCCTGATCGACGGAGGGCCGAATCGAACGTTCGACAAGCGCCTGTCACCGACGTTCGCCGAGCTGGGAGTGAAGCAGCTCGACCTCGTGATCAACAGTCACATCGACACCGATCACATCAACGGCCTGCTGGAGTACTTCAGCACGATCGCCGAAAAGCGCGCGAAGAACAAAGACGCCGCCGCGTACGCGACCCCGAGCATCATCGAGCTCTGGCACAACCAGTTCGCCAAGACGCTCGACAAGAGCGGCGCGATTACGGCTTCGCTTCAGTCGCTCGCGGCGGACGCAGCAGCCTCGATCCCCGGCACCGCCGCCGCCGAGGGAGACTTCTTGCTCCAAGGCGTCGCGCAGGGAAACCAGCTGCTCGCGCTCGCGAAGAAGCTGAAGATCCCCGTCAACGCCAGCAACGACGGGCTGCCGCTGCTCGTCGAGAAGATCGGTCGCGAGCCCGCGGAGTTCACGTTCAAAGGGGACCTTCGAATGATCGTCGTCGGCCCCAGCGAAGGCAACCTCGAGAAGCTTCGCAAGTCGTGGGAGTCGTACCTCGCCAAGCACAAGAAGAAGCCCGCGGCGCGCGTCCGCGACAGCGACACCGCGGCGATGGTCGACAGCTCCGTCCCCAATTTGAGCAGCATTCAGCTGTACGTTTGGCACAACGGCCGGACGATGCTGCTCACCGGCGATGGCCGCGGCGATCACCTGCTCGAAGGTCTCGACGAGCAAGGGCTGCTCGACGCGAAGGGAGGGATCGACGTCGACGTGCTCAAGGTCCCGCACCACGGGAGCGACCGCGACGCCGACCAGGCGTTCTTCGAGAAGGTGCGCGCGAAGAAGTACGTGATCAGCGCGGACGGCCGCTACGACAACCCCAGCGAAGACGTGCTCGAGTGGATCCTCGCCGCCGCGAAGAAGCAGTCGCGAAAGGTCGAGATCGTCCTCACGAATCGACCGACGGTCGTCGAGAAGTTCGAGGCTCGGCTCCGCCCGTCGGACCCGTGCAAAGTCATCGTGCGCGAAGACGACGCGCACTGGATCGGGGTCTGAGAGAGGACGTCGCTGATGCCAGAGAAGCTGCTCGCGATACACGACAAGATCGACGCGCTGTACGTCGTCTCGGACCTTCACCTCGGACAGAGCCGCAACGGCACGCTGTTCAACCAATACAAAGAGCTCGCGACGCTGGCGAAGGAGCTCGCGAATCAGAGCGCCGACCGCGCGATCGCGCTCTGCCTCAACGGAGACATCGTCGACTTTCTGCTGGGTTCGGACGCGAAGTACGTCAACACGAAGACGGCCATCGCGACGCTCGACCGCATCGCTGACGGAGAGAGCCCCTTCAGCGTGGTGTTCGAGGGGCTGCGCGCGTTCACGGCGAAGCCCCGCGCGCTGCTGTTGCTCAACCTCGGCAACCACGACCTCGAGCTCGCGCAGCCGCAGGTTCGAGCACATTTTGTCTCGCTGATCACAGGCGGCGCCAAGGCGCGAGACCGCGTGCGATGGAGCACGACAGGCTTCAGCGTCGAGGTGCAAGACGAGAAGGTCGGCGTCGTTCACGGCAACGCAGCGGACCCGTGGAACAAGCTCGATCCCGAGGTCGTCACCGCCGTCGCGAACTCTGCCGTCGACGACGAGCCGCTCGGCGCAACGACGCCCAACGGAGGCACGCAGCTCGTCATCGACGTGCTCAACAAGATCAAGGAGCGCTACGCGTTCATCGACCTGCTCAAGCCCGAGACCGACGCAGTGCCCCCCGTTCTCTTCGCGCTGCCAGGCGGAGCCGAGATCGCGAAGCCGCTGATCGGCAAGGCCGCGGGCGCGTTCGGCGTGAGCATCCGCAATCGCCTGAAAAAGCTCATCGGAATCCTCTCGACCGACGACCCGCGCACGCGCAGCCTCCGTCGCGACGACAGCGTCGCGAGCGTCGTGCGCGACCGCGACCTGAGCAAAGATGACATCCGCGCCGCTGTCGACATCGCGCTCGAACAGCAGCTGGCCGTCGAGTCCATGCTGCCGCAGGGCAACGCGACGCTCGGCTGGTTCGACTATTTCGTCGCGCGGTCGAACAACCACTCGCCCAAGGACGCGTTGCGCGCGGCGCTGCGCGAGTACGCGAGCGGACAAGCCTTCGCGTTCGACGAGCTGTCCTCGGACGACGAGAGCATCGACCGCCGCGAGAGCAAGGACTTCACCGTGCTCATCGCCGGGCACACGCACCTCGCGCGCTTCGCGCCGCGCGTGCAGCAGCGAGGGCACTACATCAACACGGGCACGTGGATTCGGCTCATTCGAATCACCGAGCGGCTGCTGTCCGACGGGACATTTCCGAAGCTCTACGAGCGACTGCAGACGAGCAAGGTCGCCGAGCTCGACGCAGAGATCGACGGAGTTCCTGTGATCTACCAGGAGAACAGCGTCGCGTTCGTGGGGCCGAAGCAGAGCCACGGCGCGCACGGAACGGTGGCGCTCTTGAGCTTCTCGGTCGACGCCAAGGGCTCGAAGGCCGCGTGGACGGTGCGCAACTCCAACCTCTCTGCGCGATCGTGAGGAGTGAACGATGAGGACCATTCGCCTCGAAATCCTTCGTCCCGGCCCCTCCGACGGACAGCTGCTCTCGCCGCTCACCCCGTACATCGCGATCTGCGACGACAATCCTCCGGAGACCTTCACGATCCCGTACGACCACCGCACGCTGCGCGGTCGCCTGGGTCGCCTTCGCTACGACGATCAGGCGCCAGCCAAGGCCGACGACATCCGCGAAGCCGCCGAAATCGCCCGCAGAGTGCTCGAATCGATCCACGGCTTTCGCACGACGCTCACCAACGAAGCCAAGCGCGGCGACTCGATCAACGTGCAGCTCGTGCTCACCGCCGCCGAGCTCGCGCTGATCCCGTTCGAGCTCGCGTACGCGCCTCTCTCTCTCAACGGCGTCGCTCCGCTCAGCGTCAACTCGAGCGCGCGCGTGTCCATCACCCGCGAAACACGGCACCTCCGCGGCCCCACGCTGGGTCAGTGGGACCCCAAAGGCACGCGCATCCTGTTCGTCGTGACGGCGCCCGACGGAGCGGTCGTCCCCGAGCGAGCGCACTACTACGCGCTTCGCAAAGCGCTGCAGCCGATCCTCCCCAAGACCCCCTCGGTCGAGGACGAAGAGCACTTCCTCACGTGGCTTCGAGACGCCACGCTCGAGGACGTCCGGCGCGAGTGCGCGGAGAAGAAGTACACGCATGTTCACATCCTCGCGCACGGATCACGGTCGCACGACGGGCAAGAGAGCTACGGCCTTCGCATGCACAGCAGCACGAACGCGGGCGGCGAGTGGGTCGACGGCAATCGCCTCGCGCTGGCGTTGCAGTCGAACAGCGACTCGGTCCGATCGACGCCGACGGCTCCATCGGTGGTCACGCTCGCCGTGTGCGACGGCGGCAACGTCGGCAGCGTGATCCTGGGAGACGCGAGCGTCGCCCACCGCTTGCACGAGCAAGAGATCCCGATGGTGCTGGCGTCGCAGTTTCCGATGACCTTTCAAGGCTCGGCGATCTTCGCCGAGACGTTCTACAGCGAGCTGCTCAAGGGCGCGGACCCGCGCGTCGTGCTCTGGAAGGTGCGCGACGCCCTCTACACTCGCTGCCCCGAGACGCACGACTGGGGCTCGGTCATCTCGTACGCGACGCTGCCGAAGAACATCGCGACCCGTTCAGAAGAACGCGGGCGACGCTGGGAGAAGCTCGAGCTCGACGTTCGGATGTCCGACCTCGAATCGCGCAACGGAAAGCTCATCGACGGCCTCGCCGAGCGCGTCTCGACCAACCGAAATCCCGAGCTCGACGCCATCGCCAAGAGGCTCGAGCACCTCGCCGAACGAGCGACGTCCGTCACCGACGCCAACGCGCGAGTCGACCTGCTCTCGACGGTCGCAAACGGATTCAAGCGACTCTCGCTGACGACGAGAGACGGTGATCGCCGAGACGGAGACAAACGAGCCCTGACCGAGAAAGAGCGGGCGTTTCTGACGCGCAGCTGCCGCGCATACGCGCAGATGTTCGAGCTCACGCCGGGCGTCCCGTGGGTGCTCACGCAGTCGTCGCTGGCGTATTTGCAGCAGCAATCGTTCGAGCTCGACGTCTCGGTGTCCGAGGTGCCGCACTTGTACGAGCTGGCCGTGCACCTCTGCGAAGGTCAACTGCACAAGACGACCGCGGCCACCGATCGAATCGACCTCCTCGCGCAGCGCATCGAGATCGAGCTGATCCGCCTCGTCTCCGCGATCGAAAAGAAAAGCGCTGTCGAGCAAGCCGCCCCCTCCAAAGGGCTCGAAGAGTGGATCGATCGCTACGTGAAAGAGATCGACCGCTGGCTCGTCGGCCCACCGCGCGGCTTTCGCTTTCGCTTGTATCTCGAAGCGAGGCAATTCGCGCGCTACTCGTACTGGTGGCCTTATCAGCAGGTGCTCGACACCGTCGGCAAGCTGCCCATCGACGACGAGCAGCCACGCACGGGTTTGCTCGGCAAGCTCGCGGCGCGCGACATCGACGTCACTCGATACTGGCGACTCCGCGACGAGTAGCGCCCCGAGAGCGAGCCCATGGCGACCCGTCGAATCACCGCGTATTTCGCTGGGCAAGCCGCGGCCGACCGCGCCGCGCTGCTGATGCGCGTCGAGCAGCGCACCGAGACGACGCTCACAGGCGATGCCGAGGACCGGGCGATCGAGGTGTTTCGCGAGCGGTTCTCGGCCCGCGTGCGAGTGTTCGAGCCACCTGCGCAACGCGCGGCGTCGCTGCTGTCGCGCGACGATCGATCTCTCGCTCGAAGCGGACCAGGGGACTACGTCATCGAGACGATCGGACCGCTGACCGACACACGCGAAGACGAGCTCGCCGAGCGAGACACCGTCGTGCTCGAAGCGCTCGGGCCATCGCGAGCGCTTGTCCGGCTCGGCGACGGCGATCCGTCGGCGCTGCGTCGCGTTTCGTGGATCGTCAGCGTGTTGCCCGCGACCGCCGGGCGACCGCTCGCGCTGCTCGGGTCCGAGCTTCGCCCGCGCGAGCCCTTGCCGCAGACGCTCTACGAAATCGCGATTCGCGAGGGATTCGACAGCGAGCTCGTTCGGCGCGCCGTCGAGGACATCGGCGGTGAGGTCTACGCCGTCACGACGCGCAAGGTGCGTGCGGTGCTCGATGACGAGCAGGCGCGCAGGGTCGTCGACGTGCGCGGGGTGCTGCTCGTCGAGCGCTACGTCGCGCCGCGCGTGAACAACGACCGCGCGCGCGCGCTGGGCACCGTCGATCGAGCGAGTTCGAAGGCGAGCGTCGAGCTCGATGGAGCATCGCAGCGCGTAGGAATCGCCGACACGGGGGTCAACCTCGAGCACGCAGCGCTGGGGCACGCCATCCAGAAGAGCCTCGTGTTCGAGCTCGTGCACAAGGGTCCCGACGACGACGACGACCCCGACGGGCACGGGACGCACGTCGCAGGCACGATCGTCGGCAGCGGCACGGACAGCAAGAAGAACGCGCTGAGAGGCATGGCTCCGCGCGCGACGTTGGTCGTGCAAGCGCTCGCGGGCGAAGGAAAGAACCTCCAGGGATTGCCTGACGATCTTCGCGCGCTGTTCGAGCAGGCGTACGCGGCGGGCGTACGGGTGCACAACAACTCGTGGGCCTCCGACGTGCGCGGCGCGTATACGCACGCCTCACGGGAGGTCGACGAGTTCGTCGCACAGAACCGAGACATGTTGATCGTGTTCGCGTCGGGCAACGACGAGCGCGACATCGCGCGATCGGGCGACAAGAAGTGGAAGCGAGAGACCGCGAGCGTCGGCGCTCCGGGCACGGCGAAGAACGCGCTGACCGTCGGCGCGCACCGCAGCGACCGAACAACAGGAGGCTGGGCGGACAAGCGCTACGGAACGACCTGGAAGAAGCGATTTCGCCCGCCGACCTCGACGCAGACGATCTCGGGCGACCGCGAAGAGCTCGCGGCGTTCAGCGGTCGCGGCCCTGCAGACGGAGAGAGAGTCAAACCCGAGCTCGTCGCCGTCGGGACCACGGTCGCCTCGACGTCGTTCGTCGAAGTGTGGCGTCGACAAGTGGGCTACGAGACGCCCGGCCCGAGCGACTCGCGAGGCTACGGATTCAAGAGCGGAACGAGCATGGCCGCCCCCGTCGTGACCGGCGCCGCGGTGCTCGTTCGTCAGTACTACGTCGACCTTCGCAAACACGACGCTCCGAGCGCGGCGCTCTTGAAAGCGACGCTGATCAACGGCGCCCGCCCCCTGCACGGAACGAGCGCGCGCGATCGCTCCGGCGCGCTGCACATCCCCAACGACCGACAGGGTTTCGGCGCGCTGGATCTCGACCGATCGCTTCCTCTCGAAGGGCGACGAAAGCTCGCGTTTCGCGACGACTGGCGGTCCGAGTCCGACTGGCTTCGTCGCTCGGAGACCCACGATTGGACGCTCGACGTGGTCGAAGAGGACACCGAGCTCTTGCTCGCGCTCGTTCACACGGACCCTCCCGGCAAGGGGCTCGTGCACGGGCTCACGTTTCAAGCGCTGACGGACGGCGCGATCGTGGCGGTCGGCAACGAGCAAGCGCGCGCGTCGATGAACGCCCCGGACCACAAGAACAACGCGCAGGTCATTCGCATCCCGCGCGCGCGAGGGCGCTACGTGCTGCGCGTGGCCTTCGAGAAGGGCCCGAAGAGCGCGCGGCAGGACTACGCCCTCGTCGCGGTGGGGCACCTCGCGACCGACGAGCTTCAGCGAGAGCGCTCTTCGCGCTGAGCTTTGTCAGAGCAAACGGTCGGCCTTGCCTCGTGGTAGGTCAGAGAGCATGGACATCCCCAAGAGCCCCTACGTCGCGTTGTACGGCAGCAATTCGGGCGATTGGCGCAAGGCGGTCACCCCAGCGCTCGACGCCGCGAACATCCCCTGGTTCGACCCCACCAACGACGAGTGGAACGGGATCGACTGGCACAACGGCGACGCCCTCCAAGCGAAGATCGACCGCCTGGTGAAGCGCGAGCAAGACGCGCTCTTGGGCGCGCGCTGCGCGATCTGGCACATGGGCAAGCGCATCATCGAGGCCGGCGTGGACACGGGCAAGACCACGGAGGCGTTCGCGTCCCGACTCGAGCTCGGCGTGCTGCTCGGACGCGGCTTGAAAACGTGGGTCGTCGTCGAGGACGACGTCACCGGGCGCAACTACCTGCGCGCCGCGGTCGCAGCGCACCCGAGCGCGGCGCTCTGCGCGAGCGATCGGGAGGCGGCAGAGCGAGCGATCGCGTGGTGGCGGGGGTAGGGCCGGGCCGCACGCGAGGAGTCGCGGGTCGAGCGTCATCGGCATGCCCGCGGCTGCGCCCCCGACACTGGGCAAACAACCCTCGGGCTCGGACCTCGTTCGCCGACTCGGCGCGCGGCGCAGCTACGACGCGCCCGCCTCCAAACCACCGGCGGCAACGTGCGATTTCGTCAGCGCGGACACCGCGACGAACGCAACACTCGCGCGATCCGCTGAGCCACGTGATCCTGCGACAATGGCCGTCAACGCGCAGCGTCCATCGCAGCACGAATCGCGCTACACTCTCTTCTTCGAATGCAATGGCTCTCGATCGAGCGCCCCGAACGCGCGCTCTGGTGGACTGCGCCAGCGCCGGCAGCGAGCGAGCTCGCAACGGAAGATCCGCTCGCGCTCGACTACATAGCACAACAACTCGGGCTGCTGATGTTGCCCGCGATCACGACGCGCTCGACCCGGGCGCAAGCGTTCGCCATGGTGCTCTATGGCCTCGCGCTCGCAGAGCGAGCGGTCGCGCACTACGGACTGCCGAATACCGACGACTCGCGTCGGCGTCTCTTCGAGCAGTGGGAGCGGTTCTGGGCGCTCGCGACGCTCGAATTCAAGAAAGGGATGCCCCGCGGCGACTGGGACACGATGCGCGGCATTCGCGGCGTCAAAGCCAACTGGAAGGCGAGCGGCTCATCCCTTCCGCTGCGTTTCAAGATGATCTCTCGCCAGCAAGAGCTGGGAAACCTGGGCGCATACCTCGTCCCCTTGCGCCGCGCGGGGCTCGTCGCCGATGGGACGCTGCGGCCGACCCCCGCGGCGCACGAGATCATCGAGAATTTCTGGGACGAACGGCGCGAGCGAGACCAAGTCGGTCGCTATCACGATTACGCGCTCGTCGCGCTCGATCCCGCGCGGATCAATCTCGAGCGCAAGCACGGTTCGCTCACGCTCGCCGCCGTTGGAGAGCGCAGCCGACTGCTCTCGCTCATCGAACGCAAGCGAACCGAACAACAAGGCCGACTCAACGCGGCGTTGTTCGATCGCAACTCCGATCCCAATTCGCGCCGCATCGGGCAGCTCGTCTGCGCCGCCGCCCAACGGGACATCACCGAACCGTCGCGCGTTCTCGACGAGGCGATCGCCGGCACGCTCGGCGAGCTCGATCAACCGCTGCGCGACCTGCTCATCACCGCCCGCGCGTTCGGCGCCCTGATGCAACACCTGCTCAACACGTTCGATCGCCTCTATCACTACGTGGACACTCACGGATGGGTCGTGGATGCCGCGGCGGCGAGCCGAGCGGTCTTCGACGACGACACGCTGAGAGCCCTTCGAGACACGGCACGAGCGCTCATCGTGGCGCCGAGAGTCGGGGATCTACGAAGATTTCCTTCGCACGGCGCAGCCTGCCTCCGGCTCGCGAGCGCGCTCAGCGAGGCGCAGTCCGAGCACGCGCTGCGACTGCTGCTCGAGTACCACGCCGATGTGCAACGCGACCGCCGCCGAGGCGCTGGCTGGATCCGCGAAGACAGCCACAGGCTCGTGCTGGTCGTGACGTCGTACACGTCCAAGCCAAAGGCGCTGCGATTTCCGTCGTTCAAGCTCGACGCCGTTCGCACGCTCCTGACCGACGTAGGCCGACTGCCGTTTACCAGCGCAACAGCGGCAGAGGTGCCAACGTGAAGATCGAAGAGCAGCGCCTCGTCGACCAGGGACTCGCCTCCAACGAGCCGTGCATCGGAGCAGCGTTCTGCACGTACACGTTCGATCCAGCGTTTTTCGAGGAGAGCGTCCTGCGCGCGGTGCTTCAGCTCGAATCCGACCCCGTCGAGGACGCTGCCCGCTATCACGAAGAAGCGCGAGCGGCGCTCAAGCGCATCCCCGTCGCGTGCGTGATCGATGGCAGTGTCCTGCGCGGCGGAAGGCGGCTTCCCTACGACGTTCACGTCGTAAGAGGCCGCACGTATCACCCCAAGGTCTACCTGGTTCTCTACGAGTCCGAAGCGCGCCTCGCCGTGGGCTCGGGCAACCTCACGCGCAGCGGGATCGAGCAAAATACCGAGCTCTTCTTCGTCCGTCGCCTCCGCTACGATCACCGCCCCGACGCCGTGATCTTGCGCGCCGTCTCGACGTTCTTGTCACAATCGAAGAAGCTCGCCCGCGCCGAGGGTGCGCAGCTCGACCTTGTGCGAAAGACGATCACGAATCGAGTCGGCTCCACCGTAGACGACCGCGAGGCGCCCGCCGAAGCGCGCTTCGTGACGACGTTTGGCGAGAGCTTGATCGAGCAGATCTCGCGCGCCCTCCCCGACAAAGCCACCATCACCAGGATCGGCGTCCTCGCCCCCTTCTACGAACACGACGACCACCACGCGGCTGACTCCGTCGAAGGCGTCGACTCGATCCTCGCCACGCTCGCGACGCTTCGACCGACGGACAATCTGGCCGTAGACGTCGCGGTTCCTTGGGACGACGCCGCGGTGATCGCGCCCGATCAACCCGAGTCCGCTGCGCTCGATGAAGGTCGACTCTGGGCGTGGCGACGCAAACAAGCCGACGGCGTCGAGCGCGTCGACTACGTCACCATCCACGAGGCGAAAACGCAGCGAGTGCGCGCAGTCGACGCCCACGGTCGCGGGATCTATCTCGATCGCGCGGAGGTCGAAGCGGCGATCCTCGACCATTCGCTCTGGCCGCTGAGCCGACCGCAAGTCTTCGCGCCGGCCAAGATCCTCGGCGCGATCGCGCGCACGTTCACGCTGCAGCTCTGGTTGCACCCAACGACGCAGCGCGCCCTCACGATTCAACGCCGCCCGCTGCACGCCAAGCTCGTCACGATCACCGCTCGCGAGCGAGGCAAGACGCACACGCTCGTGCTGATGGGATCTGCCAACGCGTCGAAGAGCGCGCTCGGGCGGCCCGTCGAACAGCGGGGCAACGTCGAGGCAGGCGTTCTCTTGCGCCTCGACGGAGAGGCTCGACTCCACGAGCTGCTCCCCTCGCTCGTCGCCCACACGCTCGACGGAGTGCTGCTCGTCGAGCGGCCAGCCATCGAGCACGGAGTCGATCTGTCTGCATGGATTCGAGACGCAGTCCACGACGCCACGCAGCGCACGCTCACCATCACGTGGAGCGAGCACGGCCCAGCGGCGCTCGGCGACTGGCAGCTTCGCTACTGCGACACGACGAGGCTTCACGGCAGCGGCGCAGCCCTCACGCCGACGACGCTCGAAGACTTCGATCTCGACGCAGCCAGCGCCGAGCTGACGTTTCGCGCCGACGGCCGCGAGTGGCCTGTTCCAATCCGCGTGCTCGACCTCAGCGCGCTCCCAGACAACCCCGCGCTTGCGACGCTCGGGCTGCGCGAGCTGCTCGCGGTGCTCGGGCGTCGCGTAGGGGCTGAGCGCATCTCGACGATCCACAACACCCGAGGCGTCGCCGGGGTCAACGACGTGCTGGACGCAGTCTTTGGTGAGGGCTTCGGGCCGACCGACGTCTTCAAGGCGTGGTGGGGCATCGCTGACGAGCTCAGCAACGCGGCCACCGTCTCGGCGTTTCGCGCCAGGCTGCACGGACACCTCGGAGCGCAGCGCGTGTGGGAGCAGCTGCGCGACTGCAGTGATCGCGAGCTGTCCCAGGACGAAGTGTGGCTCTACGGCTGTGAGCTGCTTCGCGAGCTCACGCTGGTGACGATCGCGCAAGGGCCCGATCACGCAGACAAGCGCTCGTTGCTCGACGCGTTTGTGCACTCGCTGCGAACAGAACTCCGCTCGCGCGCGCCCGATCGCACCCGCCACGCGTGGGTCGAAGACGTTGCGAAGTTCTACGGGACGGGAGCGATCGATGCCGCTCCGTGATCGATCTTGGCTGCGGACGTTTTTGCAGCTGGACGCCCGCTCGAACGCCGGCGCCACGGTGCCCCTCCGCGACGTCGAGCGCCAAGAGGACACGGTCCTGCGAGCGATCTCGCTGCTCGAGTCGCAGCCAGGCGTCGTGCTCGCGGATGAAGTCGGCATGGGCAAGACGTACGAGGCGCTGGGCATCATCGCGGCGTGGACCCATGATCGCCCCGACGCGCGCACGTTGATCCTCACCCCGGGCCCAGACCTCAACCGTAAGTGGGAGAAGGAGCTTCGCGCCGTCGGCGACGCGCAACGCCCTATGTACCAGGGATTTCGCGGACGATTCGGGTGCGCGTGGTCGCTGGCCGAGCTGGTCGAAACGCTGCGCTCCAACGCGATCGTGGTCGCGCCGCTCTCCGTGTTCGCCGGCAGCCGCAGCGACGCGATGCGCGCATACCTGCTGACCGCGTGGGCCGAGAGCAAGGGGCTGAGAGGCAATCAGATCGACGCGGTCTTCAAACACTACAACAGCGCGAAGCTTCGCCGCGTCGACTTTCGCCAACAGCGATTCCTCGACGTGTTCGACTGGAGCGTCGTCGAGCGAGCGCTCGACGCAGCGCTTCTGGCGCATCGAAAGCAAGAGAGCAGCCTCGATGAGGCGCTCGCGGCCGAGCGCTACGCCGCGTTCGAGAACAAGCGAAGCATCGATCGGCTGCTCAGCGATCTGCGCGTCAGGCTGCTTCGACAACTCGTTCCTTCGCTGGATCTGCTCGTGATCGACGAAGCGCACAAGCTGAAGAACGAGCACTCCGTGAGGGCGAGCAGCCTTCGAGCCATGTTCGAGAAGCGCTTCGACAAAGCCCTCTTTCTCACGGCGACGCCGTTTCAGCTCAGCACCGACGAGCTGCGCAACGTGTTCGCGCTCTTCTCGCTCGCGAACACCGCGCAGGCGACGATCGACGCGCAGGCCGATCAGCTGATCGAAGACATCCGCGCGTACAAGCGCGCATACGACGACCTCGACCGGGCGTGGTCGATGCTCGACGCCGTCGCGGCCAACGATTTTGCGGTTTTCTTCGAAGCCAACCCGTCGCTCGAGCAGGATCCCGACGATCCTTCGTTGCAAGTTGTGGTCGCGCTCGCGCGCAAGCTGTTGAACCTGAAGCGACGAGCCATCGAGCCGGCGTTTCGGTCCTGGATGATTCGAAGCTTGCGCGAGGACAAGCGAGCGTACCGAGCATCGCACCCGCGTCGACTGCGCGCCGAGGGCGGAGAAGGAGTGCCGTTCTTGCTCTACGAGCGGTTCATCGCTGAGATGTTTCGCAGCAAGGCGAGGACACACAAAGCAGCGGTGCAGATCAACATGGTCTCTTCGTTCGCCGCCGCGAGAGACGGCGCGCTGCTCTCCGATGAGACCCGCGCGGGCTTGCCGCCGAGCGTCGAGCCGTACCGCGCGCTGCTCCACCGAATCGTGAGCGGCGACAGCGCCGCGCGACGCGGGCATCCGAAGGTCCGCTACGTCGTGAAGGACGCGCTCGAAGCGGCGTTGCGCGGCGAAAAGACGCTCATCTTCTGCACGCGCGTGGCGACGCTGCGCGAGCTGAAGAACGAGATCGAAGCCGAGTGGGACCAACACGCGCTGGCGCTGTGGCGAAGAGTGTACCCAGCGATCGAGCTGTCGGAGATCTACGACCAGAGCGGCGGCGACGAGGACGAGTCGCGCCTCCGCGGAAGGCACTCGCGCCTTCGCGATCGGTTTCAGAACGGGCGGGACGCGCTCTATCTCGCGCTGAGAGAGCGCTACGTCGCGACGCTGCTGCAAGCGACAGAGTTCGCGGCGCAGAACCTCGCCGCGATCGTGCATCGAGCGAACGCCGCACTGAAGACGATTCGAGTTCCGCTCGCGCACGCAGAGCGATTTCAGTGGTCCATCGCGAAGCGGTGCGTCGAGCACGCGGCAGCGGCGCTATGCAAAGAGCACGGGCACACAGAGGACGCGGATCCAGACGCGCTCGAACGCCTGACCCACGCAGAGTTCATTCGCCTCGGCTTCGATCTCGAAGCGGACGACCTCGAAGCGTCTTCCGTCGGTGATCACCCGGTGCAGTGGAAGATCGAAGAAGAGCACGCGCGTGCGGTGATCGAGCCGGGGCACCTCTGGGCTGCCCTGCGCGGAGTGATGTTCGGCCTGACGCCGGCTCTTCGCGTGCGAACCGTTGAGCAGTTCGCGCGCTACCTTGTGTCTCGGTACGTTCCTTTCATTGCAGAGCTTCTCGCGTTCGCGAAGTCCGAGGGCGTCGACGTCGAGAACATCGAGTCGCGCTCGCTCCTGCGAGCGGTCGATCGGTTCTGGTCGACGAGCGAGGGGCAGCGATGGGTGATGATCATCCGGTTGTTTCTCGAGTACGCGATCAACCTCGACGAGCAGCGACGCAAGGACGTGCTCGACGACGTTGTGAAGGCGGGCGCCATCGTGAGACACACCGTCGACGGAGACAGCCGCGAGCAGCTTCGCGAGGCGTTCAACACGCCGCTATACCCGATGATCCTCGTAGCCAACGAGGTGATGCAAGAGGGGCTAGACCTGCATCACCACTGCCGACGGGTGATCCACCACGACCTCGCGTGGAACCCCGCCCAGCTCGAGCAGCGCGTCGGACGCGTCGACCGCTTGGGTTCGCTCGTGCAGCGGCTTCGCGAAAGAGCGCCGCAGACGCGGCTGGACATCGAATTGCCCCTCGTCGCCAATACGATCGACGAACGCCTCGAGAGGACGGTTCGCATGCGCGAGCGGTGGCTCGAGTTCTTGCTCGGCGCCGCGCCCAAGATCGAGGAGTACGGGATCGCCGACGAGCCCGCGCAGCCGCTCCCCGAGCGCTTCGCGCGCGCGCTGCAGATCGACCTCGGCCCTGGCCACGACGCGGAGGTCGATAACAGACCGGCCAAGGGCATCGAAGGTGCCCTGGCGGATCAGCGACGCTAAAATCGAGTCGAGCCGCGACCGCGGACAGACAAGACAACGATCGCAGTGTCCGTCGTGGCTGAGCGATCTGCCGCGCCGCGATCGAGCGTCAACCACGAGCGCACCTCGCCGACACGTCCGCACAGCAGGATCGTGATCGATCGCTTCCATGAATATCCACCACTTTATCATGCCCCGCAATGACCGCGCAGTCTGATATATCATCAACGAAACAGCGTGACTCCTAGCGACGATCGAAGCGCGCGCTCTCTCATGCACGACGGCCTCGAGGCGCTCGCGTCCCGCGTCGACGCCGAGTGCTTCGACCGCGGGACGACGGACCGCGACCGGCTAGGCGGCGACTGCTTCATCCGAATCGAATTGGAGCGATATCTCCGCGCGACCGCCGCGTGGCTGCTCCCGCTCGCGAACCTCTCTGAATCCGAGCGAAAGAAGCACCTTCCCAAGCCGCTCGCGTCGTACGGCGCAGGGGCGCTCGCCCATCACATCAGCGGGCCGCTGCGCACCGAGCGGACGCGGGCGCTCGACGAGGTCAGCCTGCTGTTTCCTGCGCTGGCGCGGGAGGCCATCGTGGGGGCGGTGATCCAAGTGCTCACGGACGTGATGCACGGACGTCCCGCGCGCCTCGCGCCGGAGCAGCTTCATCGACTCAGAGAGCTGTGCGCGGCCCTGCTGCAGCGATTCTCGCACCGCCCATGGGCCCTCGAGCGCGGACAGCGCGTCGGAGACGCCACGGTGATCGCTCCGCTGCGGCGCGCGCTCGGAATGGAGCAGTACCGCGTCCGACGCGCAGACGGCACCGCCACGACGCTGCTCGTCGCCGCGCCGGACGCCCGAGCCGCGCGCACGCAGACGCACGGGCCGACGATCGCTGTCGAAGCCGCGGGGGTCGTCCTCGATCGTCGCTGGGTGCGCTGCAGCGAAGAGCTCTTGTGCACCTTCGACGACGTGATCGCCGAGCGCCAACCAGGAAGACAAACGGCAGGCTGGGCCCTCTCGACGCTCGAACGTCTGGTCACGCCGATGCTCGACGACCACGACCGCGCCCCGCTCTCGAGCGAGCTCATCGTGTTCGCGCGGTCGAACGCGGCGCTCGATCGCCCGCTGCTGCTTCCCTCGGACCTGCTCGCGCCGAGGACCGCCACGACCACCGGCGTCGATCCGCTCGGCACCACGCAGCTGTTGTCCCTCGCCGCGACCGGAACCGTGAAGCCCCCCTCCCAATGGGGTGACGCTTCGGCAGACGCGGCCCTCACGCGTTGGGCGCATCAAATCACCGAGAGCGCCTCGCCCGTGTTCAAAGACCCGCGCACGGCTTACGCAGCGATGCACACGCTCACGTGGAGCGCTCCTGTTGGCTTTCGCTCGGGGCTGTTCGGGGACAGCCCCGCGCACGGTCCGACCGAACGTCGTTGGACACGCCCCGCGCTGCTCGTCGCCCTCGTCGCGGTCTCTGCCGCGACCATCACCGCCGTGCTGGTCGCTCGGCACACCTCCGGGCCGCGCACGACCGCGCCGAACGCTCGGCTCGGTCTCGTCGCGCCCCCGCCGCGAGCCGACGAGACGCCAGAGCAAGTGCTCGCGCGATGGGACGAGAGCGTGCGCGCGCCCAACGAAGGCGCGTTCGCGGGCACCTACGTCGACGGCGCGTACGTGCACGGGTTCTTGTCGATGCGCGAGACCGAGGGTCGCGCCCGCAGCGCGTGGGCCGCTCGCGTGCAGGCGGGCGGATGGTTTCGCGGCGGTCCACGGCAGAAGGTCGTCGAGACGGAGGCGCAGCTCCGAGGCTACGCGCGACGAGCGTGCGGAGAGAGCGGCGATCCGTCTGCGCAGGTGCTTCGATTCTCGACGATCGCTGAGTGGAACAGCCCCAACACCCACCCCGCCGTCCCGTGCCCGCTCCTGCGCGGACCGTACTTCTGGCGCATGAAACACACGCCCGCCGGCTGGCGCATCTGCCACGAGGGCTGGGAGCTGCAGAGCGCCATCTGCGCGAGCTGCCCTCACGCCCCCGCCTGCGGCGGCGCAGCCGGGCGCGACGAAGCTCGGTAGCGTCGACCGTCCGCTCGTTGCTGCTACGGCAGCGGCACGTCTCGCCCGAAGAGCGACCGCCACCGCTGCGCGAACGCCGAGCTCGCGTTGCGGGCTACGTCCGCGCTTCTGCCGGGCTCGAGCGCCCTTCGCTCGACCAGCAGCCTCCACGCAGCCGCCGCGTTGCCAGCGCTCTCTTGCCACGCGCGCACGAGCAGCAGCGCCTGAAACCGCTTGCTCAACGGCATGGCCTCCATCGCTGCTGCGATCGCCGCGTTGGGCAAGAGCCCCAACGGGAGCGTCCACAGATCGCTCTGCGGTCGCGCGGGTGCTTCGATCGCCGTTCGCTCGCTCGTTCGTTCGAGCGCGGCGCGCACGTGCTCGCTCTCGATCGCCACGCGAGCGCGCATCGCGCGGGGCTTTCGCTCGGCGCGCGCGGCCATCACGAGCTCGATCGCGAGCCTTCGCACGTCGCGATGATTGAAGCGCCACGGGCGTCGCGCGTCCGTCGCCGCGTCGAGCAGCAACGGAAGCGCGCCCACGTCCGCGAGCCCCAGCGCGGGCGTCGCGCGGTCGAGCTGCTCGATCGACTCGAGCACGGACGCAGGGATCGCCGCGGCCGTCTCGCGCAGCGGGGCGATGCGCACGACGAGCTGCGACACGCGCGCGACGAGGTCCTCGCGCACGGTCGCGTCGGCGCCGTCGATCACCCGATTGGTGGCCAGCACGATCCGCAGCTTGTCTGCGTCGATCTCGCGCTCGGTCGCGCTGCCGACGGGCATGAATCGATGAACTCGCTTCGTCCCCGAGCCGGACGGCTCGATCGCGGTGAGCAGCTTCGCTTGGGTGCCCGGCGGAAGCTCCGCAAACTCGTCGAGAAAGATCGTGGACGACTGCCTCGCGGCCACGCCAAACACCCCGTCGCGGTCACGCGTGGCCCCAGTGAACGCGCCCCTCTTCGCCCCGAACAGCTCGGCCGCGGCGAGCGCGGGCTCGAGCAGCGAGCAGTTGACCCGCAGCGCTTCGCGCTTGTCATCGGGCCACCAGAGGCGGTGGAGCTGCTCGGCGACCGTGGTCTTTCCTGCGCCGGTCGGCCCCGTGAGCAGCACGGGAACCCCCGCCGGACTCCACCGCAGCACCCGCTCTCGCGCCCGCCTCGACCGCCCCACGAGGTCTGTCCGCGGGTCGATGGTCTCGACGTGCTGAATCCTTCGGTCCCCCGAGCGCGGCTCGACGTCGTCCCACCGAAAGCACTCGACGTGCGCAGCCGTGATCGCGCGACGTTCGATCGCGTCCGCCAGCACGTCAGCGCTCTCGGCCAAGAGCGTCGCGACCACCGCTGCGGTCCCCGTCGCGGCCGAGACCGCCCAGCGGGCAGTGACACGCTGCTCGTGAACACACGACACGATCACGCGCAGAGGATCCGGCCCGCGCTGCGTGCTCTTCTCGCGCGAGCGAGGCGCCCATCGATGCACCGTCGCCTCTCCCACGATGGCGCGTCGGCAATCGCGAGGGCTGTCGATGTCAGCGACCTTGCCCAGCACGACCTCGACGATCGTCGCCTTCTTCAGCGCCTTCGCGCAGAGCTGAACCACGTGATCACAGGCTCGATTCGAAGCCTCTCGGTCCTCGTGCACAAAGACGAGCGAGTCGACGTCGCGCGCGAGCAGCCTGGCGGCAAGCACAGGGACGGGCTCTCCGTGGTCCGGGGCCGACCGCTTGCCAGGGCCGATCCACTGCAAGAGCACCCGGCGGTCGCTGTGCGCGAGCTGCATCAGAGCTCTGATCGTACGCTCCTCGTATCGATACGACTCTATCTCTTATCGATACGACTCACTTCACAGTCCGATTGAACGCCTCCCGGCGAAACCACAGAGAATTTGCGACCAGCCATGCTCTGCCGCGCCGGGCACGGTCATCGCTCTCTTCGCAGCCATCACGCAGCGGCAGGTCGCTGCAGCGAAGGGACCAAGACCATTATGGACGCTGGGAAATCGATCTGGGCCGAGACCACCGCGACGTTCGGGCGCGAAGCGAGCCGCGCAGAAGAGGACAGGTCCCGTGACGCCGGCGGCGCACGGAGGCGACCAGCGATCACCTCGCTGGCCGAGTCGCTGCGCGCGCTGCAAGACCCCGCGCGCCGCGACGGCGCGGACCTCCGCCCGGTGATCCACGCGCTCGAGAGCCTCTCGCGCTTCGCCTGCTCGCAGCGTCGATCGAGCAGCAGCGATCGCGACGACCTCGTCCAAGCGTGCCTGCTCGCGCTGATCGAGACGTCTTCGCGCTTTCGGCAGAGCAGCGACAGCGAAGCGCGGGCGTATCTGCGTCGCACGCTCGACAATCGGGCGATCGACGGGATCCGCCAGCACAAGCGCGAGGGGCGCCGCCGAGAAGCGCTCGAGCTGCGCTGCGTGGGCGCCGCACGGCACAGCGACGACCGCGCGGTGCTCATGGCGATCGAGCTGCGCGAAGCCGTCGCCAAGACCGCCCGAGCGATGCGCGAGCTCGGGATCGAGCGCGCGTTGGTCGCGCAGCTGCACCAGCTCGGAATGCTCGAATGGACGGCGCCCGCGCAGCAGGACGACCGCGCTCTCGCCGCAGAGCTGTGCTGCACGGCCAACGCCCTGCAGGCGCGCCGATCTCGCATACGCAAAGCGGTCGCGAGCGTGACGGCGACGCTCGTGCAGCAGGCGACGATGGACGAGAGCGAGCGCAACGCGATGCTTGCGCTGCTCGCCCCGGCGCGGTGAGCGCGTTGAGTGTCGAGCGCGAAGCTCGCTGCGTCGATCCCGAACAGCATCTGCTGCACTGCGTGCGGCGGGCGTCGAGAGCGCAGCCCCCACCTGCGCGAAAGCGAGCGAGCGAGTCATCGCGCAGCTCGCGGGCGTCACGACAGCGGCCAGCGAGGAGGTACCGTTGAACAGGGCTCTCAGCGCGCGACGACGCGCGGGTCCAGCGCCTCGATGAGCTCTGCGAGCGCCTCGGGCTGCGCGCTCGCAGGCAGCGAGAAGCGCGAACGCCACCCGTTGTCCCTGAGCTCTCGCAGCCAGTCGAGCGCGTCCTTCGACGCGACGCCTTCGAGCACGAGCGCGTAGTACAAGTGCGCATATTCATCGGCGAGGCACGTCGCGAACGTCGTCGGGTCGTCGGAGTTGAGCGAGACCTTCAGCGGCGCGAGCCCCTCGACGCGATGGGTCGAGAGGCCCTTCACTGGCGCGAGCGCGAGCGCGGGATGGCCGCGCAACGAGTCGATCGTCCCCACCAAGAGATTGCTCGATGGATTGGCTTCGATCGTCACTTCCAGCGCAGACAGCGAGCGGCGCAGCATCGCCTGCGCGCCGCGCAGCATCGCGGACTCGAGCTCGGTGGCCTCGACCGCGACCGGCTCGGCCCCGCGCTGACACACATCGTCGTCGGACAGGTAGCGATCGAGCAGCTGCCGCCCCGAGAGAGAGAGCACACGTGCGTCTTCGAGCGAGTCTCGGTCGACCGGCGGCACCGCGCCCGTCTCGAGAAATCGCTCGGTGATCGAGAGAGAGAGCCCCCGGCGCATCTCGACGAGGTCGTCGATCGTGCAGCTCCCGAACAGCGCACGGCCGTGCTTCTTGAGCTCTTCTTCGACGCGCAAGAGCCTTCCTGCGGCCGGCGCGAGGTCGCCGTCGCGATAGCAGGCGAGCTCCCACAGCAGATCGTCGAGCCGCTCGAGCCGCGGCTGCGGAACGACAGGATATCTGCGCGCGATGTCGTCGGGATCGATCCCGAGCGCGAGGCCGTGACCGATGCGATCGCCCCGCGTGATCACAGACAGCGTGATGAGCTCGTGCATCCGACGAAGCGCGTCGGGCAAGCGACGAAAGTCCTCTCCCGCGTGGATGGTGACCGCGAGCGGACGCGCCTTCCAGTGAGGCTTGCGCGCTTGCAGCACCCGCGCTGCGCCGAGCGACGCGCTGCGGACCGAGCGCACCAGCGGCGCAAACGCCCAGGTCGGAATCGCATACTCGAGGTTGGCGACGTCGACGCCGCGCACGATCAACAGCAGCTCGGGGTGCTGCGCGAGCGACGCTTCGAGCGCGTTCGCCCGAATGCGCTGCTGTTGATACCAGGCGGTGTACCGCAGCGAGCACCGCCAATTGGCGGTCGTCCGATACGCGGGATCGCTGCGCGCATGGGCGCGCACGAAGTGAAACACCAGGGCGCGCTCGGGAAGCGCGGTCTTCTGCGCGCGCAGCGCTCGGACGGTGGCCTCGCGCGAGGCGAGCTCGTCGCTGGGGTCGCTCTCGGGCGCGAGGGCCTGCACGTACCAAAGAACCGTGTTGCGCACGGCCTCGACCGAGCGCGGCGGCGTCGTGCGCGCTTCGAAGGACTGCAGGTCGAGCCGGCGAGACTCGGCCTCGATGGCGAGCGCCGGCAACACCGAGTCGAGCGGCGTCGTGATCGGACCGAGACGGCTCTGAAACACCGAGAACCAATCGAGGCCCGTCGAGCCCGGCTCTTGCGTCAAGAACCGATGAAACTGCGCGCGGATCCTGCAGTACTGCCAGAACACATTCGAAAACGACCGCGCGCCCTGGTCCCGAGACCGCTGCGAGCGAAGCAGCCGAAGGCACTCGCGCAAGAAGAACGGCTCGACCGGGACGCGCTGCATGCGCCCCGTGATCAACGCGCGCAGCGGGTCGCGAATGTCTGTCGGAGCGCGAACGGCGACGTTGTCCCCCGCCTCACCCACCCCCCACGCGTAGAGTTCGCGCAGCTCGGACAATTCGAGCGCCAACGGGCCGCCGAAGCACGCGTCGATCACCGAGAGCGCCTTGGATTCTTCGCCTGCTCGCAGCAGGCCCAGGCGGCGACGCTGTGCGAAAGCGATCATCGTGTCCTGCAGCCACGAGGAGAACTTCGGCGGCTCTGCGCCGTCGGCAGCGACGACGAGATAGAGGCCGAGGCAATACCGAATGATGCACGCCACGAGGAGCATCGAGCAGAAGCGGGTCGGGTCTCCGAACGGGATGGGCCACGACGCGTCGAACATGGTCGGATCGATCGCCAGCGACGAGAACCGCTGCGTCGCAGCGAAGCCCGACCAGAGCGTCGAGGTCGAGAGCGCCGCGCCGATGTGCAAGTGCGTCTGCGCGACGCGGCCGTCTTCGGACGAGAGCAAGTACTCGAGCTCGCGGTGGGCGAGGTTGACCGTCCAGGGCAGCTCGTCGACGTCGACGTCGCAGACGATGCTCGCGACGAGCAGCTCGACAGGCATGCGCAGCGTGAGCCAACGCCACTCTTCAGCGTGCTGCCCGAGCGCCTGGGCGACGCCGCTGGAGGTCGAAGGGAGGCGGAGGCCGATCTCTGTTCCACGAAGCTCGAGAAAGTGCCCGGCGAGCGCGGCGAGCTCGCGATCGAGGCTCACCTCGCGATGCTGTGTCGCAGCGCCGAACCGCGCAAACCACGCGTACGACGCCAGCGTGTCGAGCGAATCGACCGAGTGACGATCCGCCATCGGTCGCAGCTGCGCCCGCAACGCTGCGCGCAGCTTCTGATCGCAACCAGCCGCGGTGAAATCGTCCTCGCGCGACAGTCGATCTTGTCCCCATTCGAACGACGGCTCGGACGCAAACGGAAAGGCGTGCGCCTCCGCCAACATCCGCAGCCATCGCGACGACGCGCTCACTCGTTATCCTCCGGCGAATCGTCGGGCGACTCCTGCTCGCTCGTCGTCGCTCGCGCGGTCGAGCCACGTGCCGGCCTCGTCTTCGTCGGCGGCGGAGGCGCTTCTTGCGCTCCGAAGCGCTCGATCCACGGGTGCGGTCGAAGGCCTTCGCCGCCAGCGTTGACCGGCAATCGGTCGATCTCGTGCAGCTTCGCCATCGCTTCTCGCGCGTCCTTCGCGTAGCCGATGTTGTACAGCCGCGCCTCGCGCGCCGATTGCTTGCCTTGTTCAGTGACGAGCCCGCGCTTGCTCACGAACACGTCGAGCAGCGCGCGCGCACCTTCGTGGGACATGCCGGCCCCGGGCGAGGCGATGAGCATCGCCTGGTCGCGCCACTTCTGAAACGTGCGCCAGCGAGGCGTGTTCTGCATCCACGCGCGCGCAGAGGGATGCACCTGATCTTCGGCGAACAACGCCTCTGCCGCGCGCGCCAAGGTCGCTGGCTGCATCGGACGACGCCAGAGCGATCCCGTCGGTACCTTTCGACGAAACGCAACGTTGCCCTGCCCGTTGATCAGCGCAAACGCCAAGATGTCGACGATCTGCTCGTCGCTCATCGGCGGAGCCTTCTCGCGCAGGTCCGACACGGTGTGCCGCCAGTACTCCTCGAACGCCTCGCGATCGAACAGCGACGGCCACGAAGGAGCCCTCCATCGTACGTGCCGCTTCGCGCGCGACGGATGACGAATCAACAGCGGGTCTGCCGCCGAGGTTCGCGCGTCGTCGAACGTCGGCGCTGCGAGCTGAATGAACCCGTCCGTGTCGAGGTCTCGCGCGATGCGCAAGAGCAGCTCGAGGTGCGCAGGCAAGCTCGCCGCCTTGCCGTCGAGCTCGTGCTCGAAGCGCTGCGAGCTCGCGCACACCCTGGCCGTCGCGAGATCCCACGCATCGAAGCGCTCGACCACCGGCCCCCACTTCGAGACCAGTCGACGGTCCGCGCGCAGCGCGAGGTCGCCCGCCGAAACGGACTCGCCAGCGACGCCGTTTTGCCAGCAGTCGAGGATCGCCTTCGACAACAGCCGCGGGACGGCCTTCAACTGCAGATAGCCGTCCTTGCGCGGCACGCGCCTCGGATCCGCCAGCAGATCGACCAGCGGCGCGAACATCGTGAAGCAGCGAGAGATCCACTCGCGCACCTCTTGGTCCCGCGAGAACACACCCTCGAAGTACCAATAGAAGTTGGCGATCGACGGAGCCTCTCGAAAGTCGTCCGACTGCAGCAGGTAGCTTCCGAGGCGCCCGCTCAGCTCGCGGTAGAGCACCGTTTCCGAGGGCTCACCGCTGCGGGTGACCAGCTCGAACCACGGGTGACTCGTCCCGAGGCGCCTGTCGTATTCGTCCACGATCTGCGACAGCGAGAGCGCCCCCTGCGCCGACGACGGCAGCGCAGCGCGCAGGGAGTCCAGATGGGGTTCGAGCGCGCGGTAGAGAAGGCGAACGCGCTCTCGCTGCCACAACACCCGCAGCAGTGACCAGAGCGAGTGCTCGTCGTCGACCGAAATCTGCGAGCACTGCTCGAAGAGGTCGCCGAGCGCGCCCGTCGACACTGCGACCGAGAGCCCTGCCTCTGGACAGTAGAACATGGGCTTGTCCAGCAGCTCCGACCGCACGAAGCGCTGATCTTCGGTCGGCATCGTATCGAGCAGCGAGAGCAGGTTCTCGGGGGTGAGTCGATCGCCGCGACCAATGGTGAGGCGCAGCTCGCGCGCGAGCATCTGCGCTGCGACCGCAAACTGGGCGGGAGCGCGACGCTCGTTGTGCGACGCCCCTTGCTCCCGCTCTGCCTCTGGGACGCGCGGGCTTTGATCGCTGACATAGCGAACGAGCGCCTCGAGGGTGACCGTCGTGCTCTTGGCGAAATGCTTCTCGAGGGCGATGCGCCGCTCGAACAGCGCCCGATGCTTCGCAAAACGCCCCAGCCCCCACGAGACCCGAAACGTCACGTTGTCCCCAGGAAAAACACACTCGGTGTCGTAGACGGTCGAGCCCGACTCGTCAGTGAGCCACAACGTGCGGTCGTCGTCCGCGCCCCAATCGAAGCAGACCATCAACGTCGCGACGAGGCGCTCGACGTCTTCGATGCGGGCCCCTTCGATCACGGTCCGCGCGCTCTCGAGCCGCAGCACCCGTCGCAGCAGCGCGCGAGAGACGACCGGATGGCACCCCCGCTCCAACACGATCGGGCGCTGGTCGGTCAACGCGAAGCTCGTGTCCACCGCGCCGTGCTGCAACAGCAGCTCGAACGGGTCCCGTCCCTGCGAAGCGCTCGCCTCTCGGTCGTCCGAAGACCCTTCGGTGACGCGAAGGTCGAGCAGCGGGGTCGTGGTGACAACATCGAGCAGCACGCTGCGACGGGCCCCCTCCCACTCGACCGGCACGAGGCGATGCACAGCCGTGCGCCAGACTCGATGGAGCGCGATGGCGACGAACTCCCGCTCGGAGAGCTCTCCGCGTCGCTGCCGCAGACGCTCGGCGTCGTGAAGAACGAGCCGCGCGACGTTTTCGAGACCGCGTCTCCGATCGGGCAGCGCCCGCGGCAGGTAGTGTTCGTCGAAGAGCTTCTCGATCGCGCGAAAGTGCGACTCGAGTCGCTCGGACGCGCTCGCCGCGTCTCTGTTGATGGATCGACGAAACTCACGCTTCAGCTCGTTGACGAAGACCGCAACACGCTTCGACGGAGCGATCGATTCGAGGACGAATCGTTGATCGGGAGGGACGACGCGATCGAAGTAGTCGAACGCGAGGGCGCGGGCCACGGCGTCGCCGTCTCGGCGGGCAGCGATCTGTCCGTGAGCGCGGTCCGAGCCGTTCATCTCCGAACCGAAGCGCTCGGACAACTTGTGCAAGAAGAGCTCGCTGAAGCCCGTCAGCAGCACCGCGAAACGTCGATTCGAGACGCTCTGCACCAGCACCAGCAGCTCGACCAGTCGGCGCACCTCCATGTCGGCGTCGTCGACCGGAAGCACGAACAGCCCCGCATCGGCGGACGACTTCCATCCGCACACCGCCGAGACCGCCTCGATCGCCCGATCGAACTGGGCGTCGATCTCGTGCCACGCCCCAGCGGCGCGCTGCTGCGCCAGCGCGTGCGAGAGCGCGTCCCCCGTGCGGTGACCGACGCCGTCGAGCGCCTGCGCTGCGGTCGCGCCGAGCTGACTCAGCGCCTTCTTCGCCTCGTGCACCTGACGGGCGAGGTCGTCGTCGCGGCGCGCGTCTCGCACCCCATGCTGCGCGAAGCGCGGCTCGCGCGGCGCGTGGCGCTCGACCACCGCATCGAGCCTGGCGATCACGTGGTGCAGCAACGGCGAGCCCGACGGAAGCGAGTGCAGCGCGAGCTCGGTCAGCGGGACGATGTTCAGCAACGCGTTGCTCTTGCGCCATCGTTCGAAGCGCCGCGCAGCCACCCTCTCGCGGTCACCCCCCTCGATGGGCAAGCTCGCGTCGACTGCGATCGCCGTGCTCGGATCGTACAGGTGCGCGACGATCGACCGCATCGTCGCGGTCTTGCCCGCGCCTCGATCGCCGTTGATCAACAACACCCGGCTCGACGTCGGGTCGAACAACCGGTGCTGCGGCCGCTCGTCGAGCTCGCTCGCCATCACCACGAGTCGATCGACGACGTCGATGTACACCTGCTGCTGGTCGAGGCTCAGCTCGTCGATCGTGTACGCTTGCGCAGTCGAACGGGGGCGCAACACCCTCACGCCAGGCTGTCCCTCGGGCATGGTCATCGCGATCGCGACGGTACGCCAACCGCCCAGTCACGACGCCAGTTTCTGACGAATCCCCCGCGCTGGCGCACCCCTCGCTCCGCGCGGCGCTCGCCGTAATTTTCAGCGCATCACCGCAGAATGCTACGCTCTCGCGGTGACCGAGTTGTCCGCGTCCCGAGCCAAGATCCACGCAGCGATCGCCCTCGACTTTGCCGAGAGCAATCGCGGCAACCAGACGCCGCACCTGGTCGTGGGACCGCTTGGCTTCGGCAAGACCCTGCTGCTCGACGCGCTGAGCAAGACGTGCGCAGCAGCCTCCCCGCAGCACCGCGTCGTGCGCATCGACGGCGCATCCTTCGGCCCCAGCGTCGAGGCCGAGACCTCGCGCGCCTACCGCCTCATCGCCGAGGCGGTGTTCGAAGCGCTCGACCGATCGGCGCGCGAAGTGGACACCTTCGACTGGGGCACGGTGGCCCCGGCCAGCGTGCTCACCGAGATCATCGCCGACGAAGCGCTGCGCGACGAGCCCGTGGTGATCTTCATCGTCGTCGACAACCTCGATGCGCTCGCTTCGCGCCGCGTCGGAGAGGGCGTCCTCGGGACCTTTCGCGAGCTCGGTCAAGACCGCAGCCATCCGAATCTTCATCGACTGCACGTGCTCTGCGCGATCGACTCGTTGCCCGCCGAGTCGCCCAATCTTCGATCGATCCTCCACTGGCCGATCCACCTGCTCCAGCCCTGGAGCGAAGAAGAGTCGATCGCGATGGTCGGCGGCGCTGGCTCTTTGCCAGAGAGCGCAGTTCGCGCGATTCACGCTGCGGTCGACGGGCATCCCGCGCTCGTCCAGCGCCTCGCAGCCAAAGCGCCGCGCGATCGAAGCTTCAGCGCGTGGATGAAGAGCGACGCGCACGAGATCGTCGACGGACTGCTTCAGCCAAACGCGATGTTCTTCGTGAGCAACATCGAACACCGTCGGGTCATCCGCGCGCTGCTCGCCAATCCAGCGGAGGTCGCGAAGACCGCGACGATCACCGAGCTCAAACGACGAGGCATCGTCCGCGTCGAAAAGAACGTGCCTCGACCCATGGGGCCGCTGGTCGAGCAATGGCTGACCCGCATCACGAGCTGACCCCGCGCCTGCGCGCGGGCGGCAAGCTGATCGCTGGCGACCTGTACGTGCAGCGGGCTGCCGATCGTCGTGTGCACGCCGCGCTCGCCAGCGGAGGCGTCGTGGTGGTCCTCGGCGGCCGCCAGACTGGCAAGTCCAGCCTGCTCGAGCGCGCCCGCAAAGCGCTGCAGTCGAGCGAGCGCATCTTCGTCTGGATCAGCCTCGAAGGCGCCACCACAGCGTCGAGCGAAGAGCAGTTCTTCGCGACGCTCATCCACGAGACGACCCGCGCCTTCGCGCGAGACGAAGCACAGCGCGCGCGGCAATGGGCCAAGGACAACGCCGCGTTGGCCCCTGCGGTGCGATGGGGTGCCGTCGTCGAGCAGCTGGTCCGCGCCGCGCCCGAGCGCGCGGTGATCTTCTTGCTCGACGAGCTCGACAGCGTGCTGCGATTGCCCGGTCGGCAAGCGCACGAGTTTTGGGTGCAGTGCAGGCGCATCTACCAAGAGCTCGCGCCGCAGGTCGCCATGGCCTTCGCGGGCGTGCTCGAACCGGACTTGCTTCGAACCGACAAAGACGTGACGCCCTTCAACATCGGCGAGCGCGTCAACCTCGACGATCTTCCGCGAGAAGACTTCGATCCGCGGTGGATCGCGTCGCTCTCGCCGCATCCGGCGAAGCTGCTCGACGAGGTGTACGCGTGGACCTCGGGCCACCCGTACTTGACCCAACGACTGCTGATCGAGAAGCAACGCAGCCCCGATGACAGCGTCGAGGCGATCGTGCAGCGAACGCTCTTCGACGACGTGTCCAGCGACCACTGCCTCCGCGCGATCAACGGCTTCTTCGACCGCACGACGAGCGAGCGCGCCGACGACTCGATCGACGATCGCCTCGGCGCCCGCCTGGACGAGCGAGAGATCGCGCAGATGCTCGCGATCTACCGCCGTGTTCGCAGCGGAGAAGAGGTCGCCTTCGACACCTCCGACCGCGCAGTGCTTCGGATGCGGCTCACAGGGCTGCTCATCGATCGCGAGGCTGCGAGCCGCGGACGCCGCCTGGTGCAGCGCAACCGCGTCTTCGAGCGGGTGTTCGACGAAGCGTGGATCGAACACAAGCTGTCGCTGCTTCACCGACCGCTGCTCGATCAGACCCTTCGCTGGATCGAAGGCGGTCGCCGCACCGAAGACCTGCTTCGCGGCGCAGCGCTCGACGACGCCGAGCGGCGTGTCGCAGACAGCACCGACGTCACCGAGGACGAGCGCCAGTTCGCCGCTGCGTCGCGTCGCGAAGCCAACCTCCAAGAAGCCCGTCGCAGGCGCAGCGCGCTGCTCGTCACAGGCGCGATCGTCGTCGCGTCGGTCGGCGGCACGGGCACTTCGCTCTGGTTCTACGCACGCGAACGCGCCGCCGCAAAAGAAGCCAGCGAGCAGAGCTTCGTCGCACAGAGAGAGAGATCCGTCGCCGAACAGCGCCGGGCCGAGGCCGACGACGCAGGCATTGCCGCCCGCGCGGCTGCGGCCGAAGCGCGCGCCGCAGAAGCGCGGGCCCGCGAGCAACGCGACCTCGCCGAACGACGCCGCGCCGAGGCGGACGACGCAGGCATCGCCGCCCGCGCCGCAGAGGCGACCGCGAGCAGACTCGCACAACAACAGCTCGTCGCGACGCGACAAGCCGAACGCTCGGCGGACGCCGCAGTGTATGCGAGCGCCAGCGCGCAACGCTCGGCCCTGCTCGCAGAGTCGCAAGCGCTTCGGCCGCTGGTCACCGGCAGCGAGCTTCGGCCGGACCTCGTGCGGCGCGCGGCGAACGTCGTCCGAGACTACAACCAGATCGAGCACGACTCCGTGAGCGCCGAAGACCGCGGCCTCGTCCTGGCCTCGCTGTCGAGCCTGGTCCGCGCTGCGTGGGACACGCCGATTCGACGCTCGGTCGGCAGGATCGCCAACCTGGATCCCCGCGCAGACACCGTCCTTCTTTCGGGCAACGGCGACGAAGCCGCGGTGCTGCGGATCTCGCGCGAATCGACGTCGGTCGAGCCCAACCGCCTCTCGCGTTGGTCGCAGCTCGATGCCGTGCGACCGTCGGTCGCGGAGTTCGCTGGGGGAGTTCCAGCGCGAGCGCAGTGGGCGCCGGACGGTGACGTGTTGTTCGTTGGCACCAAGGACGCGAAGCTGTTTCGCTGGGATCGGCAGCGCGCGCCGACGCTCGTCGCCGAGCGATGCAACGTGTTTCAGGTCGCCGACCGCGATCGGGTGTTGTGCATCGAACGGACAGAGAACCGTGCTCGATGGTGCAACGGCGCGGGCGCTTGCTGGCCCGTGGATGCGCCCCCTGCGTTGCGATGGTCGTCGAGCGCGGCCATCGGCGTTCGGCCGGCGAGCTTCGATGTATGGCCGCTGGTTCCGACGCAGCCGCAGCACCTCACGGTGAGCGCCACGCGCGTCTGGGGCACGGCAGCAGTACAGGCGTCGACGGAGGACCTCCAGCGACTCGCGGCGATTCTCGTGATCAGCGCAGTACCGTCTCAGCGCGGCAACGATCCCCCACAGTGGCTCGGCGTCGGCAACGACGGCGACGTCATTCGATGGCGCGACGCCCGGCCCGCGACCGCCGCGCTGGCGCTGCCGCAAACACTCGACTTCATCACGACCAGGGCTGCGCCCTCTCCGGACGGACGCGCAGCGATGGTGCTCTCGAACCGGGGGCGCGCAGCGCTGTTGACCTTCGACCCAGCGCGCATCGACGAGACGGAGGTGCGCATGCTCGACGGTCGCGACTGGTTGGAGGTCGGTTGGCGAGACGGAGCCCCGGTCGCCGTCGATTCATCGGGCACCCTGCACCGATGGGAGCGCGGCGAGCGTTGGTCCGTCGACGTCGACCAACCCGACATTCGCTGGGCAGCCTGGGGTGGCGGAGCATCGGGGTCCGATCGTCTCGCCACGCTGGGCGCGGACAACGTGCTGGTGATCCGCGACGGTCGCACAGCAGCGCGCATCAGGACGCTGCGCCTGGAGCGGTCGCTCGACGACGCTGCCCCCGTGTGGAGCCCAGACGCAACGCTCGCGTGGACCGACCGCAGCGGTCTGCGGCTCTGGCGCGCGTCGAGCGCGATCGAGACCGTGCCGCTCACGATGCGAACAAGGAGGCTGGACTGGACCAGCGCCACGGTCCTGCGGCTCGAGGGAGACAACGGAGAATGGCGCTCGCTCGACGTGGGCACCCACCAGTTGGGCCAACTCCAAGAAAGCCCCTGCGGTCGCCCGGGAGCGCCGCTGTCTCCGTCGGATGCGCGGCGTTGGTATGGCTGTGTCGTCCGTGACGGAAGTCTCGACAGCGGGCTCGCCATGGACCTCTACATCGACTCCGTGCGGTTGCGACGCTTCAACGGCACGATCAACGCAGTCTCGGGCGTCGACGGCGGTCCGCTGTGGGTCGCCTCCCCCAACACGACGGAGATCCTTCGTTTCGACGCCATCGGTCCCGATGCCGCAGCGACCCCGCTCGTGATCGCGCCGCGCGGCGTCGTGCAACGGCTCGCGGCCAACCGAGGCAACGTCGCCGTCGTGTCGAGCGAGGGCGGACGCGCGAGGCTCTGGCTCGCGTCGGCAGGCTCGGGGGCCGAGGTGCGCGAGCTCGCAGCGCACGACGACCAAACCATCGAGCTGCGATGGATCGACGGGCATCGCCTGCTCTGGGCGACACAGCGTCGCATCTCGGTGCTGACGCCGGACGCGCCCAACGCGTCGCTCACCTTCGAGGCGATCAGCGGCGTGTATCGAACCGTGAGCGTCGCGAACAGCGGCGACCGGATGATGGTCATCGACTCCCGCAGCAAAGCCAACATCATCGCGCTCGGGCCCGAGGCGTTGGCAGCGGTGTTCGCGGCGCGCCTACGCTGAGCGCATCACTCGAGGGGAGAGACGAACTCTGCCTCGAGCGAGATGTTGGTGGTGTCCGACGTAAAGTCGTTGTTGGGGGTGCCCACCGCGAAGTCCACCGCGCTGTTGGCGTTGGTGTTGATGAGCAGTTGCCGCGCAGCCACCACCGCAGGAACCACATCGAGGCTGATCGAGCGAGGCGTCGAAGGGCTCGCAGAAGGAAACCAATCCACCCGCACCGTCGTCGTCGCCGTCGGACTGTCGAGCCGAAGATCGAAGCGATACTGGCCGGCCACCGGCGGCACGAAGCGAACGATGCTCCACTGCCCGCTCGGTCCCGGATGAAACGCGACCGAGTTGGGATTCTCGCCATAGGGACCGATCTGCGGACGAGGCCAGTATCGGACGTTGGGGTTCAGCCCGAGCGCCGAAGCAAATCTGGCCTGGGCGCCGCGATGCTCGGCATAGCCGTCGAATGCGGCAAACCCGGGAAATCCCCCAGCGCTGTCTCGGTAGCCGAACTGCCAAGGCGTGACCGGCATACGAGGAAACTGATCGACCACCCACGCCCGTCGCAAGTTGTGCACACAACGGCCACTCTCGCACCCAAAGTATGGGGGACACTCGATCGCGCTCGCACCGCAATAGCGGCTCGGAGTGCTCGACGCGCCCCCATCGGGCACGACGATCGACTGCGCGCAGAACTGCTGCAACTGCTGCGCCGCCGGCCAGACACGTGCTACGACCGGCTGGCGGACAGCCATCGGACTACGATCACCACTCTCGCTCGCAGTCGCATCGTCGACTACAACATTCGCAAGCACGACCGATTGCACCATCCACGCGCTGGCATCGCACAACCGCGCCTGGCATTGCTGCAGCTGCACGACAGCGTTCGTATCGGAGCGTGCCGCGTCTCTCGCCCGAGCGACCAACGCGCCGTCGACATCTCGAAGGGACATGACCGAGACGTCTGTCGCGCGCACGCGCGTGCCGCTCGACGAGCGCCAGTCAACGGCGAGCCGCGATTCGACGGCAAGCAGCGCGCGGTTCGACGAGAGAGACACTCCGCACACCGTCAACAGAGGATCGCTGAACGCGCTCGAAGGGTCGCTTCCCTGAACCTGGCCCACGCCGATCAGCAGCGAAGGGGGCACGCAGCGGTTGTATTGGTCGCCTCGATACTCCGCGAACGCCTCACAGAGCGGTGATGTGTAGTTGCGCGGGTCGTTGCCGCGGCCGCAGGTCGTCGCTGCGACGAGGGCAATCACCGCAAGGCCGCTGACCGGGGCGTGCATCTCTCGGCGCGGGACATAGCACACTCCCCCGCTCGCTTCGCGCAGGTTCGCGCTCTCGACCGGGCCGAACGCGTTGACGCGCTCGATCACTCACTGCTGTGGCGCTGCGGTGGATCTCTTCAAGCGCAATAAGGATTTTGCGCCGCGACGCGTCAATTTGAAGCGCTCGCGTCCTCGTCGCCCACCGGCGAGCCGTGCGCTTTCGCCACGCCGAGCTCGACCGCGCCCGCGACGGGCATCGCAGATCAGCAGCGCGGATCAGCGCGGCTGAACTCGAGTCGAACCGCTGCCGCGCACGGGGAAACGACGCCGCCCGTCACAGTCGTGCGGTGCGAACCCGCTCCCCCTGCGATCATCCCCACTGCCGTATCGCATCGGAGAGCGAGCTCAATCCCTCGGCGCTCTCGTGCCCTCTCGCCTTCGCCACGGCCGCGACGCACGCGAGCCACTGCTCGACGAACAGCGCCCAGTTCGCGCTCGCGCGCATCCCCACCGCCGCGCGGTAGGCATCGATCACCCGAGCACGGGTCGAATCCGACAAGCGTCCGCCCTCGATGGCACCCGCGAGCGTGGCGTGCGCGCGGGTCAATCGCTCGGTGACCGACGGAAGCGGGCTCGACTTGGGCTCGGGCACGGGGATCGCCTCGTAGCGACACAACGCCACGAGCGCTCGCAGCTCTTGCGCGACGCGACGACCGATCGGCTCGGACGATGCAGCAATGGTGCTCATGCGCTTCACCAGCGCGGTCATCGTCGCGTCGTCCGTCGCGGACTCGCGCACCGCGCGCCGCAGGATCGCGTGCGCGATCGCAGCGCTCGAGCCCGCGCTCGTCACGGTGGCTTCGAGGGAGTCGGAGACCAGGCCGACCGCGTTCCAATCGGGTGAGGGGAGCGCGAAGGCGCGACGAGACAGCGCTTCGAGCAGCCAGACCCGCGACGAGAGCGGCGCGTCCTCGCGCTGACTCGCGTACAAAAGGTGATCGACGGCTTCGTCGAGCCTCCGCACTTCCATCGCGCACACCGCCAGGTGGTAGCGAAGCGCTCCGCTCGTCGACGCCCCGGTCGCTCGTTGCAAGCCCTCGAACGCCGCTTCGAGCGTCGCCCGCTGATCGCTCGGCCGCGAGCGAAAGTCACCGAGCAGCGTGAGCGCTGCGTCGATCGCCTCTTCGTCATGGACGAATCGCAACGGCTCGGTGACCGCCCCGCGCAGCATCCGATAGCTAGGGTCGCCGTACGCCTGAAACGCCGCCCACGTGCTGCTTCGCGGGTCTCGCGCGCGCAGCGCGACGCGCGCTCGGCGCACAGCCTCGGCGAACGCCACGCCATCGAGCAACTCTCGATGCAGCGCAGCGCCAAACTCCGCCGCTCCTTCGTCACTCACTGGCCACGCGGCGGCGACGAAGAGCCGCACCCCCGAGGCGAGCACCACCTCGGCGAGCGACGCCATCCCTCGCTGCAGCTCTGGAGCGATTCGCCCGGACGAGCAGCAGTTGAGCACGACCACCTCGGGCACGACGTCGAGCTTCCACCACCACGACGCGTCCAACGCTTCGCCCGGCCCCAGCAGCACCACACCCGCGCCAGACTCTGCCGAGAAGTCCCCGTGCGCAGCGATATGAAGCACCCGCACCACACCGCGCTTGACCTTGCTGAGCGCGCGCACGGCGTCGCCGCTCGTCGCCCCGAGCGGCTGCTCCGTTTCGAAGCCTGCCGCTTCGAGCGCAGCGCGCACAGCGACGCCTTCGCGACGCGCTCCAGCGAGGCTCCACTGAGGCGCGTCGGCGTAGGGGTCGGCGATCACGAGGGCGGTGTTGGTGCTCGCCGTCACGCTGCGCCTCGGCGCCACGGTGAGCCTGCGGATCACGTTGGCGCGACGCGGCCCCAGCCCGTCCGCGACGACCTCCCACGGGATCGCCGCGCTCGCGGAGTCGAGCACCAGCTCGACGTCTCTGCCGCTGCGCGCAAGCTGCTCGAACCAGGGCGGAACCACGTCTGCAAGCAGGTCTCGCGCCTCGTCTGCGCGCCCCATGGCCGCGAGCGCGAACAGCGCGTCCCTGCGCGCATCGCTGAGCTGTCCGCGGTCCGACCGCATCGCCGCGCGCCCGTCGTCGTGCACGAACTCGAACTGCGTTTGTTCGGCGCCGATCGATCCGCGGATGGTCACCGTCGCGACGTCGACCACCGCCGCCGGGCGCGCGAACCGCGAGCCACAATAGCCGTCACCGCGCGTGATCTGCGGCTCGACCCACACGCGCTCGGATCGCTCGAGCTCGAGGCGCACCGATCGCGTCGCCCCCTCGAACGCACGCAGCAACGCCCACGCGCTGTCTCGATGCTGCTCGAAGTGCACATAGCGTGCGATCTGGACAGACACCTTCGCGAGCGCGCGATTCGCGATCAGCAGCGCCTCGACCACGGCCTCTGCGAGGCGTTGCAGCTGCTCAGCGGTGCTCGCTGCGAGCGCGCTCGGCAACGCGGAGCAGAGCTCTACGAGTACGGTGCCAGCGGACGACGGACGACCGCTCGCCATCGCAGCATCAACCGCGTCGCACGCGGCGCGGACAAACCCGTCGCTCGCCGCAGAGACGAACGCCTCGCGATCGAAGGCGATCATCCGTCCGAGGCCGAACACGACGAGGGGCAGTCGAGTGCGGCCACCGGAGAACGTGTGGATGCTGCCGATTTTGGCGTCGATCGCTCCGAGCTCGAAGCGGCGGCGAATCGTGTTGTCGAGCAGAGCGTCGAGGTCGCGCAACACACCGTCGAGCCTCGGCTGCTCGAGGCGGCCCAGCACCAGCGCCCGCACCGGCTGCGTCGCCCGTTCGTCCTCGTCGATCTCTGCGCACGCGAGCTGAACGGCGCGAACGCTCCCGTGATGGATGGCGATCGAGAGTTGATGGTCCCGAGCGTTCGGAGCGACCGGCTCGAACGGCGTCTGCCCCGGCGAGTACAGCGCCGCGTCGGACGCACGCAGCGTGTCGATGTCTGCGCCCATCGCCGCGGACATCAGCACGAGCGGCTCGTCGACCACTGGGAGCGCGGGCGCGGTTTCGCGCGCGAAGAGCGCGCCGAGCAAGCTCGACCCAGCGGAGGTTCCGCTGGTGATCATGGCGGCCATCGCCTGTAGAAATCCAGGCGATTGTGGGATCGATCCGTGCCGCGCCGCGATGTGCACCTTGGGTTCGTCGCCGAGCGCGGACGATGAGTGCAACACGCGACCGTCACCGACGCCGCACTGGCGATCACGAGGATCCATGGACTGGTGCGTCGCGACGAGCGGAGGGGCGCCGAGCACCGTGATAAACCTCGCCGCGCGCGACGGAGCGCGCTTCGACAGATCGGCGGCGAACTGCTCGGTGAACTCACGAAGATCGTCGATCGACTCGGCGAGCGGCTGTGACTGAACCTGTGTTGCGAGAGCGTGTGGGATCAGCGCTTCGAGCCCCGGAAACGTCTGGATGACCTGCACAACTTCGTCGAGGTTCTGCGTGGCGTCCGCGCACCCGAGCGCTCGGACGAGGCCCTCTTGCCCATCTCGCGCCAGCGCCGCGTTGAACGACCCTCGGTGCGGAACGCCCAGAAACAACACCCGCTCCAACCGGTCGAGCAGCTCGATCTGCGCCTGGGCGCGCCAGCGGAGCAAGAGCTTGCGTGTAACCACGCCGCCCATGGAGTGCGCGACGATCGCCAGCCTGCCGTCGCGAAGCTCACGCTCGCACCGATCCGCGACCTCTTGTGCGCAGTCGGCGATGGGCCTGCGCCAGTCGTAGAAGCCACGAACGACGGTCGCGCCCAACGCCTCGAGCGCCCGCTGCAACAGCCAATATGCAGGCTCGACGAGGCCTGTCGCGCGGACACCGTTGTTCGCCGCTGTGTACGCGAGTCGCGCAAACGACCCGTGCATCAACGTCGGAGAGAGCCACACGGGTCCCTGCTCGTCATCGAGCGTCGAGCCCATGATTCCGGGGACGATCAGCACTCGATACCCCGACAGAGGTCTGCCGCGCACGTCCCAAGCGGCTCGCTCGCCGTGAGCATCATCGGCGCTTCGCGCTTCGGCTCCTCCGGCCCCGGCGCGGCCTGGCTCGCTCACGATCGGCACATCGCGCAAGGCCACCGGCGCGCGCAGCAGCGCGTCGAGCGTCGTCGTCGGCGATGGGGATGCATCCGGCTGGGGCGTCGCGTCGGTGCTGTCGAAGCACTCGAAGTGCGTCCGCGAACCCGAAAGGGTGAGCCTCTCGTCGTTGCTGGTGCCAGCGAGAGCAGACCGCTCGGACACCACCAGATCGTTCGCTCCGTGAAAGAGCTTCTCGCTCGCCCACTGCGCGCTCGCTTGCCAGAACGAGCCGCCCGCGGACTGCACCGACGCGGCGACAGCGAGGCGGCGAGTGGCTCCGACGCGCGGCGCAGCCGAGAGAAAGCGCACGAGCGCGCTGTCTGGCCGAAGGTCGAACAACCCCGGCAGCGACCGGTGCGCCAGCATGGTCAAGAGACGAAGCAAGAGCTGCTTGGTTGCGGTGCTCGCAGCTGTTGGCATGGCGACGGACCGGAGCAACGCGCTGAGCATGAGCGAGAGCGCCGCGTGAGGAACGTCGCCGGCGAGGCGCGTTCCCGCGACAGGAGAGGCCACGCGCACCACGCGGGTGACCTCGAGGCCGTCCCGAGCAGCATCGAGCACGCGCAGCTTTTCCTCGAGCGCGTGCCACTCGTCTCCGTGTTTGCTCACCATCCAACGCACGAGCGCCTTGTCTGCGTACGCGCGCCCCGCCAGCAGTTCAGCGACGAGTCCGCCACGCGAGAAGCCCAGGACCTCCACCGTTCGCACCCCGGCCGCGCTCAGCGCACCCGCGAGCTCGATCGCGTTGTCGACGGGGCTCTTCGCGATCGTCGCGTGGTTGAACGCAAGGCCCTCGCGATACCGTGTCTTCAGCGCGTCGAGCGTCGCGGCAGAGTTGGTCCAGCGATGAAAACTGCCGTGGGTGGACGACGCGAAGCCGTGCAAAAAGAGCAGCCGAGACGACTCGCCCGCGTTGTCCGTCGCTGCCGCGTCGGTCCACAACGACGACAGCGCGCTCTTCGCAGCGGGCGCGGCATCGGCGAGCAGCGACGCCTCGATCGACTCGATGGGCTCGGCCGCGCGCGCGACCCGAACGAGCGAGACCGTCGAGCGCGGCGATCGTGCAATCGAGTCCCACGGCAACACAATCTCGATCACGTCGGCGCCGCGCCGGGCATCGGCGGCGAACATCGCCACGGGACGCCACTGAGCAACGCCGTCTTGCTCCCACTCGATGAGGTCCGTCGGCTCGGCGTCGAGCACCTTCGAGGCCATCGTCGTCGCACGCCCATTCGACGCGGCGAACGTGCCCAACACGGTGACCAACGACGGGGCCTCTCGCTCGAGAACGCTCTGTTGATCACTCCTCGACAGCCCGCGCAGCTCGATCTTCATGCTTCGCTCCCATGATTCAGCGATCGGTGTGCTCGAACGATTCGCCACGCCCGACGCGAAACCGAGAGTCTACCCGGTCGCCCGCTGCGAATGAATGACAGCCCCTCGAAATCCGGGCGAGCCTGCCCAATCGCATGTTTGCGGTGAGGCTGGGTTGCTGCAAACGACCTCACGATATGCCGCCCCAGCGCGAACGAGCGGGCACGACTCTCTGACCCGAAAACTCGCACTTCCGGCGAGCGCTGGTTGTTCGCTATCTTCTCGGCGGCTCATGACCGATCACGAACCGCGTGACTATTCGTGGAAGCAAGCCCTGGACGACGGGCGACGGTTTCTCGCGCAGCACTTTTCGGTCGACGACGCGACCGCCGCTGACTGGGTGCAAGATGTTCTCGCTCGGTGTTGGAGGCAGCTCCTCGAGGCGCAGAACGCGCGAGCGCTCTTTCTCACGTGCCTTCGTCGACAGGCGCTCTACAGCCTTCGACAGCAACGAGCGCTTCCAGTGCGAGGACAACGTCCCGCCGGCCGACGCGAAGAGCCCGTCGAAGACGTGGATGCCGTGAGCGCTGCGCGCGGCACGCAATCACCGGAGGACGAGACTGCTCGCGCCCAACACGTGAGGAGCTGTCTGCACGAGCTCGAAGCCACCCTTCGCGGCACGTCTGCGCGCAACGCGAGCCTCTTCGTCGCCGTCATCATCGCCGAGCTCGATGGACGCGCCGACCGAGAGCAGATCGCCCGCACGTTCAACGTGTCCCGGAGCAACCTCGACCAGATCGTGCACCGAGTCCGCGCCGAGCTGCTGCGACGCATCGAGCAGCGACCTCGCTCATCACAGCCAGCAGCCGCGCTGGACTCGCCCGAGATCGCTCAGCTCGTACGCGCGCTCGTCGCAGAGCGCTAGCGCAGTGTCAGAGAGGCGACGTCTGTGCAGCAGGCGCACGATGCCGCACGTCACTCGAATTCGCAGCTTGCACAAATTGTTCAGCTCACCCACCGCCACCGCTGACAGGACGCCTCTGAATGGACGCGCTTCACATCGATTTCATCGCCGCGACCCGCACGCTCTCCAACGATCGATCGCCGCAGGCGATGCTTCACTGGCTCGAGCGCGGCGGGATCGTTCTCGATGCCGCGAAGTTCTGGCCCACAGAAGCCGCGGCGCTCGCACGGCAGCTCGACCGCGCGTCGATCGAGGCAGCGCTGCGCTTGTTGCAGTCACAGCTGCCCCCGCCGCAGGCGCTCGAGGACCGAGGGGGCGACGCGTTGGCTGCGCTCGATTTTCGACTGCGCATCGTCCTCGACGCGTTCGTGCGCGTGTGTCTCGCCATCGATGCTTCACCGAGCACGATCGGCGTCAGAAATGAGCTCGAGGCGTATCGGACGCTCGTCACCACCAGGCCCAATTGGGACGAAAGCAAGAGGTTGCCCACGATGGGAGAGGACTCAGTGAAGCAAGGCACGTTGCCACCCCCCGAGGCTGTCGAACGCTATATCAGCGTCGGAAGCAACGCAGAATGGATCGAGGGATACGCGGATCTTCAGGCGGATTTCGCAGAAGAGCTCGCCGATACGATCGACTCGATCGAGCGAGCAGGCGAGCCCATCTGCGTCGTTGCGCTGCGATGGCGCCGCGCTCGGAAGACGGGCTCCTCTGGCTCGACGGAGGCTGGACAGCCGCTGTCGACGCCGACGAAGGCCGCGCTCGCGGCTGCAGCGGCGGCTGTGGCCGGCATCGCGTCGAAGCCCGCTTCCGCACACGCAGAAGCGCTTCCGACGACCGACGCGAGCGCACCAACGCCTTCGAGCTCTGCGCCGAGCACCACACCAGCCACCGCGCCAGCAGCAGCGCCAGCGCCAGCCGCTTCGCCGGTGGCCGAAGCGCCGGCGGCTTCGAGTCATGAGTCAACGGCAGCGCCTCCGCCGCCCACGCACTGGCAACGAGTCGACACGACGAGTCATCCCGCGACGACACCAGCGCACGCCGCAAGCGCGCCTGCTCGCCCCACGGCGGACGACGCAGAGAGCACAGAAGAACAGGATCGCGAGGAGCGGGCGGACGAGCCAACGTCGGCAACAGCAGACGTTGATGGGGATCGGCCATCGGGCGAAGAGGGCGAAGCAGAGACCGAGTCGAACACCGCGGAGCCCCCCGATCCTGAGACAGACGAAGCTCTTCCGGTCGAAGATGTCGTCGACCCTCCAGAGCAGACGTCGGGCGACGATCGCGTCGGCGTCGACGATGACGGGGCAGATGAGGATCACCGCGAAACTGCTGGCAACAAGCCGCCCGAAGAGGCCGTCGATGACGAGCCGCGCGAGAAGCCGCCGGAAGACGAAGAGACGACCAGCGTTGCTGTGTTGGGAGACGTTCCGGAGCCCCCAGCGGGCGCGCTCGAAGGGCTCACACCTGCGCAGCCGGAGCAACCACAGGCGTCCGAGCCAACGGAAACACAACCGACCGACGTCCCGCAGGTGACCGAGATCGACCCGCAGACGCAAGGCGGAGACTCACAGACCACGCCCGCAGATGTTGCTCAGGTCACGGACGACGATGAAGACGGCGGCGATCCACCTCCCGCCAGCGCGGCGACGTTTGTCCGTCCCGAAGATCAGGCGCCCGAAGAGCTAAACGACAAAATCACCAACGCCCCAGCGGCGGTCGAGCAAGACCCGAACACGCCGTTCGAGGATCCCATCACCGACGGCGATGAGGGCAACGAAGACGTCGGGCAGGACGAAACAGCTTCCACCGACGATACCGGGGCAAACATCGACACGACGGAAGCGCCTGGTTCCTCGAACGACTCGGGCACGACACCGCAAGATGACTCCACGAGCGACGGAGCAGTCGAGCCCCAAGAGGCGACCGATACTCCATCGAGTCCAACCGAGAGCAGCACAGCCGACGACCGACACGATGCAGCAGACAGCGACGACGCCGCAGGGTCGAACGATCCCGCCCCGTCCGACAACGTCGATTCCACAGACGACGAGCGAGCTGAGCAGCCAGAAACCGCCGCTCCCGAAGCCGAAGAGTCGGACAGCTCCAACAGCGACGACAGCAACACCCCCGAGCAAGAAGACTCTGCCAACGAGCCCGACGACACGAGCGCCGACGACACGAGCGCCGACGACACATCGACGACCGGCGAACCATCGAGTGACGACGGAACAGCCGATGACTCGACGAGTGACGACTCGTCCTCCGATTCGACCGCGCACGACGAGGACACGACCGTCTGCAGCTACGACGGCTCGGGAGGTGACGACAATGGCTGATCGCTTTCGCTCGATGAGCCCCCACTACGCTGCGCGAGGATGGATCGCGGCGTTGATGTTCGTGCTGCTGCTGTCGCTCTCGACGTCAGCGTTCGCTCAGAGCGCGCGCAAGGTCGCCCTCGTGATCGGCAACGGCAACTACGCGATGTCTCCGCTGCGCAACCCAGAGAACGACGCACGATCGATCCACCAGGTGCTCTCGGATATCGGCTTCGTGTCGACGCTCGCGACGAACCAGACAGGGGCACAGCTGCAGCGAACCATCGACACGTTCGTGGCGACGCTGCGCGATGGCGATGTCGTCGTACTCCACTACTCGGGGCACGGGATCTCGGTCCGCGGACAGAACTACATGGTGGGCGTCGATGACAACGTGACGCAGATCGAACAGCTCCTCAATCGATCGAGCGTGACGCTCGAGAGCGCCCTCGCCCGCGTGAGGCGCCGCAACGTGACGGCAGTGCTCTTCTTCGACGCGTGCCGAACCGTGGCCGCAGACGCGGCCATTCAACGACTGCTCCGAGGAAGCGACGGCCGGATGGGGCTCGCAGACATGCGCGCTCCCGCAAACTCGCTGCTGGCGTTCTCGACGCAGCCGCTCAACACGGCGAGCGACGGAACGTCGGAGACGAGCCCCTTCTCCGCAGCGCTCGCGCGGTACCTTCGCCGGCCGGGCGCGGACATTCGCGAAGTGCTTCGGCTCGTCCGAGCGCAAGTGTTGACCGACACCTCTGGGTCGCAAACACCATGGGATCACTCGTCGCTGACAGCGCCGCTGGTCTTCGCCGCGGCACGCAACACCACCCCCGCGCTGGCGTGCTCGCTGCGCTCGCTGCTCCGGACGATGCCGCGCGGCGCGAACACCACGCTCACGTTTATCAATCGCACCCGCACGGCCCTGCAGTTTCTGTGGATCGACGAGCGCGGACAGCCTCGCGCCCCGACGGCGATCAGCGAAGGCACACAACGCGAACAACAAACGCGCGCCGGACAACTGTGGATGGTGCAGAGCCCCGAAGGCCAGTGTCGCGGACTCTACTTCGCGACGCCGGAAGCAGCGTTCGTCGAGATCGATCCTTGAGACGCGGAGAGAACCTCGCGCAACGAACGCATCGAGCGAAGCACTCGTGCGGTCGAGCTCGATCGTCGATGCCCCAACTCGACGGAGCAATCCTGCTCGCGATCACGCGCGAGCGCGAGGTTCGCTCCCCCAAGTGCGCCGCTCGCCACGCCTCCACTCAAACAGATCGCTCGAGCTCGCGCGCGAGCGCATCTCGACGAAGCGACATATCGACGAGCGCGGTCGACAGCGCCTTCGAGGACTGAGCGAGCAGGTCGATCCGCTCGCGAATCTCCCGTTGCCGTAGCGTGAGCAAGCGCTTCTTCTCGGGCAACAGCTGGTCGCTCCGTCGCTGCATCTCCGAGTGAATCACCGCCTCGACGCGATCGAGCGTCGCTTGCTGCACCTCAGTCGCATACTCCCGAGCGAAGCGATCGATCGCCTTCGAGTGCTTGGCGATGTCTTCATTGAACTCTTGGATCATCTTCTTCTTCAGCGTGTCGATGCCCTTCTCGACCGCGGCGCTCTTCTCGCGTTCGTGTCGTTGCTCGTCGGACTTGCGCGAGCGCCAGAACATCACCGAGCCGATCGCGAGCGCCACCGATCCAAGTCCGACGACGGCAGGCATCGGAAGATTGGTGAGCCCCTTGATCGACGTCACCACGGCAACAGGCGCGGTGATCGCGCCGAGCTGAACCTGCCAGCTGTTGCGCCACGGTGGGCTCACGGTCTCCGTCGCTCGCTCACGCGGCGTCACGCGGCCAGTGCCGGTCGTGACGGGCGTCGATGCGTCGAAGGGATTGGGGAGCTGCTCTACCGCAGGCACCGGAAGCGCAACGTCGATGTCGACGTTGACGTGGCGCACGAGCTGAGCGACTTCGCGCTGCGTGAAGCGCGTCCATCGGTCGAACAACAGATCGGCGATGAACTTGTTGACCCGCGCATACTGCTGCTGCTGCCACTGCTGGTACGCCGAGAACCAGTCGTCCGAGGGACCAATCGTCAGCTTCTGATCGCCGCTGTCTTCGGTCTTCACGTCGAGCTTCTTCTGCACCTGCTGCGCGTGACGGTTCTTGAACTCGTTGATGTTCTCGTCGATGCGGCGCTTCCACTCCTGCCGCTCTTGCGAGAAACGCGAGCCCTTGAGCTGGTTGAGCTCTTGACGGATCGCGTTCTGCGGGTCTGTCAAGATTTGCTGTCGTAGCAAGGCAGGGTCCAGATCAGCCTGCTGCGCGACGAGCTCTTGCGTGAGCTCTTCGAGCTCTTCGTGGATCGGGGGCAGCAACGACTCGAGCCGATCGAGCCAGGCAATGCAGTCCGGCAGCGGCGCGGTCGCGAGCGGCTGCGCCGAGAGGTGCGATCTCGCGGCCGCCACTGGTGCCGTCGCGACCGCCCCGTCCATTCGCTCAAGTCGAACGAGCGCCTGTGCGAGCTGGGGCAAAGAGGCGAAGGCGACTCCCGCAGGCGTGGCCTTCGGAGCAGCGTTCTGAGGAGTGGCCGCTGGTTTCGGAGGGTTGGGCGCCATTCTCGACGCTCGCAAAGCTACTGAGCAGATCGAAGGCTGTCGAGCACAAGCATGACCGATTGCGATCAACACAACGGACTTCGTGACAACATCACCGAGACGTTCGGCACACCACCGTACTGGTCAAGGCTACCTCCGCGAACGCCGACTGATGGAACACAGAAACTCCTGCGCAAGCGGTGAAGACTCATGTCGAGTGCGTCCAAGAAACCATACCGCGCCCGCGACGGGCATCGAAGATGCCCAAGCGGATCAGCGCAGTTGAATTCAAGTCAAACCACTGCCGCGCACCGGGAAAACTACGAACCCCGTCGCGGTAGTGGTTTAGATCGCGGACCGAACACGCCACGACGACGTCTCGGTCTTGGTTTCAACCACGGTCAACTGGCACTTCCACCTTCTTTGATTCGGTAGGGACCGCAAAGCTGCCCCGATCACGGTGTCATCTGTCCTCAGATAGGCGGAGATTGCCGCAGCAGCGAACCCAAGGCACGGCACGCGCGTCGCGAGGGCCTGCGACGAAACACGGTCTCATCTCCGACAGCCTCGACCTGCGCGACAGAACGCCCGAAGTTGTCCTGTGGCGCAGCCCCTTCGAGCACTCGACTTGCAACGCTTGCGACACCAGCGCCGCTGCCGAGGAACACACTCGCGGCTCCCGCATTCATCCTGTTGGCCGGGTCGGAGAACATAGCTCCCACGACGATATCCGAGAATCCATCGCCGTTCAGATCGCCCGAAGTGACCGCTGCACCGAAATAGTCGCCAGTCGCGGCGCCCTCGAGCACCCTTGCGGCGATCGCACCGATGCCTGCGCTGCTGCCCAGATACACGCTGACAGTGCCAGCGTTGTTCCTGCCGCCGGGATCCGCTTCGAAAGCGCCCACCACAAGATCTGCGAATCCGTCGCCGTTCACATCTCCCGCTCCGGCCACGGATCCGCCGAAATAGTCCTGTGACGAGACCCCCTCTAGCGTGCGGCTCGCCGAGGCAACCACTCCTGCGGCTGAGCCATGAAAGATACTGACCGTGCCCGCATCAGCCCTCCCGCCGGGAGCCGCATGATACGCCGCACATGCGAGATCGGCGAAGCCATCGTTGTTGACGTCGCCAGCACTCGCTACGGATGTACCAAAAAGATCATTCGCCCCAACGCCCTCGAGCACGCGGACCGGAGACATGGTCAATCCAACCCGACCGCCATGAAAGACGTGTACCGTTCCCGCGGACACGCGGCCGCCAGGATCATTGTGCGCCCCCACCGCGACATCCGCAAATCCATCGCCATTCAAATCACCTGCTCCCGCAACGGCAACACCGAACTCATCTCCAACGTTGTTTCCAAGGAGCACCTGCGCAGCGGTCACGCCCAATCCATCGCTCCCACCCAAGAACAAACTCGCGCTCCCAGCGTCCGTACGGCCGCGAGGATCGGCAAAGAATGCTCCGACGATGACATCGGCGAAACCGTCACCGTTGACGTCGCCAGCACCTGCTGCGGAATATCCGAATCGATCGTCCGCGGCAACCCCCTCCAGCACCAGAACCGCGGTCGGGACGACTCCCCCTGAAGATCCGTAGAACACGCTAACCGAGCCAGCATCTATACGACCGGCAGGGTCGGCGAGCGGAGCCCCAACAACAATGTCACCGAATCCATCACCGTTAACGTCACCAGCACCGGCGACCCAGCGACCAAAGTTATCGCCAGAGTTTGCTCCTTCAAGAATACGTGCGGGGGCTGCTGAAACGCCACTAGGACCAGCGTAATACACACTAACAGATCCGGCTTCCGTACGACCGCCCGGATCAGCGAGAGGAGATCCGATCGCGATATCGTCTAGTCCGTCACCGTTGAGATCAAGGTGTGATCGACCGCTGGTGTCAATTCCGCCAGAATTACCCGCCGCAGGAGTATGGAATAGCCACGTTGGACCGCTATTCGAAGACACATCATCAATCGCCCCCACCCTCGCTCGCGCTCTCCAGAACACGACTGTAGACGCAGGCAGCGAAGCGCTGGGGCGAGCGGAGTCTCCTGTGACTCTGACAGTCTCCAAGATGTTGCGACACAACCGATCCCGACACAACTCAACGACCGCACCATCCGCACCCACCGGAAGAGCCACACGCAATGTAGGCCGCAGCAATGCGGTATCTCCCATGGATGCAGGAGCGACGGGGCGCACTCCTCCGTCAGCAACGCAACTGGTTCCGACTCGATGAAAACGCGGCTCACAAGTCGCCGGCGACATCGAATCGGTGACATTCGGACGGTCGTCTTCGATCGCAGAATCTGCAGCAGCAGCAGCAGAGTCTACTGCTGCATCCTGCTGAGGACGCAGAGTAAAGCACGCCCCCAGCGACACGGCGGCGAAGACGAAGAGAATTCTAGATTTCGATATTGTCACTTGTGATCTCCCGTCCGTGAAGAGACACGATACGCAATCGCCCTGGCACGGCACCGCAGCGGGCCCCTACCACGGACGCAATGCTTCGCCGCAAGACGATTGGTGAACCGCTTGCCATCGCAGAAGCCGATCATGTTGGATCGCACCATCTTGTGAATCCCGTCAACGCACACTCTGCAGTCCTGCTGAGATATGGCCTTCAACTCAGCGAATCCGCAGCTGCTGCAGCGGCGCCATGTCCATCGCGGTGCGCATCGCGTACACGACGACCGAGTTTCCGATCACGATCGGAGACGTGACCCACTCGGGATGGAACGCGCTCGTCGCCACTTGTTCGAAAGCGCCGGTCAAGTCCGCCGCGCCAAGCGGAGCGCGCCAGATCGTGCCCTGATAGGCCGCAGGGCTGACCTGAAGCGAACCGAACTGATAGTAGTGCCCGCCGACGATCGTGCCTCCGCGAACGCCCAGCGTCTGATTCGCCACTGAAAATGCAGCATTCGCCGCGGAGCGATCGTAGAGGTTGTTCGCGTCGAACGTGACCGTCGCCGCAGCGACGCTCGAGTGCGAAGGCAAAAGCACGTTGCTTCCGAGGACGATCACAGGTGTTCTGTTCATCGCCGTGACGGTCGCGGTCGACAGCGTCCCCGCACGATAGTTGGACAAGTCTGCGTTGGCGTTGACGGACACCGTACGGACGAACGGAGCAAACGTCGGGAACGACACCGCGCCTCCGAGCGTCACCAGCGTCGAGCCGAGCACCACGGACCGAGCGTGCCCGGTGATGTCGCTCAAGTTATTGAACGAGTCGACAAACGAGAGCTCCGCTGAATCGCTAATCGCTCGGCGCTCGCAGAGTCCTGAGTACGGCTGCATCGAGCCTTCGTCGTTCTGCCCTCCGCAGTGGATCAGTCGATTTCCGACGATCGCACCGGTCGAGTAGTAGCGAGGCCCTCCAGCCATGTAGCGAGTTCCGCTGCCGAGAGAGCCATCGACGTTGATGCGCACGCGCATCGAGAACCGGCCATCGCTGCGAAGCGAGGTAGGATAGCAGCCAAACAAGTGCAGGAAGTGGCCGATGACCACAACGCCGCCATCGGGGCCGTTCTGCACACACGGTTCGGCGAAGGCCGGAGCGACCGTGGCCATGGAGAGCGTCGCGGTCGTGCTGATCAGCTGGGCTCGATCCAATCCCAGCGAGGCGCTTGCTCCAACCGTTCCACCGACGAGGTAGAGATAGTTGCCGACCGTCGCCACGGCCGCACCGGCGCGCGCAGAGCTGAGCGACGTTTCGTGCACAGCAAACGCCCCCAAGCTGTTGTCCGCTTGGATGGTGGCTCGTTCGATGCTCGTGGTGGCCGGCATCTCTCCGTCTCCGCCGAGAAGAAAGACCTGTCCTCCGATGAGCTGCGCCGTTGCCCCATCGCGGCGCGCGCGCATGGACGGTCCGACGTCGAAGACTCGGCCTGCGTTGAGCACCAGGTTTCCCGCGCCGTCGATCCGCGCGAACTCGCTGGTGTTCGAGGCTGACGCGCCCGTTCGACCTCCGAACAGGTACACCCGATCACCGACGACCAGCGCCGCGCCCCGAACGCGGTCCTCCGTGGTCACGGTCGTCGCGCCCACGCGTACAGTCTCGAACGCGCCGAGCGAATCATCAGCTCGGATCGCAGCTCGCTCGACGTTGGCGCTTCCACCACCAAAGACGTACAGCCAGGGACCGATCACGACGACTGCCATGTTCGATCGGGACACCGTCAACGACACGCCAGCATCGGCAAACGCGCCGAGCGAGCCGTCCGCGGCAACCGTGCTGCGCTCAACCGCTCGATCACCGCCGAGCACATAGACATAGCGCCCGACGCGGACCGCACGCGCGCCGTCGCGCGGACGCGTGAGCGCTTCGGTGCGCGCGTTGAATGCGCCGAGCGTTCCGTCATCGTTGATCATCGCGCGCTCGATCGAAGCGCGAGCACCTCCCGCACCGTCACTGCCGCCGAACAGATAGAGCCAGTCCGAGTTGGTGCCGGGCACGACCAGCGAAGCAGCGTTGACGCGAGCCGTCGTAAGCGTGGGTGTCTGCCTCGCGAAGTCGGTCTGCTCGTAGCGCGAGCGAAAGTGCTGGAGGCTCAGGCTGAACGAAGCTCGACGAAAACGCACTGCGTTGGTCGGTGTCCCCGACACAGTCACCGTGAGGTCACCCGCGGTTGCGTCCATGGGCACCGTCGCACGCAAACGCCCAGCCCCGAGAACCGTGGCAATCACAGGCGTCGCCGATCCCGGAAACAGCACGCTCGCCCCAGCGCTTCCGAACGAGCCCTCGAGAAAGACATCCTGGCCTGGCTGCGCGAGCTCGGGAACGACGCGGTTCAACCTCGGACGTCCGCAAATCCCGGCGGCGCAAACATCGCCAGCACCGCAGGAGTTTCCACAAGCGCCGCAGTTGGTCGCGCTGGAGGTCGTGTCGACGCACGCAGCACACATCGTCAGTCCCGGAGCGCACATCGATCCGCTGTCCGGCGTTGCGTCGTGGTTCGCGTCGGAGCCGCTGTCCATCACGACATCGGGCGCGCCATCTGCGAGCGCGTCCGGGGCGCCGTCTGCGAGCGCGTCTGGCGCGCTGTCGAGCGCGGCGTCGGGCATCCCGTTTACGCGCGTGTCGATCGTCGTCGGGTCAGTGCTTGCGTCGGGCAGCGATGTGCTTCCACCGTCGCCGCCGTCCAGTCCGCCGTCGTTGCCGGGTCGCAACGAGAAGCACCCAGGGAGCGTGGCCCCAAGCAGCGCAACACAGAAGAATGCTCGATATGTTCGCATAGAATCTCAGTCTCCTCGCAGAGCGTGAAGATGGGCTGTACTCAGCCGAAGAGTTACGGATTGCAGGTGGGAGTGCCGCTGATCGACACGCCCGCGCATGCGTTCGGAAGCCACGCGGGAGCGTCCGCGTTGACGGGGCAAACACAGCCGACTGGGGGCTGGTACCGCGCTCCGTCGTTGCGAGCGTTGCCGCCATCGCCTCCACCCCAGATGACCGCCTCTCGACCGGTCCACAGTCCCTGAGTCGAGCCGTCCTGCTCGCCCGATCCAGCGACGCGAGCGGAGGGTGCCCCAGAAATGGGCAAAGCAGCCCAGGAGATGGTCGTTCCGTTGATCACGCCGATGGCACCACCGGCAACGCTGCTCGTCGTGACGCCTCGGTACCCGGAGTAGACGAGCACAGACCGCCCCGTATACATTGCGAAAGGACGGCTCGTGTGCGGCGTTGGCGCGGGCAGGTCAGCAACCCGAGTCCACGCGGCGGCGGTGCGCTCCAACGGGTTGAAGAGCCAAGCGTCGTTGATGTTCGCGTTCGCAGCGTCTGTGCCGCCCACGAGCAGCACGTGGTTTCCAACCGCGAGCCACACATGATTCATGCGGAACGGGATTGCAGGATTGTTCGCTGGCGTCAACCACGCCGCCGAGCCGACGTCGTACGAGAACACGTCCGTTGCTCGACAAAAGTCGTACATCGAGGTGCTCGCGGCGTAGCCGCCGAACGCGTTGACGCGCCCACGCGCAAAGGCCGAAGGCGTCACCCCATGAGCCTGCGATCCGCAGGCGGGGCTCGCGGATCGCAGGC